>JAFNAV010000033.1 GCA_017860345.1 Bacteroidota bacterium | reverse complement strand
CAGTAAATATACCTACCAATCTTCAACCGGATGAATATAATGATCCGGAAAAAGAGGCTATTACCGGCAACCATCTTTTAAAACTACTTATCGTTGAGGATAATTATGAGTTCAGAACATTCCTGCAAACCGAACTATCTGATAAATACAGCATTATTACAGCAAGTAACGGAAAAGAAGGACTTGAATGTGCTATAAATTCACAACCGGATTTAGTGATAACAGATGTGATGATGCCTGAGATGTCGGGAACCGAACTCTGTCAACAATTAAAAAAGAACATCTTAACTTCTCATATTCCTTTGATATTGCTTACCGCCAAAACATCCGACAAAGCTCAGATAGAGGGTTTTGAAGCCGGAGCCGATGCTTATATATCAAAGCCATTTAACATGAACATATTGCTGCTACAGATACAGCATTTGATTGAACAAAGAGACCAACGCAAGATACTTTTCAAAAATGAGATTAGCATTGACCCGGACAGTTTGACCTCAACTCATGTTGATAAAAAACTGATTAAAGATGCACTTCAGCATATTGAAAAAAATATGGATAATACCTCCTATAGTGTTGAACAACTCAGTAAAGACTTGTATATGGACAGAACAGGATTATATCGCAAATTGTCGGCTATTGTAGGGCAAACTCCAAGCGAGTTTATTCGTTCCGTTCGTCTCAAGAAATCTGCTCAATTGCTCCAAAAAGGGTTACCTGTATCCGAAGTTGCCAGCTTAGTTGGCTTCGGCACTACGAGCTATTTCACAAAATGTTTTCAAAATGAGTTTGGCGTAAAACCATCTCAATATAAGAATATTGATATTTGATATTACATATCCGGAGGCAAAGCTTAGTACGACAAAACAGTTCGTATGGAGCTTTCTCCGAAAAAAATCCCGAAAACACCCACACATCGGCTAACCGGCCAATGGCATGTAAACTTTGAATAATAAATTGAAATTAAGTCATTTTATTATTCACTCTTAGCGTGTCCCACCCTTAGTTATTTATATCAAAAAACCGTCTATATTGATATAATTAATATCTATTTGCTTTATATAGACATTAGCTTTATCTTTGTCATATCAAAATTGAAACAAATAATAATAAATATCAAAAATCAAACAGTTATGAAAACATTAGATTTCACAAAATTAGATGCAGTAGCATCTCAAAAAGTAGTTGAAGCTTTACAACAATTATTAGCCGACTATCAGGTATTTTACACTAACCTTCGTGGTTTTCACTGGAATGTAAAAGGAAAAGATTTTTTCGTACTTCATTCACAATTTGAAAAACTGTACGATGATGCTGCCGAAAAGGTAGATGAAATAGCAGAACGCATACTGATGCTCGACGGTGTGCCTGCTCATAACTTCAGCGAATATCTGAAAACATCGCAGGTAAAGGAAAGTGGATATGTAACAAGCGGTGATGCCGGATTGGCACACGTGCTCGAAACTTATAGCCTGTTTATCAGGTCGGAACGAAATATACTGAAACTGGCTGCCGCGGCAGGCGATGATACCACAGTTACTTTGATGAGCGATTATCTTAAAGAACAGGAAAAAATGGTATGGATGCTGGTAGCTTACACCTCGAAATAAATACCTAAAAAAAATAAAATGCCCCGGACAATTAGCTTTTCCGGGGCATTTGTTCATATGGTAATAATCCTGCTGTTGATGGCTAATTATTTTGTAAGTTTAGCCCGCATAGAGTCCCAGATAAGGTAGCCGATAATAGCGCCGTACATAACTAATCCAAGCCATTGCGCACCATTACTTTCGGCCCATTCAGCATTCATTAAGTCCACGCCACCAAAACGCAGCCCCGCGCTTACAACACCCATCAAAGCACCACCGGCAATAAAGCCCGAAGCCAGCAAAGTTCCTTTTTCGTGACGAGCCGTATTGAGTTCTTTGTTTTTGGAACGGGTAGAAACATACCAACTAACGATGCCACCTACCAACAAAGGAGCATTGAGTTCCATCGGGATAAACATCCCCAATGCAAAAGCCAGTGCAGGCACTTTGAAAAACGTAAGTATGATAGCAATAACAGCACCAATGGCATACAAAAACCAGGGAGCTCCGGCACCCGACATCAGCGGTTCGATAACGGCAGCCATGGCATTAGCCTGTGGAGCTACCAAAGCATTGTCGCCTGTAAAGCCATAAGTTTTATTCAGAATCATGATAACACCACCCACCGTGGCAGCCGACACAAGTGTACCCAGGAACTTCCACGTTTGCTGCTTAGCAGGCGTGGTACCAATCCAATAACCAATTTTCAGGTCGGTAATAAAGCCACCTGCCATGGAAAGCGCTGTACACACCACACCGCCTATTACAAGGGCAGCTACCATTCCGGCAGTACCTTTCAGCCCTACAGCTACCATAATTACCGAAGCCAGAATAAGGGTCATCAACGTCATTCCCGAAACCGGATTGGTACCCACAATGGCTATGGCATTGGCAGCAACGGTGGTGAATAAAAAGGCTATAACTGCAACTACAAGAATACCCACAATGGCATGGAGCAAATTGAAATCGACTACTCCGAAATAAAAGAAAACGAAGGTAGTGATAAGCGCCAGTATTACTCCGATGGTAATAATTTTCATCGATAAATCGCGTTGAGTGCGTTTAACTTCGGCACTTACAGCATGACCTTTACTTTTAAATTCCTTAGATGCCAGACCTACTGCACTGCGGATAATGCCCCAGGAACGGATAATACCTATAATACCGGCCATAGCTATACCACCAATGCCAATATGACGGGCAAATTCCTTGAAAATAGTTTCGGGAGCTACCGATGCCAACGTACCAGTAAACGTGGGATTAAGCAGTTGTGCAAAACTATCGCCCAGTACTGGCAATACCGGAACTATTACAAACCATACAAGCGCCGAACCGGCTACTATTATGGCCGAATATTTTAAACCGATGATATAACCAAGTCCTAACACAGCAGCGCCTACGTTGTTTTTGAAAACTAACTTGGCTTTATCGGCCAGATGTTCTCCAAAAGGTAAAATGCGCGTAGTTACCGTTTCGGCCCATGTGCCGAATGTGGCCACGATAAAATCGTATAAACCTCCGATAACACCTGCCATAATAAGCGGTTTAGCCTGATCGCCACCTTTCTCGCCCGACACCAACACCTGTGTAGTGGCAGTGGCTTCGGGGAAAGGATACTTACCGTGCATATCCGACACAAAATACTTCCTGAACGGTATCAGAAAAAGAATACCCAACACGCCGCCCAACAATGAACTCAGGAAAACCTGCATAAAACTAACCGTAATATCGGGATACTTAGCCTGCAAAATATATAATGCCGGCAAAGTAAAAATTGCCCCTGCCACAATAACTCCGGAACTCGCACCGATAGACTGGATAATAACATTTTCGCCCAAAGCACCTTTACGTTTCGACGCGCTCGACAAACCTACAGCAATAATGGCAATAGGAATAGCTGCTTCGAACACCTGACCTATTTTCAGACCAAGATAAGCTGCTGCTGCCGAGAATATTATAGCCATCAGCACACCTAAACTCACAGAGCGGGTATTAACCTCAGCATAAACTTTATCCGGCGAGAGTAATGGTCTGTACTCTTCGCCCGGTTGCAATTCCCGCGACGCATTTTCCGGCAGACCGGTAATTTTTTCTTCTTCCTGCATTTTTAGTTTTTAAAAAAATTAGTTTTACGTATTTTTATCTATTAAATCTCAGGTATCATACCCTGAAAGCATTTAGTCCTTATCTGTTTATAAAGTTTTCTTTTAGTGGCCTGTCCGATTTCTTTTTTCGCCACATGATACAGATAGTTTTATTTTCTGAATCAAGTTACACCTAAGCAAATTTCTCAGATGCTTTTACCTAATTCTTGTTTCGCTCTTTCAGAACTTCGATATTGAAAACAACTCTCTTAATCCTGCTTATACAATATACTGGCCGATGAGCGCTCAACTTTAAAAGTGTTTTTTTCTACCGGAGCAAAACCATTCAGGTCAATTTTGCCATCGTGACAAACCAAGTTCCATTTGCCTTCGGGAATTTGTACACTTACAGCTTTGCGGTTTCCATTATAAATAACCAGAATATCTTTCCATGTATCGCCATTTACATGATTGTTCAACGTAAACGCCACCACATTAGGAGCCAGCGAATCAATAAACTGCAAATTCTGCTGAATCATATCCTGCTTAGGTATGCGGAAAGCCGGATGAGTTTTGCGCAACGCCACAAGCCCTTTATAATAATCAAAAATATCCTTATAACTTGTTTTGTTGTCCCAGTTTATCTGGTTGATGGAATCTGGCGACTGGTATGTGTTATGAACCCCTTTCTTGTTACGGTAAACTTCTTCGCCGGCATAAATAAATGGCACACCTTGCGAAGTAAACACAACTGTTTGAGCCAGTTTATTGAATCGCACCAACTCTTCGTCGGTTGCGCCTTCGGGTTTCGACTCCTTAAGCTTATCAACCAGACACATATCATCGTGGCACGAAACATAGTTGATTATCTGAGTAGGATTATTTACATAAGGAGCTTTGGAGTAAATAGGTTTGGTATAATCTACCTGTGCATGTTGTGTAGCACCCACCACACCAAATTTCACGCTTTCTTCCAGACTATCGGTACCCGAAACAAATCCCGGAATTTCGGAGTGCATCCAGCTACCTTTCAGCGCATCGCGTATATCATCGCTAAAAACGGCTATATTATCAAGCTCCTTGGCATTTTTCTTCAGCGCGCGTTTTTCCTCGGCCAAAGGCGACCCGGCAGCTGTCCAACCTTCGCCATAAATAAATATTGAGGTGTCAACCTTATCGAGCGCAGCCCGTATTTCGTTCATGGTTTCAATATCGTGAATGCCCATCAAATCGAAGCGAAAACCATCAACATGATATTCGGTAGCCCAGTGTACCACCGATTCTATCATAAATTTTCGCATCATAGCCCTTTCCGAGGCTGTTTCGTTGCCGCAGCCCGAAGCATTCGACCACGTGCTATCAGCATTCATCCGGTAAAAATATCCGGGCGCCAGCAGATTAAGATGCGATTTTTCGCCCGTAAAGGTATGATTGTATACCACATCCATCACCACACGTATTCCGGCTTTGTGAAGCGCCTGTACCATTTGTTTAAACTCTTTGATTCTACAGGCGGGATCATACGGATTAGTAGCGTAACTACCTTCGGGCACATTATAGTTCAGCGGATCATAACCCCAGTTATATTTTTTCTCATTCAATCGGGTTTCGTCTACCGATGCATAATCAAAAGCAGGTAGCAAGTGTACATGCGTTACACCCAACTCTTTCAGGTGATCGATGCCGGTAGCTTCGCCAGCCGTATTTTTAGTTCCTGTTTCGGTAAAAGCCAGGAATTTTCCCTTATTTTTCATTCCCGAATTGGGCGATACAGAAAAATCGCGTACATGCACTTCATAAAGCACAATGTCCGTAAAATTAACTTGTTCAGGGCGTTTATCATTTTCCCATCCATCCGGATTAGTGTCTGCCATATCCAGAATGGCGGCTCTTTTGCCATTCACGCCGGTAGCTTTTACCCACATACCCGGAGTTTCGTCGAGCCATTTTTCGCCTATTCGTACCTGAAAAGTGTAAAACTTACCTTTCAAATCATCCTCAATCTCCTTTAGCCATGTACCTTCGTCGGAGCGTTTCATATCAAGCGTTTCATAAGCAGCCCCTTCAGCTCCATTGTCGTACAACAACAATTTTACTTCAGTGGCCGTAGGTGCCCATACTCTGAATTTGCTCGTTCGGGGCGTATACGTCAGCTCCAAATCACTACCGTCATACACGGGGTACTCCTCATAACTTTTGTACACGGGATTTGAATTACAGGCACACAAAGTTACTGCAACAAGAGTCATAATAGCATTTTTAAATTTCATAATATATTTAAGTATTAAAAATAAATTATTTATCGAGATGAATGGCTATTAGAAAAAAACACGTGAGTATAGCATACCCACGTGTTTAAGTTTTTGTTTACAAAGCGATACCGTTACGTTTCAGCAAAGCATCTATGGTAGGTTCCTGGCCACGGAAGCGTTTGTAAAGCGTCATCGGATGTTCTGTTCCACCTTTCATCAAGATATTTTCGCGGAACGAAGCAGCCGTTTTTTTATCAAAAATTCCGTTTTTCACAAATACGGAGTAAGCATCGGCATCGAGTACTTCGGCCCACTTATAGCTATAATAACCGGCAGCATAACCGCCTGAAAATATGTGGCTGAATGTAGGACCCGTAGCAGCATCGGTTATTACCGGCAATATTTGTGTAGGAGCCATGGATTCTTTTTCCATTTTAATTACCTCGCCTGTATAAGGAGTTTCAATGGTGTGCCAGGCCATATCAAACAGTCCGAAGCTCAACTGGCGCAAACAAAAATTAGCCACATTGAAATTCTCAGCATCTTTAATTTTCTTAACTAATTCAGCCGGAATTTTTTCGCCTGTTTTATAATGTACGGCAAAACCATCTAAGAAAGCTTTTTCCGAAGCCCAGTTTTCCATTACCTGCGATGGCAGCTCTACAAAATCGCGATATACGCTGGTACCCGAAAGCGATTCGTAAGTACATTTGGTAAGCATACCGTGTAGCGAGTGGCCAAACTCATGCAAAAACGTAGTAACTTCGTCAAAAGTAAGCAAAGCCGGCTTGCTTTCGGTAGGACGGGTAAAATTCATTACGATGGTGATATGCGGACGGCTATCGGTTTTTCCGTCCATGGACTGAGCCTTGAAATCGTTCATCCATGCACCGGCACGTTTACCATCGCGCGGATGAAAATCAGTATAAAGTACAGCAAGGAACTTACCTTTTTCGTCAATCACATCAAAAGCCTCCACCTCAGGATGATAAACCGGGATAGATGGATTTTTAACAAATTTAATTCCATAGAGCTTGGTAGCCAGGCCGAACACCCCTTTCTTTACATTTTCAAGTTCAAAATAAGGTTTCAGCATTTCATCGGTAAGGTCAAATTTTTCGGCTTTCAGTTTTTCCGAATAATAAGACCAGTCCCATGACTGCACTTTGAAATAAGCGCCATTTTTATCGGCATAAGCCTGAACATCAGCATATTCTTTCAGCGCAGCTGGTTTGTAAGCATCCAGCAACTGATTGAGCAATTTGTATACATTGTCCTTATTTTCGGCCATACGTTTCACCAGCACATAATCAGCATAAGATTTATAGCCAAGCAGGTTAGCTATTTTCAGGCGCGTATTGGCAATTTTTCGGATAATTTCCTGATTGTCGAATTCACCACCCTGCATACAACGGGTAGCGTAAGCCATATATAACTCACGACGCAGATCGCGGTTATCGGCATATTTCATCACCGGGCCATAGGTAGTAGCCTTGAGGTCGAGCAACCAGCCCTCTTTTCCGGCCTTTTTGGCGTTCAGGGCAAGCATATCCAGAACATCCTGTGGCAAGCCCGACAAAAGCGCTTTATTGGTAATCAGCAGATTCCATTTATTAGTTTCTTTCAGCGCATTTTGACCAAAATTAAGCGTAAGCATGCTCATCTCGGTTGACAAAGCGCGGTATGTTTCCTTATCTTTTTCCGACAAGTTAGCACCATTATCAGCAAAGCCTTCGTAGGTGTTTTTCAGCAACATTTTTTGTTCCGGAGTCAGTTTTAGCTTGTCTTTGGTATCGTACACAGCCTTTACCCTGGCAAACAGTTTTTCGTTCAGACGAATAGCGTTGTAATGCTCAGTAATCTGAGGCTGAACTTTCATGGCAATATCCTGAAGTTCGTCGCTTGTTTCGGCGCTCATCAAATTAAAAAACGGCGAAGCTACTTTGTTGAGCAACGAGCCACTTTTTTCGAGAGCCACAATGGTATTTTCAAAAGTTGGAGTCTGTTTGTTGTCAATAATTGCCTGTATTTCCTTGTTGTTCACCTTCATAGCTTCCTCAAAAGCAGGCATATAATGTTCAATTTTGATTTTATCGAACGGGATGGTTTGATGCGGAGTTTTGTAGGTCTCCAGTAGCGGATTTCCGGCCAGAATAGTGCCGGTAACCGTAATTGCAGTCATAAGCGTAACTATTTTCTTCTTCATTTTTAAATAAATAATGTTATTAATCTCCTTTATATAAATACTTTCGCAACCTCAATTATCTCATTAACTACCATTACTTCAATAATTTCAATTACATCACATACAAATTTACTATATATAATTTTCAAAAATACACATAATTATTCAAAATTACAAATTGACAGAACACACTTACAATCTTAGAAAAATTGACTATAATTAACGCACAGATTTCAAAAAAATTTAGTATAATTGCAGAAAATTATAATTTAAGTCGTATGAAAAGTATCGTTGTTCCATTCATTGAGGCACTCAGCG
Organism: Bacteroidota bacterium; assembly: GCA_017860345.1. Classification (GTDB taxonomy): domain Bacteria; phylum Bacteroidota; class Bacteroidia; order Bacteroidales; family Paludibacteraceae; genus Paludibacter. The sequence goes on along the minus strand of JAFNAV010000033.1, from coordinate 56,375 downwards.
ACTGCGAAATTTCCTTAGCAGCTACCATTCTCGAAGACGAAGGTAAGTCCGATGCCATAGAATCGGTAAACTGGTTCGCTCAATATCCCTATAAACCAATTACTTTTTTCAACATAGCCCGTTCCCGTACAAGTATTTTCATCAGGTTTTATGTGCATGGTAATTTACTGAAAGCCGTTTACTCCACCGATCAAAGCCCGGTACACGAAGACAGTTGCGTTGAGTTTTTCTGCAAGCTGCCCGACGACGATTTTTATTATAACTTTGAATTCAATTGTATAGGCACTTGCTCGGCCTCCAAAAGACGTGGGCGTAATACCGACGTTATACCACTGACCCCGAATGAACTTAAATCCATTCATCGGTATCCATCTATCGGCAACCGCGCCCGAAACGAGATGCAGGGAATATTTGAGTGGGAAGTAACGGTAGAAATTCCGTTTGAGTTGATGGGCATTGAACCCACTGACATACCCGAAAAACTTGAAGGAAACTTTTATAAATGTGCCGACAAAACGGATAGCCCGCACTTTGTTTCGTGGAATCCGATTAAGACCGAAAAGCCCGATTTTCACAGGCCAGAGTTCTTCGGCGAGCTTATTTTAAAATAAAACCGTCCTGAATTATTTTTAATTTTGTTGTAAGATAAGTGCCTTGCATTTATTTACACACCTGTTAAATAGTGTGAATTATTTTTTTATATAAAAAATTTAGTTTTACTTTGCATCTCAAAGTACTTTTTATTACTCCACTAAATATATGGAAAAACAATTAGAAGATCTGAAAGCAATACGCGAAATGATGGAGAAATCCACCAAGTTCCTGTCTTTAAGCGGCATGTCGGGGATACTTGCGGGAGCCACAGCTATTTGTGGAGCAGCATTTGCCTATTTTTATCTCCTGCGCGACCCCTCGGCAACGGATTACAATCGTTTTCAGGAAACCATGATTATGCTTGCCGATGCCATGCTGGTGCTAATTCTGTCATTAAGCTATGCGTTCTACTTCTCGTGGAAAAAGGCACGTAAAAGCAAACAAAAGATATTCAATAACGTAACATACAAACTCCTGTATCACTTGGCCATTCCGCTTTTATCCGGAGGAATATTTTCGCTTATTTTTCTATTGCGGGGCGATGTTGAAATGGTAGCTTCAGCCACCCTTTTGTTTTATGGTTTAGCATTGGTCAATGTTTCAAAATTCACATACAACGAAATACATTATTTGGGAATAACCGAAATAATACTTGGCTTACTGGCAGCAATATTTATGCACAACGGCATTATTTTTTGGACAATCGGATTTGGATTATGCCATATAATCTACGGATTTGCCATGTACCGGAAATACGATTTAAAAAAATAAAACCTCCTTTGAATGAAAAACATCATTGCCAACCTGAATAAAGCGTTCGAAAGTCGCATCCGCCTGGGCATCATGTCGGTGCTCATGGTTAACGACACAGTGGACTTCAACACCCTGAAAGAGTTGTTGGATGCGACGGATGGCAACTTAGCCAGTCATCTCAAAGCCCTCGAAAGTCTTGATTATATAATATCCACCAAGCAATTTATTGGCCGAAAGCCAAATACCCAATACGCCATCACAGCTTTGGGAAAAGAACGCTTTGTAGAGCATCTCAATGCTCTGGAAGAGTTTCTGAAATAATTTTTTTTAAAATTAAACTTTGAATTTCAAAGTACTCTATATAACAAAAAAACAACAATAACTTCTTAAACAAAAAAACAATGGAAACAAAACAAAAAATTACTGAAAAAATCAGTCAGTCAATTACATTAAAAGCATTTGTGATAGGTTTTCTATCGCTGTTACTGCTGATACCGGGCTTTCTGGTTCAGGATCTTATTCGCGAACGCCAGCAACGAAGCGACGAAACCATCCTGAAAATCAACGACAAATGGAGTCAGGCACAAACGCTTACCGGGCCGGTGCTTGTTGTACCATACACGGTTTATACCACCGACAATAACAAGAAACAGGTACAAGTTAAACACAACCTGTATCTTGCACCGGAGCAGCTGAACTACGATGTAAAACTTTTTCCGGAAGTACGTCATTTCAGCATCTACAAAACTATTCTTTACAACAGCGATATAAAAATCACAGGCAATTTTCCGGCCATAAACCTGAATGGTGCCGACATAGCTCAGGTTCATTGGGACGAAACTTACATACGTCTGGGATTAAGCGATTTACGAGGTGTTAGCTCCAGCATTGATTTTGAAATGAATGGAAAACACATGACCGCCGGCACAGGCAATGCTTATCAGGATGCCATAGGCAACAGCCTCATTATCTGGCCTGATGGAAAAAGCATCAGCGAAGGTAACAACCTGAAATTTAACTGTACAATGAAACTTAAAGGCAGCTCAAACATCAACTTTGTACCCATGGGTAAAACCACTCAGGTAAAAGTTAGCGGTGCCTGGCAAGCTCCGGGATTTACAGGCAGTTTCTCGCCAGACTATCAGATAGATAAAAACGGATTTGCAGCGCAATGGACCGTATTACACTTCAACAGAGCTATTCCCGAAAGATGGATTGATAACACTGCTTCTGCCTTTGTCGACACGGAGTTCGGCGTAAATCTTGTTGATACCATTGATCATTATCAGCAGAATATGCGCTCAGCAAAATATGCCATTTTGTTTATCGGCCTAACATTTTTACTCTTCTTTTTTGTAGAACTTATTACCCGCAAAAGAATCCACCCTGTACAGTATTTACTTGTAGGTCTTGCGCTTATACTGTTTTATAGTCTGCTACTGTCTTTGTCTGAACAGATTGGTTTCGGGTGGGCATATATCAGTGCATCAGTAGCCATTATAGCCCTCATTACCAGTTATTCTCACAGTATTTTCAAAAATCGTATTCCTACAGCCATCTTAGGCTTATTGCTTACACTGTTGTATATTTTCCTTTACGTAGTGCTTCAACTCGAAAACGTAGCATTGCTTATTGGCAGTATCGGATTATTTGTAATACTGGCTATCATCATGTATTTCTCGAAACGTATAACATGGTATAAACCAACCGAAGATGAAGCTACTCAGGAATAAAAACTGATTTTATATATTTCGATAAAATTTCTGGCAGCTTTTTTGTAGTCATCGAAATTAAACTATACACCGCAAATTATGAATATTTGCGGTGTATATATTTGATTTTTAACCATAAAATTTTTACCTTTGTAAGCAAACAAATAAAACATCTAAATATCAATGCCTTATGAAAAGAATATCTTTGTATTCTGCCATTATCCTTACTATAATTGTTACCATAGTATCATGTGCTCCTGTAGAATCGTACGACGAAGCCCTTTTAATCGGGAAGTGGAAATCAGGAACACTGTACTATAGATACGACAACACAGGCTCCGGCGCAACCTGGGACACCGCCGACGATGTTACCGAAGCCGAAGGAACTAAATTCACCTGGGTACTCGACCAATCGGACCTGACACACATTTTACAGATGGATATAAGCGGAGCTACGGTAACCAAAGTATATACGATAACCAAACTTACTTCAACAACGCTGGAGTATAAGGATGAGTTAAGTGGAACGAAATATACGTTTACCAAACAATAATAAAACCTACTGCAATGAAAAAAGCCTTGAAAATTAGTCTGATAAGCCTGCTATCCTTATTAGTCCTGCTTATTGTTGCTATAAGTATAGTAGTGTGGATTGTGTTTACACCGTCAAGACTTACCCCAATGGTTCGCGAACAGGCGGCCAAATACTTAACCTGCCAGACAGATATAGGTGAGGTAGAACTGACTTTTTTCAGCACCTTTCCTGAATTTAGTCTGAAAATAGAGGGTGTAAATCTTGTCAACCCCGTTAACGGCGCTCCTAACGACACCTTGCTGGCGGCGCATCAGGCTACTGCTGCACTCGACTTTAAAGCTTTATGGAACAGGAACGAATTGATTATGAGAGAAATTACTCTCAGCGATGTCGCCGTAAACGCTTTTGTAGATAAAAACGGTAAAGCCAATTACGATGTAATGGTACCCGATACCACAGCCAAAGACACTTCAGCTTTCAGCAATCCGTTTAAAAAAATTGATATAAGCGCAATCAAACTTCGCAATGCAAAAGTGTCTTATCTGGACTTATCGACCGACATGAAAGCATCGCTTGCCGATATGAATGCTGATATGCAGCTGGATATGACCGGCAATGTACTGAATGCTAAGCTGAATGCCGATGCCAACAAGGTATCGTTTAAAATGGATAGTGTTGATTATGTGAAAGATGCCAATATCAAATTAGCAGTTCCTGTAAAATACGACTTTGATAACCTGCTGACCACACTTGCCGACGCCAAACTGGAACTTAACGGACTTAAAGCTACCTTAGATGGCCAGATAGGCATGAGCAAAACAAATGACGATATACGAACCGACCTCACTTTCAGTACTGAAAAATATGGTCTTGCCCCACTGTTGAAATTAATCCCAGCCGCTTACACCTCGGCGCTCGATGGGATGAAGTTAGATGGCTTTGTATCTGCTACAGGTAGTGTTCAGGGCATTGTCAACGAAAAGAGTTTACCTCTAATTGATGTAAACGCTATACTTGACAGCGGTACATTTGAGTACAATGCTTTACCTTATAAACTGTACGACCTGGCCGGGAATGCTGATGTGAAGCTAAATATGAATAACGAACGGGATTCGAAAATAGTGCTCAATGAAGTACATGCCAAAACCGGACGTTCGCAGGTAGATGCCACCGGACTGATTAATTATATCCTGAGCGACGATATGCTTTTTGATCTGAGCATGAAAATGAAACTGAATCTGCCTGAGTTGGAACCTATGATGCCCGAAGACATGAATATCGGTCTGGAGGGATACGCCAACGGAACTGCCAACGTAAAATTCATGCTGTCTGACGCCATGAATGCGAATCTGACCAAAATGAATATCGGCGGTAATTTTGACGTCACCAATCTGGGGCTTGTTTATGATTCTATTTCCATGTATGCCAACAAAGCAAAACTGGCTGTGGCTATTCCCAACAAAAAAAGCAGCAAAACCGGATTTATCGATGCCTCGTTGTGGGCCGATAAGTTGAAATACAATCAGGGCAAAGGCATGTCTGCCACCATACTGAATGCCGATATAAAAACCCAAACATCCGACCTGACCAAAACCGACCAGATGAACAATATTTTATGTGGATTCAGGTTCGACCACCTGACAGGTTCGATGGACGGAATGCAGGCCTTACTCGATAAATCGAACGGAAACCTTGATCTGAAAATGAATTTCAGCGATTCAGTTTCGATGCCTTCGGTGGTGTGCGATTTTGATATAGCCAAGGTAAAAGCCATCATGGACGACACCACTTCAGCTGTAATTGCCTACCCCAAAGGACGATTCTCCATGTTACCATCGAAGAAAAATCCGGCCAATCCGGCATTCGATATCCGGGGCACCACCGGCACCATTAACGCCGCCATGGGCTCACAGCAATTCAGTGCCAACGACATGAACATCAACACAAATCTTGTATATGACGACAAAGCCACCAACGCTTTACAACAATGGCAAGCCAAAGGCAACGTGGCCATGAATCAGGGCAAAGTGGTGATAGCCGGCATCAACGACGAAATACATATTCCAGCTATCAAAATGGACTTCACCCCCGATTTTTACAATATCACTGACAGTAGAATGACCATTGGAAAATCAGACTTTAAGCTAGTAGGCAAGCTTTGGAATGTAGATGAATTTATGCACGACAAAGGATTGTTGAAAGGTGATTTTGACTTTACATCCAACACAACTGACGTATATCAACTCATAGATATGACCAGTGGGTTTGGCGAAGCCGACACCACCGCAACCGCTCAGGCCGTAGCAGATAGCTCATCGACCACCACCGGACCTTACATGGTACCCAAAGGGGTAGACCTGAAATTGCACGCTAAAATAGACAAAGCCCTACTCGGATTTGACTCTGCCAGCAACATACTTGGCGATATATACGTTAAAGACGGTGTATTGGCTCTTGAAGATTTAAGGTTTACCACATCCGCCGCCCGTATGCAAATTACATCTATGTACAAATCGCCTCGTCGGAATCATCTATATGCAGGTATCAATCTTCATATTCTGGATATTGAGATACCCGAACTGCTGAGCATGATACCAGATGTAGATACCATTATGCCTATGTTACGTTCGTTCAGAGGAAAAGCAGAATTTCATTTTGCTTTAGAAACCAATATGGACTCTATGTATAACCTCAAGAAATCGACACTGATTGGCGCATCGTCAATCAGAGGAGATAATCTGGTACTGATGGATGGTGAAACATTCTCTGAAATAGCTAAAATACTTCGCTTCAATAAAAAAACCGAAAATAAGATTGATAGTTTAAATGCCGAATTTACAATTTTCAGAAACGAAGTAGACATTTATCCTTTCCAGATAGTGATGGATAAATACAAGGCGGTAGTAGATGGCCGACATAATTTAGACATGACTTTCAAGTATCATATCTCTGTTACCGACTCGCCCCTACCTATTAAGTTTGGGGTAAACATTCAAGGTACCATGGATGATATTATGAACCATCCGTTTAAGTGTATCAGACCGGCAAAATGCAAGTACGCTAACCTCTACCGCCCGGCACAACGCAAGGATGTAGACACAAAAAAGCTTGACATTATCAGGAAAATGCGAGAAGCGCTGAAAAGTGAAGTAGTTCAATAACCATAAATAAAAAGAGGCTGACTCAAAATAAAATGAGTCAGCCTCTTTCAAAAAAAATCATTTCGAATAATAAATTTCTTTATTATTTCTTACCTTCCATACGCTTAGCGTAGCGGTTCATAAATTTATCAACACGTCCTGCAGTATCCACCAGTTTAGATTTACCAGTGTAGAAAGGATGTGATGAACTTGAAATTTCAAGTTTTACGATAGGGTATGCAACGCCATCGATCTCGATAGTTTCTTTCGTATTTACAGTTGAACGTGAGAAAAAAGTATCGCCATTAGACATATCTTTGAATACTACGGTACGATAATTTTCTGGGTGAATTCCGCTTTTCATATCTTAATTTGTTTTTTATTTTCAGTTTTTTATTCGGGCTTGCAAAATTACAAACTTTCTTTCTAAATATCAAATAATTCGGCCTGAAATTTTCATAAACTATTCAAGAGGCTTACATTTATGCTTTATACTTCTGAGAATCAGAATATTTTTTTGACTTTAAGAGCCAAGAAACAGAAAAATCATCCCTAAAATAACGCCTATCATATCAATAATTTTCATCTTCATATTTTTATCGCGCATTACCAACGCTCCGTAAAAAAACGGAACTACAACACCAGCCCTGCGCATAGTCGAAACTACAGATATAAGTGAATCGGGTATGGTAAGTGCGTAGAAATATGCAAAATCGGCTGCTACCAGAAATATCGAAATAAAAGCTATTGACCACCGAAATGTAAACGGAGTTGTTTTTTTTCGGCCGGGATACCACAGCAGTAGTGTAATAACAGCCATGATAAGTGCCTGATAAAATGTATAATAAGTTTGCACAGCCATATGATCAAACCTGTGTAGCAGGTATTTATCATAAAGCCCGCTTACAGCTCCGGTAAGCGTAGCCATCACAATAAACCAAATCCATTTTGATTCACCTTTTTCAAACCCCTCTTTTTTGCCGGCAAACGAGAACATGAAAAACGATACCAGCGTAATAGCTACCCCTATAGCCTGAAAACCAGATAATTTCTCTCCAAAAATCAGCATTCCGCCAATCACCACCCATACCGGCTGGGTAGCCTTGATAGGCGACGCAATGGTAATAGGCAGATGTTTCATGGCAAAATAAGCAAAAAGCCAGGATGTAAGCACGATAACCGCCTTTAACACAAGGTACAAATGTGTAGTAAAATCGACTGTAGGTACAAAGAAGGGAGTATTCTGAAGCCATTCAGGCTGAACACGCGAAATAATTAAAAACGGCAACAATATGGATGACGAGAACAGCACCGATGTGAGCAAAACAGGAACTACTGCATTATTCTGAAGCGATACTTTTTTACTTACATCGTACATACCCAGCAATAATGCCGAAAAAAGAGCAAGCGCTAACCACATATCTTATTGGAAATTATATCATTAAAAAAAAACACCAGAAGTGAACTTTCAAACAGAGTAACCATTTCATAGCTCTGTAAATATCTCTGTGGGATACTGAATATCTACCAGATACAAACCCTGAGCCGGAACCGAAGTTCCCGCTTTGCACCTGTTTTTTGCCTCGATTACAGCCCTAAAACCTTCAACTGACATTTTACCACGTCCCACTTCTATCAACGTACCAACGATAGCCCGCACCATGTTTCGCAGAAAACGGTCGGCCTCGATAGTAAAAACCCATTCGCCATTACTTTGTTCCCAACGGGCAAAAGCAATCACACAATTATTGGTTTTCACATCGGTATGCAGTTTACTAAAACTGGTAAAATCTATATATTCAGGCAAAACAGCAGAAGCCTTATTCATTAGCTCAAAATCAAGTCGTTCATTAAAACGAGCTGCCGTATCGGTTTTGAACACATCTTTATTCGTTACAAGGTGATATTCGTATCTTCGCGCCACAGCATCAAAACGGGCATGAGCATCGGGCTTTACAGCAACGACCTTGTAAACTGCTATATCCCGGGGAAGAATGCTGTTGAGCTTAACAGCAAATGCCACAAGGTTTTCTATATCGTCCTCCACATCAAAATGCGCCACCATAAGCCGGGCATGCACTCCGGTATCGGTACGTCCGGCACCCACAATTTCGGTATCAACACGTAGCACCATTGACAGCGCTTTGGACAACACCTCCTGTACCGAAATACCATTCGGCTGAATTTGCCATCCATGATACGCCGTACCTTTGTACGAAAGATATATGAAGTAACGTTTTTTCACGGTGCAAAGATACAAGTTAATTCGCAAAAAAACGAGCCGGCTTACCTAAAAAGGCCAACAAACACCTACCTTGATTTGAAAAATCCGAGCTAAAAGAAATTCATCTAAACAACAATTTTCTTAGCGGCAAGAAGCTTCTACGAATATCATTTTAAGATATACACGGACATTAAAAATGAAAATAATTTGTATAAAAGACACTTATACAATAAAAAAAAGGATAAAATATGACAATTAAAAGTTATATTTGTCCCCGTTTTTTGAATAAAAAATCATAAAAAGAACATAGACATGGAACTTTTCCGTTTATTTGATATACAAGAAAATTATCTGGAGAAATATCCCGATCAGGATGCTGCTTTGGCCTGCAAGCGCAACGGTGAGTGGCGCAAATTCAGCATTCAGGAGTATGTGGAACTTACCAACACAATAAGCTATGGCATGATGGCGCTCGGAATAAAGCCGGGCGATAAAGTGGGTATCGTAAGCGGCAACCGACCCGAATGGAATATGATAGATTTTGCTATCATGCAGATAGGTGCAGTTTCTATCCCCATTTACCCAACCATCAGCCAGGACGACTATCGCTATATTCTGAATCATGCCGAGATGCGCATGATTTTTATCGAAGGCAAGGAACTGCGCAATAAGTTGCAACCAATATTACCCGAAGTAAAGTCCCTTGAATTTATTTACACTTTTGACAATCAGGGTACAGAATACTCCTATCTTGATCAGCTGATAGAAAGCGGGCAACAAAACCCACAGCCCGAAGAGCTCAAACAGCTGAAAGCAGCCGTAAAAACTGGAGATATGGCCACCATTATATATACGTCGGGCACCACGGGCAATCCCAAAGGCGTTATGCTATCGCACAGCAATATTGTAAATCAGCTCAAAAACCTTGAAGCCACTCCGGCTAAATGGAGCCGTGTAGCCTTGAGTTTTCTGCCTTTGTGCCATGCTTACGAACGTATGTTGGTGTATTTGTATCAATATCTTGGCATGTCGGTTTATTATGCCGAGAGTTTGGGTACCATTGCCGAAAACATCAAAGAGGTTCACCCCAGTATGATGTCGTGCGTACCACGCCTGCTCGAAAAAATTTACGACAAGCTTTATCTGTCGGGGAAAAAACTACCATTCATACAAAAGCACCTTTACTACTGGGCTTTTCATCTGGCCACGCAATATCAACTTGAAGGCATGAGCGCCTGGTACAAAACAAGACATAAAATTGCGGATAAACTGATATATTCAAAATGGCGTGCAGCTATCGGAGGCAATTTCGACATAGTAGTTTCGGGCGGTTCAGCCATTCAGTCGCATATAGCCTCATTTTTCTCAGCCATCGGCATGCCGGTTTTCGAGGGCTACGGACTGAGCGAAAGTTCGCCCGTAATCGCCGTTAGCCAGCGCGGGCCAAACGGCCGAAAGTTTGGCACAGTAGGCCTTCCTCTTCCCGGAGTAGAAGTGAAATTAGGTGAGCGTGACGAAATAATATGCCGCGGACACAATGTTATGCTTGGCTACTACAAAGACCCTGAGCTTACTGCTCAGGCTATTGATGCCGATGGATGGTTGCATACAGGCGATACCGGCAAATTCACCCCCGAAGGACAACTAATCATTACCGGCCGCCTGAAAAGCATTTTCAAAACCTCGTTTGGTAAATACGTGAACCCGCAGTTGATAGAATCCAAATTCACCGAATCGCCACTAATTGAGAACATGATTGTACTCGGCGAAAACAAAAAATTTGCGGCAGCACTTATCTCGCCCGATTTTGTTTATCTCAAATCGTGGTGTGCAGTTCATAAAATTCCGCATACTACCAATCAGGAAATGATAGAACATCCGGCAGTATTGAAGCGCTATGCCGAAGAGGTGAAAAGGTACAACCATTTCTTTGGCGATTTTGAGCAAGTAAAAAAATACCAGTTGGTACCCGACGAGTGGACTCAACCGGCCGGCTTCCTCTCGCCCACCCTCAAAATCAAACGCAATGTGATAGAAGCTCATTACGCTGACAGAATTGAGAAACTATTTGCCTGAAAACAAAACAACAACCGTTCGGAAATTCAAAAACCGGGCGGTTTCTTTTTTGTATAAAAATACCCGGAACGTGCAACCAAACACCCCCCTGAAAACAACTAAGCAGCAAATCAATTTAAAACTTTGTTTTTTTGAATTTTTCGGAGAGTTTTTTTGTAATTTTGCGCCATCAAAAAAAAAGAAAAGAACAACAGAATGAACAAAATTGTCAGCAAAGAGTATTTCTCAGCTAACGTTATTAAGTTTGAAGTAGAGGCTCCATTGATAGCCCGCTCCCGCAAAGCAGGACATTTTGTAATGGTTAAGGTTGGCGCTAAGGGCGAACGAATACCTCTGACCATTGCCGATGCCAACATCCTGAAAGGTACTATTACCTTGGTAGTACAAAAAATGGGTGTATCATCTTCAAAACTTTGTGCTTTAAATGAAGGTGACTATATTACTGATTTGGTTGGGCCGCTCGGAAAAGCAACTCACATCGAAAACTTTGGAACCGTAATCTGTGCCTGTGGTGGTGTAGGTACTGCCCCCATGCTGCCTATTGTGGCCGCCCTTAAGGAAGCCGGCAACAAGGTAATCACCGTACTTGCCGCCCGCTCAAAAGACCTCATCATACTGGAAGAGCAGATGAAAAAACTGGCTGACGAAGTAATTGTAATGACCGATGACGGTTCGTACGGCAATAAAGGATTAGTAACCAATGGCGTGGAAAAAGTTATAAACCGCGAAAAAGTAGATTTGTGCGTAACCATTGGTCCGGCTATAATGATGAAGTTTGTAAGTCTGCTGACAAAAAAATACGATGTTCCAACTTTAGCTTCGCTCAATACCATTATGGTTGACGGAACAGGAATGTGTGGCGCTTGCCGCGTAAGTGTGGGCGGAAAAACAAAATTTGTTTGTGTAGATGGCCCCGAGTTTGATGCTCATCTGGTCGATTTCGATGAGATGCTGATGCGTCTTGGTGGATACCGAGACATTGAACGAGAAGAAATGGAGAAACTTAAATGTGCCAGCGGAGCCTTTTAGCGCACCGGATTTGGCTAAAAAAGTGGCATCAAAGTATCATACCACGACATCAACCCCGTAAAAAAACATTCCTTTTATAATAAAAATGAATATTACCGAAGAAAGAGCACAGCAGTGGCGAGTAGACTTGCGCAACGCCATGAAAGCAAAAGAACGCACCGGGATACCCCGCGTTCACATGCCCGAACTTGACCCGCAATACCGTAGTCACACCTTATTCGAGGAGGTAAACCTTGGGTTGACCCCCGAAATGGCTATGCAGGAAGCCAAACGATGTCTCGATTGCGCTAACCCTACCTGTATGCAAGGTTGCCCCGTAGGAATCTACATACCAAAATTCGTGAAGCAGGTAGAAACCGGCGACTTTCTGGCAGCCGCCCGCACACTGAAAGAAACCTCTGCCCTACCGGCAGTTTGCGGACGGGTATGTCCTCAGGAAAAACAATGCGAGGCGCAATGTATTCACACCAAAATGAATAAAGATGCCGTAGGAATTGGTAATCTGGAACGTTTTGTAGCCGACTACGAACGCGAAAGCGGGAATATCTCTGTACCTGAAACAGCTCCGGCTAACGGCATTAAAATAGCCGTAGTAGGTTCGGGCCCTGCCGGCTTATCTTTTGCCGGCGATATGGCTAAGTTAGGTTATGATGTAACCGTATTTGAAGCACTTCACGAAATTGGCGGCGTACTTAAATATGGCATTCCTGAGTTCCGCCTGCCCAACGCCATTGTAGATGTAGAAATAAATAACCTGAAAGCAATCGGAGTAAAATTTATCAATAATTGTATTGTGGGCAAAACCATTACTATCGACGATTTAAAAGCCGATGGTTTCAAAGGTGTTTTTGTAGGAAGTGGAGCCGGTTTACCCAGATTTATGAACATCAAAGGCGAAAATCTGGTGGGCATCATGTCGTCCAACGAATACCTCACCCGCGTTAACCTGATGGATGCTTCGAGCGAAAATTCCGACACACCCGTATTTCTGGGTAAAAAAGTAGCCGTAATAGGCGGTGGAAACACAGCGATGGACTCTGTGAGAACAGCTCGCAGGCTCGGAGCCGAAAGAGCCATGATTGTATACCGCCGCTCCGAAGAAGAAATGCCTGCCCGCCTCGAAGAAGTAAAACATGCCAAAGAAGAGGGTATTGAATTTATGACGCTCCGCAACCCTATTGACTTCAAAGGCAATGTTCAGGGGCGCGTGGTACAGATGACCCTTCAGGTAATGGAACTTGGCGAGCCCGATGCCTCGGGACGCCGTTCACCCGTTGAAGTTCCCGGAAAAACTGAAACAATAGAGGTTGACGAGGTGATCATCAGCGTTGGCGTATCTCCTAACCCGCTTATACCGCAGTCTGTTACAGGGCTCGAAGTAACCAAGTGGGGCACCATTGTAGTCAACAATGACACCATGCAAACTGACATCCCGATGATATTTGCCGGAGGCGATATTGTACGTGGTGGAGCTACCGTTATTCTGGCCATGGGCGATGGCAGAAAAGCAGCCGCTTCCATGCACGAATGGTTAAGCAAATAATCACATTGTAAGTCAAATAAAAACGCGAACAAAGACATTCAATATTTCTTGTTCGCGTTTTTTGTATAATAACATGGATAAAACAAAAAACCTGTCATCATTTTAAATTCAGAGCAGAACGAAAAATTTGAATAATTCTAACCCTGCAACATGGATTCAAAACCAATCAGTTCAACTTCATTTCACCTATGCCTTTTTTGCAATAATGACGAAAAACAAAATCCTGTTATTTTTAGAAAATCCGACATAATATTTGACACATTGCTTTGATATTTGGATTGGAATCATTTATTTTCATTATATTTGATTCCTATAATTTGGAAACAATACAAAAAATGGTTTTTATTCGTCGCAAATCACTGAATACAAATAGATTATTTAAAACAACAATTCAATTAAAGAATTTTTTCAGTAATTACTTGTACAATAACATCAAATGATTAATTTTGCATTGCGATAAAAGAGCAGAACCTCAACGCACAAACATCTGATATAAAGAACATTAAGCACCAATGCTCGTTCAGCAAACTGTAAGATAAACCATTTCGAAGAACCAAAACAAAAAAAACAAACAACTATTATACTAACAAAAAACAATTTTTATGTGGTTAATTGATTCCTCCATCGGGAGAAAGTTTATTATGAGTATCACCGGAGTATTTCTGGTGCTATTCCTGCTGTTTCACAGCCTTATGAATTTCACGGTGATTATATCGCCCGAAGCTTATAATGCTATATGTGAGTTTCTGGGAGCTAACTGGTATGCTTTAGTGGGCACATCGGTTTTGGCTGCCGGTTTTGTAATTCACATTTTGTATGCTTTGTACCTTACGGCACAAAACATGCGCGCCCGCGGCAAAGAAAGATACGCGGTGAGTAAAAATCAGAAAAGCGTAGAATGGGCATCGCAAAACATGCTTATTCTGGGGGCTATTGTTCTTGGTTTTCTGGTGTTGCACCTGTACAACTTTTGGTACAAAATGCAGTTTGCCGAACTTACCGGCATTCATACCGGCCAGTTTCACCCGGCCGATGGAGCTGCTTATGTAGCCGACCTGTTCAGCAGTCCGGTATATTGCGTTATTTACATCGTTTGGCTTGTAGCTTTGTGGCTTCACCTTACCCATGGTGTTTGGAGTGCTTTACAGTCGCTCGGTCTGAACAATAAAACATGGTTGCCCCGTGTTAAGGTAATTTCCAATATTGTTTCAACCATCGTTATTTTATTGTTCGTATCTATCCCTGTTTACTACCTGTTAGGCTGTGGTTCAGGATGTTAATCATTAATTTTGTAAATACTAAAACTTATGGCAAAGATAGAAGAAACTAAGATAGATGCTAAAATTCCTGCCGGACCATTGGCAGAAAAATGGAACTATTATAAGTCACATCAAAAATTAGTGAACCCGGCCAACAAACGTCGCCTCGACGTAATTGTTGTTGGTACAGGACTTGCTGGAGCTTCGGCAGCAGCCAGTCTTGCTGAGCTTGGGTTCAACGTACTCAACTTCTGTATTCAGGACTCTCCACGCCGCGCGCACTCCATTGCCGCTCAGGGTGGTATCAATGCAGCAAAAAATTATCAGAACGACGGTGACTCGGTTTACCGCCTTTTCTACGACACTATCAAAGGAGGCGACTACCGCGCCCGCGAAGCCAATGTTCACCGTTTGGCCGAAGTATCAGGAAACATCATCGACCAATGTGTGGCTCAGGGTGTACCTTTTGCCCGCGAATACGGCGGCTTGCTCGACAACCGCTCATTTGGTGGTGCACAGGTATCGCGTACTTTCTACGCTAAAGGTCAAACCGGCCAGCAGTTGCTTCTCGGAGCATACTCAGCCTTAAGCCGTCAGATTGGTCAGGGTAAAGTAAAACTATATGCCCGCTACGAAATGCTCGACGTAGTTATCATCGACGGTCGCGCTCGCGGTATCATTGCCCGTAATTTGGTTACAGGCAAGGTTGAACGCTTTTTTGCACACGCCGTAGTAATCGGTACCGGTGGTTACGGTAATACGTTCTTCCTCTCTACCAATGCTATGGGTTCCAATGGCTCGGCAGCAGTACAAATTTACAAAAAAGGAGCATATTTCTCCAATCCGGCTTACGCTCAGATTCACCCTACCTGTATTCCTGTACACGGCGAATACCAGTCCAAACTGACTTTGATGTCAGAGTCGCTTCGTAACGACGGACGCATCTGGGTACCCAAGAAAAAAGAAGATGCCGAAGCCATTCGCGCCGGTAAATTAAAACCAACCGATCTCAAAGAAGAAGATCGCGACTACTATCTGGAACGTCGCTATCCGGCTTTCGGGAACCTTGTACCACGCGACGTAGCATCGCGCGCCGCCAAAGAACGCTGCGATGCCGGATTTGGTGTAGGCAACACCGGGCTGGCAGTATATCTCGACTTTTCATCGGCTATCGAACGCCTTGGCGAAGACACCATCCGTGCCCGTTATGGCAACCTTTTCCAGATGTACGAAAAAATTGTGGACGACAATCCATACAAAACCCCGATGATGATTTATCCGGCTATCCACTACACCATGGGTGGTATCTGGGTCGATTACGAACTACAAACATCTATCAAAGGCCTGTTCTGTATTGGCGAAGCCAACTTCTCCGACCACGGAGCCAACCGCCTTGGGGCATCGGCTCTGATGCAAGGTTTGGCCGACGGATATTTCGTACTCCCTTACACCATTCAGAATTACCTTTCGGATCAAATCCAGGTTCCGCGCATGAGCACAGATTTACCTGAGTTTGACGAAGCCGAAAAAGCGGTAAAAGACAAAATTGAAAGAATCATGAAAGTTCAGGGCGACCACTCGGTAGACTCTATCCACCGCGAACTGGGATTGGTTATGTGGGATTTTGTAGGTATGGGACGCAACAAAGCAGGTCTGGAAATTGCTTTGGAAAAAATCAAACAAATCCGCGAAGAGTTCTGGACTAAAGTATACGTACCGGGAACTACCGACGGCGTTAATGTTGAATTGGAAAAAGCCTTACGCGTTGCCGACTTTATCGAAATTGGCGAACTTATGGCACGCGACGCTCTGATGCGCGAAGAATCCTGCGGTGGTCACTTCCGCGAAGAATACCAGACACCCGACGGTGAAGCCCTTCGTAACGACGAAGAATTCTCATTCGCATCATGCTGGAAATATAATGGCGAAGGCCAGGAACCCACATTGCTTAAAGAAGCATTGGATTACGAATTTATCCAACGTCAGCAACGTAATTATAAAGCGTAACCCGTAATCACAGAAAGTAAAATGGAAAAAACTATAAATGTAACACTCAAAGTATGGCGTCAGGCCGGTCCTAAAGCTAAAGGAGCATTCGAACTCTACAAGCTGGACAACGTTTCGACAGACAGTTCATTTCTTGAAATGCTGGACGTGTTGAACGAAAAACTAATCAAAGAACGCAAAGAACCTATCGTATTCGACCACGACTGTCGCGAAGGTATCTGCGGTATGTGTTCGCTCTACATCAACGGACACCCACACGGCAAAGATGGCGAAACCACCACCTGCCAGCTCCACATGCGCCGTTTCAGCGACGGCGAAACCATCGTGGTTGAACCTTGGCGCTCAGCCGCATTCCCTGTAATCAAAGACCTCATGGTCGATCGCAGCGCTTACGACAAAATCATTCAGGCCGGCGGTTACGTATCGGTAAATACAGGTGGTGTGCCCGACGGCAATGCCATTCCTATTTCCAAAATCAAAGCCGACGAAGCCATGGATGCCGCCTCATGTATCGGCTGTGGCGCCTGCGCTGCTGCCTGCAAAAACGGTTCAGCCATGCTCTTCCTCGCAGCTAAAGTAAGTCAGCTGGCACTACTTCCGCAAGGACGCGTAGAAGCCTCTGCACGCGCAAAAGCCATGGTAGCCAAAATGGACGAACTCGGATTCGGTAACTGTACCAACACCGGCGCCTGCGAAGCAGAATGCCCCAAAGCCATATCCATTTCACACATTGCCCGCCTCAACCGCGAGTTCCTGTGTGCAAAATTCCAGGATTAATCTAAATCAGGCATACAAAGTAGAACAAAGCCCGACACTCACATTTGAGTATCGGGCTTTTTCTTATCCCCCACATTCCATCCATAAATACATCTTTCATTTTTTGGGGGTGCCCCTCCCAAGGTCGGGTCGGGCTATCCGCTCCAAGTCCACGCACTCAGTCCCATCCCTCGCCTACGGCTCAGGCCGCTCCCTCGCGCGCGTCCTTTCCACTACTATCCCTCACCCGGCGCAACGCCACTGTCAACACCAAACAATCATCCCCCTTGCAAAAAACAAGCAAAATTACTGCTTCATAATCTCCTGCTGATGCCTCACCGATTCCTCATGAATAGCCACCAGCACGGTTTTCATAAACTCTCCGTCCATGCCCATACTTTCGGCCTGCGAAATCCGGTTTTGCAATATCTCATCATAGCGCTGCGCCTGCAAAATAGGCATATTATGCTCCTTTTTGTACTGCCCAATCTCTTCGGATATACGCATACGCCGCGCCAGCAACTCCAGCAAACTATTATCCAGTTCATCAATCTGTCTGCGCAAGCTCGCCAAACTCTCAGTAGTTTGGTTAGTATCACGTATCACCATAGTGTTCAGAATAAAATCCAGCACCTCAGGCGTAACCTGCTGCGAAGCATCGCTCCACGCCTTTTCTGGGTTGCAGTGCGACTCCACTATCAGTCCATCAAAATTCAAGTCCATAGCCTGCTGACAAAGCGGCGCAATCAACTCCCTGCGGCCGCCAATATGGCTCGGGTCGCACACTAAAGGCAAATTTGGTATCTGACGTTTCAGCTCAATAGGAATATGCCACTGAGGCAGGTTACGGTATATTTTCTTATCATATGAACTAAATCCACGATGTATAGCTCCAATCCTACGAATTCCTGCGTTATAAATACGCTCAATGGCGCCAATCCACAAATCCAGATCAGGATTTACCGGATTCTTTATCAACACCGGAATATCCATACCCTCCAGCGCATCAGCCACCTCCTGTACAGCAAAAGGATTGGCCGAGGTACGTGCACCTATCCAAAGCATATCCACGTCGTAAGCCAACGCCTCGCGCACATGAGCAGCCGTAGCCACCTCTACTGCAGTATACATTCCCAGTTCCGCTTTCACACGCTTCAACCAAGGCAGCGCTTTCACGCCATTACCCTCAAAGCCTCCGGGCTTGGTACGGGGTTTCCATATACCGGCACGAAAAATTTTCACACCATTAGCAGCTAATTTACGAGCAGTATCCATCACTTGCTCTTCGGTTTCGGCACTACAAGGCCCGGCAATTATAAGCGGACGTTTATCGTCCATACCCGGGAATAAAATCGATTCTAATTCCATATATATTTACTTTTTATTTGTTTATTTTAATAATTACGATATCCGATAGTAGCAATCAACGCCGCTCACTTTCCACTATTCATTTACCCTACCAACTGTTTTACCCTTGCCAGGGCCTCTGCAAGCATTATCTCGTTGGCACAAAGCGACAAGCGGATATATCTTTTTCCTTTATCTCCAAAAATAAATCCGGGAGTGATAAACACCTTTGCCTCGTACAGTACTTTATCAGCCAGTTCGCCGCTATCGCTGTACGAATCAGGTATCTTTCCCCAAAGAAACATACCCACCTGTTTGGGGTCGAAAGTACAACCCAGCGTTGTCAATATCTCTTCGGCCAGCTGCCTGCGGTTGCGGTACAAGTTGATATTCATCTCTCTGTGCCATTCGTCCGTATTATTCAACGCAGCCACAGCAGCCACCTGCATAGGTTTAAACTGTCCACTATCGATATTACTTTTAACCTTAAGTATCCACTGTACAAACTGAGCATTGGAAGCCAGAACACCCATACGCCAACCCGGCATATTGTGCGATTTGCTCATCGAATTCAGTTCAATACAAATATCCTTTGCACCCTCAACCTGCAAAATGCTCAGCCTGTTTTCGTTCAGAATAAAACTATAAGGATTATCGTTACAAATAACAATGCCATGTTTTTTACCAAAAGCCACAAATTTTTCAAACAATTCGGGAGTAGCGCTTGCTCCTGTGGGCATATTCGGATAATTCACCCACATCAGTTTTACACCGCTCAGGTCCAATTGCTCCAATGCGTCAAAATCGGGCTGCCAATTATTATCCTCATCAAGGTCGTAAGCAATAACCCTGGCCTGCACCAAATTACTAACCGACGAATAGGTAGGATAACCCGGATTAGGCACCAACACGCCATCGCCCGGATTAAGGAAAGCCATAGATATATGCAAAATTCCTTCTTTGGATCCTATCAGCGGCTGAACTTCGTTGGCAGCATTCAGCGTTACACCAAACCAGCGGCTATACCAGGCAGCAAAAGCCTCACGAAGTTCCGGAATTCCCACATATGGCTGATAACCATGAGCATTTGACTCCGTAGCCGATTGAGCAAGAGCTTCAATTGTTTCCTTTGAAGGCGGAAGATCCGGACTACCAATACCCAAACTAATCACATTCAGTCCGCGGGCATTCATCCCGGCCACTTCTTTCAGCTTGGTAGAGAAATAATATTCGCTCACCGTATTAAGTCTGTCAGCCGGCACAACCGGTTTTGCAACCACACTCTCATTTGGTGTGGCAGAAGTTGTATCGTCAGTTATGGCTTTATTATTCATGTTTCTGAAAAAAAACTTATTAATTCATTATTTTGTTCATTATCTCTGTTCTGGTACCTGAAAATCGGTCAGTAGTAACATTTGTTTAACACCGTTTTCACACCAGTGGGGTAACGCCCTCGGGATATTCACCCAAAGTACGTAGCTCGTTAATCAATGGCTTGATGGCCGATAACGACTGTTTATAACGTTCGTGATCCGCAAACTTAAAGTCGACGTAAAACTGGTATTCCCATTCGCGACCAATAATAGGAAGCGATTGTATTTTAGTAAGATTGATGTCATAAAACGAAAACACAGACAACACTTTAGACAAGCTACCCTCATTGTGTGGCAAGGTAAAAACCACCGATGCTTTATTAATAGCCTCATCCTTTTGTATTTCGTCCACCACCCATTGGTTGCCAAAAATCAGAAAACGGGTAAAATTATGCTTGTTTGTTTCAATTCCCGATGCAAGAATATTCAGTCCATAGATTTCGGCGGCTCTTGCACTGCAAATGGCCGCATTACCCATCAAATGATTGGCTGCAATATCGCGGGCTGCAAGTGCAGTATCCTCATGCTCCACCACTTTAACTCCCGGCAATGTATTCAGAAAATTACCGCACTGCATCAGAGCTATGGGGTGCGATTGCACTTCCCTGATATCATGGATAGTTTGCCCGGGCAAAGCTGCCAGGCAATGAGAAATACGCAGTTTAAATTCGCCGGCAATAGGGAGCTTATATTCCTTGAGTAATTCATAATTAGGCAATAAGCTACCGGCAATTGTATTTTCAATAGCCATAATACCTATTACATTGGGGTCTTTTTTTATAGTCTCAAAAATATCCCGAAACGTAATACAAGGAATAATTTCAACCTCATCATTGGCAAAAAAATTCTCTGCCGCAATGCCGTGATAGGCGCCAAGTCCACCCTGAATAGCTACTTTTCTCATGTAATTGAATGTTATTATACAATCTTATATTTATTTTACTCCGCAATCAAAAAAAAATCCCACCCGTAATCTACGGGCAGGATTTTGTATATGTCATTTAGTATTGTTCATAATTTATTTACATACGTTCATCCTGCCCTTACCTGCTAAAGTAAAAGTAAAAATAAAAGTATGTAAAAAATCTTGTCATTTCGTCTATCGTTTCTGATTCGTTGGCAAAAGTAATATTATTTTGAGAAAAATAACGAAACTATCAGAAAAAACTTTCAAAAAAATTAAAAATGAAATTCACTTACACAGCAGCAATCAACCAAATGACTAATTAACAGCAACTTAACCGCCCAACATCATCATTACATTATCAGCACAAAATATTTATAATCAGCAACATCTTTACAGCAAGGCACTCAGCATCATTGCCTGTCAGTAATATAATGCAGTTGCACCAGTCCCGTATCAAAGCTTTTTGCTGAGCTGAGCGTCAGTTTTTGCACCGGATATTCCATTTTAAACAAGCTAACTCCGCCACCCAACAACACCGGTACAACCGAAATAATCAGCTCGTCAATCAGTCCATCCTTCAGCAATTCATTAACCACATCAGCCCCACCATCCACAAAAACATCTTTACCCTGTTGGCTTTTCAGATGCTGAATCAGCATTTTTAAATTCCCCTGATTATAAAATGTAATGTTACCTTCGTCAGGCCGTTGGGTGCGCGTCAGTATATAGCATCTTTTATGTGCATGCGGAAAATCTATCCCAAACGACAACACCTTATCGTAGGTTTTTCTGCCCATGATTATAGTATCTACCGACTCTACAAACTTTTCGTACCCGTAGTCCTCACCTTCTTTTTCCACTACTGACAGAAAATCGAGACCACCATCACTATCTGCAATATAGCCATCGAGACTCATTGCTATATAAAGAATTATCCTTTTATCCATATAAAAATTTGAATTTATTATTCCCTATTAATAGATGTCACAAACAGTTTTTTTGTTTCAGAAATAAAGCATTTTCTTTTAAAATAATGCGTTAGAATCATTCATTTTAACTAAAAACAACTGTCTCAAAATGGTCTGTCTTAATTATTGAATTAATACAAATATACAAATGTTTGATTTGTAGACACTTACACAAACACTTGTCTTGAATATACAAATCAATAAATTTGGTTATCGGAAACTATCATATTACTTTAGCATCAGAGAAAAAGTCGAAATTCACAATCACGAAAATATATATTCACTAACAAATTTCACTGACAATGATAGCGAGCCCAATTTACAACAACAGACAATTGCGATATTTCTATACAATAGATATTGTCAATAAAATCATTTATGTAAAAATAAGTGGTAACATATACGAAAATGAAGCAGCTGAGATGGGCATCTTTTTTAGAAAAAAAGCACTCGAAACCGATTGTAAGTTATTCTTCGATTTCAGCGAAGCTTACAATTTTATACTTATGGGAAGTGCCTATTTTTGGTTTGAACACTATTACGATAAAATAGATGAAAAAATCAGGTATACACCTACGGCATATATAATGAACCCTGAACAAGAAAGTTTTTACAATTTTATTCAAACTGTCTGTCTAAACCACGGAATAAATATCCGGGTTTATAAATCGGAAGAGCAAGCCGTAAAATGGCTAATGCAGAAGCAGCAATCGGAAGAAAAAAAGAATGCTGTAAACTAATTATTATTTGGATTTTAAATATTTGTAAAGGAAAAAGAAAATGTAACCTAAACCATTTATGTAGGATAGGACTTTTGCAAAAAACATTTTTTCGACACGTAAGCGCAACCGGAAGTAAAAAAAACGTCCGGTTGCGTTTTTTTATTGAACCAGCCAAACAACCGGCAACGGCATAACGATACACAAGCACTATACGCACAATAGTTTTCAAAAAATGGAGTAATTACTCTGTTTACAAAAAACATCATTGAAAACTGCTTTAAACAGGCATTAACTGATTACCTGAGCATTAATATCAAGCTAATAAGCTAACGCCATAGAAAAAAAGCTACATAATAACAACGACGAGGCTTTGTAGTGAATACGAAATAGCAGTTATTATTCATTACCGTGTTTAGCAAAGCGAAAGACTACTTTTTTGTAGATAATACTATTATAACACCCCCACACTAATTTCATACAAATTATTACACAAGCTATTAATTTTAGAATAAATATAAGTTAAAATATAAAATATTGACAAGAACTGTGTTAATATATGTTAATTGATAAAAAAATCATCAATCAAAAAAATGATATAAAACACATACGTAAAACATATTAACCAATATCACTAAACACAACTGATATATTAAGTAAAAAAAATTAGCCTACACAACATAGATAAGCAACAAACACAATATAAGGACAAATAAAATACGACAGGCAAGCCAATATAAACAACTATTAATAAGCAACATACAGTAAATAAAACAAGTATAACAAAAAGATTTATGTCATTTTTAATATTTTGTAAAATCGTAAAATGTAGCAAAATATACTATAAGCTATAATCGGTAATGCTACCTGTTGATTACTATTGACTTAGGCAATTTGATAAGCTATATTTGTAACACAAAAAGATTGAAATATTCAACTATTTGAATTTAAACATTACATATACATTCAGTCGAAAAACAAAAATTGTAGTATATGGTGCGTTGAACCTTTTTAAAGGAGATATTTAATAGAATTCAAAAAAAAACTTTTAAAATAACAGATTTATGAAAAAGTATAAATTTTTAGTAATAATAGCTGTAGCAGCATTATTTACTGTTTTTAGTAATAATAGCTGTAGCAGCATTATTTACTGCCTGTATAGGTTACGAACCGGTATACAAATCAGAATTCAATATAAATAACGAATCGGGAAGCGATTTGACTTTGGTAATATATTATCACGCAGTGTCAACTCCGATTACCGTTTCAATCTCCAATACTACATCTTATAAACTCGAAAGATTCTCATACGGTGAGTTTCCGGATCCTTTTATGGAATATGGTGTTGACTCAGTTGTGGTTAAATACAAAGACAACAAATGCTTGAAATACGGTGTAGAAACACCTCAAACAAATGAAAACATCATGTTTTTGGACGCTTACGATGCTAAAGTGATAAATGCAGAGTATTGCGTGTATGATTTTACATTTTCAAACTCGGATTATATGAAAGCTAAATAAATAGGGGTATTAATAATTATGATAACATCCTGTTTCCTTGAAAAAGGGGGCAGGATGTTTTTTATTTTGCAACAAATTCAATCCTATAATTTTATAGTAAACTTATAAAGTGGTATTTTTGCACAACAAAAGTTTATTATGAAAAAAATCTGTAGATCTTTGCTTCATAGCATGGTTGCAAAATATATTGTTTCTCTGATTATTTTCCTTGCAGTTGCACCTTCTGCGAAAGGGAGTGATATCGATTCCTTGTCGACAAAATATACAGATGGCCAGTTTGTTACATACTGCCAGGTAAAGGTGAAAGTACCGCCCGAAATTATGAACGATGTGGCAAACGACTATGTATACCAATTAAAATACGACCTGAACAAGCTCTTTACCTGGGCGCTGAAAGGGATGAAGCTTAGAAAAGAAAACGATGCTATGATGGTATTCAACCTGAAATCGACAGCATTTGATGAGTCGAACAACATACTAAAGGCCACCGGCGCAGTAGATGTTACCGGTATTATCTCTTTCCCGGAGATACATGTTGACAGCAGATTAACAAAAACAGAGCAAAACGGACACATAAGCGTACATTTAGAGATGCTCGATGCTGATGCTTTTCTTAAGAAAACAATTGGAATTTTTCAGGTAATTCCACAGAAAAACGAATGTACCATAGTACTGACAACGTATATAAAATTTGGTTGGTTTTTTAATATTTTTGTCACTAAAAATATTTTTAAAAAAATTATGGAATGGCGCTTTCAGAAAATGATGCATAACATAGCCAACGAAGCTATAAACAGAGATAGAATAAGAACCTACGAACTCCAGACAAAAAAATAAGAATAAAAAAAATATAACAAGATAAATTATTGTAATGGCTGAAAAAACAATTCTTGAAAAATTAGAAGGACTGCAACACAAATTTGAAGAAATATCGACCCTGATAACCGACCCGGCAGTTATTTCGGATCAAAAGCGCTATGTAAAGCTCAACAAAGAATACCATGATCTGGAAAAAATTCTGACAGCTAAAAAAGAATACGAACTTGCTTTGGCTCATTGCGCCGAAGCAAAACAGATTTTAGAAAATGAGAACGATCCCGAACTCAGAGAAATGGCTAAGGCTGAATTGGATGAAACCGAACCAAAAATTCCTGAGATGGAGGAAAGTATAAAATTACTCCTTATACCTGCCGACCCTGAAGACGGGAAAAATGCTGTAGTGGAAATACGTGGTGGCACCGGGGGCGATGAAGCGGCTATTTTTGCAGGCGACTTATTCAGGATGTATTCAAAATACTGCGAATCGAAAGGATGGAAAATTGAAATTACCAGTTTGAGCGAAGGGACCTCTGGTGGTTTTAAGGAAATTATATTTACCGTTACCGGCGAGGGTGTATCGGCAGCCACCGTAGCAGTGCTGCCCGAAGCTGAAGAAGTGGATTTTGAATTGAATCCGGCTGATATTGAAATGCAGACTTCGCGCTCAGGAGGTGCTGGTGGGCAAAACGTAAATAAAGTAGAAACCAAGGTGCAATTAACGCACAAACCTACGGGGATGGTTGTGGTGTGTCAGCAGGCTCGTACACAGCTGGGTAACAGAGAACTGGCTATGCAAATGCTGCGCACAAAACTGTACGACATCGAAGTATCAAAACACCATGAGGCCATTGCAGCCCGCAGAAAAACGCTGGTATCTACAGGCGACCGCTCAGCCAAAATCCGGACGTATAACTACCCGCAGGGACGAGTTACCGACCACCGAATCAATTACACAATGTACAACCTGACTGCTTTCGTAGGAGGCGACATACAGGATGTGATTGACAACCTGATAGTTGCCGAAAATGCTGAAAGACTGAAAGAAAGCGAATTATAAAAAAAACGCATCGACACTTTATTTTCAGCTGCAATCTTATAAATAGTATTTTAAAATAAATAGGAATATAGATGACCAAACAAGAATTATTTAAACTAATCAAGGAGAAAAAATCTTTCCTGTGTGTGGGGCTTGATACCGACGCGAAAAAAATCCCTGCTTTTTTATCGGAGAAATACGAAAACCCCGTTCTTGAGTTTAATAAAGCTATTATTGACGCTACGGCTGATTATTGCGTAGCCTATAAACCCAATCTGGCTTTTTACGAAAACAGTGGTGTAAATGGACTTGACACGCTGGATGCTACTGTAGAATATATCCGCACAAACTATCCAGCCCATTTCATTATTGCCGATGCTAAGCGCGGTGATATTGGCAATACATCGGCCATGTATGCGCATGCTTTTTTTGGCAACGAGCTAAATTACGATGCTGTAACCGTGGCACCTTATATGGGCGAGGACTCAGTAACTCCGTTCCTTACTTATGCAGGCAAATGGGTAATTTTACTTGCATTAACCTCAAACAAAGGAGCTTACGATTTCCAGTTTGTACGCGATGCCGAAACAGGTGAACGCATATTTGAAAAGGTATTAAAAACATCGCTCAACTGGGGCAACGACGAAAATATGATGTACGTAGTAGGAGCCACCAAAGCCGAAATGCTTACTGACATTAGGGCTATAGTGCCGGATCACTTCTTGCTTGTACCCGGCGTTGGTGCGCAAGGAGGTAGCTTGCAGGAAGTAGCTAAATACGGACTCAACTCAAGCTGCGGATTATTAGTAAATTCATCGCGCCAGATAATTTTTGCTTCGGTTGCTGAAGATTATGCACAGGCAGCCCGTACGGAAGCTGCCAAAGTTCAGGCCGAAATGGAACTAATACTTACCGATGCAAAATTGATATAAGCAACACGTATTTATATACAACTAATAATACAAAAAGAGACTGGTTCAAAGCTATTTACAACATTTGAACCAGTCTCTTTATTTTTACTGATTGCTACAAGAAAGACGTATTTAGCGCATACTCATTATTATCACTATTTTTTCCAAGAAATTAAAGTTTGATTTGACCTATAGCCATAACGTGGCAAACGCTTCCGGCAAGAACAAACAAGTGCCAAATAGCGTGCATATAAGGTATTTTTTTAAAAGAATATAGCACTGCACCCAGTGTATAGGCCATTCCACCACCTATCAACCACCAAAACACATTCATCGAATTTGTTGCCGATAAACTATCAATAAGAGGCTTAAGGGCTATCACTACCACCCAACCCATAGCAATATAGCAAGCCAGTTCGAGTTTACTGGCATTTTTCAGATTATAGAAACTCAGGAAAACACCTGCTATGGCTGCAAACCAGATGACCGCAAACAGAGTCCAGCCCCAATAGCCCTGATTACGCAAAACCACCAACGTAAAGGGCGTATAACTACCCGCAATACTGAGGTAAATAGCAGCATGATCAAATTTGCGTAAAAGTGTCTTTGTTTTTTCGTTTTTATTGTAATGATACAGTGTAGAAGTTACGTACGAAAACGTCATAAACAAGGCGTAAACAATAATACTCCCAACGCCCCATGGATTACCTGAAAGCGCTGCATTGCGAACGATAACCGTACCTGCCACAAGTCCAAACACAATGCCCAAAGCATGAGTTATTGTATTGTATTTTTCTTCCTTAGCCGAATATCGTTTCGTTATATCTTGTCCTTTAGTTTTATTCATCGTTCTGTTTTTTAATTTTTTATGGCTTTAGTAGCTTCATCGTTTCTTTACGCAAAACTTTGTCAGATGCAGAACATACGAACCGGGGTATATAATGAATTTCCTTAGGAATTTCGTATTTTCTCAAACATGCTGACATATGTTTACGCATCTCATTTTCAAACTCATAATCAAATTCTGCCGCCTCAATAAGCAAAACAACCTTGTTTTCAAGAACTTCATCGTACAAAGATCCAATCATAAAACGATGTGGAATAAAATTTTCAAGTTTTTTTTCTACTTCCTCCGGAAATATTTTAACGCCGGCAGAGTTGATTACATTATCTGCTCTTCCGAGCCAACGAAAGCTATTGGAAGCAACTATCTGAACAATATCATTGGTTACGAGTTCACAATCAATTATATGCGGTGCAAGCACTACCAAGCAGCCGCGTGCATCCTGTCGGATAGTTACACCATCGAGCACAGTAAAGCATTCTGCCTTTCCTGCACCATTAAAGCATCGTAAGGCTATGTGCGAAGCCGTTTCCGTCATACCATAAGTTTCGTACATTTTAGCAGAAATTTCTGATGCCAGAGCTTCATGTTTTTCGCTCACATGTCCGCCCCCGACAATGATATTTTTCACTCGAGCTGTTTTGAGTGTTTCAGCCGAGTTAGTAAGCTGATAAGGCGTAATTGCCGTAAAGTCAATTTCGGCATTCAGATTCAGAAACGGATTGGCTTTCGGTTCAGTAGCTATAAGGTTAAAACCACCTACTATAGCCCGCACAAGCATCATTTTACCGGCAATATAAGCAGCAGGCATACAAAGCAAAGCATTTTTGGATTTATCAAGACCGAAGAAAGCATTAGTCATCGCAGCCGAATTACGCATGGCTTTTTTGCTTAATCTGATTTCTTTGGGCTCGCCGGTAGAGCCCGATGTGCGCGTACTTATATAGTCAGTATCATCAAACCAATTTCTCAGAAACAGATCGATATCATTTCTCCACGAATTGTTCTGCCCGTACAACAGACCAAATTCATCCATATTATTGGCATGATAAATCCTACCGTCAAGTTTTATTTTATCCTGTTTGTCAATCATTTTTAGTTTTCAACGCCGCTTTGGCATTTATCGGAGATACAACCTTTTTACCGGTTCTTAGCTCCAATTCTTTACGAGCCACCCTGGCTACATTTCCACCCTGACGTGCCACATCGGCATTTGCCTCCAATGTATCGGGCTCAATCACCTGCGAAATATCTTTCGTAGAGGCTTCTGCTAACATATTCAGAATTAACTCCGTGTTAGTCATATTATCCCTAAGATTTTCCTTTTTGAGCCCTTTAAATTGTTTATACTCTTTGGTAGTCTTATCCGACCACGCTTTAGTTATTATATCAGTTAATGTTGCAAATTGCTGACCCTCTTCCACCCCTCTTCGTTTCCATTCATCGGTAAGCTCTTTTCTTATTTCAATACTCTTTAATCGTTGATTAATCCAGCTTTCGGAATAACCCAGCCGTAAATATTGCTCCATGGCACGATCGATAGTCAACTCCGGATCCTGCATCTCATCCAGTCGTTCTTTAGCTACCTCAGCTATCCAAAGCTTAAAAGGCTCGGCCTTAGGCGAGGGAATTGATTGCACTAAGCGAAAAAGCTGCTCTGTATCAGCCACATCGGTTTTGTATAATTTACCATCAGAGGCTTGAACTTTAAGTTGTCCGATTTTTTCGGACAACTCACTCCCTTCTTTCTTAAGTTTGTTTTTCAGATCATTCCAATACTTTCGCGGCCGATCTGTCCCGGTCAAAACTTCGATTACATCAACAATAGAGAAGTACCATTTTTCATTTTCGTCATCCCAAACAGTACGAACTTTCTTTTCTTCAAAAATTTTAATTGCATTTTGTTTCGTCATAGTATCAAGTTTTTAAAATATAAAGTGTCACAAATATAACTGAAAAAGGGTCAGTTATCGTATGTAGATTCAGAAACTTTTCAACAAACATTTTTTTTAATGCTATTGCTAAACAAAAGAAGTTAAATCCCAACGTATCTGCGGGTTGTAATGCAACTTAGCATGAACTATTTCTAAAGGCGAAGGAATATTATTGTGATATAATTGCCCGGTACCCAAACCCTGAGGAAGCTCTGAGTTCAAAGTGTAAGTCCATTGCGCAATAGCGTTCAGACCGATATTGGCTTCGAGCGCCGAAGTAACCCACCATTTTACATCATGCTTTTCGGCTAAAGTAATCCACTCTTCCGATTGTTTAAATCCACCAAGCAGACTTGGCTTTAAAATAATGTATGCAGGTTTTATTTTCTCAAGCACTAATTCTTTATCATCCGAATTCACTCCTATCAATTCTTCATCGAGCACTATTGGTATGGGAGATTTATTGCAGATCAAGGCCATATCGTCAGGTAATCCCGGCTTTATCGGTTGTTCAATAGAATGAATCTGATAAACTGCCAACCTATCCAGCTTATCCAAAGCTTCTTCGGGTGTAAAACCGCCATTAGCATCCAACCTCAATTCAATTTCCTGAGCTGAAAAATGCTTACGAATACCTTTTATAATTTCGAGCTCAGTATTAAAATCTAATGCTCCGACTTTTAGTTTTATACAATGATACCCTGCCGCAATTTTTTCGGTAATTTGTTGCTGCATAAAAGCTTTATCACCCATCCAAACCAACCCATTGATAGGAATCCCGGTCTTTCCATCAGTAAACATCGAAGGAAAAAGCTTTTTTGAACCCTCAGCTTTTAAATCGAGCAAGGCGGTTTCGAGTCCGAAAGCAATGGAAGGAAAAGCTGACAAATCGACATCTTCGGGTTTTTTACCCAAACTGAGCCAGTCACAAAGATTATTCAACTTTTGTTCATAAAGAGGCATAGGGTCGATACTCAATCCGGGAATAGTGGAACATTCGCCAATACCGGTGAAACCATCCTGCTCGAGTATCAGAAACGATGATGGTTTTTTCAACAACACGCCGCGAGATGTTCCGGCCGGGAATCTGAACTGTAAATCGAAATGAATATGACGGGCTTTCATAAAACTATGTTTATCAAATAATCAATCCCAAACCAAAACTTATTGCAAAAATCAGAGTTCCCATCGCCAGCTTTCCTAATTCCGGATAAAGCTCAATAGAATTTTTATAGGTAAAAACAGTTTTCAGATTTTGAAACAAAACAGGAAATGAAAGCAACACTAACCATTGCCAGGGCGATTTGTAATTTATTAAAGTATAAATCACGGCCAATAATATAGCACCTACAACCAAAAACAAATGATAGTAAACCGCTTTTTGCGTGCCCATGGCCACTACTATGGTTCGCTTACCAGCATTTTTATCCGCCTCATAATCGCGCAGGTTATTCATATTAAGCACACCGGTACTCAATAAGCCCATGGCAGAGGCCGGCAGCAACAAATCCCAACTAAAAGTTTGCGTATGCAGAAAATAAGTTCCGATAACGCCTACCAATCCAAAGAAAACGAAAACAAATATATCGCCCAACCCACGGTAACCGTATGGATTTTTACCAACAGTATATTTGATGGCTGCGGCAATAGCTGCAAGCCCTAATGCTCCAAAAATCAGGATGTTTTTTATATCGATTCCGGCAGTACCAATAAGGATAAGCGAAAGCCCGGAAAAAGCCGTAAAAACCCCGACAATGGCAATACCACGCAACATCGTTTTGGGCGAAATTCTTCCGGACTGCACCATACGCTCCGGCCCTATTCTTTCAGCAGTATCTTTACCATTTACAAAATCGCCATAATCATTAGCCATATTCGACATGATTTGCAGCAAGATAGTGGTGAGCGCAGCCAAAACAAATACCAACCACCTAAACTTATCCTCGCTTGCTGCCAAAGCCGAACCCATGATAGTGTTTGACAAAGCCAGCGGCAAAGTTTTCAGTCGAAAAGATTTAATCCATACAAGTCCCCCGGGTCTTCCAAGAGTGGTCTCTTGATTGCCCACGTTTTTATCATCCATTTTTGTATTTATTTTTTTGATTAAGAGGTCCCTATCGGGATATTCAGCAAGTAGTATTTTTATGGCAATTTAGGAAACTTTCCAAAGTCCGGTTTGCGCTTTTCGAGGAAAGCATTTTTTCCTTCGTGCGCTTCCTCAGTCATGTAGTAAAGCATGGTGGCGTTTCCGGCAAGTTCCTGAATACCTGCTTGTCCGTCGAGCTCAGCATTAAGCCCTGCCTTGATCATGCGCAGTGCCAGCGGACTGTGATTCATCATTTCCTTACACCATTTTACGGCTTCGTCTTCGAGCTGGTCAAATGGTACTACTGTATTCACCAAGCCCATTTCCAAAGCTTCCTGCGCGGAGTACTGGCGGCAAAGGAACCAAATTTCGCGGGCTTTTTTCTGCCCTACGATACGTGCCAGATACGACGAGCCAAAACCGGCATCGAAACTCCCTACGCGTGGCCCGGTTTGTCCGAAAATGGCATTTTCCGAAGCAATTGAAAGGTCGCAAACCACGTGCAACACATGTCCGCCTCCAATGGCATACCCATTTACCATGGCAACCACGGGCTTGGGAATGCTCCGGATCATTTTCTGCAAGTCAAGTACATTCAGGCGAGGTACGCCATCTTTGCCTATGTATCCGGCAATGTTTTTCACATTTTGGTCGCCGCCGGCGCAAAAAGCCTTGTCGCCTTCGCCCGTGAGAATAATGGTGGCAATGTCCTGACTTTCGCGGCAATACACCATAGCCTGAATAATTTCTTTGATCGTATCCGGCGTGAAAGCGTTGCGGTATCGCGGTCGGTTGATCGTAATTTTAGCGATTCCTTCGAAATATTCGAACTTAATTTCTTCAAATTCTTTAATGGTTGTCCACTGTCTCATAATGATAAATATTGGTATGTATCTCAAATGGTTGAGATTTTTTTTTAATATCTGTTTTAAATATATTTGTTCAAGTTTCTGAAATTGATAAGTCCATTTTCGGTCGACGGATTTTCCATGTCTCCATCGTAAATCACTTTTGTGCTTTCAATTTCATTCGGAAATAATTTTTTGAAATAATTCAAACCCTTCAGAAAGTCTTTATGAAAGTCTTTAGCCGATTTTATTTCATAAGCAGATAGTTTTCCGCCTGTTTCCTGTACTATATCCACCTCTTTTTGCTGGTTATCCCTGTAAAAATAGACATTAGGATCTTTGCCTTTATTATACCTGTTTTTTAAAAACTCAATTACAATCATGTTTTCGAACAAATTTCCTCTTATTGGGTACGTTTTTAGATGGTTTTCATTTTCAATACCAAGAAGATAGCACACTAATCCAGTGTCGTAAAAATAGATTTTAGGACTTTTAATCAATCGTTTTCCGGTATTTCGGTGGTAAGGTTGAAGCCTGAAAACAACAAACGATGCTTCAAGTATCGTCAGCCATTCCTGAATGGTGGGTACCGAGACACCTAATTCATTTGCAAATGTAGAGGCATTAAATTCATAGCCAACTCTTCCGGCGCAGAGTTTTATAAAACGCTGAAAATTTGAGATGTCTTTGATGTTTGAAATTTGCCGAATATCTCTTTCGATATATGAATTATAATAATTTCTGTAAATATCATAAAAAGGCGCAGAATTATTCCATACACCCGGGTAACCTCCACGGAGTATTAACTCATCAGTTGGCTTGTTGATATCTGCGCCGAGCTCAGCTAAGGATAAAGGTAACAGATTTAGTATTGCTACTCTGCCGGCCAACGATTGGGTAACCTGACTAAGTAATGAAAAATTACTACTGCCTGTAAGTACGAAACGGCAACTTTTATCTTCATCAACCAATACCTGAATATAGGAAAAAAGCTCAGGAAGATAATGCGCTTCATCGATAATCAGGCCTTTGGAGTTTTCCACAAGGTATGATTTTGGAGAAGAAGCTATAAGTTCTCTTACTTGTATGTCTTCGAGGTTGACGTATTTGTAGTTGTAAAACAGTGCTTTACACAACGTGGTTTTACCGGATTGTCTGGGGCCGGTTATGGTAAGAACTGAGAAATACTTGATTAATCGCTCAATTTCCGATTTTATGTGCCTGTTTATCAACATATAATGAAAAAATATTCCGATTTAAAGTGCGGGTTTAAATCGGAACAAAAATACAATAAATAATTGAATTACAATACACAAAATTATTTTTTATAGAGAATTAATAAACACTTAATTTTCTACGACCTATCTAAAGAATAATATCTAAAAATTGCATAGCACAACTTACAATTTTTGATTATCTCAGATCTCAGCATCTGTTTTTCTAATGTTTGTAAAGTATCCTTTGTAATTTTCGGTATTCAAATCACTATCTGTAAAAATCTCCAGCACCGTAGCTTTTTCAGATTGCAAAAGCAGGGTGATGCTTTGCTCCAAATCGTCCAAGGTACAGCACGAAAGATATTCTATCCCATAGGCTTCGGCCAAGGATTGAATTCTGACTTGATGTGGAGTTGTGAAAAACTTCAGACTGTTAGCCATCAACTCTTTATCTCCTATAAAACGAAAAATATTTCCTCCATTGTTATTCATTACAACGATTTTAAAATGGTCGGTTATATAATTGTTCCACAGACCATTGGAGTCGTATATAAACGACAGGTCGCCTGTGAGGAAAACGGTAGGTTGCTTCGCGCTGTAAGCATATCCGGCAGCTGTCGACAAGCTTCCATCGATGCCCGAAGTACCCCGGTTACAAATGTAGGTTAAATCCTCGCGTGCGCTGAAAAGCTGCGTCCAGCGCACCGATGTGCTGTTGGCCAGATGGAGTACGGCTCCGGCTGGCAATTGCTGAAGTAATTCGGTGGTGATGGACAGATCGGAAAGCGCTTGCTGAGCGGACAGGAGAAATTTATCATGAAGGTGATGTACTTTGAATAACTCATTGTCATACACTGCGGCATAATTACTTTTTGTTTTTCCGAAAGGCATTTTTCCGAAAATTTCCGTTGCAAGTCCCGGCACTACGATTGTCAGACTTTGATAAGTATCCACGTAAGGCAACGACGATTCTATCTGCCATTGTTCGTCAGCCATCCTATCCCGTAAAAAGACTTTCAGCTGCTTGCAAATTACAGAATGACCGATGGTTATGAGCAGGTCGGGCCTGAAATCGTCTTTGTTGTTCAATGAATTTATTCTTGAAAATAATGATTCCGGTTGTGTTATAATTCCTTCACCGGCTATATTCGACAGATTTTCGGCCAATACTACCACATCGGGTTCATTAGCCAATTGATGAGCCAAACGGTTCAGACATTCATTTTTGGGAAAAACGCCGAATATAACTAATTTCCGCTTGTATTTAAGCCATTTTTCCTGTAATTCATCTAAACTTTCTTTCGACAAAACAGCTTGTGCCGCGCATGTTTTTATGATTTTCGGATTTGAATGTTGGTCGGGGATAGCGGTGTAAATGGGTTCACGAAGTGGTACATTGATTTGCACTGGCCCCTGAGGAAACGCCATGGCAGTATCTAAAGCCTGCGAAACCTGCCGGTCGGAAAAAAGCAGATCGGCTGCGGTAGTTGTTTCAACCGGCAAATCGAAAGCTGCTTTGATATAATTTCCGTAAATATTGCTTTGCCGCAAGGTTTGCCCATCGGCCTGGTCGATTAGCTCGGCAGGGCGATCGGCAGTAAATATTATTAACGGGATATTCTGGTAATACGCTTCGGCTATAGCTGGCGCAAAATTGAGCACGGCTGTACCCGACGTGCAAACCAGCGCCACCGGTTCGTTGCTATATTGCGAAATGCCCAGCGCAAAATATGCCGCCGATCGTTCGTCGGTAATACTCAGGCATTCAATATCAGTCTGAGCTGTAAAAGCAAAAATGAGGGGCGCATTGCGCGAACCCGGCGCGATGACTGCTTTTTTTACGCCAAGTTGGGCGCAAATTTCAGGTATATTTTTAATTCCTTGTCGGAAGTGTGGCATAATAATTTTTTATTTGATAAAATCTAAATAATTCTGTTGATTGATAACTGTGAAAGTCGCGGTTGGGTAATTGCCGGCAAAGGGAGCCGGAACTTTAGGAATTTTATTTCCCCATTTAAATTCGAAGGCATTCAGTGTATCAGCCGACGACTCAATTAAATCAATTTCTTTTCCACCATATATTCTCCAGAAATAAAATTCCTTGTTTAGTCCAAGATATTGATTTTGTTTAATACGTTCAGCAATTAAATAGCTCTCCCACAGTGCTCCTGCGTCCTGCCGTGCCGACAGTGGCTGAAAATTTCCGATTATCGCGTTGCGAATTCCATTGTCGTAAAAATACCATTTACCAGCCTTTGAAACCTCGTTGCGCTGATTTGTTGTGTATGCTCCTAAACGATAGATTACAAATACTTTGGATAGTAAATCGAGGTATTTCTCCACAGTGTTTTTGCTCATGCCCAGTTGTCGTCCCAACTCATCGTACGACACCTCGTTGCCCATCTGAAAAGCGATAAGTCGAAGTAAATCTTTCATTTTGGATGAATTTTTCAAACCTTCTACCGATAAAATATCCTTTAATAAATAAGCATTTACAATATCGCGAAGATACTCTGTTTTTTCTTCATTTCCAATGATTTGAGTCAATTCAGGATAAGAGCCGTAAATTAATCTCGATTCCAGATTTGCTCTTGTCTCAAAGGGATTTTCTACAGCGGAGAGTTCGGACTGGCTAAACGGAAAAAGCAAAAAGGAAGTACTTCTGCCTACCAATGGTTCGCCGGTTTTGTTCAGCAAATCGAAAGAAGATGACCCACTGGCAATAACCCGGATACCATCAATCTCATCTACAATTAGTTTGAGTTTTTGTCCGATATTAGGAATATTCTGGGCTTCGTCGATAACCAACAAATCAATCCCTTCGAGCAATTGGCGATAATTGGCCACGGTTTGTCGGTCGAGCAAAGAAAGAGTGTTAGAATCTTCTCCATTCAATATCAAACTTTTACCGCTAAAATCCGCAACAATGTCCCGAAGCAGGATTGTTTTACCTACTCGCCGAGCTCCAAACAATAATATAACCTTATTGGGTTTCAATCGCTGGATAATTCTTCTTTGTATGATTCGTTTAATATTTGCCATGTTGTTGAACTTTTCAAGTGCAAATATACGAATTTCGTCAGTATATTGACGATTTTATATATAAATTCGTCAGTTCATTGACGATTTTCGCAGTTTTTATTCTTTTCCAGAGTTTTTATGACCGTATTACATTCAACATCGTCAGCATTTTATTGTCAGTTTCGTCCCATTCTTTTTCAGCAACCGACGCTGTAGTGATACCTGCGCCGCTGTACAGCACAAATTCCTTTTCGAATAACCGCAGACAACGCAGGTTAACAAAAACCGCACTTTTTCCTTCGATATTTACCGGCCCCAGAAAGCCACTATAAAAACTACGATCGTGTTTTTCGTTTTCTAATATAAATTCAAGTGCCTCAACTTTTGGAAGTCCACCCACCGAAGGAGTAGGATGCAACGCTTTCAGAAAATCGAAAAAACCGTTTTTCAAGCCAGCTTGTCTGAACTCGAAACTCGTTTTCAAATGAATAAGGTTGGCAGCCCGATAATTTTCGGGTCCTGTTTTGCTTATATCTTTAACGTCAAATGACTGTAAGGTCTTTTCCACATAATTGGTAACAATACCTTGCTCCTCAATCTCTTTGGAAGTCCATCTGTATTTTTCGGTATCGAGGTCGGTAGCTACCTGAGTACCTGCCAGCGAAACAGTTTTTACCTTTCCATCTTCCACAGCAAGTAACGGCTCAGGACTTGCACCTATCCAGCACCCAACCTGTGGTAACTGCATCATATACACAAAAGCATACGGGTATTTTCGGCAAAGGTTCAGAAAAAAAACATCAGGGCTAAAACCTTCAGGCAACTCTTCAACACGCACACGCGACAACACCACTTTCTGTAAAGCATTATCTTTCAGCACTGCAACAGCTTTGTTTACCTGGCCTACAAATTCTTCCGAACTGGTAGTACGTACATTGTTCGCAGCCTTATCCTCAAGCACAAATCTGTTATTGGCAGCCAGTTTTTCTATATAAATATCGTCAATGTCATTTGAAAAAAACACACAATCCGGCTGAAGAAAATAGCTGTCATTTCCGGTAGACTCGGTAAACGGAGCTACCACAAAACCCGCTTTAAGTTCAGGCTCATTCATC
The DNA here is from genome assembly GCA_017860345.1 of Bacteroidota bacterium. Lineage (GTDB taxonomy): Bacteria > Bacteroidota > Bacteroidia > Bacteroidales > Paludibacteraceae > Paludibacter. The sequence continues at coordinate 18,081 of JAFNAV010000033.1, read as the reverse complement.
CGGCTCAGCTTTTCGGGCATGGAATGATGCTGTACAACGGTCACTATTTCGCGGTCGAGCGGCAAACGGTACGACGCGAAAGGAATATTTTGTTTCAGACAGACTTGCTGTAGCCTGCCAAGAGATTGGTATGCAAATGAATCAAATGCCATGTTATTTTTCAGTCTTTATTGGAACAATCCGGTTGGTCAGCCTACAGAGCGATATAAGCTTGCCTGTTTTATCTTCAATACGAATTTCCCAAACATGCTGCGTTTGTCCTCTGTGCACAATAGTCCCAATGCCAAAAACCTCACTCTCTCTGGTAGTTGCCACATGGCTACCACTTATCTCTACCCCTAAAACAGCATATCTGTCAGTATCAACCAAGGCAAAAGAACCCGCACTCCCAACCGACTCGGCCAAAGCCATAGTAGCTCCGCCATGTAAACGTTTCATCGGCTGAAATGTTCTTCTATCCACCGGCATTTTGGCCACTATCCGCTCCTGCGTGAGTTCAACATACTCTATCCCCAAATGCTCCATCAAGGTATCCTTACAAAGCAAATTAAGCTGTTTTACAGTCATATACACATCCTACTTATTATCAAGCAAAGATAATCATTATAATTTAATCCTGAATAAAGCACAAAAAAAATCAATGTAGTAAACTACGAATATACAAGTAGGCCAAACATTATTTTCCAACGTCACCCAACTCTCCTCCACCGTTCTTCTCATTCCATTTCGGTTTGCATTTTAGTATTATTTTACGTATGTTTGTCTTCAAAATAATAAAAAGAAACATCACCATGCAACCTTTAGCTGAACGGCTTCGCCCGCAAACACTGGATGAGTATATAGGCCAGAAACATTTGGTTGGCGAAAAAGCCATTCTGCGACAAATGATAGAGTCGGGCAGAATAGCATCGTTCATTCTCTGGGGCCCTCCCGGAGTTGGCAAAACCACTTTAGCCAGAATCATTGCCAACAAGCTCGACCGCCCTTTCTACTCGCTAAGCGCAGTAACCTCAGGCGTTAAAGACGTAAGAGAGGTGATAGAAAAAGCCAAATCAAGCAGATTTTTTTCGCAGGGCGGAAACCCCATCCTTTTCATCGACGAAATTCACCGTTTCAGCAAATCGCAACAGGATTCGCTGCTCGGAGCCGTAGAAAACGGTACAGTTACGCTGATTGGCGCCACCACCGAAAATCCATCGTTCGAAGTAATCACACCTCTCCTCTCCCGCTGCCAGGTGTACGTACTCAAATCGCTGCAGGACGACGACCTGCTGGAACTCGCCAACCGCGCCATTGCAACCGACACCGAATTAAAAACACGCAAAATTCAACTCGACGAAACCGATGCCCTGCTGCGTTTTGCCGGTGGCGATGCCCGTAAGTTGCTCAATATTCTGGACTTAGTCATTGCTGCCGAACCCGAAGGAACCGTCCGTTTCACCAACGAGATAGTAACCGAACGCCTCCAGCAAAACCCCATGGCTTACGACAAAGACGGGGAACTCCACTACGACATCATTTCGGCGTTTATTAAATCCATCCGCGGCAGCGACCCCGATGCAGCCATCTACTGGCTGGCACGCATGATAGCCGGAGGCGAGGATCCCAAATTTATCGCCCGCCGTTTGGTCATTTCAGCAGCCGAAGATATTGGACTGGCCAACCCCAACGCCCTGCTTCTGGCCAACTCCTGCTTCGATGCCCTCCAAAAAATCGGCTGGCCCGAAGGCAGAATTATACTGGCCGAAACCACCGTATATCTGGCCTCATCGCCCAAAAGCAACTCCGCCTATCTTGCTATAGACGAAGCCTTAGCCCTGGTAGAACGTACCGGAAACCTACCCGTGCCGCTGCATTTGCGTAACTCGCCCACCAAACTAATGAAAGAACTGAATTACGGTAAAAATTACATGTATTCGCACGATTATCCCAACCATTTCGTTGCGCAACAGTTTCTCCCCGACGAACTCAAAAACACCTCCATCTGGAAAGTTCAGGACAATCCCGCCGAAAAAAAACATGGCGAATGGCTGCGTTTCCTCTGGAAAAACCGATTTTAAACCAGCCCATTACATTTTTTCTTTTTGGGGGTGCCCCTGCGGGTCGGGCTATCCGCTACAAGTCCACCGGCTCAGTCCGTGCCTGCGTCCCGTCCTGAGCCGGCGGCCTTTTCGCTACTATCCCTCACCCACGCTGCCCGAGAGCACTCCGCGCTAAACCACGAAAAAACACATAACAGAATCTTTTTCAACAAAAAAACATCAACAAAAAAAATTTTTTACTAACTTTGCAGCCGAAATATATGTGGAGAAATTTGGACTGCTTGCAACCACAGAAAAAAATGCTAAATGGTAAATTCATTTCCAACCTTTCAGCAACTAAGTCCCCAAAAAAACTCCATTATTAATTACTAATTATTTAATTACTAATTGTATATGGGATATTTATTTTCATCAGAATCGGTTTCGGAAGGACACCCCGACAAAGTAGCCGATCAAATTTCAGATGCCATTCTCGACAACTTTCTGGCACTTGACAAAACATCTAAAGTAGCCTGCGAAACACTGGTAACTACCGGACAGGTAGTGTTGGCCGGCGAAGTAAAATCCAACGCTTACATCGACGTTCAGTCGGTTGCCCGTCGCGTTATTAACCGCATCGGATACACCAAAAGCGAGTACATGTTCGACGGCAATGCCTGTGGAATTTTCTCGGCTCTTCACGAGCAATCGGGCGATATCAACCGCGGTGTAGAACGCGAAGACCCTATGAATCAGGGTGCCGGCGACCAAGGTATGATGTTTGGCTATGCCAGCAACGAGACCAAAAATCTGATGCCGATAGCCCTCGACCTTTCGCACGCACTGGTTGAGGAACTGGCAGCCATCCGCCGCGAAGGCAAAGTAATGACATACCTCCGTCCTGATTCAAAGTCGCAGGTTACTATTGAGTACAACGACAACAATCAGCCCGTAAAAGTCAACACCATCGTAGTTTCTACCCAGCACGATGATTTTGTACAACCATCGGCCACCAAATCGCAGGCTCAGGCCGACGACGAGATGCTCACCAAAATCCGCGAAGACGTTAAAAACATACTCATTCCACGGGTAAAAGCTCTCGATGCTCAGTTTGCCGAGCTCTTCAAGGGCGACTACACGCTCCATGTTAACCCTACCGGCAAGTTCGTTATCGGAGGTCCGCATGGCGATACCGGTTTAACTGGTCGTAAAATCATTGTAGACACTTACGGAGGCAAAGGCGCTCATGGAGGTGGTGCATTCTCGGGCAAGGACCCTTCCAAAGTAGACCGCTCGGCAGCTTATGCAGCACGCCACATTGCCAAAAACATTGTAGCTGCAGGCTTAGCCAACGAAGTTCTGGTACAGGTAGCTTATGCCATTGGGGTAGCCAAACCTATGAACCTGTACATAAACACCTATGGTACAGCACAGATAAAACTTAGCGACGGCGAAATAGCTTCGAAAATTGAGAACATCTTTGATATGCGTCCCAAAGCCATTGAAGAACGTCTGAAACTACGCAACCCTATTTATGAAGAAACAGCATCGTACGGACACGTTGGTCGCGAGCCCAAAACTGTAACCAAAACTTTCAAAGACGGTAACGGTAACGAATTTTCTCAAACCGTAGAACTGTTTACCTGGGAAAAAACCGACAAGGTGAACGAAATAAAAGCTGAGTTTGGGTTATAAAAAAAATCACCCACTCTGTTCCGATTAAATAAGCCGCAGGAGAGACTAAATTATTTAGTATCATCTGCGGCTTTTATTTTAAACAAATGTCCGTATCCATCTGTTTTTATAATTAAAAATCGCTGAGATGGATAAAAACCACGTCATTTTTTACGACGCCACTTGCGGATTCTGTTCCCGTTGGGTTAGGTTCCTTCTGAAAGCTGACAAAAAGAAGATTTTTTACTTCTCGTCATTGCATTCGGCTGCAGGGCATTTAGCGTCCAGCTTTGCGAGCGGAAAAAGCCCCACCCCCGACAGTGTTATCTATTACCGCAACAACTCATACTATACCTCTTCCGATGCTGTAATTCAGATTTTGAGCGACTGCGGTGGCCTCTGGAAACTTGTGAGGATATTCCAAAAAATACCCGTCGCCTGGCGTGATTCGGTATACAAATTCGTAGCCCGAAACCGGCATCAATTAACATCAAAAAAGTCTGAATGCCAAACAATTCCGACCAATCACATAAAAAGATTTATCGATTAATATAAAAAACTAAGTTATAATTCCATCTTTTGCTGTAACTTTGCGTCATAATTCCGGTTTTTATATGTTGGAAAAATTCAATAGGCTGTTTTTGAATGTCCGAAAATACATTCTTGAGCATTTCCCATTATGGATAGATTTCATTATCCGTTGGTGGAATAAATTTATCACATGGCGTAAAGCACGCATGGCAAGATTTCGTGGACTGGTATGGTACCGCAAACTTGCAAATATCGCATTCACCTGCATCTGGATGTTCGTTCTATACCTTTTCCTTGTGGACATCAACTTCCTGTGGCTATTTGGCAAGTCGCCCAGCCTCCATAGCATAGGTCACCCCGAACAAAGCATAGCTTCCGAAATTATCAGTTCCGACGGGAAAGTAATCGGTAAATACTTCACCGAGAACCGCATGCCCGTGGAGTATAAGGATATTTCGCCCAAAATTATCAAAACCCTTATATCTACTGAAGATGAGCGCTTCTACGATCACTTCGGCATTGATTTTCAGGGCGTTTTTGCTGCATTAAAAGACATGGCCAAAGGAAATGCCCGTGGTGCAAGTACCATTACGCAACAGTTGGTTAAAAACATGTACAAAACCCGAAATCAATATTCTACGGGACTTTTTGGCTATATACCCGGCATTAAGTTAGTAATCATGAAAACCAAGGAATGGGTTACAGCGGTTAAGATTGAAATGTTTTACTCGAAGCAGGAAATTCTGACCATGTATTTCAATACCGTAGACTTTGGAAGCAATGCTTACGGCCTGAAAACAGCTGCAAAAACCTATTTCAAAACCACACCCGATAAGCTTAGCTACGAACAATCGGCCACGCTGGTAGGGTTGCTGAAAGCCACCACCACCTACAACCCCAAGGTAAATCCCAAACGGTCGCAAGAGCGCCGCAATGTGGTTTTGCAAAATCTGGTTACTCAGAAAGTAATCAGCCAAAGCGAGTGCGACTCACTTAAGAAGCTACCTTTAATACTCAATTACAGCGTAGAACAATCATACGACGGCGAAGCATTACACTTCAGAGCATATTTAGCGAAATACCTTGAAGACTGGGAAAAACAAAGCGGCTACGATATTTATGCCGATGGGCTTAAAATTTATGTAACCATCGACTCGCGATTGCAGAAATATGCCGAAGAAGCTGTGGATAAGCAAATGCGTATAGTACAAAAACGTTTCTTCGACCATTGGCGGGGGCAGAATCCCTGGCAGGACGAAAACCACAAAGACATCCCGAATTTTATTGAAGATATTGCTAAAAAAACAAAAACTTATGCAAGTCTGAAAGCCCGATTTGACGGCAATAAAGATTCTATCGATAAATATCTGAATCTGAAACACAGAACTAAAGTTTTTGACTACGAAAAAGGCGAAAAAGATACTACATTTAGCGTAATGGACTCCATCCGCTATATGAACCACTTTATGCATTGCAGCTTTGTGGCTATGGAGCCTAACACGGGCAATGTAAAAGCCTGGGTGGGCGACATCAATTTCAAATTCTGGCAGTATGATAAAGTGGCTCAATCAAAACGCCAGCCGGGTTCAACTTTCAAACTTTTTGTATACACCGCAGCATTTATGCACGGCAAAGGGCCTTGCGACCGCGCCACCGATAAATACGTAAAATGGGATTACATGGAAAATGGCCAGCCAAAATCATGGATACCGCGCAATGCCAACGGATCATACATGGGTTACGAGATGAGCCTGAAACATGCTTTTGCCCGCTCCATCAATACGGTAGCGGTGCAGCTTGCTCAAGAGGTAGGCATTCCGGAAGTGATTAAATATGCTCATTTACTGGGAATAAAAACCGCCCTTGAAGACAAGCCCTCAACATGCCTTGGTTCGTCGGATGTTTCGCTCCTTGAACTTGTAAATTCGTACGCTACTGTAGTAAACGAAGGCATGTACCACGACCCTATTATGGTAACCCGCATAGAAGATAAAAACGGAAAAGTAATATATCAGGCTGCCACCGAACAAAAGCGTGTTATTCCTTACGAAACCGCCTGGCTTATGACCGAAATGCTGAAAGGCGGCATGACTGAACCCGGCGGCACCTCGCAGGCATTGTGGGGCTGGGATTTGTTCAGATACAACACCGATTTTGGTGGAAAAACCGGAACTTCATCCAACCACTCCGATGCCTGGTTTGTAGGCGTAAGCAAAAATCTGGTTGGCGGTTCGTGGGTTGGCGGCGACCACCGCAGCGTACATTTTCGTACAGGCGAGTTGGGTCAGGGTAGTAGAACAGCGCTGCCGGTATTTGGCTACTTCATGGAAAAAGTACTTAAAGACAAGCATTTCCAGAACTACCAGGGCAAATTCCCAACCAAGCCTAAAGAAGTTATTACAAAAAGCTACAATTGCTATACCTACGTACCAAAAGATACAACAGCTCTTGATTCAGTATCTGACGAAGATGGTGAACTGGAAGCCATACCTCTGGAAGAATCCACCGGAGTACCAGCGCCCCCTACTCCCACCACGGTACCACAGGTACAATAAGAAACTCAAAAAGTCCGGTATTCAAGATATTCTGAATATCGGACTTTGATTTTTTTTTGTACAAAATGAGTACTCAAGAAATAATCAGAGCATCTGTAATATTCGTTGAAATAAAGATTTTCACAATCAACAGAACTATAGGTTAAATTCCAGACCCCTATCTTACTTAAGTTGTATTTAAATATCTAATACCATGAAAAGAATTTTCCTTTTTTTACTATTAGGAGCATCCGGTTTTATATTGGCCAACACTACCAATATAAACTTGGTAGACTGTCTAAAATCAGAGAAAAAAATCATTTTGCCTGACACGCTCAAAAAAGGACTGCATTATACCGAAATTCGGGTCCGCTGGCAAAATGATACGATAGTTATCAGAAAATATTCGGAACCTTCAAAGGTCGACACAAGTTTTTTCAGAAAGCTGCACAACAACCAATCCTATATTCCGGACAGCATAGAAATAAACAACAACAATGCGTATTTTGCAACTGCAGCTCAAAACTGCCATAGCTATGCGCTTGAATGCTATTTTGCGCATAATAACACCTCCGAAAACAAAATTTTCGACAAAACAAGTTCAATCCTTTCCGACAGCTATCCTAAGGTTCTGAAAGCATCATTCAGAATCATTCAGGTATTTCATGTTTCAAAAAGTAAAAAACTAAAACCTGAGCAAGAAATCATAAACAACAGCTTATTAGTATTCAGCAATAAGTATGGAACGATTACCCATTCTGTATTTTATTACAATGGAATATTCCATACAAAAAACGGCATACTAAAAGCTGAAGCCAAACAAGACCTTGCTGATATACTGAAAAATTATTGGGATACAACAGAAATAAAGGTCTACAAACACCTCTGATTATGCTTCGCTCTCAATAGATTGCACCACAAGTCCGGCTATAGTCATGCCAAACATAGCCGGCATGTATGACGTGGTTCCATTAATTTTGGCTTTGAGGCTACACCACTCGTGATTCACCAGATCCGGATCGCCCGGTCCGTGTTCTGCCTTGGGACACATACACTTTTCGGTACCGCACGACGCATTTTCGCCTTTGTTTTTCAGTAGCTCATCGCTGTATACGCACAAAAATTTTTTAGTAACACCACCAAATTTTTTAATCCTACCGCGCAGAGCAGCTCCCAACGGGCAGCCCTGTACTTTCCAAAATTCAGCTACCTTTATGCGTGTAGGATCCATTTTTAAAGCAGCCCCCATCGACGAGAAAAAAACGGCATTCGTCTTAGTGGCCTGTTGGATAAGATACACTTTGTTGGACAAACTATCAATCGCATCGATAATAAAATCGTACGAATCCAGATTAAACGAATCGTGCGTTTCGGGACTATAGATTTTTTGAAGCGCTATGATTTCGGCCTTCGGATTAATCTCAAGTAAACGATCTTTCAACACCTCTGTTTTTACTTTCCCCACTGTTTTGGTGGTGGCCATCAGCTGGCGATTTACGTTGGTAACACACACGCGGTCCGAATCTACAATGGTCAGATTACGTATCCCCGACCGGACTAAACTCTCGGCACACCAACTACCCACACCACCAATTCCAAATATTATCACTTTTTTTTCAGCAGCTCTTTCAATAAAGCTTTTACCTAAGAGCAACTCTGTGCGCTGAAAAATTCCTTTTTCTATTCCCATTAAAATATTTACAATTTATCTGTTTGCGATTTAGAATACAATTTACAACTGATTGTATTATGAATTATTCATTTTCAATTATCCATTCTGACTAATCATTTTTAATGACTTTTTGTTCAGAATTTCAATTTTTTTCCCGGTCATTTTAATAATTCCATCTTTATCAAATTCGGTAAGCACCCTACTTACACTTTCGCGGCTGGTGTCCACTAAATTGGCCAGTTCGGCCTGCGAAAGCGGTATTGTAAAGGTATCTGATATAAAAATTTTATCAGCAAACTCCAGTAAGGCATCAGCCATGTTACCACGAATAAGTTTCTGGGTACGGTTGGCACAGCGATGAAAAGATTCCAGCTCATTCTGACAGAGCTCGATAATTATTTCGTTAGAAAACTCCCGGTTTTCATTCAGGATTTTCTGAAAAACATGTACATCGATAAAACACACTTCGGCTTCGGTTATTGCTGTAACTGAATACTGATTGATTTTATCGCCAAAAGTGGTAGGTAGTCCCAGATAAGTTGGCGATTTTACCACACGTACAATTTGTTCGTGATAAGGCCCCTGCAAATGTATCTTGGCAAGTCCGGTACGCAAAAAAACCACATTGGTGGAATACATGCCCTGTTTTATGATACTATCCCCTTTCTTAAACGAAAGAACCAAATGATTTTCAGACAATTGCTCAAAGCTGCAATCGCTCAGCGTAGCTGCTGCTTTGGAGTTGAACGGACATTGTTTACAATCGCTTTGCATGGTATTTTATTTTCATTGATTTTTGACTGTAAATATATATAATGTGATGCACATCACAAAGGCTTTTTCAATCATAAAGAAAAAGATTTTTTTAAACAAAATAAATTGGTTTTAAAACAATCAGATATTTATGTTGTTCTTATGGTATTGAATATAAAGAAAAAAGCAGACAATTCACTGTTAAACCAAGTTTAAAAAAATCTATGATAGACTATACTGGCAAAGACAAAAAAAATCATACAGCAATAAACGGAAAGCTGCTTTATTACGCATTTATAGCGGGTGGAAATCAGATACTTCAAAATCAGGCAGAGATTAACCGAATTAATGTATTTCCGGTAAGCGATAAAGACACGGGAACTAATCTGGCTGCAACCATTCGTTCGGTAATAGATACCATTCAACCAAACAAGTCGTATAAAACCACGGTAAACAGCATAGCTGAAGCAGCGCTGGTTGGAGCCCGGGGAAATTCCGGAGTTATTTTTGCGCAGTTTCTGTATGGCCTGAGTTGCGAAACACAGAACAAACCGCATATCAACATCACCGAGTTTGCACATAGTGTGAATAGAGCTATTCCCTACATCTACAAAGCCATTTCCAATCCGGTAGAAGGCACTATGCTGACTGTAATCAGAGACTGGGCAGAATATATCAACACTAAAAAAGAACGTATTCACGATTTTAAACAAGTGATGATAGAGTCGGTGCAAGTACTGGAACAGTCGCTTACCGAAACCACGCTGAAACTGAAAGAGCTGGGTAAATCGGGCTTTGTTGATGCCGGTGCCAAGGGTTTTGTTGTATTTATGAAAGGGATTATCGATTTCATACAAGCTGTTAATATTCGTAATCTGAAAGTGGATTCGCAAACTGTTATTTCACTTGTTCATACTGAGAATATCAGCGAGTCCGAAATTCCATTTCGATATTGCACCGAAGCTATAATAAAAAATTTACATGTAAATAATGAGCAGATTCAGAGCTTATTATCGGATAGTGGCAACTCGGTAGTAGTGGCCGGATCAGAAACAACCTGTAGGATACATGTGCATACCAACAACCCTACGCAATTGTTTCAGGAATTGAAAAAAGCAGGCACCATTACTTTTCAGAAAGTAGATGATATGGTGCGTCAGCAGGAAACTATTTACAAAAGAAAGTGGAAAATAGCGCTGGTAACTGATTCTACCTGCGATTTGTCGCAGGAGCTAATTGATTTTTACCAGATTCATGTGGTACCGCTGAATATAAATTTTGGCGACAATCATTTTCTGGATAAAGTGACGATACAGCCGGAGCAGTTTTACGACATGCTCGAAACCGAAGCCGAGTTTCCGAAAACATCGCAAATTAACGAGCAGGCTTTTACCAATATTTATTCGCATCTGGCCTCTCACTACGATGCAATAATAGCCATTCACCTGACCGGAAAATTTAGCGGAACTTACAACAATAGTGTCAAAGCAGGCATTCGCATTTCGCAGGAGTTCAACAAGCCGGTTCAGGTAATCGACTCCAGAAACCTTTCCGGATCGCTCGGCTTGTTAGTGCTCAAAGCAGCTCAATACATCGAAGCGGGCGAAGATTTTAGCACGATAGTAAAAAACATACAGGCAGAAGTAGCTCAGTCGTTCATCTTTGTAAGTGTGCGCGATTTGAAATACATGATTAAAGGTGGCCGTGTATCTAAACCCAAAGGCATGATAGCTGGTTTATTAGGATTGAATCCGGTAATTTCGATGGACGAAAATGGCAAATCCATGCTTTTCGGCAACACCTTTAGCCAGAAATCGAGCTTGAAAAAAATATTCAATCATATTGAAAAAATGTGTGAGCAAAAAGCGGTATGGAATTACATCGTTTTACATGCCCATAATCCGCAAGGAGCGCTGGAGGCCGAAGAACAAATGAAAAGGATTACCAGTAAAACCGCTGTTTCGGTAGTCGACATTTCGCCCGTTATCGGCATGCACGCAGGCAATGGAGCTATTGCAGTATCTTTATTATTCACCAATTAAACTATTACGTATGGCAACTTTATACTTTCAGGCTTCGCTTATCATACTTGCCCTTCTTACTTTGCTCTGGGTAGTGAGCGTATTTATTAAAAACGTAAGTATAGTCGATTTATTTTGGGGATTTGGCTTTGTGGTTATCAACGCGTTTTACGTTTTTTCGTCTGATCAGATAACTGACAGGCAAATACTTATGCTCGTTCTGGTTTCGCTGTGGGGGTTACGCTTATCGGGCTATCTGGCCTGGAGAAATATTGGCAAGCCCGAAGATTTCCGCTATCAGGAATTTCGCAAGAAATACGGCCCTGAACGATATTGGTGGTTTAGTTTCTTTCAAACATTTTTATTGCAAGGGGTTTTAATGATGCTGGTTTCCACTCCATTACTGGGTGCTAATATGGGAGATGAAAGTGGTTCGTTGCAGTTTACCGACTATGCAGGTATAGTGGTTTGGTTAGTTGGGTTTACATTCGAAGTGGGTGGCGATTTACAATTGTCACGGTTCAAAAGCAATCCGCAGAACAAGGGAAAAGTACTCAATACCGGTTTTTGGAGATATACCCGACACCCGAATTACTTTGGCGATTCAGCCGTGTGGTGGGCCTATGCACTGTTCAGCATTGCAGCCGGCAGCTACTGGCTTGCTTTGGGTTCGGCATTGATGACATTGCTCATTATTAAGGTATCGGGAGTAGCACTGCTCGAAAAATCGTTGACTAACACAAAGCCTCAGTATCAGGAATATATTCGTAAAACCAATGCCTTTTTACCCTGGTTTCCTAAAAAATAAATTCAATGAACACATTCCTTCAGATTACTTTTATAGCAGCAACATACCTGATTGGGGCAATACCTGTTGGATATATACTAACAAAATATTCAACAGGGAAAAACATCATTGAGTTTGGGAGTGGAAACATCGGGTCGACCAATGTAAAGCGGATTGCCGGAAAGAAGATTGCGCTGATTACGCAGTTACTGGATATGTTTAAGGGACTATTGCCTGTGTTATTAACTCTGATTCTCCAGCCTGCGGATGATAGCATTTCACCCTATTTTGTGTATTTTATCGCTTTAGCATCAATTATAGGACACGATTTTAGCATTTTTCTCAAGTTCAGAGGCGGAAAAGGCGTAAATACTACGCTGGGAGCCTCTGTGTTGCTCGCGCCTTATGCGGTTTTTATTTCTGTTGCCGTTTACTTTTTAGTGAAATGGCGTTTCAGGTTTGTTTCTCTTGGTTCGCTCGTACTATCAGTTTCGTTGCCGGTTACAGATCTTATCATTAACGGATTTACTCCTACATGCTTTTACCTGCTGGTTTGCATGACTTTGATTATTATTCAGCATCGGGGAAATATTCGTCGTCTCATTCATAATCAGGAACTTCCGTCCAGTTAAGAAGCACTTTGCTTTACCACATTTCACCACTCTAAATACGTTTATTTTAAAAATAAATATATTTAGAGTTTTTTTGTTAGAAAAAGCTTTTCTTTGAGTCAATATAATTTGTGACCTATATCACAAAATTATGTACAAAGCTGCACGCGGGTTTTCCAATTAAATATATTTTTCTTCAATACATTTGCAGAAAAAATTCTTTAATCATTAAAAGTGATTCAAAATGGAAAACACCACTGAAATAAACATGGAACAATTGCAGGCACAAATCAATGAGTTGCAGGCAAAAGTAGAACAATTACAGGATGCGCGGAAAGATCAGCTTTCGATAGCTGTGGTTTCGGGCGATTTGGATAAAATTCTGGCAGCTTTTGTAATTTCGATTGCAGCAGCAGCTATGGATACACAGGTAAAACTCTTCTTCTCATTTTGGTCGCTTTCCGCACTTCGCGACCCCAAGAAATCACCCAAAGGCAAAGATTTTATTTCAAAAATGTTCGGTATGATGCTTCCTAACGGAACCAAGAAACTGAAACTATCGAATATGAACATGGCCGGTATGGGTCCTAAAATGATTTCCTACCTGATGAAAAAACAAAACGTGATGTCTCTTGAAAAAATGCTTCAGGAAGCAGGTGAGTTGGGTATCGAAATCGTTATCTGCGAAATGTCGATGGGATTAATGGGCTTCAAGAAAGAAGAATTCATTGACTATCCGAATTTAAGCTATGCAGGCGCAGCTACATTTGTGGCTGATGCAGGTGAGAGTTCGATACAATTATTTATATAGTTATTCAGCTACGCTCTTATTTAAGGCTATGCCTTGTTATTTGGCTTTGCCGTTATTTAGCTTCGCTGTTATTTAGGCTACGCCTTGTTATTTGGCTTTGCTGTTATTTAGCTTCGCTGTTATTTAGGCTACGCCTTGTTATTTAGCTTCGCCGTTATTAATAGTAATAATACTCAAAGGAAAATAACACGAAGTAAATAACAAACAATAACACCCGAAGGGCAAATAACACGAAGTAAATAACAAAATAACGCCCGTAGGACAAATAACACAAAGTAAATAACAAAATAACGCCCAATGGGCAAATAACACGAAGTAAATAACAAAATAACGTCCGAAGGACAAATAACAATTAAATATTATGACAGCAGAAGAATTAAAATCAGTAGATGTGGCAAAATCGGTAGATGCACGTGGTACCGCTTGTCCTGGTCCGCTTTTGGAAGCAAAAAAAGCTATCGGCACCATCAAAGCCGGTGATGTAATGGAAATTCTTTCGTCGGACGAAGGAACCAAACAAGACATCCCAAAATGGTGTGGCAAACAAGGTCATGAATACATGGGCTGGATAGAAGAAAACGGCTACTTTAAAGTGTATATGAAGAAAAAATAAGGAAGAAAATGACCCCTAACCCCTGAAGGGGGATAGAATATTAGTATTGATATTTTTAAAATATAATTGAATATGAGTGATACACAAGAGAGTATGATTAACAATACTAACTCCGGTTCCCCTTTAGGGGTTAGGGGTACAAAAACAGCCAAAATACTGGTGTTTTCTACCGAAAAGATTTCGGATCCTGCCATTGATATGGCCGGACTACTGAAATTGCATTATCCACCCACTGTATATACCATTTCAGTTCCCTGCTCAAGTGGTATAAAACCCAGTTGGATTCTTTACGCTTACGAAAAAGGATTCGACGGAGTGTTTATTGCGGCAGATGGAAGCGATTGTGTTTATGGAGAATCGTGTACCGAAAAGACAGGTCATCTGATGGCCAAGACACACAATATGATGAAAGAAAAAGAAATTGATCCGGCGCGCCTGCGTATGGCTGCCATCTGTTCGGTTTGCAGTGAGTCGTTCGTAAAACAGATGCGTAATTTCAATGAGTATTTACTTAAAACAAGAGAAACAATCCCCAACCCCTAAAGGGGAGTAATATCCCGATTGCACCTCCAAAGGTGTACTTTAATAATAGTATTGATGATTATGAATAAAGAAATAATTATACAGGAAGATGTTACTCAAAATGTCCCCCTTCAGGGGGATTTAGGGGGTAAGACTCCAATAAAAAACATTACATACGATGCACTTGTCGTTGGTGCGGGTATAGCCGGTGGTGAGACTGCTCTCAATCTGGCCAATACCGGATATAAAGTATTGCTCGTTGATAAAGAATTGTCGGTAGGTGGCAAAATGATTATGTTGAGTAAGGTTTTCCCTACGCTCGATTGTGCCGCTTGTATCACTACTCCGAAAGTCTCCGAAATTTCGCGCCACCCTAACATTACCATTTTTACGGGAAGCGAAGTAAGCAATATAAAAAAAATAAACGACAATGAGTTTACCGCCAAAGTAACCAAACATCCGCGATATGTTCATATCGAAGATTGTACGGCTTGTCAGTTGTGCGAAAAAGCTTGTCCGGTAAATGTGCGCGACCAGTATCAGTTTGGATTGATTGGTCGTAAAGCGGCTTTTATCCCGTTCAGTATATGTAGTCCGAAAGCGGCTGCTATCGATATTGACAATTGTACGCTTTGTGGAGCTTGCGAAAAGGCTTGTCCTACCAATTGTATCGATTTTACGATGGAGACCGAAGAAATGAATCTGCATGTAAAAACGGTGGTGCTTGCCACAGGATTCAAATTGTTCGATCCTGAAAATATGCCGCGTTATGGTTATGGTAAGTTCAAAAACATTCTTACAGCACAACAAATGGAACGTGAGTTGGCTCCAACCCGTCCATATAATACCATTCTCCGTCCCGGCGATGGAAAAGTACCTGATAAAATTGCTTATGTGCTTTGTGTGGGTTCGCGTGATGCCTCGGTAGGTAATCCGCTCTGTTCACAGATTTGCTGTATGTATTCCATCAAACAGGCTCAGTTGCTGATGGGTGCATTGCCAATGGCTGATGTAACCATCTATTATATCAATATCCGTTCGTTTGGTAAAGGATTCGAGGAATTCTATCAACAGGCCAAAGGGATGGGTGTGAACTTTGTGAAAGGCAAAATCGGTAAAATATCCGAAAAAGAAAACGGCAATCTGATTCTCCGTTACGAAGATATCAACGAAGGACGTTTGCAGGAAGCTGAACACGATATGGTGATTTTATCCACAGGCGTATTGCCCAATACAGGTATCGAAAAGTTTTTCGACAATCAAACGCTTGCACTTGATCCGTTCAATTTTGTAGGTCAGAGCGATGCGTTGATAAGTCCGGCTAAAACAAGTATCGATGGTGTATTTGTTGCCGGAACAGCTATCGGGCCTATGGATATTCCCGATACCATTTTATCAGCTGGTGCCGCTTCATCGGAAGCTATAAGTTATTTATTAGCCCCTCCAACCTCCCCGAAGGGGAGGCTTTAAATCGCTTATAATATGAATAATAATAAAAATACTAACTATAATTCCCCCTTTGGGGGATTGAGGGGGCTAATATGAAACCAAAAAAGATAGGAGTCTATATTTGCCATTGTGGTGGTAATATCTCCGATTATGTAGATGTGGAAAAGGTTCGCCAGTCGGTGGAGGGTGAAGATGTTGTTTTCATTGCCAAAACCACCATGTTTGCTTGTTCGGATGCCAATCAGCGCGATATGGTGGAAGATATCAAACAAAACGAACTGGATGGAGTGATTGTCGCTTCGTGTTCGCCTAAGTTGCACCTGCTTACTTTCCGCAATGTATCGGTTCGTGCCGATTTGAACAAATACACTTACGTTCATGCCAATATCCGCGAACAGGCTTCGTGGGCACATTCCGATAACAAAGCGGCGGCCACCGAAAAAGCCATTCATTTGGTAAAGGCTGCCATTGCTAAATCGCGTTATGCACAGGCACTGGAAACCAACAAAATTAAAACCACAAAGGCAGTGGCGGTAGTCGGGGCAGGAGTAGCAGGTATGAAAGCGGCTATTACTTTGGCTCAAAAAGATACGCATGTGTTTCTGATTGAAAAAATGCCTGCTGTGGGCGGACATGTAGCCGAATGGGGTTCGTTGTTTTCGACCAATGAAACCGGATCGGAAATGGTGAATCGTCTTTACAATGAGGTGAAGCAATACGACAATATCTCCGTTATGACCAACTCTGAGGTGATCGAAAACAAAGGTAGTGTTGGAAATATAATGCTGAAAGTACGCACGAAGACTGAAAATGACAACGAAGGTCATATTGCCGAAATCAATGTAGGTTCGGTATTGATGGCCACAGGATTCGATCATTATACACCGGAAGAAGGTGAATTCGGATACCATTCGTCGGACAAAATCATTACGCTTCCCGAATTTAAACGCATGGTGGATACGCAAAACGGCAAACTTGTACACAACGGAAAAGAAGTGAAAAATATCGCTTATATCTACTGTGTGGGAAGCCGTCAGACCGAAGGTGAAAATACTTATTGTTCGCGTAACTGCTGTACATCCACTATTCATGCGGCGGTAACGGCTAAAAATAAATTTGCAGGTATCCACAATTTCCATTTTACGCGTGGTTTGCGTACTTATGGCAAACAGGAAATCATCTATGCCGAATCGTTGCGACAGGGCGATATTTATCTTCAATCGTACGAAGAAGATCCGGCAACGGTTATTGCTGAAAACAACAAAGTGATCGTCAAAATTAATGATATACTTACTTCTGGCAAAGAACTGGAAGTGGAAGCCGATCTGGTGGTTTTGGTTACAGGTATGGTTCCGCGTACCGACAGCAATATGGGTCCTTTATTCAAAATCCCTAAAGGACGCGATAAATTCTTTACCGAAGTACACATGAAACTTCGTCCGGTAGAAACGGTTATCGATGGGATTACCATTGCAGGAACGTGTCAGGGACCAAAGAACATTGCCGAATCGGTTAATTCTGCTCTTTCGGCAGCCACTAAATCGTACACCATTCTGAACAAAGGCGAATTGGAAACCGATCCGTTGGTAGCTACTATCGATCCTGAAAAATGTACCTGGTGTGGAGCATGTGAGGAAGCTTGTCCGTTCGATGCCATAATTAAAACGGATAAAAATGGAAAAACAATTGCCGAAATCAACAACACGGTTTGTAAAGGTTGCGGTATGTGTGCACCCGTTTGCGATCCCGATGCGGTGAATCTGATAGCTTGCTCAAGCAAGGAAATTATGAGTATGATTGATGCGCTAGTATAAAACAGCAGTAAGAAAGCGAGAGGTAAGCGGCAAGTAAATGCCTGTTACTTACTTCTAACCGTCTTACCTCTTACCTCTAAAAAAATGGAAATAGAAAAAGGAAAAACCGCCAAATACCTGCGCGAGAAAAGGGGAGGAATCCCTGAGCAGGCCAAAGAGAATCTGAAGGAATTCAATGGAATTAAAAAAAGGATGTTGGATGCGCTGGCCGAAGGTGATCTTACAGTGGCTCAAATGTCGGAGAAATTAGAAATGCCCACACACGAAG
>JAFNAV010000087.1 GCA_017860345.1 Bacteroidota bacterium | reverse complement strand
CCTGACTCTCCCGATAGCTATCGGGACAGGGGGTCAAAAAAAGAGAAATATTGACAATAAATTGGACCCATAGCTCAGTTGGTTAGTAGCACCTGACTCATAATCAGGGGGTCGTTGGTTCAAGCCCAACTGGGTCCACAATGGAAAGTTGCTTTTTTGAAAGGCAACTTTCTTTGTTTGAAGAAAAATCTAACACCTTATTTACCATGATTGGATGTTACATCTTATTCAGTGAAAAACTGAACAAATTCTACATCGGGGCCACGCAAAATGACCTCGAACAAAGAATCTTGAAACATAATATGGCAACCTACGGAAAAAGCAGATTTACGGCAACGGCAAACGACTGGAAGCTTTTCCTATTTATCAAAACCGATAACTACCCACATGCCATTAGAATTGAGCGAAAAATAAAGGCCATGAAATCTTCTAAATACATTAAAAACTTAAAAGATTTTCCTGAAATGCTGCATAAAATCATTAGTAGCACCTGACTCTCCCGATAGCTATCGGGACAGGGGGTCGTTGGTTCAAGCCCAACTGGGTCCACAAAAAAGAACAGACACTTGCGGTATTGCTTAGCAAGTGTCTGTTCTTTTTGTATGTTGTGACATTTCAGGATATGATAAAAAATCCTTTTACGAACCCTTATTCAATCCTTCCTGCCCTCTCAGCCCGGCGTTCTACAACAAGTGGATTACTCGAAATTTCGCGGTTAAATGCACGATTCATGTATATGTCGCAGGCCATATAAATTGCCTGTCGGAACGAATCCTCTGTAGCCAGATTTTTGCCAGCTAAGTCATACGCCGTACCATGAGCCGGCGATGTTCGTATTACCGATAAACCTGCGGTATAGTTCACCCCACTATCCATCGAAACTGTTTTGAACGGAGTTAACCCCTGATCATGATACATGGCCAGAATACCATCAAATTTATTGAAGTGACCCGAACCAAAAAAACCGTCGGCAGGATAAGGTCCTGTACACACAACACCTTTTTTTTCGGCTTCTTTCATGGCCGGAATAATAATTTGTTCCTCCTCATTGCCAATCACACCATCGTCGCCGGCATGCGGATTGAGGCCGAGCACTGCAATACGTGGACGTACAATGGAAAAATCCTGCTTGAGGGCATTATTAAACACAATCAGCTTCTCGGTAATAAGTCCGGGTGTGAGTGTGGAAGCAATTTTATCAACAGGAATATGTCCGGTAACTACAGCCACACGCATTACATCGTTGATTAGTAACATCAAAGCAGGAGTGCCGGTGCCGAATTTTTCTTCGAGATACTCCGTATGCCCCGGAAAATGAAAACTATCCGACTGGATGTTCTTTTTATTAATCGGTGCTGTAACAATAGCATCGAGTGCGCCGCGTTTTAAATCGGCAGAAGCCAACTCCAGAGCCGCAAAAGCTGCTTTGCCTGCTTCAGCAGTAGAACGGCCAAGTTCCACCTTAATTTCATCGTCAGTACAGTTGATAATATTAATTCGTTTGGGGTTAAGTTCCTCAACGCTATTGATTATATTCAGGTTTACAGCCTGTATATCGAGCTGTTTACGATAAAATGCAGCCACTTTGGCCGAACCGTATATAACCGGAATAAATGAATCGAGCACACGGGGTTCAGCCAGAGTTTTGAGAATAACCTCGTAACCAATACCATTTATATCGCCATGTGTAATACCTATTACAATTTTGTCTTTATCCATGTATGTTTTAAAAAATTGTATCTGTTTATTTCTTTTCTTTTTTGCCAACTACCGATACTTCGCGAATGGCATTAATCTCCTGCGGAAGTTTAGCCGAATACACTACAGCCTCAAGCTGACGAATGGCATTACGCTTGTTTTTACCCGGTGCAAAAACAAAACCTTCGATGGTAATAACCCGTTGGTTAATTTCATCTAAACGGGTATGGCTGTAAAACGGACCACCCATAGCAGCGCCATTCATCATACGCCACAAACCACGCACTTCGGCACAATATCCTTCGTTTACCCATATTTCTCTGAAAGATGGGTCGGCGTACTTCAACTCTGTTCCCATGTAAGAACCTTTTAACTCACCCGGTATATTGACCTTCAATACCGAATCACGTTTGGCTACAATGAATGCTTTAGTAAATGTGTTTTTATCCCGATACGGATACGAATAAACAATTATATCCTGACGAACATTCGGCTGATCGTTGGTTATCCATATAAAATCTTTTCCGGTAGTAACTTTACTTATACCTTTAGGAATATCAATCTGAATACCAAACATTTTCTCAATTTGATTCTTGGCCACATCGTTAACATTACTCTTATTAAAAGCAATCAGGCGTTCACGTTCTGAACGTATAAAATACTCTACAATTTCGTTACGATGAGTTCTGATTGCATTGGCAAAAGCGCTATCATCAGGTGCCGTTATCTTCACTATAGCCTGTGGTTGAGCCCATTTATCTTTACCATAAACTATTTTCGGAGCCGTATATTTGTCCGAAACTTCGGCCAATACAATGTTGCGCGATGGTTTAAGTACATCACCAAACTCCACCCAGTTACACTGATGCACATCAAGCATCGGTTCAGCCTGAGGTAAATCTCTCATATTCTGAGCAAGCGCACTCTTCAGCTCACGTCCTCCGGGACTTTTCCATACCGAGTCGGCAATTACTACAAGAATTTCAAACTGAGTTCCATTCACAGAAGGCAAACCTGAGCCGCCACTGCCACATGAAGTAAGTATTACTATTGACAATAAAAGTGTCCAGAGTTTTGTTTTCATTGTTTTTCAACCTTATTTAAAGTTATTTTTAATAATTTATTCTAATCTTTTTTTAGCCTGATAACACTTCGTTCAACTGCCTATAATGCAGAAAGTTATTTGCGCTTACTTCCCGAATTCAGAAAGTCGAGCGCCGAATGCAATAGCCGGTTTCGCTCACGTTCCGATTGTATTATTTCCAACGGGAAACCAAAGGCGCAAACTTTGTAAGCTCCTTTGTAAGCAATCCCCGCGCTCAGATTTGTGCCTGTATACCTGCATATTGTTACGGCGCCATCGCCTGCTGGTTCGACAGCATCGACCGACTCGGCAAAATACGACAAAGAATTAGGCTCGGCATAATAGCCGAACTCTGCTTTTGTAAAATATTGAAAAGGTGAACTTATCATTTTTACATTAGCAGTTAAACATGCTTTGGCCGATTTAAACTTATACTTCAAAAATGTTTCGATAAACAACCGCTCATCTGTGCGTATGTAGTTGCCTGAATAAAAATCGGATCCTATATAAGCACCAGAAACAAGTAAATTTCCTCCTCCCTGAAGATAGTTACGCAATGTTTGTTGCAAAGCTAATGGAAAAGTTTTAAATTCAACCGGTTTTTTACCATTTCCTAACGAAGTTTGTTTTTGTTTTCCAAGAATTAAATCCGTCAGTTTGTATTTTTTCAAATTAACATCCCCTCTTGTCAGAGCATCCAGACTACAAGATACAAACGAATAACCCGCTGATTTTATTGCTTTACCATGGATGTACGGAAAGTCAAAAGTATTACCAGCTATTAGTTTTGTTTCGTAATTGGCATAGCTGGCTCCAAAACCGGGCACATCATCACTTACCCACTGGCTTGTTCGCTTAAAGTCATATTGTTTTCCCACATAAGCATAATCCGAGATATAGGGTACTCCGGCTTCTTCATCATTCAGGAAGCCTGCCGTGGATCCGTTGTTCACAAAACTTCCGGGGGCACTTACGCGGGTAAAAGCATTGACAATCATCACCTCACCTTTTTCGGCATTGGCACGGTAGGCCGACAGCACCTCCGATGGGAAACTTTCGCCACCGGTATTGACAGCCGTTACCATAAAACTATAAATTTTACCGCTTTGAATTTCTACAACAATTTTATTTCGCGAACTTACTACCCCATTATCAAAGCCTCCTTCGTCGATGCGCGTATAAACCACATACTGCTTAGGAGTAGCTGTTGTTTCCGTTGGATCCTCAACCGGACTCCAGCTAAGTTCCACCTTATTTTTATCGATAAACCGAGTACTGAAATGGCTTACGGGCAAAGGTTGTACCACGTATGGCTTACCCGAATTGTAACTCAGGTATTTTAAAATGCCTTTGTAAATAGCCCGGCTTACCGTAAAACGAAAACGGGGATCGAGCCCATAACGCATATCAGCAAAATTCTGATGTGAGAGTAGCTCCAGCAACATGGTTGGCACCTCGGGTACACGTGCTTCGCTGTACGATTTATTCCACAGGCCACGCCGTGTCCATTCTGGGGCAAAATTCAATCTTATATCACTTACAATCTGACTTTGGATAATATCTACCAAATCTCTCGACGTCCATCGCAATACACCATTCTCAAAAATCTGACTTCCCAGCGTATTGTTTACGGTACAAATTCCGAGTGTACCTATTATTGAATCGTTTTTAGTAGCTCCGGCATCGGTATGAAAAGCCAGCGCCATGTCCAAAGGCACTTTCAGTCCCGGTTGCCGGGGTATAACCGATGAGCCTCCGGCAACATAATTTACCCAGTACCCGCGCGACTGGAAATCGTCGCTGTAATCATTTTTTCCTACCGTGCGACTATATATGCTATCGGGCATACCGGCCCACTGAAGCCAGTAACGCGCTCCCTCAGCATAACGGGGATATCCACTGGTTACGGGCTCAATAGCCTCGGTAGGTATAGTTACGATTTTTCTTACCTGAGCAGAATCGGAGCTTTTGGTATCGGCAATCACTACGTCAGCATTGGGACTGCGGGCAATACTGCCCATTCCACCTCCAATTTTTACAGCATCGGCAGTTACTACTTTATCCGAAAACGAACTGAAATTTGACAAAACTACGCGACACTGACTACTTCGTCCTTTGGCAAATCTGAACCTACCGAGATACACCCATGTATCGCCACTAATAGTTTGATTTACACTAAAATGCGCTTTTCCACCTTTGTAAAACACTGTATAGCGGGCATCCGGAGCACTATTGGTCAAAGATTTATAAGATACATATACTGCGTAATAACCCTCCTCAGGTATATCAGGAGTCCACTCGGCATAGCTAACTTCCGAGTCGTTTATAGCAGGTACCACCCGGTATGTGCCCATCGTAAAAGGATTTTCACCATGGAGGTATGTTTTTTTCGGATTAGCAAAGCCCACTCCCGATGTTTTCCATGCTTTGCGATCACTGTAATCGTGATATCGGCTTGCCCCTATTTTGTACGAGTCGTCATTGTCAATCACCACTTCGTTGCGCTGCGTATCTCTTTCGCGCGGCAACAACACGTTGGCACCAGCGTTTTCGAGCATTGGCACCAAAAAAGGCAATACATAAGACAGTGTATACAAATCCTCTACCGTGTTAAATAACCGCGGACGCTGCCATCCCCATTTTTTTTGCTGCTGATTGTAATACCACCCATGACTTTGCCATATGGCAAGATGCCTGTTTTCGAGCCCTTCAGAAACTTTGTAAGGACGCGATAAATTTTTGACCAAAGGTGTAACAGGAGGCGTTACCGTAAATATCCGCTGTTTATCCACATCGGCTTTGCGGTATATATTAGGTATATAATCCTCAATATTGCTTTTGTCCGACCGGCAAACGATTTTATATCCGGCATATTTTGTAGAAGTTAGCCTGATAAGCATATTATAAATACGCTTTACATTCTCGGGGCGAAACGGGATTTGCGATAAAATGTCATTGGCTTCAACAACAATCACTTTATCTGCAGAATTTACCGTTAATCCGGTTACAACAACCCGGCCAACCGCAGCATAGGAATTGGTAATAGCAGTAAGTGAGTCGCCGATAATTTTCTCGGTATTTTTTTGAGCAGTTGCAAACGAACAAACTGAGGCCACAGCTAAAACAATCCCCAGTATCTTAACTTTTGAAATCATCCATTTAAATTTTTAAAATCATCAACCATACACCATCAATCAATGCCTTTGATAAAATCATCCCAGTTCATATTCCATGGATCGGTTTTTCTTCCGGGTGCAATGTCGCTATGACGAAGCACAAACTGAATCTTATGGCGTTTTTTTATATCATTCACCAAACTTGTAAGCGATTTTATTTGCGCTTCTGTAGGCCCTTCATCAAAGGAGGTCATGAGTTCTATACCCACCGAACAGCTATTTACCGCTGTACGTCCATCGGGCAAAGCACTTTTTCCGGCATGGTATGCCACATCCTTTTCGTCTACAAGCCGGTATATAACCCCATCGCGCCCTATCACGTAATGAGCACTTACACCATAACGCGAAAACTGCCTGACAACCAAATCAATATCATAAAAATCTCCTCCCGAATTATTGAAGGTAGAGTGAACAATTACCGCATTAATCACCCTCGAAGGCGAACCGGTAGCATAACCAAAATTCACCTTCTTTTCCACAATGGCAGCGCTATTCTGGGCACTAACCATTTGAGCCATTACGGTAAAAAGAGTAGCAATCAGGATTTTTGTAGTGAAGCGCATATTTTCGACATTTTTTTGATAGCTATGAAATTTTTTAGAGCTAAAAAATATTTATTTTTTCTATATAAAAAAACGCTGCTTTATTTAAATCAAGAAGTATAAAAATCATCAAGCAGCATTATCTACTTTCAATCTTCAAATTTAACTATAAATTTAAATCATAATTCAATTTTAATCAAATTAAAGAATCATTAAGATTGATTGAACTTATCAGATTACCCAACCATTGAGATAC
>JAFNAV010000032.1 GCA_017860345.1 Bacteroidota bacterium | reverse complement strand
AGAGTAATTACTAACTGATTGATTTATGAATCGAACCCTCGAAAGAATGACTCCTTTTATTGTGATGGATGTGCTTGAGCGTGCTCATGAGCTGGAACGTGAGGGGGCTGATGTAATTCACCTCGAAGTTGGTGAGCCCGATTTTGATGTTCCCGAGCTTATTGCCCGGGCTGCCGTAGATGCCCAGATGGCCGGAAAAACGCATTACACCCATTCGTTGGGCGATTTGGCGCTCAGGCAATCCATATCCGCATTTTATAAAAAAGAGTATAAGGTAGATGTTGATCCCGGATGTGTGCTGGTGACTTCGGGGTCGTCGCCGGCCATATTAATGGTACTTATGTTGCTTTGCAATGCCGGCGATGAAATTATCATGTCGAACCCGGGATATCCGTGTTACAAAAACTTTGCTTTGTCCTGTCATGCCGAACCGGTTTTTGTTGATTTGTCGGCCGAAGAAGGCTTTCAATACAATATTAATGATATAAAGAAAAAGATAACCGACCGTACAAAGGCTATTTTTGTGAATTCGCCGATGAACCCAACCGGAACCCTCGTTGCCGATGAGGTGTACGAAGGACTTGCCAGTTTGGGAGTACCTCTTATCTCTGATGAAATTTATCATGGTTTGATATATGGAGCTAAAGCACGCACAGTGCTCGAATTTACCAGGGAGGCTTTTGTTATTAGTGGGTTTTCAAAGCGTTTTGCCATGACCGGACTCAGGCTGGGCTATGTCATAGCTCCGCAGAAGTATATCCGTTCGCTGCAGATATTGCAACAAAACCTGTTTATTTGTGCACCCAGTACCGCCCAAAGCGCAGGGATAGCCGCACTGGAACAGGCTGCCGACGATGTGGAGCGAATGAAAGAGGTGTACAACGAGCGACGTCTTTATATGATACAGCGCCTTAAAGCTATGGGCTTTGTAATTCATACCGAACCGCAGGGAGCATTTTATATTTTTTGCGATGCACGTAAGTTTACGGTCGACTCCTATGGATTTGCGTTTGACTTGCTTGAGAAGGCTCACGTGGGAATTACCCCCGGAATCGATTTTGGAACCGGAGGTGAAGGTTTCTTGCGATTCTCGTATGCTAATTCCATCGAAAAAATAGCTGAAGCCATGGATAGAATTGAACTTTACCTGGCCCGGAAATGAAGATTGTAATTTTCACACAGACTTTTTTTTATTTAATTATTAGGACTATAGTGTGAATAATTCAAAAAAATGTATTATATTTGCGCGCTCAAAAAGCATTAGAGATAAAATAATTTTTAATTAAATTAAGGAGGAAACAAGCAATAGCTAAGCAATTGATTATCAAGCCTCAAAGGGGTAGGGAAAAAGAACAACCCAATAGAATTAATGAGAAAATCAGGGGGCTTAAAGAAGTACGATTGGTAGGTGATAACGTCGAACAGGGCATTTTTTCATTTGAAGAAGCCATGCGTATCGCTGATCAGTTGGAGTTAGATCTTGTTGAGATCTCACCCAATGCAGTGCCGCCTGTTTGCAAAATCATTGATTATCAAAAATTTTTGTATCAGCAAAAAAAACGTGAAAAGGAACAGAAAGCTAAGACAGCTAAAGTTGTTTTGAAAGAGATCCGTTTCGGACCGCAAACAGATGATCACGATTACAACTTTAAGTTGAAGCATGCTCAGGAATTCCTGAAAGAGGGCTGTAAAGTGAAGGCTTATGTTTTCTTTAAAGGTCGTTCAATCTTGTTTAAAGACCAGGGAGAAGTTCTCTTAGCCCGTTTTGCCAATGATTTGGAAGAGTATGCCAAAGTAGACCAACTACCGCAACTCGAAGGAAAACGTATGATTATTACATTTTCTCCCAAAAAAACAAAGTGATTTTTTTTTAATTTAAATACAAAAAACAAATGCCAAAAATGAAAACTAACTCCGGTGCCAAAAAAAGGTTTACCCTTACCGGAACAGGAAAAGTCAAAAGAAAACATGCGTTTAAAAGACACATTTTGACGAAAAAAACTACCAAGCAAAAACGTAATCTTACTCACGATGCTATTGTAGCTTCGGTAGATGAGAAAAACGTAAAAGCAATGCTTTGTGTTAGATAATTCGTTGAATTAAATCTTTTTTACAAAATTTTCTTAGTCTGAAAAATCAGAGTGCTTAGCCCAAAGTTCGTGTAAAACACGACGCTGACATTCACAAATCATTTTTAATTATGCCAAGATCAGTAAATCACGTTGCTTCACGTAAAAGAAGAAAAAGAATTCTTAGCCTTACCAGAGGCTATTATGGCGGCCGTCGTAATGTATGGACCGTTGCTAAAAATACATGGGAAAAAGGTTTGCAGTATGCTTACCGCGACCGTAAAAATAATAAACGTAATTTCCGCGCTTTGTGGATTCAGCGTATCAACGCTGCTGCACGTCTCGAAGGTTTATCTTACTCAAAACTTATGGGAGCTTTGCACAAAGCCGGTATCGAAATGAATCGTAAAGTGTTAGCCGATTTAGCAATGAATCATCCTGAAGCATTTAAAGCTATCGTTGCTAAAGCTAAAAACGCATAACACAATTTAACTTGCCTGTTCTGTTTTTGTTTATTTTGAACAATAACATACACAACAAATAAACCCCGGAAATAATTTTCCGGGGTTTATTTTATTTTGAGCAGTCTGTTTTACAATTCCCAGGCTAAAGCGCTGGCACCCAATACGGCTGCATCCGCCTCTTTTAATTCCGAGAAAAATAATTTGATTTTGCCTTTCCACAAAGGAAGCAGATTGCTTTCCATGCTTTCGCGGATTGGATTCATAATTAAATCTCCGGCCTTTGATAAGCCGCCAAACAATATAATGGCTTCCGGTGCACTAAACGCTACGAAATCGGCCAAACTCTGTCCGAGTATTTTTCCTGTAAAAGCAAAGATGTCTTTTGCTATTTCGTCGCCTTCCATAGCTGCGTCAAAAACATCTTTTGAGGTAATGCTGTCTACAGGGATATTGCGCAACAGGCTTTCCTGAGTGCTCGAAGCCAGAATTTCACGAGCCGAACGAGCCACTCCGGTGGCCGAGCAGTAAGTTTCCAAACAGCCATATTTACCACATCCACAAAGCCTGCCGTTTTCGCGGATGGCTGTAGTGTGTCCCAGCTCGCCCGCAAACCCATCGTACCCGTATACCAGCTTGCCATCAATCACAATACCACTACCTACACCGGTTCCTAAGGTAATCATGATAAAATTTTTCATTCCGCGGGCTACACCGTATGTCATTTCGCCTACAGCAGCTGCATTGGCATCGTTGGTGAGGGCGGCAGGAATTCCAAACTTTTCAGTCATTAATTTAGCAAAAGGAACTACGCCTTTCCAGGGTAGGTTGGGGGCAAATTCAATGTTGCCTGTGTAGTAGTTGCCGTTTGGAGCACCTATACCCATTCCTTTGAACTTATCTACGCCTCCGGCAGCTTCTATGAGTTTAATCATCTCTTCGTACAAATCGTCGATATAAAGATTTACATCGGTGTGTGTGCCGGTTTTGATAGCACTTTTCGAAATCACGGTTCCACGGGCGTCTACCACACCAAATACAGTGTTGGTTCCTCCCATATCCATTCCTATCACATATGGTTTTTCCATAAAAAAATTATTCTATATATAAAAATTTGATAATCGAAGTTTATTATTCTACGGGAATGTCTTTGTTTACATTTTTGCAACCTACAAGTGCATACCATAACATGTACGCAAGACAAGCAAACATTACCCAATAGCTGTTGATATATCCGAAATGGTCAGATACCAAACCTTGCAGAAGAGGAACTATACCTCCACCACAAACCATGACCATAAAAATTCCGGAAGCTGCTGCGGTATATTTACCAAGCCCTTCAACGGCAAGATTGAAAATACCTCCCCACATGATGGATGTGCATAGACCGCATAGTACCAGAAAAATTACACTGACAGGGACTACGGTGTTTTCCATAAATGGCACCGATAGAGTAAGTGTTTTAGGGCTAATTATTGCTAAAAGGATAAACAGTAACCCTAAAGACGAAACGGTGATAAGCATGGCTTTGCTGGATACTTTGGCACCAATAGATGCACCGGTTAAACGACCTACGAGCATGAGTAGCCAATAGAAACCTACAATACTACCTGCAATAGTTGCGTCAATACCGAGTCCGGGGTTACTTGCTGTGGTTTGAGCTGTCATATAAAGATTGGCTGTACTTGGGATGCCAATTTCAATACCCACATAAATAAAAATGGCAATAGCTCCAAAAATAAAGTGGCGGAAAGAGAGAGGGCTGTGCTGGTTCTTTACCTTTCTTTCTTCGGCTTTTTGTAAATGTGGTTCTGGTATCTTTACAAAAGACAGTACTACAAATGCTAATGCGAAAATTCCTAAAGCAAGGAATAAGGCCGGGTTTGCTTTCTCGATTGTGCGTCCGGCTTCAGCGCCCATGAGCCAGCCTACAAGCATAGGTGTGATGGTTGCACCAATTGAGTTGATTGAGCCACCAAACTGGAGAAGCCTGTTGCCCTGATTACCTCCACCGCCAAGCGTATTCAGCATAGGGTTTACCACAGTATTAAGCATACACATGGAAAATCCTGAAATAAAGGCGCCTATCAGGTATACCGGAAAACTACCGGCTTGTCCCGATAAGAACTGTACACTTACTCCCACAAAACCTACGGCAATGGCTGCAAGGGCAGTTTTTTTGTATCCGATTTTCTTTAACATTATTCCAGCCGGAATACCCATAAAAGCATAAGCAAGGAAATTACCGAGGAAACCTAATTGCGACTCGAAATTGGTTGCACCAAATTGCTTGGCTACAATGACTCCCATCGGACTTGGCAGTCCGGTTACAAACGCAATCATAAAGAACAATGCAAACATCATTGCGATAGGCAATGCGTAATTTTTGTTTTCAGTACTCATAAAAAATAAGGATTAAAATAGTTGGTTGTATAGTTTGATAATTTGTTTTTTAAAAGACAGACAAAGTTAATACATTTCGTTACTTAGTGTACAAAAAAAGATTAGGCAGAAAATGTTTTACAACACATTTTCTGCCTAATCCTGTTAATTTCCGGCGCTGCTTATCTCCTGATTAAAGGTTGTTTGATAAAAAATCGCTCATTCTGGTGTATAAATGTCGTCTTGTTTGCTTGCCGAGGATACTGTGATTTTTATCAGTATAAATCTGCATTTCAAATTGTTTGTCGGCTTCTACCAGCTTATCTATGTATAGCATAGTGTTTTGCACATGTACATTGTCGTCGGCCGAGCCATGAATTATCAATAATTTACCATTGAGCTTGCCGGCCATGCTTATGGCTGATGTTTTGTTGTAACCATCAAAGTTTTCCTGCGGACTACGCATAAAGCGTTCTGTGTAAGCTGTGTTGTATAACCGCCAGTCGGTAACAGGGGCTACCGAGACGCCTGCCTTGAATACCTGTTCGCCAGTACTCATACTCCAAAGCGTCATAGAGCCGCCAAAACTCCATCCCCAGATACCGATACGATTTTTGTCGATAAAAGGTAGTTTGCCAAGGTATTTTGCGGTTTCCACCTGATCTTTTGTTTCGAGAATGCCTAATTGTTGGTAAGTGCACTTCCTGAACTCTGCTCCCCGGGCACCTGTTCCCCTGCCATCAACACACACCACCACATAGCCTTTGGTAGATAGGTAGTACTCCCAGTCAATATCCCAGCGGTCAAGTACTTCCTGCGAGCCGGGGCCGCTGTATTGTACCTGCAATACCGGATACTTTTTGCCCGGGTCGAAGTTGACAGGTTTTAGCATCCAGCCATTGAGGCTAATGTTTTCGGACGTTGTGAAGCAGAAAAACTCTTTTTCAGGTAGGTTTAAATCGGCAAAAAGTTTCTTGATATCGTCGTTGTTCTGAATGGTTCTGATTCGGTTGCCGGCAAAATCATAGAGGCTCACCGTACCAGGATTTTCAAGACTGGATGCGTTGTCGGCAAAACAAGTCATTGTGGTATTAAAATAGGCGTTGTGAGTGCCTTTGCCGTTGCTTAATCTGGTTTTTTTACCTTTAGCATCTACCGAGTAAATATCTCTTTGCATGGGTGAACTTTCGGCCGACTGATAATACACTGCTTTCTTCGCTTCATCGTATCCGTAAAAGTCGGTAACATCCCAGTTGCCTTTTGTAATTTGTTTAAATAACGTGCCGTTTATTCTGTATTGGTAGATATGGCTGTAGCCATCTTGTTCGCTTACTCCAAAAAAGAACTGATTGTCTGCCGTAAACTGCATCAGGTCGATGTATTCGTAGTTGACATAATATTTGTCTTCCTGGCGCAATACTAATTTGCTTACGGCCGACCGAGGGTTTGTAAAAAACATATCTAACCGGTTCTGGTTACGGTTGAGTTTAAAGATAGCCAGCTGCTCGGGCGAATTTGTCCATTTAATCCTTGGGATATAAAAGTCTTTATCAGTGTCGGGCAGTTGCATAACACGGGTGGTCTTGTTAAAGTCGTCGTAAACGCAAACCGACACTTTTGAGTTGTTTTCGCCGGCTTTCGGATATTTGAATTTTTTAAAGCCCGGATATAAGTTTATTTCATCATCTTTACTTAAGCTCTTGTAAAGTTGGAATGAAAACTCAGGGATATCAGTTTCGTTGAATTTGATAAATGCCAGTAATTTGCTGTCGGGACTCCACGCAAAGTGCCTTGTTGCCTCAAATTCTTCCTCGTAAACCCAGTCGGGCGTGCCATTGATAATTTTGCCCGGTTCGCCATCTTTTGTAATGGCTATTTCGGTATTGAAATCAAGTTTTTTCATAAACAGGTTGTTGTTGCGGGCAAAAGCAATGTAGCGGCTATCGGGCGAAAACAGCGGCACCTCCTGCGCACCTTCTTCCGAAAGTGGCTGTAGTTCTTTACGCTTGATGTCGTATACATAATAATCGGCAGTAAAAGTTCTTCTGTATCTGTAGTTTACATTTGTGTGAATGAGTAGCTTTTGCTCATTCGGACTGAACATGTAACCGGCAATTGACTTTACAGGACATTTTTTGATTTGGGCAATGCTGAATATTGTATCTACCGTAGCGCCACTTTTGTAATTATACATTACGATGGCTTTTCTTTCGAAATTCAGTGTGTAATTTTCACCATTATTCATTGAGCGTGGTGTGTCAAAACCTTTGGAGCGGAATTTGCCATCGGTAATATCGTACAGCAGGCTGGCCGACGCAAGTTGTAAAATACATGATAAAAATAATAAAATGCTAAAACGTTTCATTGTTTGATTTGTTATATTTTTTGTAAATGTGAGTTCTGTTTCAGAATTATAACAGCTATATGTGTTGAAATGTAAAATTAATAAATTGATTTTATAAAAAAATCTATTTTATCAGGTTCATGTGAGTCTCTCACTGCAAAATTAGCTTATTTTGCTTTTAGATAATCAGGTTTTTAAAAAACATTTTGTTTTGTTGATGCTTTCTGTGTTTAATATGTTTACAAACAACTAAATTGAAGATTTATGGGACTTATTAAAGATTTCTTTTTTACCTCTTCGCGTAACGAAGAGATTGGTCTTTGTCTGAGTGGGGGCGGAGCTTTGGGCTTTGCACATATTGGAGTAATACAGTCGCTCGAAGATCATGGTATTATTGCTAATCGCATTGTAGGGTCGAGTATGGGAGCTATTGTGGGGGCACTTTATGCGGCAGGATTTTCGGCGGCCGAAATGCTGCAGATGATTAAAGATGACAAACTGTACAAGATAACCAAACTGATGACTTTTCAGCCAACCTTTTTAAAGTCAGGTTTGTCAAATCATTCCATGCTTAGAGGCTTAATTAAAGAATTGATACCCCATAACAGCTTCGAACAATTAAAAAAGAAGCTGCATATTTGTGTGGTGAATCTTACAACGGCCGACTGGGAAATTAAAAATCAGGGCAATGACCTGGATAAATGGGTTGCTGCTTCGGCCAGTATTCCTGGGATTTTTGAGGCTGTAGAAGATGAAAATACTTATTATGTTGATGGTGGCCTGCTTAATAATATGCCTGCTCAGGGGCTTGAAGATTACTGTCAGTCTATTATCGGAGTAGATGTGCTTCCACATATTCCTCCTACATCGTTGCATAAACCTCTTGATACTCTGGTGAGTTCCGTAAGAACTATGCAGCACCAAAACTCACAGGAAGGCAGAGACTTGTGTCGTTTTCTGATAGAGCCACGCTCTTTGGAAAAATACCATGAATTCAGTTTTGATGCTTATCAGGATATATATCAGTACGGCTACAGCGCTGCTACAAAATATATTGTAGAGAATCCCGAAATGATGCGATTGAAATGATATGCTTAGAGGTTTCGTTGAGCCGACGAAACCTCTTACTTTTTTTAGTTTAAACCGATAATTTAGGTCTGAGGCGACTTTTGAAAATTTTGCTTTCGGCATATTTTGACGCATGCTGCGCTCTGAGTTTTATTCTTTCATCTTCGGGCAGATAAAAAATCGTTTTGCATTCATCGCTACAGCAACCGGCAAATTTTTCCCGGCATTCGGCGCATTGAATAAACAGCAGATGGCAGTCGTTGTTGGCGCAGTTGGTATGTGTGTCGGCGGGTTTGCCGCACTGGTGGCAGCGCGAGATGATTTGTCCGTCGACAGATTCGCCTAATCGCTCGTCGAAAACAAAGTTTTTACCATAGAACTTTGATTCGATACCCAATTGCTTGATTTGCTGAGCATATTCAATAATGCCTCCATAAAGCTGTGATACATCATTAAATCCTTCGTTGATGAGAAAGGCGCTTGCTTTTTCGCAACGAATACCTCCGGTACAGTACAGAAGGAATTTTTTATCTTTTTCGTCTTTAAATTTATCCACTACCAGCTGAATTTCTTCTCTGAAGGTATCCACATCGGGGCAATAGGCATTTTTAAAATGCCCGATTTCACTTTCGTAATGGTTGCGCATGTCTACAACAATTGTGCCTGGTTCGTCTAATGCTTCATGAAATTCCAAAGCAGTAAGGTGCCTGCCTACTCTGGAGAGATCGTAGGTACCATGCTCAAGGCCATCGGCCACAATCTTAGGTCGTACCTTAATAGTTAGTTTGTAGAAGGATTTGCCGTCGTCTTCGATGGCATATTTAATAGGTAGTTGGTCCAAAGCCGGTATTGAATACAGATTTTTCAGAAACGCGTTGAGATGATGCTCCGGTACGCTCATTTGTGCATTGATGCCTTCGCGGGCTACGTAAATACGCCCGAAACAGTTTAATTCTGTCCATTTTCTGAAAAGCATATCTCTGAACTCCTGCGGATTTTCTATATCGAAGTATTTATAAAATGAGATGGTCCGACGATTAAATGTTTCTTTTTGCAGGTTTTCTTTCAGGATACGTTTGTCGGTTTTGTTAGCTAACATGTGGAATTGATAAAAATTAATTATTAAACATGATTATGAACAACTTTAATATGGATATTGTTTTTAATAAGTCTAAACACAGGCTTTAAAGTACTGAAGTGCCAAGTGTGTAAAATGCAGGTTAATACAGTGTTGAACTTTTAATAACTATTCAGCGTTTAGTAAATAAAACAAATTAAAATAATCAAAAAAAAACAGAGGTGTATATGAAATCTACAAAAATTACTTACTGGGCAAGTACAGCCATTGTAGCACTGATGATGCTTTTCAGTGGATATTCTTATTTTACAAGCCCTATGGCTATCGATGGATTTAAACACGTAGGATTTCCCGATTTTTTCAGGATTGAACTTGGAGTAGCTAAGTTATTAGGGGCTCTGGCGCTTATTTTGCCATTTGTGCCGCGTATGGTGAAGGAATTTGCCTATGTTGGATTTACAATAACTTTCGTTTCGGCAAGTATTGCTCATTTTTCAGTGGGCGATCCGGCTTTTAATGGATTAATGCCATTGATTTTTCTGTTAATTCTCGCCTTGTCATATTTTTCGTATGCTAAATTGAAAAAGGCATAATATAAAACATAAACCAAAGGTTTCATATTGCTATGAAACTTTTGGTTGTTTCGTTTAAATAATTCCGAGTTTTCTGAAATTCAGAATTTTATGTCCATTTATGATTGGCTCATCCCGGCCATCGTAAATGAGGTTTGATTCGCCTGCGTACTGCGGTGCAATTTTCTGCAAATAATCCAATCCTTTCAAAAAATGCGGCGTAAACGTCTGAGCTGATTTTATTTCGTACGCTGTTACTTTTGCACCGGCTTCCTGTATTACATCTACTTCATTGCCATGATTATCGCGGTAAAAAAACAGATTGTTGTCCATGCCGGCATTATAACGTTTTTTTAGCAAATCCACTACCACCAAATTTTCAAATAACGAACCACGTAATGGATGCGTTTCGATATGTTTCGTGTTTTCAATTCCTAATAAATACGATGCCAATCCAACGTCGTAAAAGTAAAGTTTTGGTGTTTTTACAAAGCGTTTACTGAGATTTACCGACCACGGTTGTAACATAAAAACCACATAAGTTGCCTGTAAAACCGATAACCACGATTGAATGGTCATAACCGTAACACCAACTTCTGTTGCTAAATTACTTGCGTTAAAGAGTTGTCCTGTTCGTCCGGCACATAACCGTATAAATTTCTGAAAACTTACTAAGTCTTTGATATTGATGAGTTGTCGTACATCCCTTTCAACATAAGTTTCGTAATAATTCCGGTACGCTTTAGTGGGATTCAAGTCATCAGCATAAATGCCCGGATAAAATCCTTTGTACAAGTAATCGTCAAGTGAATAATCTTTGCTAATGTCCTCAATTTCCGACAAACTAAAGGGTAATAATTTCAGTATTGCCACACGTCCTGCTAAGCTCTGACTCACGTTGGTCAGCATCGAAACATTATTGCTTCCGGTTAATATAAATTGACCTTTTTGCTTTCTTTCGTCCACAATTCCCTGAATATACGATAAGATTTCAGGATAACGCTGAAATTCATCAATAATGGCTCCATCGGTATTTGCATTAAAGAATGCGCGTGGATCTGCTATAACAGTGTTTCGTGTGTCCGGATTTTCGAAGCTATAGTAAGGTTTGTTAGGAAATAAATTCCTGCAAAGTGAAGTTTTTCCCGATTGCCTTGGCCCGGTTACCATCACTACAGGATAATGATTAGCCAAATCCTGTAATTCATCTATTATTGAACGATTTACCCACATTTTGTACAATTTTATAGTGTTGGTATAAATTTGTACAAAAATAAACCATCTATTTGAAATACACAAGAATAAACGTAACTATTTTTACGAAGCAAGAAATGGGATATTTAGCCAGTTCAAAATTTAGTTGTATTTCTGAAAAACAGTTTTCCGGCTTCGCAAAATTTCTTTATCTTTGCAGATGAATTGAATACATGTTTTTTTGGTAATAAATCACTGATTTACAACAATAAACATTTTCAATATACTCCAATAACTCAATTAACAAACAATGATTCAATTTTTTCAGACTCCCGCCCAACATGTTTTTGTGGTTCAAAGCAAAAACAATTTGTCGACCGAAGATGTAAGTAAATTAGAATGGCTATTTAGCGAGGCAAAACTGACGAACCTGACGACAATCGAAGGTAATTATGTCGGCCCGCGCCGCGAAATGATTACTCCTTGGAGTACGAATGCCGTTGAAATCACTCAAAATATGGGTATCAGCGGCATTCTTCGTATTGAAGAGTTCCGCCTGATGCCGCATACTCCTTCGGTAGAGGGAAGTTTAGAATACGACCCTATGTTGGAACGTATTTATTCCGGTCTGAATCAGGAAATTTTCACGATCAACAAACAACCGGATCCTATTCAGTACATCGAAGATATTGCCGCTTACAACCAACAGGAAGGCCTGGCGCTGAGTCAGGATGAAATTGATTATCTGAATGAAGTAAGTGAAAAAATCGGACGCAAACTCACCGACAGCGAAGTTTTCGGATTCTCGCAGGTAAACTCGGAACATTGCCGGCACAAAATTTTCAATGGACAATATATTATCGATGGCGAAGAAAAAGAACTGTCGTTGTTCAAACTCATCCGCAAAACATCGGAAGAAAATCCGAACGCATTGGTTTCGGCTTACAAAGACAATGTAGCCTTCAATGCCGGACCTAAAATTGAACAATTTGCTCCTGTCAGTGGCGACAAACCGGATTTCTTCCAAACAAAAGAAATCGAATCGGTTATCTCGCTGAAAGCAGAAACACATAACTTCCCCACTACCGTAGAACCTTTCAATGGTGCTGCTACCGGAACAGGTGGTGAAATCCGCGACCGTTTGGGTGGTGGAAAAGCCAGCTTACCGATTGCCGGAACAGCTGTTTACATGACTTCTTATGCCCGTAACGACAACGGTCGCGCCTGGGAAAATAATATCGCGCCACGCAAATGGTTGTATCAAACTCCTGAACAGATTCTGATTAAAGCATCGAATGGTGCTTCTGATTTCGGTAATAAATTCGGTCAGCCGCTTATCTGCGGTTCGTTGTTGACCTTCGAACACGAAGAAAACAACAAAAAATTCGGTTACGACAAAGTCATCATGCTGGCCGGAGGTGTTGGTTTCGGTAAGTTGAAAGATGCATTGAAAGGTACTCCCGAACCGGGAGAAAAAGTAGTGGTAATGGGTGGCGACAACTACCGCATTGGTATGGGTGGTGGAGCTGTATCGTCGGTGGACACTGGTCATTACGACAATGCCGTGGAGTTGAACGCTGTTCAGCGTGCCAACCCCGAAATGCAGAAACGTGTTTCAAACGTTATCCGTACCTTGGCCGAATCGGACAACAACCCTATCGTATCTATCCACGACCACGGCGCAGGAGGACACCTCAACTGTTTATCGGAACTGGTAGAAACCACTGGTGGTAAAATTGATGTAAACGCCCTGCCTGTAGGCGACCCAACCCTGAGTGCCAAAGAAATTGTGGGTAACGAAAGTCAGGAACGTATGGGTATGTTGCTGAAAGAACAGGATATTGAGCGGGTACGTGCCATTGCCGAACGCGAACGTTCTCCATTTTATGTAGTGGGCGAAACTACAGGCGATATGGATTTTGTATTCGAACAGAAAGACGGAGAAAAGCCAATCGATCTGAAACTGGAATATTTCTTCGGAAAACCTCCACGCACTGTTATCACCGACAACTCCATTGACGAAACTTATGCTGCTCCCGAAATTTCGGAAGAAAAACTGCAATCTTATATCGAAAACGTACTTCAGGTAGAATCGGTGGCTTGTAAAGACTGGTTAACAAACAAAGTGGACCGCTCTGTAACCGGAAAAATTGCCCGTCAGCAATGTGCCGGAGAAGTGCAGTTACCGCTGAACGACCTGGGTGTGGTAGCATTGGATTATCGCGGAACGTCGGGTATCGCCACTTCTATCGGTCACGCGCCATTGGCAGCGTTAGCCGATTCGGAAGCAGGTTCGGTACTGGCCATTGCTGAAGCATTGACCAATATCGTGTGGGCTCCGCTCAAAGACGGTATCGACAGTGTATCGCTGAGTGCCAACTGGATGTGGCCTTGCAAAAATCCGGGTGAAGATGCCCGTTTATACAAAGCGGTAGAAGCCTGTTCGGATTTTGCCTGCTCATTGGGCATCAACATTCCAACCGGAAAAGACTCCCTTTCGATGACTCAGAAATATGGTGATGAAAAAGTATTCTCGCCCGGAACTGTTATTATTTCAGCCGGTGCTGAAGTTTCAGATGTCAAGAAAGTGGTTTCACCTGTATTGACTAACGATCCTGAAACATTCGTATATTATATCGATTTTTCATTCGACAAACATAAATTAGGCGGTTCGGTACTGGCTCAAACGCTGAATAAAATCGGCGACGAAGTTCCTACAGTACAGGATGCCGAGTATTTCAAAGCAGCTTTCGAAAGCATTCAGGAAATGATTGACAAAAATCTGATTCTGGCCGGACACGATATTTCCGAAGGTGGTATGATTACCGCTTTGCTGGAAATGTGTTTCGGAAATGCCGAAGGTGGTCTAAAAGTAAATCTGGATTATATTGCCGAAAATTCATTGGTAACCATGTTATTTGCTGAGAATCCGGGCGTATTAATTCAGGTGAAAAACAAAAAAGCGGTAGAAAAAATCCTGACCGACAACGGTATTGGTTACGCGCGTATTGCCAGCCCGATTGCCGAACGTCGTTTGGAAATCAGTCGTAAAAAAGAAGCTTATTCATTCTCCATCAACGATCTTCGCGACCTGTGGTTCAAACCATCGTACCTGCTCGACCGCAAACAAAGTGGTGATGTATGTGCGCAGGCCCGTTATGCCAACTACAAAAAACAACCGCTTGAATTTGCCTTCAACGTATCGTTCAAAGGTAAATTCTCGCAATTCGGCATTTCACAGGATCGTCAGCCAAGTGGCGTGAAAGCAGCCATTATCCGCGAAAAAGGAACCAATGGCGAACGCGAAATGGCTTATGCATTGTATCTGGCCGGTTTCGACGTGAAAGACGTACACATGACCGACCTTGCCAGCGGACGCGAAACACTGGAAGATGTGAACATGATTGTATTCTGCGGTGGATTCTCCAACTCCGACGTATTGGGTTCAGCCAAAGGGTGGGCAGGTGGATTCCTCTTCAACGAAAAAGCCAAGTTGGCATTGGATAATTTCTACAAACGTAACGACACCCTGAGTTTAGGTATCTGTAACGGTTGTCAGTTAATGGTGGAATTGGGCGTCATTACTCCCGAACACGATGTTCAACCACGCATGTTACACAACGATTCGCACAAATTCGAGTCGCAGTTTGTGGGTCTGACTATTCCTGAAAATAATTCCGTAATGCTCGGTTCGCTCAGCGGAAGCAAACTTGGTGTATGGGTAGCACACGGTGAAGGAAAATTCTATCTGCCAAAAGCAGAAAACAATTACAACGTAATCGCCAAGTACTCGTATGCAGAATATCCTGCCAATCCAAACGGCTCAGACTATGCTGTTGCAGGTATTTGCTCGAACGACGGTCGCCATTTAGCTATGATGCCGCACCCTGAACGTGCCATTTTCCCATGGCAATGTGCACATTATCCTGCCGACCGTAAAAACAGTGATCAAATCACTCCATGGGTAGAAGCATTTGTAAATGCCCGTGTTTGGGTGGAAAAAAATAAATAAGACCCCTAATCCCCTAAAGGGGACATAAATGAAGTCCCGGTATCAGAAATGATGGCGGGATTTTTTGTTGTTGCCTGCAAAGTATCAGGATGTGTTTTTGCATAGTTTGTGGTTTTGTATTCAATATAATTATGTACTTTTGATTTTCCAAATATGTTTATTAACTCATAATCTGATAAAAAAATTGAATATCGGCTTTTGTTTTTAAAAACATTAAATATTTCACTTATTTATTTTTTGCATGATGGAACAAACTGCTTTTAAAGTATATAAGTATCGTTGGGTAATGCTTAGCGTTTATATGCTTATCGTTATTGTGAATCAGCTACTTTGGATTACTTTTGCCCCGGTTACTACTACGGCTATCGAATATTATCATGTATCGGATATTCAAATTGGGCTTTTATCCATGTCGTTTATGATTGTTTTTGTGTTTTTTTCAATTCCGGCTTCGTGGGTGATTGATGCATATGGACTCAAGTTAGGAGTAGGTATTGGTGCTGTACTAACCGGGATTTTCGGGATGATGCGCGGATTGGTAGCCGACAATTACAATCTGTTGCTCGTAGCCCAGATAGGAATAGCCATCGGACAACCGTTTTTGCTGAATGCCATAACCAAATTAGCGGCCCGGTGGTTTCCCATCAGCGAAAGAGCCATGGCATCCGGATTAGGTACCTTGGCTATGTATATTGGTGTATTGGTGGGAATGCTTTTAACGCCATATCTGACTGCTGAATATGGATTGTTACAAATGCTTTATATTTACGGAGTTATAGCGGTAGTTGTGGCTTTTATATTTATACTTTTTGCTAAAGAACGTCCCAAATCAGCTCCTTGCCATGCACATGAAGAAGCCCGGTCGCTTGTATGGGATGGCCTGAGAGATACGCTGAGAAACAAAAATTTTTACTGGTTACTACTGATATTTTTTGTAGGTCTTGGTATATTCAATAGCGTAACCACCTGGATTGAAGATATTCTTCGCCCCCGGGGTTTTACTGCTGAGCAAGCAGGCTATACCGGCGGTATGATGATCATGGGTGGAATATTAGGTGCGCTCATTATGCCTATTCTTTCCGATCGTCTTCAGAAGCGTAAGCTTTTTATTATCATAGCGCTTGTAGGCTGCATTGCCGGACTTACAGGTGTAACCTTTGCCAATAATTATTCTTTATTATTAGTGTCAGGCTTGGTGTTAGGGTTCTTTTTGCTCAGCGCCGGGCCTATAGGTTTCCAGTATGGAGCTGAAATAACGTACCCTGCCTCGGAAGGAACTTCTAACGGGCTTATGATTTTGGCCGGACAAATTTCAGGAATAGCTTTTATATTTGGCATGGAATATTTTAAGAATCCGCTTACACGATCCATGACAACACCTTTAGTTGTAATGATTGGACTTTCAGTGCTTATATTGTTAGCATCATTCAAGCTCAAGGAATCTCCGTTTATGAAAAATGAATAAGAATAAAGCCTGATATATTTAACTGTTCAGGAGGTTCTGTATGATGATAATATTCGTATTTTTTTCAATAATTTATTGAATTGAACACTTTTTTCTGAATTACTTTAAACAAAAATATTCTCAATGATTAAAATTACCTCAACTCTTTTGTTGATTCTATTAATCAGCTTTCAGACTTTTCTTAGCGCACAAACCAGTGTTGCTGATTCGGCTTTGGATAAACGCATTGATTATATACAGCAAGCATTGGAGCAAGTGGCACCAACTGTTAGCTGCTGGTGGTACGGATGGTTGGGGGCGTATAGTGCCGCAACTGGTGTGCAGGCAGCTATTGGCTTTACTACCGATAACAAAGTGTTGAAACAGGATATGCTTTTGGGAAGTGTAACTACTTTACTTGGAGCCGGCCTGCAGGCACTGACGCCAATGAATACCGGAAGCGCAGCAAAACAGATTACTCAACTTCCTGATTCTACCCCTGAGCAGAAAATATACAAATTACAAAAGGCCGAAGAACTTTTTGAGGCTGCTGCAAGGACTGAGAAAAATGGTCGTTCGTGGAAAATTCATGCTCTCAATAGTGCGGTCAATCTCGGAAGTGGTTTAGTTACCTGGCTCGGATATAAGCGTTCGGTGTGGGACGGTGTTAGCAATTTTCTGATTAACTCCGCTATTTCGGAGTTGCAGATATGGACTCAGCCAACTCGTACGTTAAGGAATTACCGCAAGTATTGCCGCCAATTCAATCCCGACTCTGTAAGCGTAGCACAAAATACAATGCCGGAATATTTTCTCAGAAGTTACCCGGGCGGGGTGTCTTTCACAATTGTTTTCTGATTTAGGTTAGCTCATTCTACTGTGCGCTTTGTTGCACATGCCATATTCTTTTATAAAATACTATATTGCTTTGTTACGATTAGTTTTGCCTTCAATATTACGCATAAAAGTCAATTATACCTATCTTTAAAAACCATTTAACCTACTTTGTTTTATAATATAATATGTATTTTTGATGTAGAAAATATCGATTCAGCTATTTTTTTTGCTGAAAGTTTTTTTTCATCTTAAATCGATTAATACTTATCATTCAATATTATGTCCAAGCTACTAAAAAATAGTTTTCTTTTTTTTCTATTGACATTTTTTTTACCAACAACGGTTCTTTCAGGTGAACTAACTCCGGCTTTTCCGGGAGCCGAAGGTTTTGGCCGTTATACTTCAGGTGGACGTGGCGGTGATGTTTATCACGTTACATCCTTGGCCGATGATGGTTCATCAGGTACTTTACGGTGGGCCATAAATCAGTCAGGTAAACGCACAGTTGTTTTCGATGTGTCGGGAACTATTCATCTGATCTCGGCTCTGAGTATCCGAAATGCCAATATAACTATAGCAGGCCAAACAGCACCCGGCGATGGAATTTGTGTGGCCGATTATCCTTTTACTATCAATGCCAGTAATGTGATTATTCGTTTTATGCGTTTCAGATTGGGTAATAAATACGTAGCTTATCACGAAGGTGATGGACTTGGCGGGATGGATCAACAGAATATTATGATTGATCATTGTTCTGTAAGTTGGAGTATTGATGAGTGTTTGTCGGTATATGGCATGAAAAATGCCACTATTCAGTGGTGTATAGCCTCTCAAAGTCTCCGTAATTCTGGGCATAGCAAAGGAGCACATGGATATGGAGGTAACTGGGGCGGGGCTGGAGCAAGTTATCATCATAATCTGATTTGTCATAACGAAAGTAGGACTCCGCGTCTTGGACCTCGTGCCTCAACTCAAACCGATGAGCGTATGGACATGCGCAACAATGTAATCTATAACTGGGGTGGTAATGGTTGTTATGGGGGCGAGGGCATGAATGTAAATATCGTGAATAACTACTATAAACCCGGTCCGGGAACTATACAGAAAGGTGGTGCGGTACAATACCGCATAGCAGCCGTAAATATTCGAACAACTTCTTATGTGGCTTCTAATCCATCTTTTGCACCAATGTTGCACGTATGGGGTAAGTATTTTGTAGATGGGAACTATATAAACGGATACAGCGATGTTACAGCCGACAACTGGACCAAGGGAATGTACGAACAAATTTCAAATGCATCAAACGACAATTTGTACACGGAGACTACCAAAGATACCATAAAGCTTAACGCTCCCATCAATTTTTTTTATACAACTACTCATACTGCCCAAACAGCTTATCAAAGGGTACTTGACTATGCAGGGGCTTCACTTTCGCGAGATTGGGTAGATACACTGATGGTGTATGATACCCGAAATGGTATTGCTTCACATACCGGCTTGCTTCACGCTAATATCCCGGGAATTATTGACTCACAAGATGATAATAAGCCCGATAATGCTGGTGACGACTGGAATGCATGGCCTGTGTTGGTTAGTGCTACTCCTCCTGTCGACACCGATCGAGACGGTATACCAGACCTTTGGGAGAGTAACCATGGTTTAAACCCAAATGATTATTCTGACAAAAATACATTAAATCAGGCTGGATACACTATGCTTGAAGTATATATGAATAGTTTGGTAGCCGATATTATGACAGCTGGTAATGCCGGTGGTGTAGCTCTGGGGAAAACTACAGAAGAGAATAACGGAGTCACATCGCAGGTGTATCTTCATCAGTCAACATATACTGGGATCGCCGGAGCTGCTTCTCCTTGGAGTTTTGATGGCGGATATACGATAACCAACTCTAACGCCAAAACTTATTCTACAGGTAGCGAACTTGGCGTAAAGTATTCGGCCGGAACTCAATATACGGTAACATTACCTTTGGACATTGCTGTTGATAGTCTCGTTTTTTCGGGATATGACAATTATGCTGATGCAGATTCATACCTTGCCGAACTCAATGGAACTGCTTATGGCGCTGATAAATATGTTTTTGTAAAAAAAAAGGAAACAGGAGATTATACCCTTTGTAAGCATACGGTAACTATAAACCCTTCGGCAAAAAACTTGCTGACGTTTACGTTTCAAGGAAAGCAAGTGGCCTTATCCATTGTACTTTGGGTGAGAACGGTAATAACAGAAAATAAATCG
Source organism: Bacteroidota bacterium (assembly GCA_017860345.1). Taxonomy (GTDB): domain Bacteria; phylum Bacteroidota; class Bacteroidia; order Bacteroidales; family Paludibacteraceae; genus Paludibacter. The sequence continues at coordinate 13,288 of JAFNAV010000032.1, read as the reverse complement.
ACCATAATATTGACCGATAATGATACATTGGTTAATGTTTATACAATTGAGGGTCGTCTTATTCGTTCCGGGATTCCACGCCGGAGTGCTACAGAGTCATTGCCCCATGGTGTGTATGTCATTGACAATAAGAAAGTTTTAATTATAAGAAAATAATTAGTAAGGTGTAAATAGGTTGTTATTCTTTATTTTTATTAACTAAAAAGCAAGGCTTTTTAAAGTTTTGCTTTTTTGTCGCCAGTTTTTTATGGTTTACTAAAATTAAAAATAAAAACGCAAAGCCAATGACTCTGTGTTGTTGGACTTTGCGTTTTTTATACTTTTAGCAAATTTTATTCTGCTATAACTTCTTCTTTTGGGTTTGTGCCATATTGGTTTGCACCGGGCTGACTGTCTTTCAACATAAGGACAATAAACCAGATACTACCGATTACAGGTACAAAGTTGATTAGAAACCAAACACCACTTTTTCCACTATCGTGGAGTCGGCGTACTGATACGGCCAACGATGGTAGAAGTATTGCAAGCGAATAAATGCTTGAAAAAACGAAATACGTTCCAACAACGTAATCTAAAACTGACGCTGCAAGCGAAAAAATAAAATTAAATAAAACAAACATCCAAAATTCTTTTCTACGGGCACGGCCGTTAAAGTCAGCGTACTGTTTAAGTACTTTTAGATACCAATTCATAATTTTTAAGAGATTAAATGATTTTTTCCTACTCTTAAGGTTTTTCGGATTACACCTGTAAATTTTTTATATTTGATGAAATTTACTTACGATGATTTAAGGTTTCAAAAAAAACTTTGCTAAAGTACAAATAATTATTAAAAATATCAATAGTTTGTAAAAAATATCATCATTAAATCATACCTCTGGCTTTAAGTTCCAGGTATTTATTGATGCTTGCCATGGTTAAATTCTCCGGTTGCGTAAGGATAGACTGTATACCGTGTTTTTTAAGTTCGTTCACTATTAATCTTTTTTCAAAAGCAAATTTTTCAGCAATAGCTTTATCATAAACTTCCTGCAGGTTTTTTGCTTTATGGTTTATAAGCTTATTTAGTTCTGTATTGTCGAAGAAAACTATAATCAGCAAGTGGTGCCGGGCTATGTTTTTCAGATAAATGAGCTGACGCTTCAGGGCGTCTAAAGTTTCAAAATTCGTATAAAGCATAATCAGACTTCGTTGCTTTACCGATTGTTTTATATCAACATATAATCTGCTGAAGTCACTTTCCATAAAGTCGGTGTCAATTCGGTAAAGTTTTTCCATCATTCTCTCCATCTGTCCGCTTCGTCGCTCGGCAGGTATATAATTTTCAATAACTTTTGAAAATGTAAACATACCTGCTTTATCCTGTTTTTTCAGGATAATATTGCTGAGAGCCAGCGTGGAGTTGATGGCATAGTCGAGCAACGAAAGTCCAAGAAAAGGCATTTGCATCGTACGCCCGGTATCAATAACCTGATAAACAGGTTGAGATTTCTCATCCTGAAACTGATTGACCATCAATATATTGCGTTTGGATGTGGATTTCCAATTGATGGTGCGAATATCATCGCCCTGCACGTACTCTTTGATTTGTTCAAACTCCATGGTATGACCAATTCTTCGGATACGTTTCAAACCCTGGTCAGTCAGATGGTTTGAAAATGCCATCAGGTCGTATTTCCGTAGCTGTATAAACGATGGAAAAGTAGCAATCGATTTGTTTTCCGCAAAAATATACCGTTTAGATGTAAGTCCAAAAGGTGTTTTTACAAAAATATTAAGTTTGCCAAACAGATATTCTCCCCGCTCGGTTGGTCTGAGTATGTAGTTGATGTTTTTGTTTTCGCGGGCATGTAGCTTTGTTTTGTACAAAAAGTCGCGTTTCTGAAACTGGAACGGAATCTCGTCAATAAGCTCCAGTGATACTGTAAGCGGATAGCGGTTGTTAAGTTGTATATGAATGATGTTTTCGTCGCCGTTAGAAAAACGATCGGGTAGATTTCTATCGGCTTCGACTCCATTTTTTATTGAGTAAAGTACAAAAATATCGATAAAAGTAATCAGGATAAACGCAACAAACACTGATAAAGCCGTGTAAAACAACCATTGTGCAAAAAACGACACAAAAAATAATCCGCCTATGCCCAACATGATATAGAAGAATAAATGATTGATATATAATGACCTGAGTGTTTTCATTTAACGGGGTACTTCTACCGAATCGATAATTTGTTTTACAATTTCATCGGCTTTGACGCCTTCCATTTCTTTTTCAGGAGCTACAATAATACGGTGTTGCAACACCACAACGGCCGAATCCTTGATGTCTTCGGGCGTTACAAAGTCGCGTCCGCGGAGAGCCGCAAAGCCTTTTGAAGCATTCAGTATGGCCAGCGATGCGCGCGGCGAAGCCCCAAGATACAAAAATGGGTTTTCGCGGGTGTTGTGTACTATCCGGGCAATATACTCAATGATATTTTGCTCCACAATGATGTTGCGCACAATAGATTTGTAAGTTTCTATTTTTGAGCCATCTACCACGGTTTTTACACTAATGGTTTTGTCGCCATTTACGGCTTCGTGTTCACGTTTTATAATTTCAAATTCATCTTCCAGCGCCGGATAATCAATAACCACCTTAAACATAAAACGGTCGAGCTGAGCTTCCGGCAGTCTGTATGTACCTTCTTGTTCTACAGGGTTTTGTGTGGCCATTACCAAAAAAGGTTTATCCATTATGTACGTTTTGCCATCGATGGTTATCTGACGTTCGTCCATCACTTCAAACAAGGCAGCCTGCGTTTTGGCCGGAGCTCTGTTTACTTCATCTATCAGTATCAGGTTGGCAAATACAGGACCTGGTCGAAACTCGAATTCCGACTTTTTCAGGTCAAAAACCGAAGTGCCGAGTATGTCGGCCGGCATGAGGTCGGGGGTGAACTGTATGCGGCTGAACTTTACATTGAGCGCGCGCGCCAATAGCCTTACAGCCATGGTTTTGGCTACTCCCGGAACTCCTTCAAGCAGCACATGTCCGTCCGACAGGATGGCTACCAACAGGTAATCAATAACTTTATTCTGGCCAACAATTACCTTCATTAATTCAGTTCGGATAGCCTCCATGCTTTGACTAAGTTCGCTCAGGTCAATACGGGACTCGAAGCGGATCCCGATTTCTTCTGTTTGTTCGTTTTCCATAAATCTATTCAGTGTTATATATTTTTTGATTAAAATTTTTTATATTTATTCAGACTGGAAACCAGCCATTTGGAGTCGGTAATTTAGTTACTTTTCCCAAAATTCTTCTATCAGTTTGTTCAGGTGCATCAAGTCCGCGCGCGAGGCAGTTTTCTGTTGCCTGAACCGCCTGATAAAGCTTAGTATTTCATTGATCAACTTTTCGTCTTTGCCCGATTTACTTTGTAGTTTTTCAGCAAAGCGTTCGTCGGTAAAAGAGGTATCTAAGTAATATCTGTTTCGGATGCGATCTAAAAAGTATACGATTTTTTTTTCTACAATATTAGCAGTGTTGCCTTCCTGAAAGTATAGATTACCAATGGTTTGAACAAACTCAACGGTGGTGTTTCTCAAGGGTTTTATTTCAGGGATAATGCGCTGCCTGCGCTTGGCATTAAAAAGGATATAGAGCAATAAACCGTAAAGCATAATAAGCCAGGAAGCCCGCAGTGCCGGGTATCTGAATATAATTGACAGCGGGCTTACGGCAATAGGCATATCCGCGTTGATGGTCTGACCGCCGACAAACCATACTACGGGCAGGTTTTTAGGAATATATGATAGCACCTGAGCTGCATACTCGCTCGCATGTTTTTCGTAAAGTAATGATACATTGCTGAATATTTGGGGCTGATTATGAATATATACATACCCTTTTCCATATTTTACCCGTATAAAGTTGGGCGCTACTATACCATCGGGCATGGTTTGCGTACCCAATATGGTGGTAGTGGCAGCGTTCATTTTCACAAAAGCATAAGTATTGTTTACCGGTTTCAGTATCAATTGTTTGTTAGCCCATGTTTTGTTTGTTAACGATAGCTTTAGAGTCGACTCTTTACTTAAAATAACAGAGCTAATGTCTTCGTATTCAAAACCAAGTGAGTCCTGTATATTTTTAAAGAAATTTTCGCTACTGATAAATAAATGACTACCCGCAGCCACTTCGTTTAACAGGATGGTGTCCGACGTATCAAACATAAATCTGTTAATGATTACATACACCGATTTTTGATGGTTTTCATAGATATATTCATAAGGCGTAGTTAGTTCCCGGTTAATTTTATGTTCGGGCATGAATTTATTTATTTCATGACCAAACACATACAAATCAAGCGGTTTTTTATGGTCGAGCGAATAGCTTGGGGTCCAGTCAACAGGCTTTACTCTGAATGTATCAATTATAAAGATGACAAGAACAACGAGCAGGATGGCTGCAAGATATATTTTTATGGTTTTATCCATGCTTTGCCTCCTTGTTTAAAAAATTAATAAAATACTTTTTGGCTTTTTGGTAATCTGTATCGCTGACCAAAAACTCACCATACCAAATGTATTCGTACAGATACGACAAATAGGCGAAATCTTCTCTGATGGCCTGATCCTGTATTTCGTTCAGGTATTCCGAATTGGTTTTATCGGGCAACCACTGAATTATTTCTTTATCTTTCAATAGTTTAAGAAGCCATAGATAATATAGCCTGATGCTCAGTCGGGTGTCTCCCCGGGCTTCAGTTTCGGAAATCAGATTTTCAAAATCGGCAGATTTTATCAGGTTTTCAACATCATAGATATCGAGTGGTAATTCTTTGTTTTTTTCAGCAAAAAACCAGCTACCTTTGTGGTTTACTGTTAACCGAACAATAAAATAAAGTACAATAATAATGACAATGGCACTTAGTATTTTCACCACCAGATTTGTGTAATTCGGAAACGGAGAGTCGGGCGCATAACCAAGAATCTTGCGCAATATTCTCTCCAACGCATTCATAATGGTGTCCCAAACAGAGGTGCTCCCGCTGCGTCGGTAATAGTCAAATTCTTTGTCGTCTAAATATTTATAGCGGAAAGTAGTGTCGTTGTCAGCCACAATCTGCTGCGTCGAAGTATCGGTTGGCACTTCTTTAAGCAGTTTTTTCATAGCCTCGCGCCGATTCTCTATGGTGTCACCGTTCAGAGTTTCGGCTATTTGGTTTACAACAGAATCGACCTGTGGGGCAGCATGTAAAAATTGCACGTAACCCCATACAACAAAGGTCAACAGGAGTTTAAGCCTCATTATTTCCAATATTATCTATTTCGGTTATGGCATGCAGATGTTCAGTATCTTCAATGCTGCTATAATACACCAAACATTGATGTACATAAAAAACATTGATTAATATGTAGGTAACTATAATCCCGATGAGATATAAAAAAATCATTGATGGCGGAAAAGCTGCTATTGACTCAGGATTGCCGCCCGATGAGATAATAGAGCCTACCATCATAAAATAAGGAACCATGCTGATGGCACTTTGCAATATCGATGCAAAAATATAAATTACAATAGATGACCCGGTGATGTGCCAAAAGTTTCCAAACAAAATTTTCCAACCTTTGCCCAGAGCCTCGAAATATCCTGTTTCTTCGTAAAGATAAACAATAAGTGCCTGCATAAACCAGACCATAACCGCCGGCACACCAATAATCAAAAGCGGAATGCCTACCAGTAAGATACTCAATAAACTACCCAATACTACCAAAACAATAAGTAAGGGAAAGAATATGAACATGGAAATAATGCCATATAAAACCATTCTTCCGGTTATTTTCCATATTCCCTGCAAAATTTCGGATGATGTAAAACTCTCTTTACCTGTTTTCTCAATTAATTTTACATACACAAGCGGTTGTCCTAAACTTAGTACACTATACACAATAGATACTAAAAATAAAAGACCCCAAAGAATCATGATAATCACAAGGTTATTGCTGTCGGCTATCCACGACTCTGCAAATGCCGGATTCATAGCATTAGCAAAAATATCTTTTAAGGTATAATAAAACAGAAAACATGTAACCAAAAGTAATGCCCCGTTGATAATAATATAGTTTTTAAAATAATCTTTACCATAGGATTTAAAAAACTGGATACTATCGCTGATAAAAGAACTGAAGTTACGTTTTTTGTAGAGTTGAAATTCTAACATAGTTTTGTTTTTTGTAGTTGATAAAAGGATATATTAAGTAATAAAATGAAATCAAAGCCAAAGTGCCAATAATTATCAATACATTGAGCCATAGAGGCATTGTGTTGGATAATCGGGTTACAAAACCCTCAATAAAACCGGCAGCTATGAAAAACGGAACGGTACTTATAAATATCTTTATGCTGTGGCGTGCGCCTGTAGCAAACGACCGGAGTCTTGAATACGTACCCGGAAAGAGAAACGAGCCAGCCAGAATAAAACCGGCCATACTGGCTATTACAATGCTGAATATCTCCATAGCGCCATGCAGCCAAATGCCTCGCAGGCTTTGGGCAAATACCCCATGTTGATAAAAAAAATACTGAAATGAGCCCAGCATGATTCCGTTTTGCATCGACATGAAAAACGTGAATACACCGGCGGTAAGACCATAAATATATTCCTTGGCGGCTACTCCTATGTTGTTGATAGTGATCCCGATAAACATACCTAACTGCTCCTGCGACTTGTAAACAGCCATTGGGTCGCCTTTTTTGATGTTTTCGAGCGACATGTTTACGTAGTCGTTGCCCAGTATAAGCCGTACAAATCTGTCGTCGTAAGCAGCCGATACCGCCCCCACCGTAACAAAGAAGATAAACAAAGCAAATGCAAAAATTAACTGACGGCGATACATATACACCAAAGCAGGCACTTCGCTTGCAAAAAATGCAAATAACCTGTTCCGCTCAAGGCGTTTGGTTTTATATATTTTTCTGTATATTTGTGCTACTAAATAGTTAAGATACTCTGTGGTCTTGCTTTTTGGATAATAGGTTTGACTGTACGACAAATCGTTAAGCAGGTGAATGTAAATCTCAGCCAACTCGTCAGGATTACGATTGTCTTTAAGGTTTAGCGATTGTTCAGATTCCAACCACCTGGATTTATTCTGTTTTATAAATGCAATTTCTCTCATAATAATATTACAAAAGTAAAAAAATATGTCAAATTTAAATATAATAACAACACAAAATATTAAATTATTTTTTACTACTGCTTCGGTTGGCGAACGAATGTTGGCTTATGGCATTGATTTACTGATAAAAGCGGCTTATGTAATCGTTGTTCTAATTATATTGTCACAGCTGTTGCAGTTCGATATTTATACTGATTTAGAGGGACCTATGATTGTAATTCTGGTTTTGCTGGCAACTCCGCTGATGTTTTATACTTTGGTGTGCGAATCAACTATGGAAGGACAAACTTTTGGAAAAAAAATTGTAAAAATCAAAGTGGTGAAAATTGATGGCTATCAGGCTGGTTTTCTGGATTACTTTATCAGATGGATTTTTGCAATTGTGGATATACAAATGGGTTATGCCCCGGGACTTATATCAATGATAAGCACGAAGCATACGCGCCGGTTAGGCGACTTGGTGGCTGGTACAGCCGTAATTTCCGAAAAATCAAAATACAATATATCGCACACCATTCTTATGGATGTTAAAGATGATTATAAACCTTATTTCAGCAGAAATCAGGTTGTGTTGTTTTCGGATAATGATGTCAGAATTATTAAGGAAAACACCTTGTTGGCTGTTAAGCAAAAAAATCCGACACTTATATCCAAAATCTCAAACAAAATTTGTTCGGTAATGAAGATTGATAATCCCTTTGCCCACGAAAGAGAATTAATTGATACTCTCCTCAGCGACTACGATTATTATACGGGTAAATAACATTTTTTTGCTCTTGTATCATCTTGTTTTTAAACCTTTGTTCTTGGGGTGAATAGCTCTGTTTTAACTGATACGAAAGGCTACTTTGTGTTAATTAACTTCATTTTTTATGCAAGAAATGTTTTATTTTATAATTTTCTCTAAAATTTAATTATTTATGTTTTGAAAAAAGCATAAGTATGCTAATTTCGCCTTTGTACAAAAAGCTACGTTGATGTAGCGTAAAATACCACAAGATAAACATCAAGATCCGTTATGGGTAAAAAAATCGTTTCTCTTCTTTTTTTGCTAATTTGGAGTCAGATATTCTTTGCACAGATTGAAAAAAAAGCTTATTGGTCTGTTACTTTAGATGCCGGAATAAGCCAGTTTGATGGAGATATGATTCAAACATATAATACCTTGATTCCCAGTATAAATTTCAACTTCGCTCTTGGGGCATCTGCCGAATATACTTTTAATCCAACATGGGGACTTGGTCTCGAAGTTTATTATTTTCCGCTTAGTGCTCAGAGTGGGAGCGACAGCTTTACCAGCACCCTGATTCACGTAAATCCTTATTTTGCGATAAATACTTTGAACCTGCTTTTCAGAGATATTGATACTAAATGGGGTATTTGGGCTACTCTTGGTGGAGGTATAGCATTTTATAATTCAAAAGTTTTTCTCAATGGTGAACCCATTGGCACGGGAATCAATAACGGTCGCGCTTTTATTGTGCCTGTAGGTACACTTATCGAATATAACCTGAATTCTTCGCTTGCGCTGGGGTTAAAAATGCAGTATCGCTCTCATAATAAAGATAATCTGGAAGGCAATGTGTCCTACAATTATAAAGGGGTAACCAACGATTTTGTTTCGCTGATGACATTTTCGGCCCGCTGGAAATTTGCTGCCAAAACTAAAACACATACAAGGAATATCAACAACTACATATTTGCTCCCGAAGAGGCGCTTATACCTGCACGCGAAGCTAAGGCAAAATCTGACTCATTGCAGTTTAAAGTGGACTCTTTACGCAATGAATTAGCTGACCTCAAGCCGCGCTTAATAAAACTGGAAAAGCTTGTAGGACAGGCCAATGCTAAACCCAAACGGGATACAATATTTGTTGAAAGAAAAACGGTAGTGGAAGTGAAACCTGCGCCGACCCCTGAACCCCAACTGCAACCGACGAAAAAAGATACCGTACCTGATAAAAGCCTGATGAACAAGTTGCTGAATGAATCGGCTCTGGATATGAAAGATGTGGATAACGACGGTGTGCCTAACTTCAGGGATTTAGAGCCTGAAACTCCGGCAAATACACCGGTTGACTTTTGGGGACGCACTATTTCCAGAGAACTGTTGGAGAGTTTTGAAAGCGTTTATTTTGGTTTTGATAAATCGGAACTTGATGAGGAGGCGCTTACTGTGATTAAAAAAGTTGCTGCTAAGTTGAAGGCTCAGCCTCAGCTTGTTGTAGAAGTAAGGGGATATGCCGACTTTGTAGGCAATGACGATTATAATCAAAAACTTAGTCAGACCCGAGCCAACAAAGTTAAAGCCCGCCTTATCAATTACCATGGAATAAGTGCCAAAAGAATTATTGCTAATGGCAAAGGACGTTTGCCATTACCCCGCGGAGCAAGCAGGCTTAGTAGGAAGTGCAGCTTCCTGTTTGATAATTAAGTACGGTTGATAAATTGCATTAAATCTGCCTTTTTCAGCTTTCTTTGGGCAACGATACGGTAAATGTAGTACCTGTATTTATGCGGGTGCTGAATGATATCTCACCGCCGGCAATTTCAATAATGTTTTTGGATATGGTAAGCCCAAGTCCCATACCGGTACTTTTAGTTGTGAAATTGGGCGTAAACAGCTTTTCGGCTACCTCATCGGCTATTCCACATCCATTATCGGTTATGTTTATAATTACCGAGCTGCTTGTGTCGCTCACATCTACTTTTATAAGACCATGCCTATCGGCAGGTATCGATTGTATAGCGTTTTTTAGTAAATTATTGAATACTTGAGTGAGCTGTTCAGGGTCGGCATATACAAAAACATCACTCACCGATCCTGAAAATATGATTTCTGTTTCATCATTGTTGTTGGCAAACAACTGTACTACCGAGTTTATTCTGGACGCAATATCTACTCTTGAAAATTTGGCTTCGGGCATGCGGGCAAAGTTCGAGAAAGTGCCTGCAATTCTCGACAGGTTATCTATTTGCTCGGTCAGCGTCCGGGTCGATTTTTCAAAATATTCATCAAATCGTTCATCACCCATTTTTTTTGTTCGCTGGAGTTGTTGTATGGTTAACTTCATGGGTGTAAGCGGATTGTTTATTTCATGGGCTATTTGCCTTGCCATGGTTTTCCATGCCGATTCCCGTTCGGACTGAGCCAGCAGGCGGGCGCTTTTTTCGAGTTCGTCCACCGTACGGTTGTATTGCGCCACCAATTGGCCAATCTCGTCGTGCAGATGGTAGTCAATTTTTTCGTTTCTGTGTCCGAAACGCATTTGCCTGAGTTTATTTTCAACCATTTTTAGTGGCGCCGATAATTGTTGGCCTATAAAAAAGCTGAGAATTACTGCCAGTATAATTATAATCAGGTAAATATGGATGATTACCGACAAGTAGCTCTCAATTTCAGAGCGAATTTCTTCTTCGCTAAGAAATTGCGGTACAGCTATATAGCCGATTTGCAGGTAATCGCCATTCAAAAAATCGGTATAACCAGTTAGGTAGTTAAGCTTACCTATACTTTCCTGTTGGATAATATTACTTTTTTCCTCAAAAAACGGATTCGGCGATATTTGCCTGCTAATCAGATTTTTGTTGAATATCAGCGGTTGCGAACTACCTACCAGAACTCCGTAATTATCATATACATGAATGTCGGTTTGGTATCTGTATGAGAGTTCCTGAAGATCGAAATTTAATCGTTGTTGGTTGATAGATGTTAAATCCTGACTCCAGTAATACATCTCTTGCAAAGCATTTTGTATATATGTCTTTTTTGTTTCGATATTTTTAATTTGTTCATCTTCATATTTCTGACGAATAAAATCTACCGATACGTAAAAGATGCCCAAAAAGCTTAATATCAACAGAATAAGAAAGGCGTATTGAAAACGCGAAGTAAATCCGATGTGAAAGTAGCTTTTCTTTTGTTTAGCGCCCATCCATACAGTTAGCAGCCCCAATGCAATAAATATAACCAATATATAAGCAGTGTATAAAAGATACACCCTGAAGCCATGCGACTCAGCCCCGGTTATTACAATTTGAGTATTATTAGTCGGACTATAAATATAATACTGTTTGTTCTGAAAATTGAATGAAAAGAAATCGTTTTTTCTGTTAGGAATCCAATTGCGGTTTTTCGGAAATTCAAACTTTTCCGATGAGTATACGAGATTGTTGTTCTCGTATTTCGCAATAGCAATTTTTAATTGTTTTTGTATATCGGGAGCCGTGTTGATAAGTAAATCGGGGAAACTGTAACTTTTAAAATTTTTGCGTGGATAAAACTCCATAAATAAGCACAATGAGTCGCCTTCCACGCTTTTTTTACGAAAAATTCCCAAATATGTCATTGAATTGTACGAGGCAGGGATGGAATAAAAATGAGAATTGCGGAGCTGTTTACCATTTTTAATAACAAAATCATCGTATTGTAAATGCACACCCGAGCCAATCATGGTTACGTTTAAGCGCATATCGTATTTGTTCCAGAATCCACGCAGATAGTTTTCGTTCAGGTACTGATTTACCATTTCGATGGAGTCGGAATAAGTCGATAGTTGATTTAATTTTTTATCATTTATGATTTGATTATCAAGGTCCTCAAGTAAAACTTCTGCCATCCGGTCGTTTTCCGAACTGCCATTCATATTGATATTCTCGGCTAGTACACGGTATTTTTCTTCGGTTTTTTTACTCAGTATGCTCTGTGCGTTGATAATAAAAAACAGCGTAAATCCTACGCTCAGCAGTATGGATAAGGTGTAAATATTAATCCTTTTTTTAGTAAAATAAGGAATGTAAAATAATACTACAAGAAAAACGAACGAGATAATGGGTAGTGCCACTATTGGGCTTGATAGTAAAAAAGGAAATACGAGCAGGTACAGAACAACCAAAGCAGAGTCGTACAAAATAGCTTTTTTCAGTGCACGGATGGAGTTGAACCAATTGTGCATTTTGTAAAACAAAAGTGCAAAGCCCACTCCCCAAACAAATATGATAAAGTGAAACCAAATGCTCCAGAAAGTAATTTCGTTGAATTTTAATGTGATGAGCTGAACGCTTGAATGGAAAATAAGACTGCTCAGAATATAATGCATAAGGATATAATACAATCCAAATACGCCAACCATAAGCGGAATTTTTATCCACTTGTGGCTGCGGCTAATATCTACATGAAAATAAAACACATATACAGCCGATGCAATAAACAGACTTAAAACGGTAAGATGACCAATGGAGGCCAATAGAGGGCCTGAAGAATATTCGGCCGACGAAAACAACTCATTCCAATATAGCAATGATGGAAAACTAAAATAAAGACTAAGCAATATAAATACGGAGGCTGAGCCTGTTACAATCCCAAATCTTTTGAGGGTGAGTAACCTGCTGTCCCATAGCTTATAGCTTGTGATGTAGAGTCGGAAAAACAACAGCAGGCAGAATACCGATAAAACAAACCCGGTTGCTCCCCAAACTTTGTTGTATACAGGTATATCGGGCTGATTGAGCGAAAACAAATACTGCCCATTGTACGAATGTATGGCGTATTTATCTTTTGAGTTACCATATTTTAATTCGGTAAGTTTATGTAGCTTGAAATCTTCGGTGAAGCTGTTGTCCAAACTTTTATTCTCGTAAGGATAGTTGTGCTTGATGTTTATGAATGATATAATTTCAAGATTATCAATACGATATGTTTTAATCAGTCCGTAGGCATTTGATAATGATGCAAATGTCCATTCAGGAAATCGGCCTGATTCTCTACTGTCAATATCAATCTGATTATCAGTCCAGAAAACTTTAATGTCGTTTTCGTTAACTACATAATAACTAATGTCGTGGTCGGCAAAATGCAGATGTCGCAGCGAATCGGCAGAGCTGTGAATAATCACATTTTCTATGGTTTTTATCTTTTTGTCGGCCAACCGTTGTTTAGCAATAATCGTTTTCTGAAACTCCTTGAGATGAATACTTTTATGCGACGATATTTGGTAAAACAGCGATAAAAGGATGGTGACCATAATGCTTGCCAGCAAAAGGTAAAGCTCCCGACGATATTTTTTATTGATAACCACGCTCTTTTTTTTGAGTTTTTTACAGTGAAAAATTATTCATGATGATA
>JAFNAV010000062.1 GCA_017860345.1 Bacteroidota bacterium | reverse complement strand
AATTCCACTCCCGTAATTGGCGGAACAACCACCACGAGCCTTGGTGGAGGAGTTGAAATAGGCGGAGGCGCAAATACGTCATGGACACCAACAATTACATTTGACAACTGTACTATTACCGGTAACACAGTGAAAGGAAATACTGCTGGAAATACATTTTCAGGTGGTGGGGTTGAGCGTTCAATGGGAACTGTCTATTTTAATTATTGCATTATTGCAGGTAACAACTCGAATAATACCACTACCAATGACCGAAATGTGAGTCCTTATTCCACGCTTTGGGCATATTCCACTACAGGTAGAAATATGTATGAAGGAGCCGTATCGTGGAATGGATCCACATCAACCGGAAATGTGATACTAACAGCTGATATTTCAACGATTATCAATACAACTCTAACCGATAATGGTGGAACAACAGCACTTCCAAACGGAAGTTTTGTAAAAACTCATGCGTTAATTGATGGATGTTCGGCAATAAACCCAACTTCAGCTGCTTCAGGTCTACAAACTACTGACCAAAGAGGAATTGTCCGTTCAACGCCTGATATAGGAGCGTACGAATATGTAATTTATCGTTCAAAAGCGAGTGGAAATTGGGCAAGCACCGGTTCGTGGCAATCTGGCGATAACTCTACATGGTCGGACGTGACAGTATTACCTATGACTAATGTTGCTGGATCTGTAACAATTCAAAACAGTCACGAAATTACTGCTAATACTAATGCCACTTCACGTTCTATTACTATTAATTCTGGTGGAAAACTTACACTTAATTCGGGTTCAACATTAAGCGTTACCGGAGATTTCAGCATAAATAGCGATGTAACAAACGGAACAGGAACTTTTGTTGACCAAAACGAAAATGGTGGATTGACTGTAAGCGGTACAACTAATGTTCAGCAATACCTTACAAGTTCTGGTACAGGGACTGCGGGGAGGAACTGGTATATTTCCAGCCCGTTAACTGCCGCCACAAGTAGCACAATAACCAGTGCTACCGGCAATGGATTAGTGTATTATAATGTGAACAATGCAAGTTGGGATAATTCAGGAACAACAATGGAAGTCATGAAAGGATATATAGCCAAATCACCCGCTCAAAATACGACAATAAGCTTTACAGGGGGTAATCTAAACACTGGTTCACAGCCTGTAAGCAATTTGCCTGTGGGTTTTAACTTGGTTGGTAATCCGTACCCTTCGTATGTAAACTGGACTGAGGCTACCAAATCTAATATCGCAAATTCAATCTGGTATCGTAGTAAAAAGAGCGGAAGCTATAATTTCCATACTTACAATGTAACAGGTGGAGTAGGTGTAAACGATGGTACAGATATTATTCCACCCATGCAGAGTTTCTGGATTAAAGCCACTAATTCGACCAATTCACTGACATTTAATAATGCAATGCGTTCACATCAAGACCAATCAATAGAAACAAACCGTTTAAAAGTACCAAAAGCAAGTACACAAAAACTGTTACGTTTACAGGTTAGTAACGGGACAAATAAAGATGAAACAGTGCTGTACTTTAATTCAAATGCTCAAAATTCAATTGACGAATTTGATTCTCAAAAGATGTTCAACAACGTAACTGACATACCTGAAATTTATACCCTGATAGGAAACGAAAAATTGGTTGTTAATGGAATGAACGATGTGCAATACGATACCGAAATTCCACTCGGGTTCAGTACATTGCAAGCCAGTGATTTTAGTATTAAAGTTTCCGAATTCAATAATTTTGATAGTAATACCAGCATTATCCTAAAAGATAATGATCAGCAAACCGAACAGGACTTAACCGTTGGAACAGCATATAATTTCGAATCGGGAGTCACAAACACCTCTAATCGTTTCAGATTGATTTTTAAAACAAAAGGTACAACTACAGGAATAGATAGTAATTCAAAAAAACTAAGTGCACAAGTATTTGTAAATACGCAAAATCAGATAACCATAATTGCTCCTGAAAAATGCAATTATGCAGTTTTCAACGCAATAGGACAGAGACAGGTTGACGGCATACTTAAATCAACGCGAGAAAGTATCTACAAACGATTAAACTCGGGCATTTATTTTGTTGAATTATCAACAGGAGGTCAGAGAGAAATTACAAAAGTAGTAATCCGCTAAAATCTAAAGTTTATGAAGAGCGTAGAAGAAATAACAGAAAGACGGATGTATAGCCGTCCTGAGATAATTTGTGTAGAATTAGATAATGCAATAGCGCTTGCATTAGAATCCGCACCTCCGATTGGTCCAGACGAAGTATATTCTAAAGTAAAACATGATTTTTATAATAACCCATTTAAAGCCAATTTAGGTTAATGAAATAATTTTATTATTACTCTCTATTAGTTTTTTAAGGTAGAAAGAATGTCTGTTAATTTCAGGCATTCTTTCTTTTGTTACAAAAAAGTATCCAAGATAAAAAATATCAGTTTACATTTTTACATGAATCATTTTATCTTTAAGCTTAACGAAGAACTCAAACTACAAATAAAATCTATAGATTTAGAAACTGCTAATATTATAGAGAAATCGCAGAAGTCTTTTACTTGTGTAACAAATGCCTTGAAAGATCTCAAGGCATTTGTTATGGAGTATGAATTTATCAATGACGCAGAAGAGATCCAATTTTTTAAGAAGTTAAAGCCTGAACTGTATAGTTTATCTATTTACTATAAAAAGATTACTAAAATTGAGAGCCTTCATCCGATTGGTTGCCAAGACGAACTATAAATATATTTACGAGATGAAATGAAGAAACTAACATTTTTCTTTAATGGGCATAAAGATATCTATCAGTATTATCGTATGGAATCAACTCATATGGATGAATTATACTTTCTCCGTAAAAAGAATGATATGAAACAAAGAATGAAAGGAGTAGATATTGACGACAACTTCTCAACCGGTTATGATTACACCATTGCAAAAATAATAGCTTATAATCGACTTGAGATGTTTTTGAACAAAGAATTAGAGAAGGCGCAGCAGAATACTCAAAATCCACATGTGGAACACCTTGGGATTTTTGATAAATTCAAGTGGACAGGGAGCAAAATCTCATTATATGAACTTATTTATTCACTTTATAGTAGTGGAGTAATAAATAATGGAGACTGTAAAATAAATGAACTCACCGAATTATTTGAACAGATATTCAACGTGCGTTTGGATGAAATACATCGTGGTTTTCAGGATATTAAATTACGTTCTAACCCAACTAAGTTTTTGGATTTATTAAAGGAAGCTCTGCTTCGAAAGATTAATGAAGGGTATGAATAAGTTTTTATTATTTTACAAGAATATTTATACCACATGTGGATTACCTTGTGAATAAAAACCAACAGAACTCCCCAATTTTGCCGATATTTAAAAAATTATATTATGGCAGAATTTAACTTAGCATTTAAGAAAATGCTTTCCCACGAAGGTGGCTACAGTAATGACCCGGATGATTTGGGTAAAGAAACTTACAAAGGTATTTCCCGCGCTAATCACAAAAACTGGTCAGGGTGGTCGTGTATTGACAAATACAAAGATAAACCCGATTTCCCCTCCATTCTTGACAAAGATGTCTGGCTACAAAGAGAAATAAAAGAGTTTTATCGTAGTAATTTCTGGTGCTCTTAATGCAGATCAAATTTCAAATCAAGCTATTGCAGCATCCATTTTTGACTTTAGTGTAAATGCAGGCATTGTAACGAGCGTTCGATTGATTCAATCAATTGTTGGCACAAAAGCCGATGGCTTGATTGGTGAACAAACTTTGAAAAGAATAAATACTCTGGATTTTGGATATGTTCAGTCCTCCTTTACTATAGCTAAAATAAATCATTATATAGACATTGTAAAAAAACGTCCAACCAATAAAAAGTATTTTTATGGATGGGTAATACGGGCGTTAGAGTTTAATGAATGATTTAATCAATATTGTATTTTGAATTACTTTTCAAATTGGGATGTTACCCCAAACCCCGGTAACTTTTTTGTTTTGACACCAAAAAGTTACCAAAAAAGGTCAAGACCGCGAGGGTTCTTGCAAATAATAAGGTATTAACCAAATCAAAAAAAGACATGCCAGCACAAATCATAACAACCGACGACCTTCGGGATTTTAAGATCGAATTGATAGATGAAATACGGAATCTAATCAGTGAACAGAAAACTTCAGTTACGAAGAAGTGGATGATATCATAAATGTATAAAGGACCTACATACTTATGGTTATATCCAGTATTTGCCATCGTTTAATCCATTTAAAGGGAGCTTGGTTTACCTGTTCGATATGCAGTCAAGTGCTAAACTAGTATCTACCCATGACCATACTAATATCGAAACAAGCATTGAACAAGCATTAGCCCCTTATATAAACAAAGAAAACATCTTAAACTTAAATATTGAAAACGAAGAAACCCAACCAAAAAATGATATTGTGTTGAAAGTTTCAAAAAACAGGGTGAAAGTAGTTGAGATAAACGGGGAAAAGGTAGAGCCAAAAAACAAAGTTTCCAAACGCAAATCAGAGGCTTTTTTTACGCCTCCGGATATTGTTGCGGTACGAAACTACTTCGTTGCGCAAAATAGCGTGGAAATTGAAGCGGAGAAATTCTACAACTATTTTCAGAGCAATGGGTGGAAAGTGGGTGGCAAAGCACCCATGAAAGACTGGCAAGCTGCTGCGAGCAATTGGATATTGAACATTCCGCAGTTTTCAACGCAGCCTCAAACCAATATTCAAAAACAACCGACACCGGGGATATTAAATGTTACGACAGGCAAAAACTATTCTGAACCGCTTTAAAATATGAACAACAACCTGTCTATAATTCAGTCCAGAGGAAAGGAAATTTACGGTGAGCACTTTTGTGTTTTTCCCGAAGATTATGAGGTGCTTCAGAAACTGCTTACCTGGTTTTTGCAAGATGAACAGGGGGTCAACCATTACAACATCAACCTCCATAAAGGCATTTTGTTGACCGGGCCGATTCGTTGCGGAAAAACCAGCCTTATGTCGCTAATGCGTTTGCTCGTACCGCAACATCAACGCTTTGGGATAAAATCTTGTAGGGAAATAACCTTTGATTTTATCAAGGATGGCTATGAAGTTATACAGCGGTATAGTATCAACGCTTACTCCAATACTATAAATACCTCTCGTCCGAATACTTTGTGTTTCGATGACCTTGGGGCTGAAAGTACTTTTAAATACTATGGTAATCAGTGTAATGTTATGGGTGAAATACTACTTTCGCGGTATGACCATTTTATCAGTAACCACATGCTCACTCATGCCACAACGAATCTTTCGGCTTCTGAACTTGAAGACTATTATGGAAATCGGGTTCGTTCCCGAATGCGGGAAATGTTTGATTTGATTGCTTTTGATGTTGGGGCGATGGATAATAGGAGGTGATGTTTATGTCATTCTTGATTTATATCTTTCTCATTAGCGATTTTTGCACAGATAATCGGCTTTTTCCCGATTATCTGTGCAAAATTTACTATATTTGTACGCAATAAACTAAATAATGTTCGATTCTCTGTACAAGTTAAAATGAAGGAATTAACGAAATTCGGTGTTATACCGATAGATTACAATACTTTGGCTACGGCATTGACAGGATACAAGTCGCCTAAGGATAAGATTTCCCTTTTGGAGAATAACGGCAGTATTATTCGTTTAAAGAAGGGACTCTTTGTCGTTTCTTCAGAGATAAGTAAACAAACCCTTTCCCGTGAACTGGTGGCCAATCATCTTTATGGTCCATCTTATATATCACTCGAAAGCGCTCTGTCTTTCTATGGACTTATACCGGAGAAAGTGTATACAGTCCGTTCTGTAACTACCAAACGGGCTAGACGTTTCGCAACACAACTTGGAAATTTTGAGTATATGACGATTCCTACAGATTATTACTCTATTGGAATTCGGCAGGAGGTTGTGAATAACGAATATGTATATCTTATAGCTTCGCCGGAAAAAGCAATTTGCGATATGATTCTGTCAACCCGGAATTATCGTATACAATCAATTAAGGCTATGCAATTTTTTCTCGAAGAAGATTTAAGAATAGATTTGTCAGTTATAAGAACATACAACACGGATATTATCAAGAGTTGTATTGAAACAGGAATAAAGAAAACAGAACTTGCACAACTTTTAGAGCTGTTGGAACAATGAGTAATATATTTGACCAAATGTTGGATCGTTATGAGATACGTACAAATGATGATTACACAAATGCTTTACATGAAGTAATGCAGCAAATAGCGCTTGCAGGCTTATATAGAGGAGGTTTCTTCAACAAAGCTGCATTTTACGCTGGCACTTGTCTTCGAATTTTCTATCAGTTACAGCGGTTTTCAGAAGATATGGATTTCTCTCTTTTGCAGCACGATGAACATTTTAAATTAGAAGATTACTTTGAACCGATTTCAGCTGAATTTAAAGCTTTGGGAAGAGAAGTCGTAATTAATAAAAGAGAGAAGAAAAAACAAACGAATGTTGAGTCTGCTTTTTTGAAAGATGATACGGCTATTTATAACTTGCAATTTAGGACAGAACAACATGTAAAAATAAAGATAGAAGTTGATGTGAATCCTCCAACAGGATTTAGCTCGGAGCACAAATTACTGTTATTGCCTTTTTCATTTATGACTCGTTGTTATACTTTGCCGGATTTGTATGCAGGTAAAATGCATGCATTTTTGTTTCGTAACTGGAAAACAAGAGTGAAAGGGCGCGATTGGTACGACTTTGAATGGTATGTGCGGAATAATGTCCCATTGAATTTCAATCATTTTTGTGAACGTACCTACCAATTTGGATCTCTTGAAAGAGATGAACTAACGAAAGATATATTTAAACAACTACTCAAAGAAAAGATTACGAAAACAAATATCGAGATGGTGAAAAGTGATGTTCAACCTTTTATCCGTAATCAGAACGAACTGGAGATATGGTCAACAAATTATTTCTCACAATTAGTAGATATGATAAAGTTTGAAAATTGAATATTTTGCTATTCTCTAAAAAACACAAAAGCCCGTAAATTCAATAATTTACAGGCTTTTACTCGTTTCTGATATTCATTCTGTGGACCTGGAGGGAGTCGAACCCTCGTCCAAACAAGGAAACAATAGGCTTTCTACATGTTTATCTTCGCTTAGGTTTTCGTGCGCAGGCAAGACCGAAGCCACCAATCTGCGCCTTATCCTTTTTATTTCATCCCGACACCAAGGCTTGTCGCGACTATCTCCGATTTAGCTGCATCTCCTGATCATCGGCCTCGAAGCGACGGCCTTTGGGAAATGTCTCGTCCCGATACCTTGTATCAGGATTAAGCTCGATCTACTATGATTCGATTAAGCAGCAAGAGCGTAATTAGTTTCGCCAGTTAATTTTTTTGAGATCCTGTATTTACGAGCTGTTTTCTCAAAGCTCGACATGCTTACATATTCTTTCTACCTGCTGTCAAAACCAAACAGGCCCATGTTTTTTGTAGTCAATCTCTTTTATACAAATTTCATGCAAAAGTACAGTATTTTTTGTGATTTTTCTCATCCAAATAACAAATTAGACTAAATACGTTGAAAAAACAGTTGCCCACAGCAATGCAGGCTTTGCGCAATTACTCCTGAGCGCCATTAAGTCTGGCTGTTTCTATCCAACGATTTATAAGCAACTGCGGCTCGGCTCCAACGCTAACGGATAAAAACAGGGCAAGCGCCATTACCTTTACAGCCGCCTGACTCAGCTCACTGATGGTATGAATGCTGTTGAACGAAGTCTGAAGCAATTGTTGAATTTGTTGTACGTGATGGTCGTAAAAGGGTTGCGGCGACATATTGACCGACTCTACCGAGGGAACCGTGAGAGCATTCATCCACTCTTCCCCGATTCTTTCTGCTAACTCTTCTGTCGATTCGTTGGCCATTTGCCGCCATTGCTTCAAGCTGTTTTTGTCGCCCGATTGAATCAGAGCAGGATCTAATAAAAAGTCAAAGGCAAGGTCAGCCAGGAGCTGAACCAACTCCAGATAATTGTTTTGCACGATTTCCCATTCATATGTTTTTTGCTCAATAAGATAGTCTGACACTTTTAAATATGGCAGGTTCAGTACCTCGTCACATCCTTCGAGACAAGGAAATGTTGTACCCTGATGTATATAAATTGTTTCTCCGTTTTGAATTTGTCTGCCCAGCGGAAAAAGCCGGCAAGCGAGTGGTCGTGCCACATGTACGCTACAGCCTTGGCCGGTTATATATTGGCTGCATGCTTGCTTGCCAAGATATCCGCTCGCACCATTGAACTTAAGGCGCAATCCATTCCACTCGGTGTAAGTGTCTCTGAATTGACGAGCGGTGATTCCTTTAGCTCCGGCCAACGAGGCGAGTTCCCATGGATTTAGCAATACTTTATTGCCATAGCAGCAACTTCCTGTCCGTGAACAGGTAAGTGGCAATATGTCCGATAACCGGAGCGCTGTGTTTTCCATATTCATGTTTTAATTTCTAATGTTCCAATTAAAAAGCCGATAAACAGTGAGTGACTGCATATCGGCTTTTAATTATTATTTCAATAAACAGTTAAGAAACTGTTTATTTTGCATAGCTTACCGCGCGTGTTTCGCGTATTACGGTGATTTTTACCTGTCCGGGATAAGTCATTTCATCCTGAATTTTCTTGGCAATATCGAACGACAGTAATTCGGTTTCTTTGTCGTCGATTTTATCGGCACCTACAATCACGCGTAACTCACGACCGGCCTGAATGGCATAAGTTTTAAGTACACCGGGGTACGAAAGAGCCAGATTTTCCAAATCGTTCAGACGTTTGATATACGCTTCTACTATTTCGCGGCGTGCGCCCGGGCGTGCTCCGGAGATGGCGTCGCATACCTGAACGATTGGGGCTATAAGGCTTTCCATTTCCACCTCGTCGTGGTGAGCGCCTATGGCATTGCAAATGTCTGGTTTTTCTTTGTACTTTTCGGCAAGACGCATACCAAGTATTGCGTGTGGCAATTCCGGTTCGTCATCGGGCACTTTTCCTATATCGTGAAGTAATCCGGCGCGTTTGGCTTTTTTAGGATTTAGTCCGAGCTCCGAAGCCATTGTGGCGCAGAGGTTAGCCACTTCGCGCGAGTGTTGCAGCAGGTTTTGGCCGTACGACGAGCGGTATTTCATTTTACCTACCATGCGTATCAGTTCAGGGTGCAAACCATGAACGCCCAAATCGATAGTGGTACGTTTGCCTATTTCGATAATTTCTTCTTCCACCTGTTTGCGTACTTTATTCACCACTTCTTCGATACGTGCAGGGTGTATGCGGCCGTCGGTTACGAGCTGGTGTAGCGACAAGCGTGCAACTTCGCGGCGTACGGGGTCAAAAGCCGAAAGAACGATGGCCTCGGGGGTATCGTCCACAATAATTTCAACACCGGTAGCGGCTTCAAGCGCGCGGATGTTGCGTCCCTCGCGACCAATGATGCGTCCTTTGATTTCGTCGGATTCAATGTGGAATACGGTAACTGAGTTTTCGATGGCCGTTTCGGTTGCCACACGTTGAATACTTTGGATTACCACTTTTTTAGCTTCCTTGTTGGCAGTCATTTTGGCCTCTTCCATAATGTCGTTGATATACGACAATGCGTTGGTTTTGGCCTCTTCTTTCAGCGATTCAACAAGTTTTTCCTTGGCTTGTTCTGCCGACAATCCGGAGATGTTTTCGAGTTCTGTTTGCGCCTGATGTAGCAGGTGGTCCAGATCTTTTTTGCGGCCTTCCAGTATCGAAATCTGTTGTTCGTGAGTTTCGCGTAGTACGTCTACTTCGTTGGTTTTGCGTTGCAGTTCGCCCTGGCGCTGATTGATTTGCATCTCACGTTGCTGGATTTTTACTTCCCGTTCCTGAAGTTTGGCGTTGCGTTGTTGTACTTGTTGATCGTATTCGGCTTTGAGGGCAATAAATTTTTCCTTTGCCTCGATCATCTTATTTTTTTTCAGAAGTTCAGCCTCAGCTTCGGCCTCTTGTCGGGCTTTCTTGTTCAGCACGCGAAACACGTAAAATGTTCCTCCCGTACCGGCAATAAAGGCTATTAAACCGATTATTATGTTGTATACCATATAGTAAATAATGAATTAAAAGAATTAGTTTATATTAGATGTTTGCTTAGTTATATATCAAAAAAAACGCATTTCGAAGATAAAAGACTACGCTTTGATTCTTGTAATCAAAATGCGTAAAAGTCTTGTTTATCAGCGGAATGCGGGTTATTGTGTGTCTTTTTTTATGTGTTCGGAAATTACTCTTCCGAAAGTATGCTGTCAAGCTCGCTGCCGAGTGCCTTGATTCGTTCGGCCATAGGTACAGTGTCCTGATCAATTTCCTGTTTGGTTAAGGCCACAGCCAATCTGAAAGCTACCAGCGTAAGTATTTCTTCAGTTGCACGTTGGTTATAAATTTTCTGAAATTCATCCAAATACTTTTCTACCAGTTTTTCAGCATAACGGTATATTTCTTCATCCTTTCGGGCGATGTTCATCGGAATTCTGAACCCGCCTATTACGATGTGAATTTTGAAAATTTCGTCGTTTTTATTCATACGCTCTATTCGTCCAAAAGCGTCAGACACTTATCAATTTCCCGCACCATTTTTGTAATGCGCAGCTTCGCTTCGTTTCTGTCCTCATCGGTGAGTGTCAGATTACGAGCTATGCGCAAATGGTCGTAATTTTTCCGGAGTTCCAAAACTTCCTGATGAGCAAGCATCAAATCGGTATGTTTCCTTTCAATTTCTGCCTTAAGCCTGATGTTTTGGTCCTTTAATGACTGGTACTCCGACATCAGTTTTCGTAGTTTTTTCTCAAACTCGTTAATTAATTCATCGTATCTGTTTGTCATTTTTCCGGTAAATTCTTCACAAAAATACGCTTTTGGATTGAATTAGTAAAATTTGTGATTAAAAATTTTCGTTGGGTTATGAAATACTTCTGTTTTGATGGCTATAATCTGAAGTTCCGGAATGCGCAGAATTGTTGGTTTGTATTAAAAATGCCTTGATTTCCGATAATATGTAATGAGTTGGTTTTATGGACGGTATAATTATTTAAAAGCCTCTCCAACCACCGCGAAGGGGAGGCTTTCAGACTGATTGAGGTAACGTCAGATTTGTTAATCATTCACTTGTGCTGGTAGACTCACTTATGGGTGTTTCATGCTTACTAAATAATAGCTGTTGTGGTTGAAGTTTTATATTAAAAGAGCGCATTGATTTGATGAATCCGAAAAAAGGCAGAGGTGGGTTTATTATTCCGGTCAGAATTATGGGTTAATTCACTAAATAAATCTTTTGATTTTTTAAAATAAATATCGTAAAAAACAAAAAGTAATTTCAGTTTGTTATTTTTGCGAATCAAATTTTTAATATGGAAACACCAATTATTTTCTGGATTTTATTTAATGCTTTTGTTTTGTTGATGTTAGCCCTTGATTTGGGCGTTTTCCACCGAAAAAAACATGTTGTGTCGATGAAGGAAGCTTTGACTTGGACTTTGGTTTGGGTTGCTTTGGCGCTGGTATTTAACACGGTGATTTATTTTTGGCGGGGGCAGGAACAGGCGCTTGAGTTTTTTACCGGGTATCTGATAGAGAAGGCTTTGAGTATCGACAATATCTTTGTTTTTATTATGATATTTACGTATTTCAGCATACCGCCTGTATATCAGCACAAAGTGCTTTTCTGGGGAGTACTCGGGGCACTTGTAATGAGGGTAATATTTATTTTTGCCGGCGTAGCGCTTATCGAAAAATTTCATATCACCATTTATCTTTTCGGGTTGCTGCTTATTTTTACGGGCTACAAAATGTTTAGTCACGATAGCGCCAAGATAGACCCGGGTAAAAATCCAGTACTCAGGTTTTTTAAGCGTTTTTTGCCTGTTACTCCCGATTTGCACGACGATCGTTTTTTTGTGCGTCAGAACGGGCAACGGTTTATTACTCCGCTTTTTCTGGTGTTGGTGATGATTGAAACTACCGACCTCATTTTTGCAGTAGACAGCATCCCCGCCATATTGGCCATTACACAGGATCAGTTTATTGTATACACCTCCAATGTATTTGCTATTTTGGGCTTGCGCTCTTTATATTTTGCTTTGGCAGGAGTAGTTCATAAATTCTGGTTGTTGAGTTACGGACTGGCTATAGTGCTGGTATTTGTGGGTGTCAAGATGCTGCTGGTAGATTTATACAAAATACCTATTACATGGTCGCTGATTTTTATTGCCATAGTTATTACGGCAAGTGTAGTAGCATCATTGAAAATTAAACCCCCGAAAACAATTCAGGATAAACATTAAACCAGATTTGAGAGAGAAATGCCTGTATGCTTGTTGGTTACTTACTTTAGGCAAGCGTAGCAGTTTGCATAATTATTCCACCAGTGGCGAAAAATTTCAACCCGTGGCTGTTTTTTTTATGAACATTGTTTGGTATGACTGAAAAATCATATTGTTACTCAATAAATAATCAATGATATTTAATGCTTGATAATCAATTGGCTTACGATTTTTTTTGACGTGTGTTTTGGTTTTTATTGCCCTATTAATCAGGATGAAAGGTTTTGATACTGCGAAAAAAAAACTATCTTTGTCAGGCAGTTTTCAAAATAAATAATTTAATGTGTTATTAGTATGAAGAAACTAACTTTTTTAATCATGAGTGGACTACTCCTTATGGGATGCGCGAAGAACGATAATCCGTTTTTCAAGGCTTACGAAAATAAATACGGCGCTCCTCCTTTCGATCAGATTAAACCGGAACATTATATGCCTGCTTTCAAAGAAGGCATCAAACAGCATCAGGCCGAGATTGATGCTATAGCCGACAGTAAAGACGAGCCTACCTTTGCCAATACCATCGAAGCGCTTGACTACAGCGGCGATTTATTGAATAAAGTTTCTTCAGTGTTTTACAATCTTTATTCGGCCGAAACAAATGATCAGCTCGACAGTATTGCCAATGAGGTTTCGCCCATGTTGTCGGAACATAACGATAATCTGTACCTGAACGTAAAATTATTTGAACGGGTAAAAAAATTGTTTGATACCCGTGCAACTCTGGGGCTTACGCCTGAACAAAACCGCTTACTGGAAAGATACCACCGCGATTTCATTCGCAGTGGAGCGGCATTAAACCCGGAGCAGAAAGAAAAACTACGTGCTATCAATAAAGAACTGGGACTGGCCGAGCTGGCTTACGGGCAAAATGTGCTGGCCGAAACCAATGCTTACAAAAAGGTAGTGGATAAAGAAGCCGATTTAGCCGGTCTTCCTGAAAGTGTTCGTCAGGCTGCTGCCGAAACTGCAAAAGAGGCAGGGCAAGAGGGCAAGTGGGTTTTTACTGCTCAAAAAGCCAGCTTTATACCGGTGCTTCAGTACAGCGAAAACCGCGAATTACGTAAGGAATTGCTGATGGCTTATACCACTCGTGCCAACCACGATAATGCTAACGATAACAAAGCATTGATAAACAAAATAATGAAACTGCGTGTACAGAAAGCTCAGTTGCTTGGCTTTGAAACACCTGCAGCTTTTATCCTGGACGACACCATGGCAAAAACGCCTAAAGCGGTTTATAATTTTCTGGCCACAGTATGGCAACCTGCCGTGGCTAAAGCCAAAGTGGAAGCTGCTGAGCTGCAGAAACTGATGGATGCTGAAGGCAAAGGCGAAAAGCTCGAAGCCTGGGACTGGTGGTATTATAGCGAAAAACTGCGTAAGGCCAAATATGATCTCGACGAAGAACAGTTGCGTCCTTACTTTAAGCTTGAAAATGTGCGTCAGGGCGTGTTTGATTTGGCAACTAAAATATACGGGCTGAAATTTAAAAAATTAGACGGAATGCCTTCGTATCATCCTGATGTGGAGATGTTTGAAGTGACTGATGCTGATGGCTCTTTAATCGGGGTGCTTTACACCGATTATTTCCCACGTGCCGGTAAACGTGCCGGAGCATGGATGGAAAACATTACTCCTCAGTACAAAAAAGATGGTGTAAATCACCGTCCTATCATTGTAAATGTGGGTAACTTTACCAAGCCTACCAAGGATAAGCCGTCGTTACTGAATATGGACGAGGTGGAAACCATGTTCCACGAGTTCGGACATGCGCTTCACGGTTTGCTTTCGCAGTGTACCTACCCAAGCCAGTCGGGCACTAATGTTTCGCGCGACTTTGTAGAGCTTCCTTCGCAAATTATGGAAAACTGGTGTTTTGAACCGGCCGTAATGAAAACTTATGCCAAACATTACCAAACCGGCGAAGTGATACCACAAGATTTGATTGATAAAATTCAGAAAACCGGTACTTTCAATCAAGGATTTACGATGACCGAATTGCTTTCGGCTTCCTTGCTCGATATGGATTATCATAGCCTTAAGGATACAACAAGTTTCGATGTGAATGCGTTTGAAAAAGCTACGCTCGACCGGATTGGTTTGATCCCTGAAATTATTGTACGTTACCGCAGTACGTTCTTTAATCATATCTTCACTACAGGATATTCGGCCGGATACTATAGCTATACCTGGGCCGAAGTGCTCGACGCCGATGCTTATCAGGCTTTTGTTGAAACCGGAGATATTTATAATCCTGCTGTTGCTACGGCTTTCCGTAAAAACATACTTGAAAAGGGAGATTCTGACGATCCGATGAAGCTATATCTCCAATTCAGAGGAGCACAGCCTAATGCTGATGCGCTTTTGAAACGCAGGGGATTGAAATAACCAGTAATTAACGACTTATAAAAAACTTCCGGTTAAGAATGCATTTTCTTCCGGAAGTTTTTTTGTTTTTTAAAACACAGAGCTACACAGAGGTTACAGTTTTGTTCGGGTAACGGATAATTGAATACACAGTTATATTCGTTCGGCTTTCGTGGTTCTTATCAGTCAGTTATCTCGAAAAAAATGCTTACTTTTGTAAGACTAAAAAAATAAAGGTTGAGGATGAAACAATTTCTTAAAATAGTTATTACACCATCTTTTCCACTGGCGGTATTTTTGATTGTAGTGCCGTTTGTACTCTGGCTTACCGGTTTTGCGCTGATACCTGTGTCCGGCGATGAGTCAATTTATCTCACGGGTTTATTGGCCAACGTGTTTTCGCTACGGGCCGATCTTGTTACCAATGTTTTAAGTATAATCATTACGCTTTTCAATGCATTTTTGATAGTTCAGATCAACAATAAATACACCATAATCCGCAACAGAACCTTTCTGCCGGTATTGGTTTTTTTGCTGTTGATTTCCTGCTGGACAGACACTCACATCTACGTGTTGGCTCATCTTACATTGGCGCTTTTTGCGTTGTCACTCTTTGTTTTTTTTAGCATGTATCGCGATACCAAAGCCTCGGAGCAGGCTTTCTTAGGGAGCTTGCTTATCGCTTCGGGCAGCCTGTTTGCTTATCCGGTTATTCTGTTTATTCCGGTTTGCTGGATAGGGTTCATGAGGTTTCATTCGTTTTCGTTGCGTACATTTCTCGGGTCGGTCTTTGGTGTATTGGTGCCCTGGATTTTTTATTTTGTAGTACGATATTATTTTCAGCCGGATTTGTTATGGCTGAATGAAATTGCAGAAAGTTTTAGGCTTGGGTGGGCTGTAACAGAATTGTCGCTGATAAGGGTTGTTTATCTTGCTGTAATGCTGGTGTTTATGCTTGTCGGACTTGTGGGGTTGTATTCGGAACTTCGGAATGATTCGGTGCAAGTCAGAGCTCGGTTGAGTTTTTTGCAACTCATTATGGTGTTCGCTTTTATATTTTCAATGATCCTGGTTGATTATTACTATCTTTTTATACCTTTTGTAGCCATCTCTTATTCATTGTTAATTTCACACCCGTTTACGCTAAGAGCAAGCAAATTCTATGGAATTCTTTTTGCTCTGTTTATATTATTTAATTTTGCTTTTGTAATATTACAAATTATATTGAATGCCTGAACTTGTTGATTTAGGATATATCGGGTTATTTATAGCATCCTTTTTGGCTGCTACGGTGGTTCCGTTTAGTTCCGAAGTAGTGTTTACGGCCATGTTGCTGGGTGGTTTGGATGAGTGGAAATGTGTATTTGTGGCTACGGCGGGCAATTGGCTGGGCGGTATGACTTGTTACTACATTGGTCGCTTGGGCAAAATTGAATGGATAGAAAAATACCTCCATGTAAAACGCGAAAAAATGGAGCAATTCATGAATAAACTGCACAAATATGGCGATTGGTTTGCATTTTTCTCTTTCCTTCCCGGTGTGGGCGATGTGATAGCGGTGGCGTCGGGCTATTTCAGGTGCAAACTATGGGTTGTTGCCGTGTCGATGCTTGTTGGTAAGTTTGTAAGGTATATTTTGTGGATGTATCTCAATGGTTGGGTAATCTGATAAGTTCAATCAATCTTAATGATTCTTTAATTTGATTAAAATTGAATTATGATTTAAATTTATAGTTAAATTTG
>JAFNAV010000086.1 GCA_017860345.1 Bacteroidota bacterium | reverse complement strand
TTTTAGTGCAATAATTAATTCGTAAAAATAAATAAAGATGAAAAAAAACAAACTTTTTTTTGCTGTCATTGCCATGGCAGTGTTATTTACAGCATGTCAGCCTGATACGGAAAAAACCGAGTATGTAGTTGATTTTGAAGATGTGACTTTGACTGATAGTATTTGGAACGGATCGGATGGATCAGGAGCTTTTGTATCAAACGGATTTACATTTAAAAATAGTTATAATGCAGCATGGGCATCATGGAGAGGCTTTTCAGTGTCGGCAAAGAAAAATGCCGTAACGAGGGGTTGGGCTAATGAATTTAGTACTATTGCCGGTGGTGGTGCATCAAGCTCTAAGCAGTTTGGCTTAGCTTTCGATACGGCTGTTGTAGTATGGGATGTAAAGGCAGGAGAAAGCTTCAAAGCCAAAAGTCTTATGATTACAAATTCGACATGGGCTTACTGGGAAATTAAAGAAGGTGGGTATGGAAAAGTATTTTCAGCGGGTGATTGGTTTAAGGTTAAAATTGCAGGTTATCTGAATGACGTGAAAACCAGTGAACTTGAATACTATCTGGCCGATTTCAGAGATGGAAAATCATTTATTTCCAATACATGGCAAAAAGTAAGTTTGTCTGATTTAGGTAATGTAAATAAAATTCAATTTACTTTCGACTCGTCTGATAAATCCGGAATTTATATCAATACTCCGGCTTATGCCTGTATTGATAACCTTGTTATTGAGAAGGAGACTGATAAGGAATAGAAGACAATGTATGAAATTGAGCGTTTATCTGCCATAATATATGCTTTTCGTACACCAAACCGGACTTGATTAAGTCCGGTTTTTTATTTTTTTGAAAAAAAAATCTGAATACATTTCTGAAAATGAACGGACTAAGATTTATTTTATCGGCTAATGATGGTGAACCCCTTGCAGATTCCCGAAAAAGCACTACTTTTGTGCCCGGATAAGTCCTACACGACCAGCTCCTTTCGAACTCCCCCAGGGCCTGACCGCAGCAAGGGTAGATGGTTGAGCGGTGCGATGTAGGGGGCTTATCCGTTTGCCTCTTTAGCTCAGTTGGCCAGAGCACGTGATTTGTAATCTCGGGGTCGTTGGTTCGAATCCGACAAGAGGCTCAAAATATAATTTACAAACCGTTTTTAGTTCCGAGACTAAAAACGGTTTTTTTTTGGGGGGGATGGCATAAAAAAACGCTCAGGAGATATGCTCCGGAGCGTTTTTTTGTGTTTTTTATTAATAGCTGAATCAGGTGTTCATACCACCACAAACATTGATTACCTGTCCGCTTACGTAGCTCGACAAATCGGAGGCAAGGAACAATGTTACCTTAGCTACCTCGTCGGGGCTACCACCGCGGCGCAATGGAATGTTTTCAGCCCATTTGGCGCGTTGCTCGTCGGTAAGTGCGTGCGTCATTTCTGTTTCGATAAAGCCCGGTGCAATGGCATTGGCACGGATACCGCGCGAACCAAATTCTTTGGCTACCGATTTAGCTAAGCCAATCATACCTGCTTTTGAAGCTGAGTAATTGGCCTGACCGGCGTTGCCCGACACACCTACTACCGAACTCATATTGATAATGCTGCCCGATTTTTGTTTCATCATTATCGGTGTGCATGCATGGATAAAGTTGAATGCTGATTTCAGGTTTACATTGATTACAGCATCCCATTGTGATTCGCTCATGCGCATCATCAAACCATCTTTAGTTATGCCGGCATTGTTTACCAGAATGTCGATACGACCAAACTCTTTGGCTATTTCGTCGACCACAGTGTGTGTTTCTTCAAAATTAGCTGCATTGGATGCATAAGCTTTTACTTTCACACCAAGTGCTTCAATTTCTTTCTGAGTATTCAGCGCGTTTTCGTCAATATTCAGATCGGTAAAAGCAATGGACGCTCCTTCGGAAGCTAACTTCAGTGCTATGGATTTTCCAATACCGCGAGCTGCACCTGTTACGATGGCAACTTTTCCTTCTAATAATTTCATGCGTTATTTTTTTTTAGTTATTTATCGCATGGAACTTGCACCTGATAGCTATCGGGATGCTCGTTTCATACCTTCAATTTTTATATTAGATATTGTTATTATATTTTTTGCTCAACAATATATATTTATCCAATCATTGAATCTAAACTTTATATTGATTCAATTTTTCCTTGATTTTATAAAAAATTCGGCCACAAAGATAGTGTTTTTTTCTAAAAATTATTCCTATATTGCACAAATTGAGCTTTTTTATGCAAAAATGGCATCTGGAAATATGAATTTCGGGATGCCATTTTTAGCTTATTTTTATTTGAAACTACTATCTATCTTGTACGTTCCCTGGCCTTAAGTTTGGCCTTTAGAGCTTGCGAAGTCACTGACTCTGCTTCAGTTTCTGACAGATCAAAATAGTTTAATGTTCCTTCGTAAGTTCCCTTAATTTCATTGCCAAAAGAATCAGAAAGGTCGTACACGATTTTATAATCGGGTTGATTTCTACTTATTACAATGGTTCCACCCGTAATTCTGGTGTATATGGTTTTGTTGTAAAACCAGGTTCCAAACCACTTTACATTATCGCCGGCTACAAAGGTAAATGCTTTGTATTCGGTAGTTGACGTGTAATTTGTAATTGTAAGGGCGCTATATGTTCCTTTAGCAATGGTATCTACCGAATTGGTATTTGTGTTGAGTTCTATCTCCAGCGTATCTGTTGCGTTGGCAAGAAATACCAGAAAGTTATTGGTTTTTCCTGTTTCGTAGTAATCGCCCCAGTAGTTTATCACGCCATTGGTAAATGAAGTGGCTATCTCTGATTTAACCGTAACTGTACAATTGGCTTTAAAGTCGCCGGCTGAAGCTGTTACTACGGCCGTGCCTATGCCCACTCCATTTATCTCGCCGTCACTGTCAACAGTTACAATGCTGTTGTTGCTCGATGTCCATTTAATTTTAGGCGCTATCTCGCCGGTATAGTCAGCGTCGGCAGTGAGTAAAGTGGCCTCACCCAAAATAATCGTTTTTTCAGCTTGATCTAAACTGATACCGGTTATTTTGCTTTGTGTACAGGCCGTTAATAGCAGAACTGTAAAGCATAATAATATGAAGTTTCCGTTTTTTTTCATTTTGAAGAAAATCATTCAGATTACTAATGCTTAACCATTCATCGAAACCAGAAATTCATCGTTGTTTTCGGTGCGCTCCATACGTTCTTTCAGGAATTCCATGGCTTCGTTGGAGTTCATGTCGGCTAAGTGGCGACGGAGAATCCACATGCGGTTCAGGGTGTCCTGATCGAGCAGCAGGTCGTCGCGACGGGTGCTTGATGCCATGATGTCTACAGCAGGGAAAATGCGCTTGTTGGACAAGCGACGATCGAGCTGAAGTTCCATATTACCTGTTCCTTTAAATTCCTCGAAAATTACTTCATCCATTTTCGAGCCTGTTTCGGTAAGAGCGGTAGCAATAATGGTAAGACTGCCTCCGTTTTCGATGTTACGGGCGGCTCCAAAAAAGCGTTTTGGCTTGTGCAAAGCATTGGCATCAACACCACCCGAAAGGATTTTTCCTGAAGCAGGCGAAACGGTATTGTAAGCGCGTGCAAGTCGGGTAATGGAATCGAGCAGAATTACTACATCCTGACCACATTCTACCATGCGTTTGGCTTTTTCGTGTACCATGCTGGCTACTTTTACGTGGCGTTCGGCCGGTTCGTCAAAGGTCGACGACACAACTTCGGCACGTACGCTGCGGGCCATATCGGTTACTTCTTCGGGGCGCTCATCAATCAGCAGTACAATCATATACACTTCGGGGTGATTGGCAGCTATGGCATTTGCTATTTCTTTTAACAGCACAGTTTTACCTGTTTTGGGTTGTGCCACAATAAGTCCGCGTTGTCCTTTACCAATGGGCGAAAATAAATCAACAATGCGTGTCGATAACGTATCGCGCTTGCCGGTAGTAAGGTTGAATTTTGTATCGGGGAAAAGCGGTGTAAGGTGCTCAAATGGAACACGATCGCGAACATACTCAGGCGAACGGCCATTGATTTTGTTCACTTTGATAAGTGGGAAGTATTTTTCACCTTCTTTGGGTGGTCTGATAGCTCCGTTTACGGTATCTCCGGTTTTAAGTCCAAAAAGCTTAATTTGCGATTGGGAAACGTATATATCGTCGGGCGATGCCAGATAATTGTAATCAGCCGAACGAAGAAAACCGTAACCATCCTGCATCATTTCCAGTGTACCTGTTCCTTCCAGAATACCATCAAAGTCGTACTGTTTGTCTTGTTTATCAGGACGTTGTTGGTTGAATTTGTTGCGGTTGTTGTTGGCCGGATTATTGTTAGCCGGATTGTTATTGGTGCCGTTGTTGGCGTTAGCTGCGTTCGGGGTGTTTCCGTTGTTCGGTTTGTTGGGACGCAGCTCTATGTTGTTGATAAATCTTGGCTTTTCGGTAGTTTCGCCGGTTTCAGATATATCTTCTTTTATTTCTGGAGCTTCGTTGTTGACAGTAGTTTCTTTGATGTCGATGCTTTCTTCAGTTGCGAGGTCGTTTGTGAATTCATCTAATTCAATTTTTTTCTGTACTTTTTCAATCTTTGGAGCAACAAACTTCTCCGTTTTTTCTACAATTACTTCGGCAGGCTTAACAGGCTCTGCGTTTTGTAGTTGTGGGGTAATTTCCGCTTTAGTGTCTACCGGTTTTACGGCCTTTTTAGGTTTACCTTTTTTCTTTGTTTCAGGAGCTTTGTTTTCCTGTGGTTCTTTTGCTGCCGGAGTAGGAGCAGGAGTTGGCGTTTCGGCCACAACTGTTGGCTTTTCTACTTTCTTAGCAGGTTTTTCAGGCTGAGGTTTTACTTTTTTCTCATTGTTGTTGTCGGTAGTAAAAACTTTTTGTTCGCTTTGTTTTTTTACCGGTACACGAAGCCTTCTTTTGCGGTCTCCGTCGACTTTTTCTGTTGAGGCTTTTCGTTGCGCATTGTCCACGGCCTGTTGGTCGAGAATGTCATAAACCAATGTTTCTTTCTTGGTTGAAGCCGAAACTTTCAAACCCAATTCAGCCGCGATGTCCTTTAGTTCGGACAGTTCTTTCGCATTTAGTTGCAAAATGTTGTAATTACTCATAAAAGTATGACTAAACGTTCATAGAGGGATTTTTCCCGAAAAGGAAATGACGTTCTTTCTAGTGAATGTATTTAATTGTTGATTATTATTAAAACAAGGCAGGAGGCCATTGTTCTTTAGAAAACGATACAAAAGTACAATTAATTTCTAAATATACAAACTATTGTACTTTTTTTTAGCTTTAGATGTGTTTTTTTAGTTCAAACTCAACGATTTTGGTGGTTTCACGGCTTACTCTGTATCTGTTGTCGGTGCGATATCCGATTACCCAAACGATTTCGTTGCCCGAAAGCAGCAGCCAGCATTCATCTTTATTGAATCGGGATATTTTTTCGTCGATAAAGAAGTCGCTCAGTTTTTTCTTGTTCTGCATACCGAAAGGGATAAAACTGTCGCCCTGACGCCAATGCCTTAAGGTAAGCGGAAATTTTAATTTTGAAGCATCCAGATGTACCCTGAACTTTTCTTTAGAAACTATAAATGACGAAGATACCGGAAAAACACTAATCTTTATATTTAAAGGTTCTGTTATAGCCGTAAGCCCTTCCGTTATTTCGTATACAGCGTCTTCAGCAGCATTTATAGGGGTGATAATGAGGTAGTCTCTGTCGGAAAGTAGTTGATAATCATTGCTTTTAAAAATCAGTCCGGGATTTTTTTCCAGTGAATCTGTAATGTTTGATACCATAGAAGCATTAAAACCATAGGGATAAAGCATTTCGAAAAGAAAAGTTTGAAAATATGGTTGTTCAAGCAGTTCTTTTTTGTTGATTTTAAAAACATTATTTTCCTGTGTTGTTATTTTCTCTTTTAGCTGGTTAATGTTGTACATGTAAAAACCCTCAAGCTGCTCAAAGCGTTCGATGTTTTGATACAGAGTTTCGCGTACTGAGGGGTTGATTGTTTCGAGGAGCGGAAGTACTTCGTGGCGGAATTTATTGCGTGTGAACTCAGTGGAGGCATTGGTGGAGTCTTCTACGCAGCTAAGGTCGTACTGCATCAGGTATGCCATTATTTCTTCGCGCGAAACGCATAATAATGGTCTGACAACATGTTCGTTACGGTATGGAATGCCCGTCAGCCCTTTGAGTCCGGTGCCTCTTACAAGGTTCATCAGCATGGTCTCCACACTGTCGTCGCGATGATGTGCCACGGCAATGGCTTGCGCGTTGTGTTCAACAAGCAGTTGCTCAAACCATTCGTAACGTAAGTCGCGAGCCGCCATTTCTATGGACAGCTTATTATTTGCCGCATATTTTTTTGTATCGAAATTGATGTAGTGGCCGGGTATCTCCAGCTCGGTTGTTAGCTGGCGAACAAAGGTTTCGTCGCGGTCGGATTCTCTGCCTCTCAGGTGAAAATTACAATGCGCAGCTATACATTTGTAGCCCAGAGCCTTTAATATATGCAACAAAGCTACTGAATCGGCACCACCGCTTATGCCAACAATCACCGTGTCGCCGGGCATCAGCAGTTGTTTGCTTTCAATATATTTACCAACCTTTTTTTGCATTTGAAGAAATTTTCAGAAAGAGCCTTTTTGCGTTAATTTTCTGATTGATTACAAAGGTAATGTTTTTTTTTAGTACATGACAAAAATTCTATTTTGCCTGTAATTCATGGATGTGAATAGTGATTCATGTGAATAGAAACGCGGATATAGCGGATGAAACATATTTTCGCTGTAAACTCAAAAGTTTTCCTGATGCGGATTACATTACAGATTTTAGACTTCACAAGTGAAGTCGGCTGATTTTCAGCTGCGAACACTAATCCGCCATTTACGTAGTAAATAAATCAGAATTAA
>JAFNAV010000085.1 GCA_017860345.1 Bacteroidota bacterium | reverse complement strand
CGCTGATTTCCGCGGTTATAGCAGATAAACGCGGATAAAAAACAGTTACACTGATTGTTCTTACGGATACCGACTTCAACAAGTGAAGTCAGCGGATTGTGCCTGTGCAGCCCCCGAATTTCCGGGAATCCGCCATTTACGAAGTAAATAAAATCCGTATTTCAAATCCGCCATATCCGCGTCAATCCGCGTACCTATTGCAGCCGTAAACCAGCAGTAGAAAGATTCTATAATCAGCCCTGCATAATCCAGTGGCTTGAAAAGCCTCCCGATAGCTATCGGGATTCATAATCGCGGGTCGTTGACTTGCGGTATAGGGTGATAAAACCACCTCTGCCTGTAAGGCAGGACAGTAAAGGGGATGGATAAAGCTTCGGCCAGACTTACAGCATAAATATGGCCGCTATTACAAAGAGCATGGCGCTGGACATAAAGCCGGATGCAATTTTGAAATAATCCTGCTTATAAAAAACAAAAACCATAATCAGATTGGGCATGGCTGCAAGTAGCAGGATTTTTCCGAACAGTACGCCCGGAAAAATCCTTTTTAATATCTCTACAATGCCTATGTCGTTAGGATAGAAACCGGTAAGGTATATCCATATAAAAACTACGGATATAATAATGCCCGGTATAAAGCCGTAAAAGAATTTGTTGATATTTAGTTTACTTAGCCCTGCCATGGTTGGTAGCTTAGAAATTTATAGCGTTTAACTTTTTCATAAAAGCATAGTCGGTCAGGTCTATCAGGGTGGGCACTATGGATATGTATCCGTTTTCCAAAGCCCAGATGTCGGTGTCGGTAGCTTCGGGCTCATGATTTTGGAAATGGCCTGTAAGCCAGAAATAATTTCGTCCGGCCGGGTCAACCCGTTTTTCAAACTCTTCGGTCCAGTGCCCCTCGCACTGTCGGGCTACTTTTACCCCTTTGATGTCGCCCTTGGGGCAATTGATATTCAGGCATGTGCCATAGGGGAGTCCCAGTTCAAGTATTTTTCGTGTAATATCGAGGATAAAAGGTTTAAAAGCATCGAAATCGGCCTGCGCAGAATGGTCGTCGATAGAAAATCCAATGGAAGTTATCCCGTTTTCGCAGCCTTCGAGCACGGCGCCCATCGTACCGGAGTATATAACGTTGATAGCCGCATTGGAGCCGTGGTTAATGCCCGATACCAGCAGGTCGGGTTTGCGGTCGCTGAATTCGTTGAGCACTAATTTTACGCAGTCGGTAGGGGTTCCGGTGCATGAGTAGCGCGAAACGTTCCCCGATTTTTCGAGCAGTCGGAATCTGATAGGTTGGTTTACGGTAATGGCGTTGGACTGTCCCGAGCGTGGCCCGTCGGGAGCCATCACGATAACATCGCCTAATTGCGCCATGATTTGCGTAAGTACGTCAATTCCTCTTGCCTGATCCCCATCGTCGTTGGTAATTAATATCAGGGGTGTTTTATTTGTATTTGTCATGAAGTTATTTTTGTAAATATAATTAATGAGTGTTATGAGCGAAAAGTTGCGGATACGTTGTATCTGGTCAGGTATAGTTTAGCGACGAGATTTTGCTTTTGGTCGAAAATAAGAATATAAAGATGATGGCTAAAAAGTAAACCAGGTCAGTAGAGTCAATTACCCCACGGCTCATGGACTTGTAATGGGCATGAATACCCAGATTTTCAATCCAGTACCCGATGTCGCCGGTTGTAAAAAAAGACGCCAGAAGTTCAAACCCATAAAAGAAAAAGAACGAAAGCACTACCGCCAGGATAAAAGATACAATCTGGTTTTTGGTAACCGACGACGAAAATATGCCGATAGCCACATACACGGCGGCCAGCATAATCAGTCCGGCAAACGATCCCCAGAAAGCTCCCGGGTCTACATTGCCTTCGGGCTCGGCCAGGTACGAAACCGATACGTAATATATAATGGTAGGCAGCAGCGCTATAATCACCAGCGACCAGCCTGCCAGATACTTGCCCGCAACGATAGCCCACTTGCTTAAAGGCTTGGTGGTAAGGAGTTCCCAGGTACCTGTTTGCCGTTCCTCGGCCAGCATACGCATGGTAATAGCCGGGCAAAGAAACAGATAGAGCCATGGCGCTACATAAAACAGTCCATCCACATTGGCATATCCAGAGTCGGCAATATTGTACTGTCCGGGTATCACCCACAAAAACAGCCCGGTAAGCAGTAAAAAAATGCCTGCAACAATATACCCGGTAGCACTGCTGAAAAATAAGCGAATTTCTTTTAAATAGATAGAGAACATGATTTTTATAACGTTGAAGATGTATGTATTGTTGGTTTGATGGTTAATTAAAAATCAATTTACTTTAGCTTAATTTGAATAAATCATTATCTTTGTGATGTCAAAGGTAATTAAAAAATGTGGTTTGAAAGTCGGCTATTTTATGAAAAAGAAATTACTTATACTGCTTTTACTCTTTTTTTATATTTCTTTACAAGCTCAGACGGAGAAAAATTATACTTTCAATGCTGAGTTTATATATGGTAATATACTTAAGCATACCAAACATTTGGAGAATCTGGTGGATGGCCCTGTTATGGGGGGTGAGCTAAGTGTAGAGTGGCAAACGATGGGTGAGAAACCCTGGCATCAGTATTTTCGTTTTCCGGCCATTGGTATAGGGCTGGTTGGTCTGGATTTAGGCAATTCCCAACAGCTTGGGCAATTGCTGGCCATATACCCTTATCTGAATATGAGGCTTATAAACAGGCCCTACCTGAAAGTGAATTTGAAGGGCGGAGCCGGAGTAAGTTTTCTGAATAAGCGATTTGACAATACGGCTACCGATCTGGCCGACCTGAATACCGGAAATGCAGCTATTGGCTCTATCGTCAATGTGTATTTTGCGGGAGGAGCCAATGTGGAAATACCTGTAAGCAAAGCATTTTCGGCTGTTGTATCCGCAGGCTGGAATCATGCTTCCAACGGTAGTTTTTACCAACCCAACTCAGGTATCAATATGCTTAATGTATCGGTAGGGGTTAAGTATAATCCGGTGTATAAGTTGCAGTACGAGCCGGTAAAACGCCATGTGCGCAACCTGCCACAGAAATTTATAGTGGAAGTGATAGCATCGGGAGGAGCGCGGGAGTTGTACTATAAAGATGATAAAATGTACCCCACCGGCTCGGTAGTGCTGGCAGCATACCGCCAGATTGGGAATGTGCTGAGGATAGGCATTGGGCTCGACGGATTTTACGATGGGGTATATGATGGCACTACAAAATTTGAACGCACTTACCTTAAGGATAATAAGTTGGAAAATAAAATAAGAGCCGGAGTAAGTTTGCAGCCCGAGCTGGTATTTGGCCGACTTACAGCAGGTATACATTTAGGGATATATGTGTATAATCCGCTGAAAAATCTGGAGCCATATACGCAGGCAGAAGCAGGGGAGCTGAACAAACCATTGGTATACAAATATAATATAGAGCAGGAAGATGGTTGGTTTTACTCGCGGGCAGCGCTGAAATATTTGCTTACGGATCACACATTCGTATCGCTGGGGTTAAAAACGCATTTGCAAAAGGCCGAATTTATAGAGTGGGGGTTAGGATATCGCTTTTGAGGGTGATAAAAATTGACGTAAAAACGCTACAGAAGTTGAATAAGGCACAAAAAAAGTCGGTTGATGGAGGCTTTGAGTGCCGAAGATTTTGTATCTTTGCCCCGTTAAAATATAAATATGAATTCATATTCAATTTGAATTGTTTTCATATTGTTGGCTGATAAATAAATATTATCTTAAAAACAAATATATAGCAAAAATTTTTTTATGGAAGAATTAAATGCAATTGTACAACAGGTTGTGCAGGTGTCGCCTATCATGAAGGTGTTCAGAATAGCTCCGTTAGGATGGGAATTGCCCGACTTTAAACCGGGACAGTTTGTAGCCATAGGTTTACCACCTACAAGCGAAAAATGTGCTGAGGCTACCGAAGAACCTGTAGAGCCCGATCAGGAAAAGTTAATCAAAAGAGCTTATTCAGTTGCTTCGTCTAATCTCTCAAAAGATTATGTAGAGTTTTACATCACTTTGGTTCACTCAGGAGCATTAACACCACGCCTTTTCAATCTGAATATCGGTGATAAAATATGGTTGGGAAATAAATTTGTGGGTATGTTTACGCTCGATCAGATTGCCGAAGACCAGAATATAGTGCTGATAGGTACCGGTACCGGTGTAGCTCCTTATATGAGTATGTTGCGCACCGACGCTTTGCACCGTAAAGGCAATATCGTAGTTATACATGGTGCTGCCAATTCATGGGATCTTGGTTACTCGTCGGAGTTGAACCTGTTGCAGGTGTTGTCGCCACGTTTCAAATATATACCTACCATTACTAATCCTGAGCGTGAATTTGTGCCCTGGAACGGACGCACACAGTTTATACAGGATATATGGGAAGAGGGTGCTATTGAGGCGCTTTGGGGCTTTAAACCAACAGCAGAAAATACGCACGTTTTCCTTTGCGGTAATCCTAAAATGGTGGGTGGCATGATAGAATGCCTCGAACACGAAGGATTTAAGGAACATACCCGTAAGGAAGTTGGACAGATCCACGTAGAAAAATTTAATTAGAAAATATCTTTCAGAATATACGGCTGTACCGAACATACTTTTAGTCTGTTCGGTGCAGCTTTCTTTTTTACATACATGTTTTTATTTTAGCTACACTCACATTATAAAGTTTCACTATCTTTGCAAAAGATTGTTTTTAACAGATAGAGTCATCAGAGGTAGTTTCGGATTTAAGTTATTAAAGATATGAATCACGGATTTGTACGGGTGGCGGCAGCCGTACCCGAAATTAAAGTTGCCGATTGTAGCTTCAATGCCGAAAGCATTGTTGAAATGGTGAGGCGCGCCGAAGCTGAAAAGGTTCAGGTACTTTGTTTTCCTGAGCTTTCGGTTACGGGTTACACTTGTGCCGATTTGTTTTTTCAGCAACAGTTGCTTACCGATGCCGAAAAAGCACTTGAAAAGATTAAGTTCTCTACTTTAGGTAATACGGTAGCATTTATTGTAGGGATGCCGTTGCTGGTTTGTAATCAGTTGTTTAATACAGCTGTGGTGATTCAGGGTGGGCATGTACTGGGCGTGGTACCTAAAACGCATTTGCCCAACAATAACGAATTTTACGAAAAACGCTGGTTTGCATCGGGACGTACTGTGCCGCAGGAGATAATCACTGTCGCCGGCGAAAAAGTTCCTTTTGGCACCAATCAGCTTTTCTCCGATGGTAAATTCTCTTTTGGAATAGAGCTTTGCGAAGATTTGTGGGTGCCCATACCTCCGGCCACGCAACATGCTTTGCATGGCGCCGAGATTATATTC
Organism: Bacteroidota bacterium; assembly: GCA_017860345.1. GTDB lineage: Bacteria > Bacteroidota > Bacteroidia > Bacteroidales > Paludibacteraceae > Paludibacter. Next base: position 1,597 of record JAFNAV010000085.1, on the reverse strand, counting down.
AACCTGTCGGCCACTAACGAACTTGCAGGTAAGCATGCTTATCTGCGTCAGCTTATTGAGCAACAGTCGGCGCGTTGTAATGCCGGGTATGTATACGCTTCGGCTGGTTATGGCGAGTCGTCAACCGATGTGGTTTACGCGGGCAACGGACTGATAGCCGAGAATGGAAAAATGATAGCCGCTTCCGAACGGTTTAGCTTCAGGCCGCAGTTGGTAGTTACCGATATAGATGTTGAACGTTTGCGTGCCGAAAGAATCAGAAACAGCAATTTTATCAACGACAGGTCGGAAGAGGTATACCGTACTATAAAGCTGGAAGATGCCTGTTATGAAAAGTTCGATTTGAAAAGAACATTCGGGAAACATCCCTTTGTGCCCGATTTACTAAACCGGGACGCCAATTGTGCCGAAATTTTCGCCATTCAGGTAGGCGGTTTGGCCAAGCGCTGGCAGCATACCCATGCACAAACACTGGTGTTGGGTATTTCCGGTGGTTTGGATTCTACGCTGGCTCTGCTTGTGTGCGTAAAAACGGCTGATAAGCTGGGTTACGATCGCAAACAGATACTCGGTATCACCATGCCGGGCTTCGGGACTACCGACCGAACTTATAATAATGCGCTGAACCTGATGAAATCGTTGGGAATCACTTCACTCGAAATTTCAATAAAAGATGCTTGCGAACAGCATTTTAAAGATATTGGGCATGATAGTTCGGTACATGATGTGACCTACGAAAACACGCAGGCACGCGAGCGCACGCAGATATTGATGGATATGGCCAACAAAAAAAACGGACTGGTAATCGGTACGGGCGATTTGTCGGAACTGGCGCTCGGTTGGGCAACCTACAATGGCGACCACATGTCGATGTATGCCGTAAATACAGGAGTACCCAAAACATTGGTGCGCTACCTGGTGGACTGGGCATCGCATCAGCTCGACCGTGAATCTGAGCTAATACTTCAGGATGTGCTGGAAACTCCTGTAAGTCCTGAACTGCTACCTGCCGACGAAAAAGGCGAAATCTCTCAGAAAACCGAAGACTTGGTAGGTCCTTACGAGTTACACGATTTTTTCCTTTACTATTTTGTGCGATTTGGTTTTACACCCCAAAAAATATACTTTCTGGCTCAAAAAGCTTTTGAGGCTGATTACGAAAAAGAAGTGTTGCTTAAATGGCTGAAAGTGTTTCTACGAAGATTTTTTAATCAACAGTTTAAGCGCTCATGTATGCCCGATGGCCCTAAAGTGGGCTCCATTAACCTTTCGCCCCGTGGCGACTGGCGCATGCCGAGCGATGCCATTGGTTTTGATTTGAATGAATAATAATTTAGTATATACAAAAATTCTATTTTACCTATAATTAATGGATATGAATAGTGATTCATGTGAATAGAAACGCGGATATAGCGGATAAAACAGATTTTCGCTGTAAACTCAAAAGTTTTCCTTATACGGATTACATGACAGATTTTAGACTTCACAAGTGAAGTCAGCTGATTTTCAGTAGCGAGCACTAATCCGCCATTTACGTAGTAAATAAATCAGAATTAAAATCCGTTTTATTACTACAATAAATCAGTGTATATCAGTT
>JAFNAV010000113.1 GCA_017860345.1 Bacteroidota bacterium | reverse complement strand
TTTATTTTTCAAAAATTATATCCTGCACGATTGTACGATTTTTTCTTTGATTTTTTGATAGTCATTTTTCAAAAGAAAAAATAAAAAAAAAGAAATATTATATATATGTATCCGGTTGATTTTGAGTTTGTTTTTTGTAATATCGGCCCGGGATGTTTTTGAGAGCTTGTCCGCGCTTTTTCGGTTTTTGGTTCTTGTTTTGAACTTCTGCTCTCGGGGGGCTTCGCCTTTTTGTTTTTTTGTCCAAAATATTAGTTACACGCAATTGGGGGTGCGGGGGAAAATGCAGGCGACCCGGAGAATAGTTACGCGTACCGCGTGCATTAAATAACAAAGCCGACCATAAAGGATCGGCTTTGAGTAAATTAGTATTGTTTGTGATGCTTAATGAATCTCTTTGAGTTCTGATACCTTGTATCTATTATTATTCTCGTAGCATTCTACAAACTGTTCTTTGTGTATTACTACCAGTGACTTCATCGTAATGATTGCCCCGGTATCAGTTCCAAATTGTTTTAAATGCTTAAATTCAATTTTATTCATATTTTTCAATGATTGATTGTTTTTATATGATAAATAAGAGTAATCACTTTGTCGTTGTCGCTCAGTTTGTGGGCGGTACTCAACGATTGCGCCACCACATTTTACAGCATTCTTTTAGTTCGTCTGGAGTTCTTGCTATTAATGGCTGACAACTTCCATAGCCTTGTGGGCTAATAGTTGCATGATTTTCGTAAATCCAAACTTGTAAATGATATTTACAGTTTCCTAATAATAGCCAACCTCTTTTATCTATCCATGCCTGATAAGCAATTGTGTCGAGTTCTTTTATTGCCTTAATAAATGAACTGCCACTAACATCCGCTATGTTTATAGGCTCGCTATGTTCTTGTTCGATTATTCGTGTTTCGTTCATACGTTTGTATTATTAATTAGATTATTACTAAAACGCCCAAATTTCTCAGCCACAAAATTATGTGCTCTGCGCTGTTTTTCAGTTTGACAATTCCTGCATGTATGTTGATATTTTTTAGCTCTTGGTTGCAATGTCCACCCCTCATTAAAAAATATCTCATTTGATACGATACTACTTGCTGAACTTCTTGCACCGCATTTATCGCAAATTATTACTGTTATTCCATTATCTGTATGAATCATAATGTTTTTTTTTATACAATTTGTGCATTATATATCCCCTTCGTTGTATATTTCACACATAAATTCAAACTGAGGCTTCAGGTTTTTAGTTCCTACAACTACCCAGGTTTATTGTGTCGATAAGAACGAAATACAATTCATTCAGATCGTGATATGCCGGAGTGCTCCGGATATGCTTATTTGCCTCTGAAGGTGTCATGGCCAGCCTGAGTTTTACTGCCATGCGTTGTATCATTCGCCGGCGTTCCTGGTCATCAGAACAAATGCACACGATTATCTTATTTTGTTTTGGCATAGCTTATTATTCTTTATATAGATTGTGTTTTTTCGAGTTAGGGATACTTTCACTACCTGTCAGCTCATTTGTTTTACAAGGAGATGCCGTGCAAGGAGCCCGACCCGTATGGGGAACTCCCTTAAAATGGTTTATCGGTTGTTGGCGGAATAAGAACCCCATCTTGATTAATTGGCTTCACCACGGGTGTGCTGATATCTGTTCCGTTCACTGGCCTGTCGTACAGAGAAACGTACTCAATACCGCCTGATTTATCATCTTCTACCGGCCGTCCATCCCGGTCAAAATTCAAAGCTTTGCCGGATAAAGGATCGTACATATGTGCATTGAATTTATACCCCTTCCACTTACAAAATGTTTTGAGGTTATTTTTAAACCTGGTTGGAGTTATCATCTTAGGTGGCAGATTGCTGTATTTTAAATACTCATCATACAACATCTTTTTGTTTAGCTGCGTATTCAATTTGCTATCGTCACTAAAATACTCATCCGCCCAGCTGAGGAACATTTCACCCATAGTCTGTCTCAGCTGACGGGTTTCAATGCGCTCTGATGGAGCCTGAATGGCTCCGTATTTGATATAAATATGTAGACAGTTGGCTACAAGATTCCAAAACAGGTTCCACTGATCCCAATCCCAGTCATCGAAAAACAATCCTCCAAAATCATCAATAGGTTTATGCTCGTCACTATAAAAATCGCTGAAGGCAATTAAGTATTGACGATCCATAAACGAGGACCCGGACCCATTCAGGGCGTGATTGGTAGTTATGTAGATTTTGGGAGATTGTGCGAATGGAATTGTAAACCGACGTCCGCCCTTCCAGTTTGCGTTCCAGTCACCGGTAATGTTGGCAAACAGAAATTCAATGCTGAAATTAGTGCGAACGTCGTCAAGGAAAACAGAATAATATTTCTCATCAAGGCCGTCCCAAATAAATGGGTCGGATTCAATCTCTTTCTTTTTACCATCTATGTAAAGCGTTTTTTGTATTTGTTTTAAGGCTTCACCCAGGATCGACTTTCCGGATCGCCCATTCGATTGGCCAACTTCTGACTGTTTACCGTCCATGGCCACAACGGCCCGGGAAATGCTTCGGTCTTTGGCCGATAACACCAAATAGCCGAAAGCCGCTAATTTGGATAACAAATGCAGCGTATTTTCATAAAGTTCGTTGGGCTCGATAGTGATTGTCGTATCACCATCCCTGATTTGCTTTTCTTTTCGCCAGGTGTAATTCGAGGAGTTGACAAGGAACTGCAAGAACTGGCAGCGTTGACCAGCCTTGGTAATGGTGTAACTAAACTCATTTTCATCATTCAACTGAACATCAATGAGCTTCTCCGGAACTAACTGAGCCGAAAAATCTCTTTTTTGGTCTGCCCAGATATTATAATTTACGGAAGAGTAGTTCGATTCTTTGATTCCGGCTGCAGTAATATCAAAGCAATTCTCTTTAAAGTAAAGGCGCTGCCTGTCTCGTGCCGGTTGTTCAAAGTTTGGATTGAAAAATATCAGATTTTTCAACTTGTTTGGTCCCAGGTATTGCTCTCCTCCGCGGTAAAGCATCTCAAGAACTCCCTCGTTGGCAGATACCTTGGTAAATTCTATAATATAATCCTGGATTTCCCAGTACTCTACCGGTCGAACCACAGGATGCTCTACTTTGACAAAAACGAAAGTTTTGCCGTCCAGCTCCCGGTGACGAAAGAAACCGCGGTTCTGAAGAAAAGTAAAACACCGACCATATTTAAACTCATAACGGATAGGTTTAGGATCTCCATTGCGGTCATTCTCTTTAATCTCATCCCAGTATTTTTCTTCAGCTTCTAAGGGCTGAGCACTCTCAATTTCGCCGGCTGAATTAAATCGCCAGATATGTCTGCCAATCCTAAATTCAGGATAGTTTTTAAGTACAGACTTATGGGCATTGGCAAAAGCTGTTGGATTATTCAAATGCCATATTTCCTCCAGCTTTGAATCGGTCCAGGTTGTCACCTTAAAAAGCCGGATGTATTCTCCGGTAAGATCTTTTTTATTGATTAGCGTATCCAAATCAATCTTTAAAAGATCCGGATCATCTTTGAGTGTATTGGATAGCAAATCATCAATACCCTTGTCCGATTTAGAATTTGGCTTTACATGGCCAATGTATATCTCGACATAAATATCTCTAATCTTCAAGGTGTACATATACTCCTTAAAGGATTTTGCTGCATAGTAGAAATTGCGTGGACGCTTGTCTACTGAGTCATTTATTTTGATGTGATTGCTCAACTCGTTATAGTCTGAGTCAAAAATAAAAATGACTTCTTTTACTCCGAGTTTTTGAATAAT
>JAFNAV010000031.1 GCA_017860345.1 Bacteroidota bacterium | reverse complement strand
CGGAGCCGGAGTACAAAATAAAAAGTACAACGGTAAGGAGTTTGTGGAAATGCATGGGTGGGACGAATACGATAGTGAGGCACGCTGGATGTATCCGGCCATTATGCGTACATCCACACTTGACCCACTGGCTGAAAAATATTACAGCATAAGTCCGTATGCGTGGTGTGGTAATAATCCGGTGAAATTTGTAGATCCTGATGGAATGGTTGTTGAAGATCCTGATGAAATATATAAAAAACAAAAAAAACAAATATCTGACAATTTAAAATCAATAAATCAGATGTTAAAGTCAGATGGATTATCTAAAGAAATGCAAGGGGCTTTAAAAAGTTTAGCAGGAGAATATGCCACAATATTAAATGAGTTTTCTTCTCTTGAAAAATCCGACCAAGTTTATAACGTGTTTAGTACGGATGAAAAGGAAGGGGGCGTAAAATATCAAAATGGAAAAGTTATGATAGGAATAGGCGACAAATCTATTGGATTAATTGGACATGAATTAAAGCATGCTTATCAGTTTGAAATTGGAGAAATTTCATTTAGGATAGATGGAAAAGGTTTTGGTTCCTTATACGATATTTCAGACGAAACGGCTGCTTACAATAGAGAACGATTATTGGCTACTGGAATCCAATTTATTCAAAGTCCTGATAAAATAGTAAATGGATACCCATTAAAAATGAATAACGATAATGTACGAAGTTTTGGACTACAAATGAATCCTCCTGCCTATCAAACATTGCCTAATGGTCCAATTAATACTAATTCGCCAGAAGGGCAGCACCTTCAAAGATCTTCATTTTTACAAGGATTTACGCGTATGCCATTAGGCATAGAGGTAAGTAGAGGTTTATTTTATTCACGAGGATTTAATAGTAAATAAATATGAAAAACTCAATTTTAATAATATGTATTTGTGTGTCGGGAATATTTAATTACATTTATTCACAAAACAGCATTTTTGGAACATTTTCATACACATTTAATGGGAAAATAACATTTTTAGAATTAAGATCAGACAACACATTTTTTTATTGTTATGGTTGCTCGTATAAAAATACTTGGGGTGATGGAAATACTTGGGGATATTGGGAAGTAAAAGACAGTTTCTTGATTTTAAATTCTACTATGCCTGAAAGAATTACAGTCTACGAAGATTATAATAAAAAATCAAAATTCTCTGTTATAAATATATTTCCGTCAAATTTTCCAAACGATATTTATTTACGATACAATATTTATATTATAACGGAGAAAAATGACACATTATCTTTTTTGAAGCGTACAGAACATATAATAAGAGTAAAAGGAAATATAAAATCATTTTGGATAGAAGACAACGATACAGGTATAAAGTCACGGCAATATTTCCTTTTATCAAAAAAATCTAATATAATATCTGTTTTATTTTACAAAGGAATTATGTTTGAAAACGAGAATTGGTTAATCGTTAACAAGGATAAGATTAGAGCAGATGGTAAGTTGTTAATCAGAACGGACAAAAACAAATAGTTAGTGTATAGTATATAATTTATACAACAAGAAATGAAATAATTGTATTATTCTACTGCTCTCTCGTTAAGCGTAGTCTGCCAGCATTTTCCTGTCCAACCGGATATATCTTCATTTAAATGAGTAAAAGTTGGCGGTGGTCAGGTAGGATTTGTAATCCTACCTTCACTTACTATAAGGAACCAACGGTCATGACCAAAGGGAATAATTGCAATCCGCTAAATAATTCAAAAATAAATATTTATATTTGTTTCGGATTAAAAATCCTGATAATATTGGAAGTTGGGATTACAATTAGCTACGCTGACCGTTGGTTCCCAACGACAGTGCGCAATTTCCGATATCCAAAGGGACGGGGGGGGTGGTTTCGGCATTATGTATTCTTTAGCGACAGGAGAAACACAAGATTTACCTCAATTTACTACAGGTTTACCTGCATTTGACAATGCATCTCAAGTAACACAGACAGGAATGACAGTTATTGAATTTTATAATCAGTGTATTAAACCATATATTAATCCAACTCCACAGTCACCTGCAAATAATTCAACCCAACAATCCGATAAAAAAAATGAGTAAAAGTAAATTAAAAACAAGTGTAACACTCTTCATTATATTTTTTTGTCTGTTTTTTATAACAGTAAAATTTGCTGGTGGATTAGGACGACACGTTTCTGGTCCAATATCAACACACGAAGCTATCAAAGAAATTCCTATAATAATTATATTCTCAATAATTATTGTATGTATATATAATATTACCACAAAAAAAAAGTAAAGAAATAACCTCCCGTCCAACCGGATCTACCTTCATTTAAATGAGTAAAAGTTGGCGGTGGTCAGGTATGATTTGTAATCCTACCTTCACTTACTATAAGGAACCAACGGTCATGACCAAAGGGAATAATTGCAATCCGCTAAATAATTCAAAAATAAATATTTACATTTGTTTCGGGTTAAAAATCCTGATAATATTGGAAGTTGCGATTACAATTAGCTACGCTGACCGTTGGTTCCCAACGACGGTGGGGATGTCCGTAGCTTCCCCTGTTCTCTGCAGCGTATAAAGTTTTTAAGTTGTTCGGCTAAGCGTCTTACCTCTCGCTGGCGCAGTTCTCCAGACCTGTGCCAAGCAGAGAAAAAGCAAAAATAAAATTAAAATAATTGTATAGAATAAATGTCACGCGTCAGGAGACCCGCGCCAGCGTACGTAGGTTGTAAAAATGCAAATGGCTCGGCGAAGCGTTTTTCGATTCGTTTCCGAAAGCCGTCACGGTACATTGTTTTTTGCTTGATTTAAAATCAATAAGCTAATGGCATTTTACAATAAAGCTCCGTCTTTTTTCGAAAAACGAATGGCAATGTTCAAAATGTCATTGGCTACTTTCATTAAGCCTTTGGCACTTATCAATAAATCCTTGGCAATGTTCAAAAAGTCTTTGGCAATGTTCAGAATGTCTTTGACTACATCAAATATATCAATGGCACTCTTGAGAATGCCTTTGGCAAAACCATAATAACCTGTGGCGACATACAAACCGGCAACTGCTAATTCAGATGCAGACAAAAAGATTCTAATGCAGACAAAATTATACCCATGAAACGAACACACGCGCTCCTCGCCTGCTTATGCCTGATGGCTTTCGCACTGGCAGCGCAGGCACAAAACAAAGAAAACCTGAAACCACGCATAGTGGTACTCACCGACATTGCCCCCAACAATATCGAGCCCGATGATATGGAATCCACCATTCGGTTACTTTCGCACGCCGACCTGTTCGAGATAGAAGCACTCATAGCCACCACCGGATGGAGCAACACCGGCGGACAGGAACGCATCGATTTAATACATGCCGCGCTTAATGCTTACGAGAAAGACCTCCCGAACCTGCAAAAGCGTTCCAACCAAAAGGCTTTTCACCAAAACGAATCGGTACAGAAGATAGGTTACTGGCCCGGCGTGGAATATCTCAGGTCGGTCACCATGTTGGGAAGCACTAAAATGGGCATGAAGTTTATCGGCGAAAACAACGACTCCGAAGGCAGCCGGAAGATTATCCAACTGGCCGACGAAAACGACAACCGTCCGATATGGATAACCGTTTGGGGCGGTGGCAACACCTTTGCACAAGCCGTATGGCGCGTACAGCACGACCGCACACCCGAACAGTTCCGCGCATTTCTCCACAAATTCCGCGTATATACCATTACCGATCAGGATCGTCCGTGGTCGCAGGGCGATACTATTGCGTACAGCAGAAGCGCGCACCAATGGTTGCGTAAGTTCGAAGACCTGAAGTTCTTTTGGGATGAATGCGCCTGGAAACATCAAAACGACACGGGAGTCAGAAACTGGGAACAATACGCCACACACATACAAAACCACGGAAATCTCGGTGCGCTTTATCCCAAGTACAAATGGGGCGTGGAAGGCGACACTCCCTCCTATCTGCATGTGATGCCCGTAGGTCTCTCCGACCCCGACGTACCCAACCAGGGCGGATGGAGCGGTTACTTTGAGTGGGGAACCGGACGCGATGGCGTTACAAAGTCGTTCTCCAACTACACAGGCAAAGCCTACGACATTGGCACCAAATATTTTGCCTACTTCTATCCGGCCATATTCAATAACTTTGCCGCGCGCATGGATTGGGCAAAGGACGGAAAAGGCAATCGCAATCCGATAGTGGTGGTGAACAAGGATAAAAGCCTTTCCGCCATTTATATCAGGTCGCAGGCCGGAAAGAAAATAACGCTCGACGCGTCCAAAACTACCGACCCCGACAAAGATCAACTCAGCTACAAGTGGTGGATATTGCCCGAAGCCGGAAATTATACAGGCGAAGTAAAAGTGGAAAACAACAATTCCGCAGTTGCCAACGTTTATTTACCAGATGACTTTACCGGAAAAACGCTGCACATTATCTGCGAAGTAACCGACAATGGCACACCCCGCCTTACCGGTTATCGCCGTATAATTATCAGCGCTGAATAACAATAAAACAAACTGCCCGACAATATGAATAAGAACGGATACCGATTAACGAAAAAAACTTCCAAACGGGGTTACGACTGGTGGTGGCATTCATTTGTAGCCACCAATGCCCGCACAGGTGAATTAAAACCTTTCTTTATCGAGTATTATGTGATAAACCCCGCGCTGTGGCAGGGCGAAATTGTTTGGGGACAGCAGAAGGAAAGCAAATTGCAAAACCGCAAACCCTGTTATGCCATGCTCAAAGCCGGAACATGGGGCGATGATAAAGTGCAATTACACAATTACTATAAAATATCCGATTTCCACGCTTCCATTGAGGAGCTCAATTGCGCCATCGGACCCAACCAGCTTACCGAAAATCATCTATCCGGGCAGGTAGCTGTTTCAGCCGAAGAAAGAGATCTTTATCCCGAACGAATGAGTGATGCAGGTACCCTGAAATGGAATTTAACCGTAGAAAAAGATGTGCATTTCGACGTGGGATACGGTAGTTCCGAACTGTTCAATACCCTGGATGCGTTTCACATGTACTGGCATGTACAGGGGATGAGATGTAAGTACAGCGGCGACATTATCTTCAACGATGAAAAATACATCGTCTATCCCGAAACTTCGTACGGCTATCAGGACAAAAACTGGGGACGGGATTACACCAATCCATGGATATGGCTCAATTGTAACAACTTCCGATCAAAAACAACAGGCGAACAGGTAGATGCCAGTTTCGATTTGGGTGGAGGATGTCCAACAGTCTTTGGTATTGCTCTTCCGCAGCGTATTCTTACAGCATTTTATTATAAAGGAGAGTTCTTCGAATTCAACTTTTCGAAGTTCTGGAAAAAATCAAAGCAGCTATTCAGTACCAACGAGGATAACCAGTATTTTTATTGGAACATAACTTCCGAAAACAGTGCTGACAAGATAGAAATAAACTTCCGATGCGCTAAAGCTTACCTGCTCCACGTCAACTACGAAAACCCCGACGGCTACAAACACCATAACCGACTCTGGAATGGCGGCCATGCCGAAGGCACACTTAAGTTCTTCCGAAAAGAACAGGGAGCATTCCGCCTGATCGATGAATTAGAAGGCAGTTTAGGCGGATGTGAATACGGAGAATATTAAGCACTGATAATATGGTTAAATAATACATCCATTCAAAAAAAACAGAAATATCCTGTTAAGAAACGGATTGAAAATCTATTTTATTTTTCCAACCAGGTCATAAACTCTGATACTTTTAGCCTACTCACAACTAAAGATTCGGGTAACTTTACATTGGTTTTGATACTTACTTTCCGGTTAAAATAGGGCTGAATTTCTTTTACGGCTTGACGGTTAATCAGTGCCTGACGGCTAATGCGAAAAAATTGTTCCGGGTCAAGGTTGTTTTCGATCTCCGACATTGGTTTAAACAGAGGGTACTTTTGTTGATCGAAAGTGTAGGCGTACAGAATTTCATTTTCGACAAAGAAAACTGCCACATCGCTTGTATTCACTGGAATAAAACTATCCCGATACTGAATGAGCAGCGATTTTCGGTATGTTTTGGAAGGAGTTAGCATACCTTTCATTAGTTCCAGCATGGCAGTTTCGGGCTTAAAACTTTTGCTTAGCGTTTCGAGTTTATCAAAAGCTGCCTGTACATCTTCTGCTTTTACAGGTTTGAGTATGTATTCGATACCATTAGTTTTAAATGCCTGAAGACTGTACTGATCATACGCTGTGCAGAAAACAACGGGACACTTTACCTGAACTTTGGCGAAAATATCGAAACTCATCCCGTCGGCCAACTGTATGTCCATAAAAATCAAATCGGGCTGTGTGGCTGTTTCCTGCAAAAAAAGCACTACGCTTTCCACGCTATCCAGCATCTCAACAATGTGTGACTGAGGTTGTAGTTCCAGAATAATATCGCGTAAGATATTGGCCGTTTGCGGCTCATCCTCAACTATAAGAATATTCATACATTTATAAGTTTAATTTTTACGCGGAATACCGACTCATCCGAAAAGACCGATAAAGCATCTTTTTCGCCCAACAATTCGTAACGTTTAATGATATTTTGAAGCCCCAGACCCGACGATTCGCCCGAAGCTGATTTGGGCTGCAAATTATTTTCAACGATTAAATACTCTGAACCCGAATTAAAAAGCTTGATATGCAAAGGCTTGTTTTCTGAAATAATGTTGTGTTTTATACAGTTTTCGAGCAATATCTGCAAGCTAAAAGTAGGCAGTCTTTTGGTAAGCAACCCGGTCATTATATCTTTTTCAACAGTCAGCTTATTACCGAAACGGGTGAAAAGCATAAAACAGTAATCGTCGATAAATTCCAATTCTTCCTGAAGCGTAACCAATTCCTTTTCCTGCTTAGTGAGCAATTGCCTGTATACTTCCGATAATTTGAGCACAAACATTTCGGACTTGTCGTTGTTGGAATGTATCATCGAACGCAGCGTAGAGAGCGAATTAAACAAAAAGTGAGGATTCACCTGTTGACGGAGCAACTCGAACTGAGCACGCAGGTTTTCCGTTTTGAGAATTTGGTTTTGCATGGATATTTCCTGCGATCTCCGGTTGGAATACAAGATGAATTGTATCAGGTAGATAAGCACTACACTAATAAATCCCCGAAAGGCAATCAGATAAAAGTTGCGACTGGTTTGCGTAAAAGTAAATTCAAAATTATTGAGCAAAAAGAGAGCTGTAAAAATAAATACAGACAGGAAAATTATATTTGCCAGCATTATAACCAACACCCTTTTATATCTGAATACATCTTTCGACAAACCTGATTTATGATATAAAACGGCATTCATTACCCAACTGCTCATTAAAAACACAAAAGTTAACGTCCAGTTACCTACTATTCGGTGCCATTCGTCAAAGTCGCGTTGCTGGCTATTGTTTATAAGATTCAATGTAGGGAGAATGGCCGAAAAAATCAGCGCCATTTTCCAGTTAAAATCTATTTTTTTTATGCTGTAAAGCAACTTATCAATAAAACCTAATGGCATTTTTAGTATAAAATTGATTGGATAATAGGATGGATATTCTATCGTTTACAACGCAAAGATAAAAATTTATTTAGTCAAACAATAACATCATTATTTATAACAACAAATAGCGAAAACAATTGAAAATAAACTTCATTCTGAATTTTTTTGTTTTTCATCGCCCAAGTTTAAATTTTATTCCTGCTCTTGCAATAAAGCCGGTTTCAGTATACACATCAACTGGTGTTAAGCCCGGTTCGCCTATATTTACTTTTAAAGTCCAAACGGAGCTTTCGGGCAATTCGTAGGTTTTCAATGTTCGTTTAAAGGCATAGCCCGCCGAGCACGACAACCACCAGTTTTTATATAATTTAAAATCGGAGTTTATAAATAAATTCCGCTCATGAATCCATAAAAAATCAAAGGATTCATTTTCCGACAAGGATGAAATTCCACCACCCGAGAGTTCCATTCCTAAATCCCACCAGGGTTTTACGTTGTGTATAACTCTGAAATTCAAAGGTACCTTTGCCGATAAAGTCCATTTTTCAGCGGGTTTCCACACAACTCCTGCTACCGGAGTGAGAATATTATTTCTGTATCTGTATGAATAAGCTATTCCCAATGAATAGGTAAAACCCGACACGCTGTAATTTGCCCTGAAAATTGTATTAAACAATATATCGTTATTTTCATTGAACGGCGAGCTGAATGATGGCATGGCCACCCACTGCAATTTCCAGCCATCACTCACCCTATATTGCCATGCCAAACGTAAACTAAAACGATCATAATAGTTTGCCGGAATATCTTCCCTGTTTTTTGTGTTGAAAAATTTATACTCGGGAGATAACAACAAACGACTACTGCCTTTCCGGACAATAGGTATGGCCAGCCGGATTGCACCCGACTCTGAAAACATTGAACTGCCACTATAAGTAGAAAAATCTACAGCCATCGCCTCGTACTTTTGGGCACATACATCGTCGGCAACCAGCCAGCTGCAAATCAGAATCGCAAAAATGAACTTCTTCATAATTATCAATGGTTTGAGATGAGACCATCGGTCATTTCTATTGTTCGGTCGGTACGTTGGGCAAAATCGTTGTCGTGCGTGACGCAAATAATGGTTTGCCCGAATTCATGCGCCAGATTGCGGAAAATATCCTGTACTACCATGGAGTTTTTACTATCCAGGTTACCGGTTGGTTCGTCGCCCATAATGATGGACGGACTGTTGATCAGCGCCCGTGCTATAGCCACGCGTTGCTGTTGCCCGCCCGAGAGTTTATTCGCACCTTTCAAGGCCTGCTCTTCCAAATCGAGCAACCGAAGACTTTCGTAGGCTTTGTGTTCAATTTCGTCGAACGTTAGTTTTCCGAGTTTTTTGGCCGGAAGCATCACGTTTTCCAGAGCACTGAACTCAGGTAGCAGATAATGAAACTGAAACACGAAACCAATGTGCTCGTTCCGAAAGATAGAAAGCTGGTTCTGGTTCTGCCCTGTAAGCATGTTGCCATTGATGGAAAGACTGCCTTCGTAATCGGTATCCATGGTGGAGAGTATGTAAAGCAGGGTAGATTTTCCTGAACCCGATTTACCCACCAGCGATAGGAATTCCCCCTTTTTTACATCGAACGAAACTCCTTTCAGTACCTGAAAAGTACTGGGATCGTGAAAATACTTCACTACATTTTTTACCTCAAGGGCATTTGTATTGTTATTCACTGTTGTCATTTATTATCCTCTTATTATAATTACGGGGTCAATTTTCGATGCTTTACGCGCCGGGAAATAACCCGCTAAAATGGTAGTCAGAATGCCAAAAATCATTGCTGCTGCAAAGTCGGCCCATTGATAATGAATGGGTAAGGTTGTAAGGCCGGCTACTTTGAAGGGAACCTGATTTACCGCCGACGAAATACTGATACCCAGAATAAGCCCCGAAAACACACCGGATAAACCAATGGCAGTAGCCTGTGTCAGAAAAATGGTAAGCACATCGCCGCCCGAAAACCCCATTGCTTTGAGAATGGCAATTTCGCGTATTTTTTCGTTGATAGTCATATTCATAATGTTGTAAATACCAAACCCGGCTACCAATAAAATAGCCAACGAAACGGCGCTGGCAATAATATTGCGCAGTTGCGAAGCTGCTACCAATTGCTGATTGGCTTCCTGCCATGTTTCCATATTGTACTTCACACTGTTTTGGGTTCTGTCCACAACGGCTGTAGTTTTGTCCCGGTCATATAGGTTAACCAGAATTCCGGTTGAGTAATTGAAGTTTTTACCTAATAATTGCTGTGCTGTGCCAATGTTGATATACGCTCTGGATTTATCAATTTCTTTTACCGAAGTTTCAATGATTCCAATTACGTTAAAGTTTTTTGAAATCCCATCGGAAGTAAGCACGTTTACATTGTCGTTGAGTTTTACGCCCAGATTATCGGCCAGAATTTTCCCGATTACCAAACCTGATTTCTGATAATTAAGGTCGTCCCATTTACCTGCTACAACTTTATCGGCCGAGCCAAACATCAGGTTTTCGTTATTGGGGTCAACGCCTGAGATTGTGCCGTTTATCTTCTTGGAGCCATTACGATAAAAAACACTGAAATTCACCTGCGAAGTAAGGTCTTTCACTTCGGGTTGTGCTCTTAAAATGGCCATCACCTGCTGCGTGTTTTTTATATCGGTTTCGGATTGAATATCTTTTTTATTGCGGATATTAAAAACAGTTCCCGACGAAAAAGCCGCCTCTACAGGGTTATAATCGTTTTTCTCGTTTTCGTTGTCGATGCGTATGTGCGAAAGATTGCTGAAAGCCAAATCGTCCTGCGCCTTGTTTACCCCGTTCATAAAACTATTCATGAAAATATACATCGACACGCCAAAGGTTACTCCTAAAATGGCAACCACTGTTTGTCCGATTTTTGAAGTTAAATGAACCGACGCAATTTGCCGGTTTACATTATTTTTTCTTTTTTGAGCCATCTTTTCTTCGTATAATTTTATCGTTTTCGGTCAAACCTGCTTTTACTTCAATCCATTCCGGAGTAGTAATACCCGTTGTAATAGCTGCTTCTTCATGGTTTTTGGCCAGCATCACTTTGTTGTCGGGCATAAGGTATTCAGCGGGAATCACCAGTGCATTTTTACTTTCGCCAATAATGATATTGGCCTGCAACTGTGTGCCGATTCTTAAGCCGGGAATATTTCCGGTAAACTCAGCTTCGGCTACAAAAGATTGCTCAGTTGCGTCAAAAGCCGGGTACACTTTGGTTATTACAGCGCCATAAGCTTTCTTTTTGCTGGTATTCAGTTCAATTTGCACTTGTTGATTCACACCGATTTTGTTTATATCGTTTTCCGAAATCAGTAATTTGGCAAGATACTTTCCCGAACCAATCTGAGCAATGGTTTCGCCACGCTTCACCAATTCGCCCGGAATTTTTGGCGAACTCAATACAATTCCCGGATATTTTGCTTTCAGGATGTATTGTTCGTTGTTGTTTTGTTGACTGATATATGTTGCCTTTGCATTTAAACTTTCAAGGTCAAGCATTTTTTTTGTGTCCGATATGCTGATTTCCAACGATTTCAAATCAGCCTTTCGGTTGATGTAGGTTAATTCCGCTTTGTCGAATTCTGCTTTCGAAACTGCTTTCGAGGCGTACAAAGTTTTATAGCGCATGTACTGAACAGAATCGTTGGATAATTGATTGCTGAGCTGAACATGCTGTTGTTGAAGCTTTTGCAAAACCAATGAAGAACTTTTGGTATTGCTTTCGGCATAAGTGTATCCGGCGGCGGCACTGGCAACCAGGGCTTCCTGCGGTTCATTCAGGATACGGAAAAGCAATTCGTTTGTATCGACAGAATCGCCTTCGGTGACATACGATTCGGAGAGTATTCCTTCGGCCTGAGCCGTAAGCAGGTAGTTTTTTTCCATGATAATACTCCCGCTGGCAAACACCACATCCACAATGTTTTTGCGCTGCGGAGTAGTTTCCTGAGTGCGGCTGCAAGATGCTAAAACTACTGTAGCAAGCAACCATAATGAAGCTATTTTATTGATATTCATGCGTTTTATTTTATTTGCTGATTGTGTATTCATTTTCGTGAATCTATGGTTGCTTTAACCGATCTGAAATCGGACAAAGCTGTTAAATATTGATTTTGTGCAGAAAGATTTGAATTGAAAATTTCTAAATAATCGCTTAAACTCAGTAAGCCCTGCTCATACTTTTGGCGTGCAAGTAGCTGATTTTCGTCTGACAGACTCATCTTCTCAAAGGAAACATTCACTACATTTATGCCCGAAAAATACTTTTTCAACAAACTATTGTTTTGCAGTTCGGCGTTTGCCACCTCTTCGCGGTAAGCTGTTTGGGCTATTCGTTTCTGAATTTTGGCCGCATCGTATTTCGATTTGTTGGCAAAGCCTGTAAAAATGGGCACTGTGACCGATACACCTACATAGTTTGATTTTCGCCAGTCGTTGGAATTGAACGAAAAATCAAATTCATTCCAATACTGATTAGCGCCAAAGTATCCCTTCAGACTAAGCTGTGGGGCAAAAGCCGACAAAGCCGCTTTCATTTCATTGGTAGCCACATTTTCCTGCTGTTTCAGAACTTCGGCTTTATTATCGCCATTTATCTGCAAACCATCCGCGCCGATAACCTTCTCTTTGGGCGCGGTTTCGGTCAGCACTATTTCGTCGTTCGCGCTTATGCCCAAAAGCATTTTAAGCTGGTTGGTAGTTTGAACTGTGTAGGCTTTTGTTTGTTGCAACTGCTGTTCCACCTGCATTTTGTTTATAATGGCCTGATTGAGATTAAGCTGATCTACCAACCCTTCGTCAAATTTTTTCCGGGTCAACTGCGCAATAGTATCGGCTGCCAGTAAGCTTTTTTCCGTAATTTTTTCGGCCTGCAATGCGGTGATTACGGCGTAATAGCTCTGCCCAACCAGTTCGCGGAGTTGCTGTTCGTAATACAAACTATTGGCCTGCGCCAGTTGAACATTGGCGGCTGCAATTCGGGACTGATACACCGAAGTCCAGTTCAATACGTTGTAACTCACATTCAACCCGGCTGTATAAGCGTACTCCTTACCGAACTTCATATATACAGTTTCGCCCGGTTTCCCAACCAATTCGCCCGGCACAGGTGTTTCGCTTATATCAATGTTGTACTGCCCGTTGAAGCCAGCTGATATTGTCGGATATAGAAAAGCATTGGCCGTTTGTTTCTGTTCGCGCGCCTGCGAAGTTCTCAGTTCTTGCATTTTGCGGCCGTAGTTATGCTCAAGTGCATATTTCTGAGCTTCTTCTATCGAGTTTATTTTCACCTGAGCCTCGCTGAAACTAAATATAAACCAGCTAAGCACAACAAAGATTATTTTCCTTTTTACTTGCATCGTGTCCATATTTTGGTATCGTTAAACAAACCTTTTTTGCCGGTAATTTCCATTTGGGTAGATGATACCACCTTAATGCTGCAATCGGCAATCATTCCACGGCGAGGGGCATAAATTTTGCCCGACTTATAGCTGTTTTTACCATCGAATTTCAGGTTGTAAATAATGGTTGTACCTATCAGGGTGTTTTTTCGCAACGCTGCATTCGGATTTTCCGAATCAAGTTTGGGTTTACCATGCTCGTCGTTGGGTTCGGCAAGCCATACAATTTTGGCAGCATAGCCAGTCGGCGCTTTGAAAAACTCAATACGAATTGTTTGTTGTTCGTTGGTCCAAATGCCATTCAGCTGATCGGCTTTGGTTTGTGCGTAAGTTGTAATAGTGAGCAACAAAGCCACTAATGCTAAGAATGTTTTTTTCATACCTTTTGCGTTTTAAATGTTTTCTTGAATTATGACGCAAAAGTAGGTCTGGAAAAAAGTCAGAAAAAGCAAAAAACAGGTGAATTGAACAAACATAAGGGTGAATTGAACAGAAAAAAAACATCAGGCATTATTAATAAAAAAACCGCATTAACCGTACAGGAAATTCTTCAATAAACGAATATATCCGGGTTAACAGGTTATCAGTTATACTAATTCTGCTGCAACTCCCCTAAAATGCTTTACTAAGCGCACATATTGTTAATGTCATTAAATTCACTTTAAATATTCTCAATAAAAATATTCTAATTTATTTATAATGAATACATTTATCGCGTTTTAAAAAAAACTTCAATCTTATGTACCGACTTGTATTTTGTTTATTTGTATTGTTTTGGGGAGGAACTACTTATGCTCAGCAAATTAGGGGCAAAGTGCTTACTTCTGGTGGTGAGCCTCTGCCTTACGCCACAGTTTATATTCGCGAGTATACTCTGGGTATTGTAACCGATGCTCAAGGGATGTTTCAAACAACCATTAAACCGGGAACATATGCCGTAGAAGTAAGTTACGTGGGCTATGTATCACAAACAAAAAACGTGACAGTGCCTCCCGAAGGAGTCTGGGTACAATTTACACTGGCCGAAAAAATTCAGAACCTGAATGAGCTTACCGTGCGCCCTGAGAAAGGCAATCCTGCAAACGAAATTATGCGACGAGCTATTGCCAAAGCACCTTACCATTTATATCAGATAGAGTCTTATAAATCAGAAAACTACCTGAAAGGGAGTGTAAAAATAGACAATATACCGGCACTCATGAAAATGATGATTAAAGACCGTAAGCTGAAATCGCTTATAGGCAAAGTGTTGGTGCTCGAATCTCAGAACAGGATAACTTTCCGTACGCCGTCGCATTACACGCAGCAGGTAGTTGCCTACAAAAGTTCTGTACCTAAAGAAATGGAGCCTAAAGGTGGTGGAGTTCGGGTAGTTACATCCAATATCTACGCCGCCCGGTACGATGATTATATATCGCCACTGTCGCCCCAGGCCTTCAGATACTATAATTTCAGGCTGGCAGATATTACTGACAATGGACAGTTTACAATCAACAAAATACAAATTACCCCCAAAATAAAGCAATCATCTTTATATACAGGGTATATTTATATTGTTGATAAGCTTTGGAGCGTTTATTCGCTGGATTTGGCTGTGACCGAAATGGGCACTACAACTCGGTATAAAGTGAACTATCAGGAAGTATTGCCAGGTGCTTTTATGCCCATAACTTACAACGTGGTTACCAACATCAATACGATGGGTGTTACGGGTCTGGCTCGTTTTTATTCTTCGGTTAAATATTCTAATATTAAACTAAATCCGGCAGTATCAAAAGTTGCAGTTACTCCTGTAGCTGTATCTTCATCGTCGGCCACTGCAACAAAGTTATTGACAAATAAACAACTTCAGGCACAAGAGACGATTGAGAAAATAGCTTCGAAAAAGAAATTGTCCGCAGCTGATGCTATCCGTTTGGCAAAACTCACCCGCCAAAGTATGGAACCCGCAGAAGTGGCTGGTGCAAAATCAAAACTCGAAGTCAGGGATTCAGCATTAGTCAAATTTCAAATTGATTCTTTAGCTTCTGATCGCGATTCAGCTTACTGGGAGTCGGTTCGTAATGTTCCCCTACTTACCGAGGAGGCCGAAAGTTTCCTTCGGAAAGACACCTTGCCACCAACCAAAACAGTAAAAACTACCGAAAACACGATAGAGATAAGTTTTGGCAATAGTGGTAAAAACAAGAAAAGCGGATGGTTTCTCGGACGTACCATTTCGCTGGGCGACTCTGCATCACTTTCGTACAACGGACTTTTAGCAGGAGTTCTTAAAGAATATAACTTTGTTGATGGGCTGTGGCTGGGACAAAAATTGGCATTGAACATAAAACTACCCAATAGATCAAACCTGAATATTGAACCTTGGGCGTACTACACCACAGCGCGCAAGAGCATCAACTGGAATACATCGTTCAGGTACAGCTATTGGCCTTTGAACAATGGACAATTATACCTGAATATAGGTAATTCAACAACAGACATACAGGGCGAAAAAGGAACTTCACGATTGCTCAATTCATTATCGTCGTTAATTGCTGCCGATAATGTAATCCGGTTTTATCAAAGCCGGATTGTGAGGGTTGAAAACAGAATTGATTTGGCTAACGGACTGTTTTTTAATATTGGAGCTGCTTACGAAAAGCGCAGGATTGCTACAAATCATACTGATTTTCATCTTTGGGGCGGTAGTCCGCAGCCCAATGCTCCCGATGCTGCATATATTGCTGCATTTCCTGAAAATACAATCACAAGCATAAGTACCCATGTTGAATATACTCCGGGCTACCGCTACCGTATCAAAAACGGGCGGAAAGAATACATTGAGTCCGATTATCCTACTTTGACGTTGGCTTACCGTTCAGCATTTAAAGTGGGTAATGATGCAGAACAAGCTTCGTACAACGTTTTGAAGTTTGGTGTGCGGCAAAAGATAAAAGTAAGTGAGTGGTCAGCACTGTCGTATCAGTTCACGGCAGGGACGTTTCTTACCAAAGACCGACTCTATGCTCCTGATTACAATTATTTCAGAACTACTCCGCTTGCTGTGTCATTCACCAGTTTGAATAACAGTTTTGCTCTGTTGCCAAACTATTCAGCCACTGTATCTGATTGGATTGAGGGTCATCTCCACCTGACTTCGGATTATTTGCTACTCAAACGCATTGGTTTTCTGCAAAAATTGCCTTTAAAAGAATCCGTTCAGTTAAACTTTTTGTACGATAATGCCATTCGCAAAGCCTATTCTGAATTGGGTTATGGCGTAGGATTTTCTGAATTATTGCGTGTAGGAGTATATGCTTCGTTCAGTGGATTTGATTTTCAGCATACCGGGGTTAAAATGAGTTTATCGCTGAAATGAATAAGCCGCACGTAGAATGATTAATCGTTTCAACTTTTAAAAGCTCCGGGTTCCGGTTGTTTGTTTCCGGGTTTTTTTTCATTCAACATTAAATCTGTATCTTTGTTATTCTTTAGTATAAAGCAAAAAGACGATATCCCGAGAAATTCCGGGGCTATGAGTTCTATGCTACAAGTATGCAAAAAAATAAAAATGAATGCATGAAAAAACTCTTCCTCATTGATGCTTACGCTATCATCTACCGGGCATATTATGCTTTTATAAGAGCACCACGTATCAACTCCAAAGGGTTGAATACTTCGGCCATTTATGGTTTTGTAAATACGCTGGAAGATGTGCTTAAGCGCGAAAAACCCACGCATATAGCCGTGGCTTTTGATCCATCAGGACCTACATTCAGACACGAGGCTTACGAGCAGTACAAGGCGCAGCGCGAAGCCACTCCTGAGGATATAAAACTGGCTGTACCGTATATCAAAAAAATTATTCAAGCCTATAATATCCCTATTCTTGAAGTAAGTGGATTCGAAGCCGACGATGTAATTGGCACCGTATCTAAAGTGGCCGAAAAAGAGGGCTTTGAGGTATATATGCTTACGCCCGACAAAGATTACGGGCAATTGGTATCCGATCATATTTTTATGTACCGGCCTAAACATACCGGTGGATTTGAGGTGATGGGACCTAAAGAAGTACGCGAAAAATATGATTTGCATAGTCACGAGCAGGTGATTGATTTACTGGGATTAATGGGCGATTCGGCCGATAATATCCCGGGATGTCCGGGAGTGGGTGAGAAAACCGCGGCCAAACTTCTGAAGGAATTTGGAAGTATCGATACCTTGTTTACCCGCACCGACGAGCTAAAAGGAGCGCTCAAAACCAAGATTGAAGATAATAAGGATCAAATTATATTCTCGCGTTTTCTGGCTACTATTAAAACAGATGTACCAATAGAATTTAACGAAAAGGCGCTCGAAATTGAACCTGTGAACGAAACGGAGCTTAAAGCATTGTTTGATGAACTGGAATTCAGAACAATGACTCAGAGCAAATTCGGAGCAAAACCGTTCAGCTCTTTGCCTCCAGATGAGCCTTCCACTACCATTCAGTTTGCCCGACCAAAATCACCAACAGGTCAAATGTCGCTTTTTGATCAGCCGGAAGAGCGTGAAAATTCTGATTCACCGAAAACGCCTGCACCCGCAGCATCGCAGCAGGTACTTGAAGCAGCTCCTGCCAACGGCCTGCTTACGCTGAAGAACGTACCGCACAAATATATTTTAGTTGACAATAAAATAAAACGTGCCGACCTGATATCGAAACTATTTATGCAGAAATCGGTTTGCTTTGATACCGAAACTACAGGATTGGATGTGTTTTTGGCCGATATGGTGGGTATGTCGTTCTGTTTTACCAAAGGCGAAGCTTACTATGTAACACTCCCTCAGGACAGAAATGAAGCTGAAGAAGTGGTGCGTGAATTTAAAGCTTTTTTTCAGGCAGAGCATATCGAAAAAGTTGGTCAGAATATTAAATTCGACTTGCTGATGTTGTCGGTTTACGGTGTGGAACTAAAAGGCCGACTGTTCGATACCATGATTGCACATTACCTTCTGCAACCCGAACTTCGTCATGGCATGGATTATCTGGCCGAGATATACCTGCATTATCAAACTATAAAATACGAAGAACTGGTAGGAGGTAAAGGCAAGAAGCAAATCGGGATTCGTTTCCTCGACTTGCCAACGCTCTGCGATTATGCGGCTGAAGATGCAGATATCACATTTCAGCTGAAACAAATACTTGAACCGGAGTTAAAAGAAAAAGGACTCGAAAAATTGTACTATGATATAGAAATGCCTTTGATGAGAGTGCTTGCTGTGATGGAGGCTAATGGTGTGCGTATTGATGGCGATGCCCTGCGGTTAAGCTCTGAAATACTTACAGCTGAAGCTCTGAAAATAGAACAGGAAATACACCAAATGGCTGGCTTCGATTTTAATGTATCATCGCCGGCGCAGGTAGGCGATGTCTTGTTCGACCGGTTAGGATTGGATGATAAAGCAAAAAAAACAAAAACCGGGCAATACTCTACTTCGGAGGACGTGTTGGAAAAAATCCGGTCAAAACATCCTATTATAGGTAAAATTCTCGATTTCAGAGGACTCAGGAAACTGCTCAGCACCTATGTCGACGCCCTGCCTTTACTAATCAACCCTAAAACGGGAAAAGTGCATACGTCGTTCAACCAAACGGTGGCAGCTACGGGTAGGCTTAGCTCTACCAATCCTAATTTGCAAAATATCCCGATACGCGATGCGCAGGGAAAAGAAATTCGCAAAGCATTTATTCCCGATGAGGGCTGTGTATTTCTAAGTGCCGATTATTCGCAGATTGAACTGCGTATTATAGCTCATCTGAGCAATGACCACAACATGCTCGAAGCATTTAACAACGGACACGATATTCATACAGCCACAGCCGCGAAGATATATAAAATACCGCTCAACGAGGTAAATTCGGATATGCGAAGAAAAGCTAAAACGGCTAACTTCGGTATAATTTACGGTATTTCCACTTTTGGTCTGGCCGATCGCCTCGGTATTCCCCGCGGCGAAGCCAAAGAATTAATCGAGGGGTATTTTAGCACCTATCCTCACATAAAACAGTATATGGAGGAGACCATACAACGTGCTAAAACCCTGGGATATGTCGAAACAATTTTCGGTCGTAAGCGCTTTTTGCCCGATATTAATTCGCAAAACAGTATTGTGCGTGGCTATGCTGAACGAAACGCGATTAATGCGCCTATTCAGGGTTCGGCCGCCGATATTATTAAAATAGCTATGATACGTATTCAGGAGCGCATTGAAAAAGAAAAACTGCAAACCAAAATGACTCTTCAGGTACATGATGAGTTGAACTTTTCGGTACCTGAGGCTGAAATAGAAGTTGCTAAAAAACTGGTAATAGAAGAAATGGAAAATGCAGTGAAACTGCAAGTGCCGTTAATAGCCGAATGTGGCATTGGGGTAAACTGGCTTGAAGCACACTAAAAAGGGCAATAGCCCGGCAAAATGAAAATTCTAGTTTTTCTGTTATTCTGAAGGAGTTTTTAGTAACCGCAGGTGAGCATTACACTACCACCTGCGGTTGCTTAATCTTATCTAACTTATTTTATTACAATGCTTTTAACGAGGTGATTTTTTCTACCATTTCCTCGTCAGTTCCGCTTATGTGAATCTGAGCTTTTGAATAAAAGAGTTGCCTTGTAGCCAGTGCGTCAACTATAAATTGCTCAAGTCTTTGTCCTTTTAGTCCGTCGATAAGAGGGCGTTTTCCGGGACGCGATGACGATAACCTTTCTACTAACTGGGGAACAGATAAATTCAGATACACGGTGATACCACGATGGTTCATATAATCCATATTATCAAAAAAACACGGAGCCCCTCCACCGGTTGATATCACTACGTTTTCGAAAGTAGCCACTTCGTGCAAACAATCACGCTCCATCTCCCGAAACTTCTCCTGCCCCATTTCAGCAAAAATATCCGAAACCGTTTTAAGGTACTTTTCTTCGATGCGCGCATCCATATCCACAAAAGTATAGCCCAGTTTATTGGCAAGCAGTTTGCCCATGGAGGTTTTACCCGACCCCATATAACCAACAAGAAAAAATCTGTTCATGATGCTGTCAATATCTTTGGTGCAAAGATAAACTAAATGTTGAAAAAAACCAGTCCACTTTTTTCTCAGTTTTTTTGTAAAAGATTTAAAATAAAAATGTCTTAAAATTTGTAATTAAACAAGGAATATGTATTTTTGCGTTCAGACTATTAAAATAAACAACAAAAAATTTGAGACTATGGGGTTACTGAAAGAATTTAAAGAGTTTGCAGTACGTGGCAACGTTATTGATTTGGCTGTCGGTGTTATCATCGGTGGCGCATTTGGCAAAATAGTATCGTCGTTTGTGGCCGATGTGATTATGCCTCCTATCGGGTTGTTGCTCAATGGAGTGAATTTTACCGAACTGAAATGGCAGTTGAAACCCGCCGAAATTGTGGATGGAGTACAAAAAGCTGCAGTAACGCTGAACTACGGAAATTTTATTCAGGTTACTGTCGATTTTCTGATTATTGCATTTGTAATTTTTATGGTAATCAAAGCCATTAATAAAATGAATAAGAAAAAAGACGAAGCACCTGCAGCGCCGCCTGCTCCGGCAGCACCTTCCAAAGAAGAGCAGTTGCTTACCGAAATACGTGACCTCCTGAGAGACAAAAAATAAGACAACATAAAACAGCTAATGATGTAAAAAAGTGACAGGTAGCATGAATACGGGTCACTTTTTTTGTTTCAGAAAACAAGCGGAGAACATAAAAAAGCTTCAATTCATCGACAAAATGTCATCGTTTATCGATTTACAGTTGCGGCAGAGGGCGCACTGAGATAATTTTGCATCATGAAACAAACATGGACGCGGAGGTTTACCCCTCAGGAATATCCCATGAAAATTTTCGGGATGCGCCATGCAGGTTTCATACTACCACTATCTGAAAAAAATAAACGTATGAACTTTTAAAAAAACAACAAACAATGGACAACGAAATTAAAAAAACGTATCATAGCGGATACACAAAAGGTCTGGGTTTCGGACTTATATTAATGCTGATAGGAGTTTTGTTTCTGGGCTTCAATTTTGGAATACTGGGACCCGAACTGAAACGGGTGTTTTTCTCATGGCCAATGATTTTGGTTCTTATCGGTGTGGTAAACCTTTTTAAAAGGCATTTTACATCGGGTACAATTTTATTAGTTATTGGCGGATTTTTCCTCATGCCCAGAGTTATTAGCGCCTATCCCGCCTATTTCCCGGGCATGGATGGTGGCTTCACCTACACGTACTGGCCGGTATTGCTTATTATTGCAGGTATATTGCTTATAATAAGTAAAATTTTTGGCAAAAACTGGGGCTTTGTAGATAATAATAACGACAAACAATGCGGACGCCATCACCATCACCACCAGAATTATAATTACGAAAAATACTACAAAAACAGTGAGTTTTCAAAAAACAGTATATTTGGCGCAGGCGAGCACATCGTACTCGATCCGGTTTTCAAAGGAGGCGAACTCAATGCAGTTTTTGGCGGAATTACGCTCGACTTGAGAAAAACAACGTTAGCCGAAGGAGATACCCGGGTGGATATCAATGCAGTTTTTGGCGGAGTAACCATTATTGTACCGCCCGATTGGTATATCGAAACCCGGCTGGATTCTGTTTTTGGAGGTTTTGAAGATAAACGCTTCAAAATTGAAAACCCGGATATGACGCGTAAGCTTATAATTACCGGAGCTTGTGTGTTTGGTGGTGGCGAACTAAGGGATTAAACATCTCTTGAAGAAAAATTAATCAGACAACCAGATTACCACCATGCTACAACAGTTTTTTAATATCAATTTTAAAATCTGGCAATACATCCTTGTTTGGATAATATTTGCCGTACTACATACGTTTGCTGTCGCACCATTGGTTTCTTTGTCTTTGGGGATGGTTTTTGCCGACTCGTTTGTATACTCTGTTTTTTACGGCCTGATTGGGATTTTACTGTGGAGCGTTATTAAATATGGTAATTTTGGCTCGCTTCCTGTATTTCAAAGAGTTATCAACTATGCAGCATTGGCCGTTTTAACGGTTCTGCTTACCATTGGCTTGGGTTATGGTTTTGAATATATGGTAGACGAAGCCGTGGCCAACACGTTTCTGCCACTGATGCCCGTACGTATTTTTATCAGCATACTGGTTTATATAGCACTAACTCAGAATTTTAAGCTGAAATCGTTAGACGAAGAGATTCTCGAAAACGAGCTCAATGAACCCGCAGCCACAGTACATTCTGATAGAAATGACGATGAACCGGAGTTAGATGAACCGGATAGCGACAAAGAAATACTGGAACGTATTGCTGTGAAAACCGGCCAAAAAATACATGTAATTATGATTCCCGAAATCATATACTTACAGGCCGACGGCGACTACGTGCATATCTTTACTACCAACGGGAAGTACCTGAAAGAGCAAACTATGAAGTATTTTGAGGAGCATCTGCCTTACTCGCAATTTGTACGGGTGCATCGTTCCTGTATTGTGAATGTAGAGGCCATCTCAAGAATTGAGCTGTACGAAAAACAAAACCAACAGCTTACGCTTAAAAATGGACATCAGATTAAAGTGAGTCAGGCAGGATATAAACTTCTGCGCACTAAACTTAATTTATAACCCGAAGAGACCAATGTAAGTCCACTAAACATGCATTGGTCTCTTTGATTTTTTCACAATTTATCTTTCAGGAATTTGCCAGTGTACGAATCTTTACATTGAATAATATCTTCGGGAGTTCCTTCAAATACAAGTTTTCCACCATTCTCTCCACCTTCGGGGCCGATATCAATAATGTGGTCGGCACATTTAATTACTTCAAGATTATGCTCAATGATAATAATGGTGTGCCCTTTAGCTATAAGAGCATCGAATGCCTTAAGCAGTGTTTTGATATCATGAAAGTGAAGTCCGGTAGTTGGTTCGTCGAAAACGAAGATTGTGGGTTCCGGTTTTTCGTTGGCTAAAAATGAGGCCAGTTTTACGCGCTGGCTTTCACCACCCGACAATGTACTGCTCGATTGTCCTAACTTTACGTATCCGATACCTACATCCTGCAAGGGTTTCAGCCTTTTTACTATTTTCTTTTCGGTAGATCCGCTCTGTGCTTCAAAAAACTCTATAGCTTGGTTTACGGTCATTTCCAGTACGTCGTAGATGCTGTTGCCTTTGTATAACACCTCCAGTATATCCTGTTTAAACCGTTTTCCGTGGCAATGCTCGCATTCCAGTACAAGGTCGGCCATAAACTGCATTTCTACAGTCACAGTACCTTCGCCCTGACATTCCTCGCAGCGCCCGCCGGCCGTATTGAACGAAAAATACGAAGCCGAATAACCCATCTGCTTCGACAGCTGCTGGTCGGCAAACAATTTTCGGATTTCGTCATAAGCTTTGATGTAGGTTACCGGATTTGAGCGTGTCGATCGGCCAATTGGGTTCTGATCCACAAATTCTACATCGCGTGCCAGATGCATGGAACCCGAAAGCGCTCCAAACTGTCCGGTACGATCGGCCACACCTCCGTAATATTTTTTCAGTGCGGCATAAAACACATTGCGCACCAGCGACGATTTTCCTGAGCCACTAACACCCGTTACCACAGTCATTACGTTGAGAGGGAACTTAACATCGATGTTCTTCAGATTGTTTTCGCGTGCTCCCTTTACCTCTATGAAATTATTCCATTTACGTCGATGTAGAGGAATATCGATTGACTCCTTGTGTAATAAATACTTCAGTGTAAATGATTTTTCCGCAACTTTGGCGCTTTGTTTCTCCAGTTCGGAGGTATTTCCCTGAAATACCACTTCACCACCTTTTCGTCCGGCAAAGGGACCAATGTCGATAATATAATCGGCAGCACGCATAATTTCTTCATCATGTTCCACCACTACTACAGTGTTTCCCAGATCGCGGAGCTGCTTCAGCACCTTGATTAGCAAGTACGTATCGCGCGAGTGTAGCCCAATGCTCGGTTCGTCTAATATATAAAGCGATCCTACCAGACTACTGCCTAACGATGTGGCCAGATTAATACGTTGGCTCTCACCGCCCGACAATGAGTTTGACAGGCGGTTTAAGGTTAAGTATCCCAGTCCTACATCCAGCAAAAACAGAAGGCGGTTATCTATTTCCAGCAGCAAGCGTTTGGCCACTTTGGCCTCATGCTCTTCAAGGGTTATATTGTCAAAAAACAGTTTCAGTTTGTGAACCGGCATCAGCACCAGATCCGAAATCGATTTTCCGGAAACGCGTATGTACGAAGCTTCTTTCTTCAGACGGCTTCCCTTACATTCGGGACAAGTAGTTTTGCCACGGTAACGCGCCAGCATAACCCGGTACTGAATTTTATACTGGTTAGCTTCCAGCATTTTAAAAAAAGCATTGATACCTTCAAAATACTTGTTGCCGTTCCATAGCAATTCCCGTTGCTCGTCGGTAAGTTCGTAATATGGTTTATGAATGGGGAAATTAAATTTATCGGCCGATTGTATCAGCTGTTTTTTATATTCGCTCATCACCTCACCTTTCCAGCAAGCTACTGCATCTTCGTACACCGACAAAGTTTTATTCGGTATCACCAAATCTTCGTCAATGCCTATTACGCGCCCGAAACCTTCGCAGGTAGGGCATGCTCCCAGCGGACTGTTAAAGCTGAATGTGTGTATCGTAGGAGTTTCGAACTGCATGCCGTCGGCTTCAAAACTTTTCGAAAAATACAGACTCTGTTCACCTGTTTCGGCAAATATCTTCAACAAACAGCTCCCGTTGCTTTGAAAAAATGCAGTTTCTACCGAGTCGGTAATTCGGCTTATTCCCGTTTGCGATTTATCTACCGTAAGCCGGTCTACTACCAGAAATATCTCCTGATTATTAAGATCTCTTTTTTTATCTTCAGTAAGGTCTTCAATCTTTAAAATTTCGCCATCGGTTTCCACTCTGCTGAATCCCTGCATTTGTAAGCTGCGGAGCTCTTCCCGCATATCTCTTTCGGCCGAAGGAGTCACTTTGGTAAGCACCATAATGCGCGTGTCGTCCGGAAATTGGAGAGCGGCCTCTACTACATCCTGAGCCTCATGTTTTTTAACCAATTCTCCCGACACCGGCGAGTAGGTTTTGCCAATACGCGCATACAACAGTTTCATGTACTCGTATATTTCGGTGGATGTGCCTACTGTAGAACGGGGATTGCGCGTATTTACTTTTTGCTCTATAGCTATAGCCGGGGGGATACCTTTAATATAATCCACTTCGGGTTTGCTCATGCGTCCCAAAAACTGCCGGGCATAAGCCGAAAGACTTTCTACATAGCGGCGTTGTCCCTCGGCGTAAAGCGTGTCGAAAGCCAGCGAAGATTTCCCTGAGCCGGAGAGCCCGGTGATTACAACAAGCTTATTGCGGGGGATTTCAACATCCACATTTTTTAGATTATGAACTCTGGCCGCTTTGATTATAATGTTTCCCTGTTTTGACATTTGATATGATTTTAAAAAAGAAAAATTCCCCCGGAAAAGGGAATGATAATAGAAACAAACTATTTTTTCAGATGTTTGCAAAGATACAATTTAATCAAAGAAAAACGGAATATGTATTATAATAATTGTATGAAAGGGTGGTTGTTTTGTATAATTATCGAACTTCGATTGAATGACATTTGGAATAAAAATACAAAAATACTTCAAAATACAGCTAAAAATTCTGATTTTAGAATATTTATTGCATTTATTTATTGAAATATATTGCGTGTAATAATAAATATGTATACATTTGCGTCCATTATCAATAAATATACATTTTGCTTTAAAAAAACAGTATAAAAATGTATTGAAACTGTATAATGGCAGTTTATTTGATTTATTTGATTTAATTATTAAAAAACCAAATAATAAGAAGAAAACAAAATGAAGAACAAACGAAATCGTTTACAAATTATTTCGGAAATCCTTCGGTCGAATGTTGTAGGGAGTCAGGAGGAGCTGCTCAGGTTATTGATCCAACGGGAATGTGACGTAACTCAGGCCACACTGTCGCGCGATTTGAAATTGCTGAAAGTGGCAAAAACTCCATTGTCCAACGGTACATATAAATATGTGCTTCCGTCGTACAATAAACCCATTTCTGCTCAGCAATCGCCCAACACATTGATTTCGCACGGCGCTGTGCTCAGCCTTGAGTTTTCGGGGCATTTGGCCGTGGTGAAAACCAAACCGGGCTATGCAAGCGCTATTGCGTGGGATATCGACAACAAAGCTACCGATGAAGTGCTCGGGACAATTGCCGGCGATGATACTATTTTGGTAATACCGCGCGAAGGAGTAAGCCGCGACGAGATTTACCAGATGATGCATCACACGTTTGCTGAAAAAGAAAACTAAAAAATACATGTATTTTTTTTGTAGCGATACTATTTGCTGCAATTGAACCTTTTGATGATTTTGAATATGGACACTGAAAATACCGTTGAAACTATAACGGTACAAATTGCTGACGAACGCTATTTGGGTTATGTAGATATAATACTGAACACAATAGCCGAAGCCGCCAAGGTGCGTGGTACGGGTATTGCGCGCCGTTCGCCTGAGTATATTGAGCAAAAGATGAAAGAAGGAAAAGCAATTATTGCTTTGAATGGAGATGAATTTGCCGGATTTTGCTATATTGAAACCTGGGGAAATAAAAAGTTTGTAGCTAACTCAGGTCTGATTGTAGTTGATAAGTTCAGGGGGCACGGACTTGCCAAGAGAATTAAGCGCAAGGCCTTTGAATTGTCGCGTCAGAAATACCCACAGGCCAAAATATTTGGTTTGACTACCGGACTTGCAGTTATGAAAATAAACTCGGAACTGGGCTATAAACCAGTCACGTTTTCGGAACTAACCGATGATAATGCTTTTTGGAAAGGCTGCGAGAGCTGTGTAAATTATGATATTCTGCAACGCACCAATCGCAAACATTGTTTGTGTACGGGCATGCTTTTCGATCCTGAAAAGGACGAAAAATAATAAATAGATTTGTATTACTGATTTCTGATTTTTTTTAATTCTGAAATAAGATATTTTGTAAAAAGTGATGAAAGAAAAAGTATTGCTGGCATTCAGCGGAGGTTTAGATACTTCGTTTTGCGCCATGTATTTAGCTAAAGAAAAAGGTTACGAAGTACACACTGCCGTTGCTAACACGGGAGGATTCAGTGCCGAAGAGTTGAAAACTATTGAAGATAAAGCATACCGGCTTGGCGCCAAAACACATGTTACCCTCGACGTTACTCAAGAGTATTATGAGAAAAGCATCAAGTACATGGTTTTTGGCAATGTATTGCGCAATGGCACTTACCCTATTTCGGTAAGTTCCGAACGTATTTTTCAGGCGATAGCCATTATTAATTACGCCAAAGAAATTAACGCCGACTATGTAGCGCATGGTAGTACCGGCGCCGGCAACGATCAGGTACGTTTTGACCTGACTTTTGACGTACTGGCTCCTCAGATAAAAATTCTCACCCCAACGCGCGATATGGTACTTACACGCGAGTACGAAATTAATTATCTGAAAGAACACGGATTTGAAGCCGACTTCAAAAAAATGGAATACTCTATTAATAAAGGTTTGTGGGGTACTTCTATCGGAGGGAAAGAAACTCTGAAATCGGAACAAACTTTGCCCGAGCAGGCGTATCCCAGTCAGGTTCAGAAAGATGGCGAAGAAACCGTAACCATTAGTTTTGTGCAAGGCGAAATAACCGCTGTGAACGGCAAAAGCAACCCCGACAAAGTAGCACTGATTAATCAGCTTGAAGCAATAGCCGGCCAGTTTGGTATAGGACGCGACATGCATATTGGCGACACCATCATAGGAATTAAAGGACGGGTAGGCTTCGAAGCCGCAGCTCC
Organism: Bacteroidota bacterium; assembly: GCA_017860345.1. GTDB lineage: Bacteria > Bacteroidota > Bacteroidia > Bacteroidales > Paludibacteraceae > Paludibacter. The sequence continues at coordinate 5,966 of JAFNAV010000031.1, read as the reverse complement.
TCTGCTCATTATCAATGCTCACAAAATGCTCGAAAAACATACGCTTACCAAATGGCAACAGTACTGGAAAGAGCAGTTGGGTACATGGTATGGCATGTTTCTGCACGAAGCACAATACCTTGAACCGGTCATGCGCGATATTGAACAATTTTTGCAAAGCTCGCAGCAGAATGTAACCGGAACTGTAATTGTAAAGCTTCGTCCGTATAGTTACACGCTGGTGGGTGTAGATAGCCCTTACGACCTGATGAAAACAGACTTTGGCGAGTATGGCGAAGTAAACAGAGCCTGGAGCGCCGATGATGTAAAAGGCTTTACCAAAATACTGGGTAACCAGATGAAGATATTTTATAACGTACAAAAAAGAAACGATAAAAACTGAAACAATAAAACCAAAAAAACACGATGTAACCCCGGACTTGTAGTTCGGGGTTTTTTTATGAGTCACTCTGTCAGCATCCTGTTTTGGTAATCAAAATTTAAATTGTATTTTTGCAGTCCGTTAATTCGGAGGCAAAAGCTTAATAATCAACTAAAATTATAATCAACCAGTAAAATCTTTTATGGCTACTACAGCAGATATCAAAAACGGAATGTGTATCGACATCGACGGTCAGTACTATTTCATCACAGAATTTTTACACGTAAAACCCGGAAAAGGAGCAGCATTTGTACGTACAAAAATGAAGAATGTAGTTACAGGTCGTACCTTGGAACGTACTTTTAACGCCGGCGTGAAAATAGAAGAAGTTCGCATCGAACGTCGTGAATATCAATACCTTTATCAGGATGATATGGGCTACAATTTTATGAATAATGAAACTTTTGAGCAGGTTTCGGTAAGTAAAGGTATTATTAACGGAGTAGATTTTCTGAAAGAAGGTATGACTTGCGAAGTAGTAACACATGCCGAGTCGGAAACCGTTTTGTATGTAGATCTACCTGTTACAGTAGCGCTGCTTATAACCTACACCGAACCTGGCCTGAAAGGCGATACTGCTACTAACGCTACAAAACCAGCTACCGTAGAAACCGGAGCAACTGTACGCGTACCATTATTTATCAACGAAGGCGAAACCATTAAAGTAGATACCCGCGATGGTTCGTATGTTGAGCGCGTAAAAGCATAAGTCAGAGATACAGATACTTAAATATCAGAAAACCGGCAATCAATTCGTTTTGATTCCCGGTTTTTTTATATATTTGCCTCCTAAAATTAGTTTATGAACAAAAGAGTAAAAAGCTTCGGGTACGCGCTCAAAGGTATCAAGGCAGTGGTAACAAAGGAAGCAAATATGAAAATACATCTGCTCATAGCAATATTGGTGATTTTGTGCGGTGTGTTTTTCAGAATATCTGTATCTGAATGGTTGATTTGTTTGGTTTGCTTTGCCTTGGTTATTACGGCCGAAATGTTTAATACAGCTCTGGAACAACTGGTTGATTTCGTTAGCCCCGGAAAAAACAAGGCTGCCGGACGAGTTAAGGATATTGCAGCAGGAGCTGTTTTAGTAAGCGCTGTTTTTGCAGCCATTGCCGGATTTATTATTTTTATTCCCAAAGGATATGATTTAATTCTGAGACTTTTGCAAACATAATGACAACAGCAAGCTATGAAAAACCTAATCAACAATATGCTAAATTTATTCTTCCCTGACCTATGCGTCATTTGCAATGACAACCTTGTTTCGGGCGAAGAGCATATTTGTAAAAAATGTTTGAATGATATACCCCGTACAAATTACCATCGGGTAAAAGATAACCCTATTGAGAAAAAATTTTGGGGAAAAGTTACAATTTACAGAGGAACCTCATTTTATTTCTTTACCAAAGGTTCACCTTATCAAAAAGTACTACACGAGCTCAAGTATAAAAACAACAAAGAAATAGGCCTTACTTTAGGTAAATATGCCGCTGCCGATTTGCTGGATTCGACCGATTTCAGAACAGTTGACGTAGTGATACCCGTACCGCTACACCAACGAAAATTAGCCCAAAGAGGGTATAATCAAAGTGAGTGGATAGCCCGGGGGTTATGTATGCTGCTTCAATGTTCGTTGGACCAAACAACGCTGATAAGAAAAAAACATAACCCAACACAAACAAAAAAATCAGTTTACGAGCGATACGAAAATACAGAGGGTGTTTTTGAGTTGACCGAAACATCGGGTTTAGAGAATAAACACGTATTGCTGGTTGATGACGTACTCACCACCGGTTCTACTTTAGAAGCTGCTGCCAAAGAACTGCTTCAGATACGTGGTATAAGGGTAAGTATTTTTACGCTTGCAGTGGCCTGATGCCGCTATAAATGTTCAAATAGGGCTTAAATTGAGATATTATACATTTTTTATTTCTGAAAAGCCCAGTATTTAGTACAAAAACATGCTTTTAAAAATAATTAATTTGTATTTTTGTATCCGTTCTATCTGTTAATATTTAGGCGATCATTATGCCTTGTAAGCACCTTGTTTTTATTTTATCGTTTTTGCTGATTTTATCAGGCTGTTCGTTTCTTCCAAACGAACTTAACACCGCGGAACAGTTGATTGAAACTGCTCCTGATTCTGCATTGAAAATTCTTAAAAATATTTATAACGAAGAATCTCTTTCGCCGGCCGAGCGGGCAAGGTATGGCTTGCTCTTATTTGAAGCGCTGGATAAAAATGTTTTAGAATTAAAACCGGATACAGCTATTAATTTTTCAATAAATTATTTTGCCAAAAAAGGTGATGAGGCTCATCTGTCCAAAAGCTACTTTTATAAAGCCAGGATGTATAAATATGCGCAACGGTATGAAGATGCTTCTCTGCTGTACCTTAAATCGCTGGATATATCCAAAAACGGCACAGACTATGATTTATTAGCTAAAATATACTCGGATCTTGGAGATATTAGTGTGTTTCAAAATGACAACAAAGAAGCCAGAGAAAAGTATGAACTCGCTATTAGTTTTTTCAATAGAGCCAAAAAGCCTCAGGAGGCCGATTATAAAATCTTGGATATAGCAAAAACTTATTGGAGCGACGGGGACTTTGCTTCGGCAAAAAAGTATTATACTAAGGTATTAAATACTACGAAAGACCCTAAGATGTTAGGAACCGTATATCAGGGTATGGGTATTAATTATTTTTATTCCAAAAAATTTGATTCTGCTCAAGTATATCTAAAAAAAAGCCTGAAATACCCATATTATGGCGATAATTATGCTATCAGATGTTATAAATTAGCCGATGCTTATTATTTTACAGCCAATTACGATTCGGCCGCCAAATACGCGCAAAACTCGCTGAAATACGAAGCCACTTATTTTACCAAAAAAGAATGCTATCGTATTTTATCCAATGTATCGTATCTGAAAGGCGATTTTAAGATGATGGCTGAGTATATGACTGCTTATCAGGCCAGTTCCGACTCCGTACGAAAAATTGAAAAACAAACAAAATCATCTATTCTGGAAGATATTCATGCCACAAGCGTTTCGATGAATAAAACGAGGCGAATGCTGATTATAACCGGAAGCTTTTTGCCGGTTATCATTCTTATCGGGTTGGTGATTTACTTCCGTTTGCGTAGACGCAACCGGGGTAATCAGGAAAAAATAGAGGAACAGGTAGCCCGCATCGACGATTATCAGGAACAGTTACAGCATAAAAATGAACTTCTGAAAGAAACTTTGAAACAAAAAATTGCTGATACCCGACTGATGCAGGCTGAACGATACAAAAAAGCAACAATACCTCAACGGGAAGCTATTGACAAAGAGGTTTACAATACCTGTTTGCATGTAGATGACTGGAAAAAGTTCAGTACTCTGATGAACCACACTTTTGACAACCTGATAATAAATCTGGAGCAGGAGCATCCTGATATAAGCCGTAAGGAGGTTATTATGTGTTGTCTTTATTTATTAGATATTCCTTCCAACGATTTGGCGCTGATTTTGGATTACCAACAAGTGAGTCTTTATAAACTCAAGCAGAGATTAACCCAGAAAATGAATTTCAAAAGCACCAAGGACCTTAATAATTATTTGAAGCAACTTGCCGCCGTAAAATAAATTACGATGTAGAGATTAACTAAAAAGCAATGCTTTTTTAGCTTAATTTATTTCGTGTCTTAAAAGTCTCATCTCTTGTTTCTTGTATTTAGTTGTAATACAAATATTTACACTAAAGCGTGTCTTAGTATTTTTGATACAGATTCAGCCGGATTTTTAGCGTCAATGATTAATTTAGCATCATCATTTTCAAAATTATTTTTTACAAAGTGTCAAACTATTTTTTACAAACGCTAAAAATATCTGTTATGAAGAATCTGAATTTATTAGTAAAGCATTTACTTGTTATTGTTTCTCTGCTTTTTGTTTCGTCAGCTTTTGGTGAAGAAGTTAAAGTTCCATTAAAACCAGATTCCAGCAAAGCAGGTGATATTGGTCCGGGTACGCCAATCAGAACCAATGTTCTTATTCCATTGTCAGTTGCAATTAATGATTACGAACTGGCATTATTCTTTGACTCCAATGTAGGTTTGGTTACAGTATCGGTTTATGACGAAGACGACAATATTGAGTATAGTGAAGTTATTAACACAAATACTGAAAGCGAATTTTATTTAGATCTTTCGGATTTGGCATCAGGTACTCATACTTTAAAAATATCTTATGGTTCAGTTCGTCTGGTAGGTGAATTTGAACTTCCTTAAGTAATCGCAAAAAATTAAATTCAGGCTGAACCAGGGGTAGTGATCGTGTTTGTTTTTTCAGAAGTGATGGAAAAATAAAACTTTTGGTCTGAGTTTAATTTATTAAAAACTTTCAGGGGCTCCCCTGAAAGTTTTTTTATTTATAAAACAGGCTTACGTTTTTTGGCTTCATCTAAAGACAATAGTTCTGTTTTTTTAGTTTGTTTTTCGCGCAATAGTTTATACTCAGCCTCAATTTCTGCTACAAAGTTGTAGTGAGTTTTATCACCCATAAGTTGCGACACTACAAAGTTATTTATAGAAGCATCTTTCACATAAACTACCGGCCCTTTATAATTAGGTGCAATTTTTACGGCAGTATGTATTTTGGAGGTGGTTGCTCCCCCGATAAGCAAAGGAACCCGTAGTCCGGCTTTCTCCATTTCAGCAGCGACATGACACATTTCTTCGAGCGATGGGGTAATGAGCCCGCTTAACCCGATGATATCTACTTTTTCTTTGATAGCTGTTTCTATTATTTTTTCAGTGGGAGTCATTACGCCCAGGTCAATAACTTCGTAGTTATTACAAGCCAAAACCACTGCCACAATGTTTTTACCTATGTCGTGAACATCGCCTTTTACCGTAGCTATCAGGAATTTACCCGCCGACGAGCTTTGTCCCGGTTTTTTCTGTTTTTCTATCTCCGGCTGCAGAATGGCAACAGCTTTTTTCATCGTTCGGGCAGTTTTTACTACCTGAGGCAGAAACATTTTACCGGCACCAAACAAATCGCCAACGATATTCATTCCGCCCATCAAAGGCTTTTCAATAATTTCGATAGCCGAATCGTACACCGTAAGCGCCTCTGCCAAATCGGGTTCCAGAAAATCGCTGATACCTTTAATCAGAGCATATTCCAGCCGTCCTTGCAGAGGACGTGAGCGCCATTCGTCTTGTTTTTCGGTTTTTTCGCCGCCAGTTTGCAGTTGTTTTATTTTTTCGGCAAACTCAATCATTCTTTCGGTGGCGTCGGGGCGACGGTTCAATACCACATCTTCAACATGTTGCAGCAGTTCCGGCTCAATATCTTCATAAATTTGTAACATACCGGCATTGACAATGCCCATATCCATACCTTGCTGAATGGCATAATACAAAAATACCGAGTGTATAGCCTCACGCACAGCATTGTTTCCCCTGAATGAGAACGAAAGATTGCTTACCCCACCACTTACTTTGGCATAAGGCAGGTTTTGTTTAATCCATCGGGTAGCGTTAAT
>JAFNAV010000008.1 GCA_017860345.1 Bacteroidota bacterium | reverse complement strand
TTTTTTGTGTCAAGACATCCCGATAGCTATCGGGAGTAACTGGGGTTTGGGGCAAAGCCCCATTAGAAATATCGTTTGGTCTTTATGCGGATAATCATACTAAAATAATAGGCTGATGGAGAAAAAAGTACGCAAAAGCTGAAAACATTGGCCGGTACATCTGTATAAATTTGTGCAAACACACCTACACCAACAGAAAAACTGAACCAAAAGTACTGATTTGGCGTTTTTATTTATACATTTGCACCTTACAAAAGCTCTTAAACAGGAAAAATGCAAGAAAAAAGCAGTACAAGCAAGACAAACAACACACAACTCCTTCATCGTATCGGTGCAGGAGATGAAGCTGCTTTTGCCCGTTTTTTTTATCTGTACTACGACAAACTTTATGGCTTCTTACTCAAAATTACGCGCTCAAAAGCTAAAGCCGAAGACATTACTCAAGATGTTTTTTTAAAGATTTGGCAAAACAGAGATGAAATTTATGACTTTGAAAATGCCTATGCCTTACTTTTTAAAATGGCTCAAAACAGCGCTATCGACGAACTAAGACGTCAGGCCAAAGAAGTGCTTATACCTGCAATACAACCCGATATTGCTGTAAAAAACTCGCAGCAACATTCCGATAATCCACTGGAACTAATGGTGCAGGTAGAACTGCAGGAAATTTTAGACGAAGCCGTAGAAAAACTACCTGTACAACAAAAAAAAGTATACACCCTGTATAAAATTGAAGGTATCAGGCAGGACGAAATTGCCAGACAACTTAATCTATCGGTGTCCACCATTCAAAGCCATATGAAACTGGCCATGTCCAACATCCAAAAATATATCCATCTCAGGTATCATGACCTTTTAATACTGCTTATCATTACTACTACCAATATGTAAGCTCACCGGATATTATACGTTTTAAAGCAGTAATATGCTGATATACATAAATATTCAAGCCCATCATCACACTTTCCCTTACACCTGTTCAGGTTTTTATTTTCAACTTATTTTTTTCTATCGGGGTCAGTATCCGCGTCACAACGGATGTATTGTACCTTGACAAAAGGGAACATAAAAACTTATTTTGATATACAAAATCAATTCATTCCAATTTCAAAAATCAAAAAAAATACTTTTTTTTGGGATTACAGCTGGATATTTGTATTTCTTATACGTGTATATTATTACAAACCCATTTATTGGTAAAAAACAGCCCAAATGCAATATATTATATATGATTCATCTATTATTAAAAAAATAAACACTGATGAAAACTAACAAAATAGCCGAACTACTTGCCAAACAAGCCTCGGGAAATTTAAATTTTTCTGAGAAAATTGAACTGGCTGAATTGATTCAGAAAACTGACGACGCCGAACTACAAAAGCTGCTGCAGAGCCTGTTTAATGATTATGAACCTGATTTTCATTTATCCGGCAAAGAAAAAAAGAAAAAACTGGAATCGATACTGGGTAAAAAGCCGAACAACAAGAACCGGACAATGCCGATGACAAGAAAATACCGGCAAGCGATAGCGGTTGCTGCATCGCTGATAACAATACTGGCTTCGGCTTTGTTTCTGCACATTTACAACAAGCAAGCTCCGGCTTTCGTAGCAAAGGCAATTGTAACTGCCATCGACACGGCTACTACATTCAACCGTAATATAAAGCTTCCTGATGGAAGCCTCGTGATTTTGAAAGCCGGAAGTACCATACAAGTATCAGAACAGTTCAACCAAAAGCTCAGAGAGGTAACGCTCACAGGCGAAGCGTATTTCGACATTGCTCATAACAAAGAAAAACCATTTATAATTTATTCGGGGCATGCCAAAACCACGGTTTTAGGAACCGCATTCAACATCAGCGCCTGGCCCGAACAAACAGAAATAGTAGTATCGGTAACCCGCGGAAAAGTGAAAGTTGAATGCGATTCTGAGTTGATGGGTATCCTGGAGAAAAACGAATCCATTCATCTGCCTACAGTTACGGATAAAAATTTACATGCGCAGATTGAAGAGAGTGAAAGCCCGGCCGAAACATGGATTGCATCCGATTTAACTTTTGATCACCTTACCATGAAAGAAATATCCAAAATCATAAGCAACAGGTATGGAGTAGACATAACCATACAAAGCGACAGAATAGCTCAGACGGAAATTGTAAGCTCGTTCAATGGTACAGATGATTTAAATACCGTACTACAGGTTTTATGTACCATCATTACCGACTGCCAGTTTAAATCGGAAAACGGGCAAATAAAAATCTTGGACGAAGCAGAATAATGTAAAGAAAGTTGCCTCCCAATAACGAAACTGAAAAAATATTACAATTCAAAAATTAAAATAAAAAAAATGATGAACAGATGAAACAAAAAAAATGTCGGATAAAGTAACCTTGGACGACACAAAAAAAATCCCCCTTTGCCCGGTCAAAAGCTTTAAGGGGGATTAAACGAAGGTTGAGTTTAGTATTCACATATAAAAAACCCAGTACAAAGATATGAAAAAGAAATGTACGTCTCAGTTTTTCTTAAATTCTTTACGGTTTAGTTATAATTTATTCAGAATTAAAAAGCATAAACTGCTTCTGAGTATATCTCTGATTGTAACTATGGCCATGATAATAAATGTTCAGTCGCTTACAGCCCAATCAAGCGGAACAAAAGTCAGTTTTGAAAGCAAAAATCAGTCGCTCGACCAGACTCTCAAGGCATTGGATAAGCAAACTACGATGCGCATATCGTATACCGTAGATCTGGTTTCGCCCTATAGTCATATATCTGTTGAAAAAGGTGAAAGAAGTATTGAAAGCACGCTGAATTTAATACTGGCCAACACCAACCTGACTTACGAAATAAAAGGCGACAACATCCTGATAATAAAAAAACAGGATAAAAGCAGTAAACCCACGTCCGAAAAATCGTCGGTAACAGCCTCGGGTAAGGTTACAGATAAAGAAGGAACTCCTCTGGCCGGCGTTACCGTTATTTCGCAAAGCTCCAAAGCAGCCACCATAACCGACTACAACGGAAATTACTCCATACAAGTACCCAAGGATGATGTAGTGGCTTTTTCATTTATAGGGTTAGAAAAAAAATTAATCAAAATAGCAAATACCCAAACCCTAAACGTTACGTTAAGCGAAAACGTTAATGTGCTCGACGAAGTGCAGGTAATTGGCTACGGCACCACCACCCGCCGCCTGAAAACCAGTGGAGTGGCTACGATAAAAGCAGAGCAGATAACTGTACAGCCCACATCAACCAACATTCTGCAATCCATGCAAGGAAAGCTGTCGGGGGTGATGATTGACCAAAATTCCGGTGGTATTGGCGCATCGCCACGCATTTACGTGCGGGGGCAAAACTCCATCAACTCCGGCAATTCGCCACTCTATGTGGTAGATGGCGTATTTATTACCGATGCCACCGATATCGGCAATCAAGGGTTATCTTCAACCGGCTCGCATTCGGCGCTTTCGTACCTCAACCAAGACGACATCGTAAGCATTGATGTGTTGAAAGATGCCGATGCTACGGCTATTTACGGTTCGCGTGGAGCCAACGGTGTAGTATTGGTCACTACCAAAAGAGCAGAAATGGGTAAAACCTCCTTCACCGTTAATGCCAGTACAGGGTTCAATAATCCAGTGAAAGCAAAGTTTCTCAATTTGCAACAATATTTGACTCTTCGTCATGAGGCATACACCGTTAACGGTTTAACACCCGATCCTAATGATGTTGCCGACTTGCTTGTATGGAGTCAGACCAAGGACTATAACTATCCTAAATTGCTCAACAATGGCAACGGTAGTATCAGCAACATAAACGGTACGCTTACCGGTGGAAACAAAAATTTATCGTATCTTGCTTCTCTTGGGTATAATATAACGCACGATACTTATTTTTCCAACCCCTACGACAAGAAGATATCGGGTAAGTTGAACCTCAACCATACTTCCGAAAACAATAAATTCAGGGCATCGCTTAATTTCAGTTTTGTGAATGGAGAATACCACCCCGCCACAGGATCGCTTGGCAGTACCTCTGCCGCTATTTATCAGCTTCCGCCTAACTTCCCTATGTACAATGCCGATGGCAGTTACTATTGGGGAACTGCAACTCAGAAGTATAGTAACTTATATGCGATAGCTAAATCGCCCACTTACACCAAAACGGTTAACTATTCGGTAAGCGGCGATTTTAGTTATTTGCTCTATAAAGGATTGACAGCTAAATTAGCTGTATCTACCGACTACCTTAACGTAAACGATGTTAGCAGAAAGTATGTTATCTCTTATTCTCCTTTTAGTACATCAAAACCGACTGCAAACGAAGGGTACAGCATCTTTACCAGCTTTAACATAGAACCGCAACTTACCTACACTACGACAATCAGCAAAGCCAAAATTGATGTCTTGGCGGGTACTACCTGGTACACCACCACCAGCAAAGGGCTATCGGTGAGTGCTACTGACTACCTAACCGAAGCCTATATCAATGCCTATAGTACGGCTTCAACAAGGGGGATTGGTAATTACAGCGGGCAGTACAACGTACGTTCCTGGTTTGGTCGTGTCAACGCCAATTGGGACAATAAATACATTCTCAACCTTACTTACCGTGGTGATGGCTCATCAAAATTCGGTCCCAGCAACCGTTGGGGGCAATTCGGCGCTGTAGGGGCTGCCTGGATGTTCAGCAACGAGCCATTTATTAAAAATGCGCTACCATGGTTAAGCTATGGCAAATTGCGAGGTAGCTACGGCGTTACGGGTAATGATAAAATAGGCGATTTTATATATTCCAAACTTTATAATGTGGCAAGTTCTTATAACACTTATGCAGGTATTACCGCTACGTTGCCTAATTCGGCAATCAAGTGGGAAACTACTTACAAGAGCGAAATAGCTTTGGAAAACTCCTTCCTTAACGAACGATTATCTACCTCGGTTGCCGTATTTTACAACCGCACCACCGATTTGTTGATGAGCGTAACTCTTCCTTCGCAGACAGGTTCGACAAGTATTATGCAAAATTTCGATGGCAAGGTGGACAACAAGGGATTGGAAATAGAGATCAACTCAACGAACGTGAAAACCAAGGATTTCAGTTGGAGAACGGCTTTCAACATCACCTTCCAGAAAAACACCCTGCACAACCCCACCGATAGCCGCGACGGCAAATCGTTGAACAACTTTACAGGTTATCTGTTTAGCCGCATCGACCCGGCCACCGGACATGCCCTGTGGATTAACCCTAAAACCGGAGTCGAACAGGCATCGTTAGACGGTCTTACTAATGACCAAATACTCGGTAGTAAAATGCCTTCCGTTTTTGGTGGAATTAATAATTCATTATCTTATAAGGGCTTTACCTTGGATTTTTCAATCTCTTTTGCAAAAAAAATGATGACCAATGCGTTGAATTATACGGTGTATCCTGGTTCAGCCAATAATATGCCTGCCATATTATTGGGCAAATATTGGCAGAAAGCGGGCGATATTGCCGACTATCCGATTTTATATCCGTTAAACCCTAACCCAAAATCAAGTGATGCTGCTGCTTACTATTATGGCAATACCTTGCGTACAGGGTTTTACTTTAAAATGCAGAATATTGCCTTGTCTTACGCATTGCCTACAAAATGGATATCCACCATAGGAGGACAGAGTGCCAGCATCTACCTGCGAGGGCAAAACCTCTTCTATGTTACGCCGGGCAACGATTTGGGCAAAGATCCGGAACGGGAAGATGCCAACGGACTTGGGCTGTTGCGTACGTTTGTTGCCGGTGTTACGGTTAAATTTTAATCAATCCATTAAAAAACAATATACATTATGAAACGATTCAATAATAATCAAAATAGTAATAGGATTGACATCAGCATGTTCTATACTACAAAATCTCTAAAAAAAGAATTTTTGGGAATAATAACAGCATTAAAGGCAACAAAGATTATGTTCGTGAGTTTGCTTGCAATTGTTTTGCTGAACTCCTGCGACGATGCCTTTTTAGATAAACCCAAACCCTACGCGGCGGCCACCGACGAAACGGTATATGCCGATGCAGGCGCTATACAGATGGTAATTAACAACATGTATAATTCTTGGGGTAATGGAGCTGGTGGTTACGGAGGTGCACAAGGTACCCCGATAAAATATTTGGAAACTTTATCGGATGAAGTGCGACAAAGCGGAATGACGGCAGCACAAGAGGCGGGTGATTATGTATATGCAGGCTATACTTCCTCTGATCTTAATGTTTTTAAACCCATTACCAATTTTTGGGCTAATAACTATACCGTGGCAAGTATAGCCAATGGGTTGATAGAAAAATTGCCTACCGCTACCGCCGCTATAACCGCCACCCAACGCAACACCTTCTTGGGGCAGGCATATTTTTTCAGGGGGCAGGTATATTTTGAACATTCACTGCTGTTTGGCGATGTGCCCTTGGTACTTACCACCGACTTGGCTGTGAGCAAGAATATGGCACGCACACCTAAGGCTACCGTACAGGCACAAGCCGTGAAAGATATGGAGCAGGCTGTCTCCTTATTGCCCGCTGTAGCGCCCGACAATACCATCTATTACACCTCCAAATACCAAGCCGAGGCTTATCTCTCCTATATGTATCTGGCTATGGGCGAGTGGGCAAAAGCCGAAGCGGCGGCTACCGATGTTATCAACAACGGCGGTTTTTCGTTGGTTAGCGATTTGCAGGCCATTTTTGATACCGGTAGCAAGGAGGCAATTATTTCTATTGCAGAATCTACAACTCCCATTAAGGGTTATTCAGGGTATGCTACTACATTAAATCTGTATGCCGGATATCTTAGCAATATGTTAGCATCAAGGGATTGGCATATTACCGATAGTTTGGCAAATGTGTATGGCACCGATCCTCGTCTTGCGAAATGGTATCCACAATTGGGTACATGGACCAAACACCAGATTAAGAAGTATCGCTATGGTCTTGCTTATTCCCTATTGGTATCGCCGACAGCGGCGCCTATTTCGCAAACCAGCATATTTATGCGTTTGGCAGAGGTGTACCTTATCCGTGCCGAAGCCCGTGCACAGCAGGGCAATACCGCCGATGCCATTGCCGATATTAATGTGGTGCGAAACCGTGCTACCGCCACTCCATATAGCGGTACTTACACCAAAGACCAGGCTTTGCAATTGGTGCAAACCGAACGTTCGCTGGAGCTTTCTTGCGAAGGCAAACGTTGGTTGGATCTTTGCCGCTGGGGTACCGCCGATGCAGTGATGAAAAAAATAAGCTATAAAACCGGCTGGGCAAGCTACAAGGCATTGTTGCCTATCCCATTGACCCAAATACAGCTTAATCCAAACCTGATCCAAAATCCGGGCTATTAATTGGTTATATTAAGAACAGGAAGAAGTTGTCTCAAAAGTATTTTTGAACGCAAAATGCACAAATGCTAATATATGCTAATGTTATTTTATTGAATAACAATATGATATAAATCTATTCAAACAAATAATTTGCGCAAATTTGTACTAATCGCGTCATTTGCGTGCTTTTGATACAGCCTCTTCCCTGTTTACTCATTCTTAAAATCACACAATCACTATGGTACGCAAAATACTGTTTTCTGTCTTTTTACTTACTGCTTCGATGGCTTTGTTTGCTCAAAGCGGTCGTTTACAACTGCAATCCGAAAAACCGACGCCCGGCCAACCGTTGCAATTCAGCTATACCCCCAATTCCAACGTGTTTTCGGTTCGGGATACGATAAAATGCACCGTATATCTGTTTGGCGAATATACCGTTCAGGAATTGCTGTCGCAAAGCTCCAAAAAGATAAAAGAGGTGAAGCTCACCAAAAAAGGCAATCTCTATCAGGGCGTTGTCCCGGTGGACGAACAGACCAAGGCGTTGGCGTTTAACTTCACCGCCGGGCAACTGAAAACCAAAAGAATCGGTGATAAATTCGTGCTGAAACGGGGGAAATTCGACTCCAACGACAGTTTGGGGTATGTAGTTCCGCTCTATGACAAGCAGGGAAACGTGTTGCCAAAGGCAAATTTCTACATCGGTCTTTATCTGTCTTTCGGGGCGCGTAACTACGGTTTTGCAAATTTTAGATTGGCCCGCAACTATTATCTCAAAGATTTGGAAATTAATCCCGAAGCGGAGATGGATTTTGTAGTTTATTTTAAGGCAACTTTTTCTGACAATGAATTGAAAGATATTGAGCCGATTGCCAAAGAGCAGATCAATAAAATCGTAAAAAAAGACAGCCTCACATCAACCGATTATTATCTGTTGAGCCAATGGGCGACTACCATACAGCTTAAGGAATTGAGCCAATACTTTTTGAAAGAACGAAATGCCAAATTCGATGGAATAGCTCCGTTGTTTGTGATGGTTAAAGCAATTTCTGAATACAATAAGGAGAATGATTTGGATAAGAAATACTTCCTGCTTGAAAAATTATCGACCATGTTTGACGCTTTGTCCGACAACGATAAGCTAAAATTTACTTTCAGTATGGGTTTACCTTTTAATGCCCGTTTCTACTATTTGGACGATGTGATGAAACGAGGTACAAAGGAACAATACAAAACCTTTGCCAAAAAACTCAATTTCGACAAGCAAAACCTGTTGTTTACCAGTGTGTTGGTTCACGCTCATTTTTCCATGCTGACCGAATCGAAGAAGGACTTACCTTTAGCCGAAAGCGAGGCAGAGGAGTATCTGGCCTATTTTGGTGAGCAATATGAGAAGATAAAATCGGGCAAAGCTCCCTCGTATGGCGTATGGGACGATTTTTTGGATCGGGATTCCAAATTGGAACAAATCCAAACCGGACGAATATACATCTGCTGGAAACTTGCCCAGTTGTGCGACACGCAAAATGACAAAGCTAAGGCTTTTAGCTACATAGCCAAAGCTAAGGAGTGTCTTGCTACCTTGCCGAACGATTTTTACTACACACCTGATATTAGGGAGTTGTACGTATCATTGGCCGAGAGCCAGTTGCCCGAACAAAAGCTGAAAAAGGAGTTAGAAAACTTGGTGATCGAAGGCTACTGGAATCAGTCGTTGGTAACTACCCTCCAGCGGATTTATACCAAAGAAAAAGGCTCAGAGGTCGGTTTCGACACTTATCTCGGCGGTCTGAAACAATCGAACCTCAACGAAGTAAAAGCATCGGTATTGGCACGGCAAATCAACGAACCCGCACCGCCATTCACGCTCACCGACTTGGAAGGAAAAACCGTAAGTTTGGCCGACTTCAAAGGAAAAACGGTGATTCTCGACTTTTGGGCAACCTGGTGCGTACCCTGCAAGATGAGCTTTCCCGGCATGAAAAAATTACAAACTCTTTTCCAAAACAATCCCGATGTGGTGTTTCTCTTTGTTGACACCTTCGAGCGGTTCAAAACAGTGGATGAGAACAAAGCAGCCGTTAAAGAGTTCATCACTAAAAACGACTATCCGTTCCACGTATTGTTCGACACCGGCAGTAAAGTATCCGCCGGTTTGAAGGTGAGCAGCATCCCCACAAAAATAGTGATCGACAGAAACGGGAATATCCGTTACATTGCCGTAGGTGCTGTACTTGAAGAAGGCAAGCTCATCGACGAAATAAACGCGATGATCGAATCAGTAAAATAACAAAACAAATGAGGAAGAGTATCTTATTCTTTTTGTTAGCTATTTCACCAACCCTGTTTGCTCAGCGGGCTAAGATAAGGGAGGTGGTTACGCATAACCGCACCACTGTAGTAACCAATCCGGCGGTTGGAACTAAAGAGTATCCGGCTTGGGGGGTGTTCCCATCCGCCAAAACGCCGATACGGCAAATCACGCTGAACCTTACCCTCGGTAGCCCCGACAGTCTGCCGACGGCTCACTGGGACTATTCTGACCGCATCATACTCCGTAAGGTGGGTGGTAAATCGGGCAAAACGCTCAATTACACGCTGGGGTTTATGCTTACCCCTTACGGCAATATGTTCGGCAAGGGGTGGAGTTGGAAGTGGCAGGCCGACGTCAGCGATTTTGCTCCGTTCCTGCGCGATAGTGTGGAGATGGTATATGTACATACGGGCTTCGAACCCGCATCGGTCGGGTGGGCGTTGACCCTCTCGTTCGACTGTGTGGAAGGGCCTCCGGCGGCCAACCCGTTGGGCATTGTCCCCTTATGGAATGCCAACTTTAAGTATGGCGACCCGGCGCATCCTATCCAAACCGTCGTTTTGCCGGTCAGCTATATCTCGCCCGCGGGGAAGACAATCAGCCGCATACGCATTCAGCAAACCGGACACGGAATGGATGAAAAACGCGGATGCAGCGAGTTTTGTAAACGATGGAGAACGCTTGCTATTGACGGCAAGGAGGTAGACAGACGTGATTTGTGGAAAAATTGCGGAGAAAACCCCCTGTACCCGCAGGGCGGGACGTGGGCGTACAAAAGAGGAAACTGGTGTCCCGGCGATTTACAATCCCCCGATCTGATAGATGCCGAAGTGTCGGAAGGCGAACATTCGGTAGCTCTGGAGATGGAACCTTATAATGCCACCGGAAAGGCGGAAGCCGAAGAAGATATATCGGCCTATCTGTTCCAATACTCCGCCCCGTTGAAAAAAGCGGATGCCCGACTGGAAAAAATAAGGGTACCATCCGACGAACAGCAGTTCGGGCGGCTCAATCCGGCCTGTTTCTATCCGCGGGTAGTGATTCGCAATCTCGGCTCTGCCATCCTTCGCTCGGCAACCATAAGCTACGGAACGGAGGGGTTTGCCATGAAAACATATCATTGGACGGGCGAATTGAAATTTAATGCTACGGCAGATATAGTGTTGCCCGGAGAAGTTGATTTTAAACAGGGCGTCAACCGGTTTACCGCCGTGCTTACCAAGCCCAACGGCAAAAACGACGAATGGACAGGCGACAACAGCTTGACATCTATATTTACAGCGCCTACCAAAATGCCAAAGGACTTTGTGGTTGCCTTTTTAACCAACAACCGCCCCAAAGACAATACGCTTTTTGTGGTCAACACCTCCGATACGGTGTTTATAAAACATCCCGATGAGTTGAAACCGGCAACGCTTTATCAGGACACGATACACCTCCGGGAGGGCAAATACGAAATTTGCCTGACCGACAGCGCCGGCGACGGCCTTGAGTTTTGGGCAGAACCCCAAAATGGAGCCGGATACCTGCGGTTGCTCGACCTGAAAGGAAACCTGATACACGCTTTCACAAGCGATTGCGGCAGTGGCGAGAAACTGGCTTTTGTAGCGGATGCCACGTATGCAACCGACACCATTAAGGGCAACTATGCCGTCCTACTCTATCCGCGGCTTACCGACGATGTGGTCAAGCTAAACCTGTTTTCAAACAAATGGAGCAAAATCGAAGTCCGCATATTGGTAAACGAAAAGGAAGTAGAGCGGCACGAATATGCAAACATCAAAAACGGCACGTTTGAATACAGCCTTCGCCGCCTGCCTAAAGGTAGGGTAATGTGCGAGGTCTGGATGGATGGCGTACGCAAGTTTAAGGAGTGGTTGAAAAAAAATTAGTCGGAAGTAATCACATACATGACCATATCGTGTTGTGGTTTGACCCGTAAAGGTTTGCCTATCCATAGCAACTATAGTAGTTGAAGAGCAAAAACCTTATGAGTCGGGGCGATTTTAGTATACAGTCCATTCCCACCAAAGTGGTGATCGACAAAAACGGCAACATCCGTTACAAGATAAGTGGCGCCGAAACCGATCAAAATAAACTACTTGAGGAGATGAATATTATGATCGAATCAGTGAAATAAAAAACTATTAATTTGAATAATGCTAATCTCTTAGATGTCCTTTTTGTAGTAATTTATGATTTTTAAACTCAGCCAATAAAGTGCATTCTCAGTAATTATTTATACATTTGTACAATAAGATACCTGTGAGATGAAAAATGAATGCTTTTTTAATGCATATTTGAGTAATCTCCCCGGGTTATCTTTTTTAAATTATTTATAATTACATTTTTAGCTATTATCAATACTGTTATTTTTATGAAAAGAAATGTTTTATTTATTGGATTATTAATTCCACTATCAATTTTTGCGCAAGAAGGGTTATACACAATTTCCGGAAAAATTGGAAATTACAATGCCCCTGCTAAAGTTTACCTGCTCAGCGGACGTAATCTTACGGATTCGGCTACCCTGAAAAATGGAGTATTCGAGTTTAAAGGAAAAATATCCGAACCCAGAAAAGCAAACTTGCTATTTGACAAGAAAGGCGTTGGTTTACAAACGATTCGAACATCAAGAAATGTAGATTATACGGATTTTTATCTTGTAGAAGGCAAAACAGTGGTTGCAGCTCAAGATTCTATCGAAGATGCAAGCATTACCGGAACAGCTATCAACAATGAATACAAAACATTGAAAAGTAGCCTGAAACCGGCTAACTCCGCTTTAACGGCCGTTTTGACCGAATACAGAACGGCCTCTAAAGAAAAGCAGCAATCGGAAGCTTTTGAAGCCGAAATTGATAAAAAGTATGAGGCGGCACTTGCTGAAATTAATAAGATTCAGACCGAATTCATCAAAACTAATCCAAACAGTATCATTTCGTTAGATGTCATTAAGTCGCTGATTGGTTCGGGACCGGTTGATGTACAAGTGATAGAACCTCTGTTTAATGGACTGTCGCAATCTGTTCAAAATTCGGAAAGCGGCGTTGCCTTTGCTGCCGAACTGAATAAAAACAAGAAAATCGCCATCGGTGCCATAGCTCCCGATTTTGCACAGACCGACGTTCAGGGTAAAATGGTAAAATTATCTGATTTCAAAGGAAAATATGTTCTGATTGATTTCTGGGCTTCGTGGTGCGGACCATGTCGCAGAGAAAATCCGAATGTAGTGAAGGCTTTTAATCAATATAAAGACAAGAACTTTACGATACTCGGAGTTTCGTTAGACGCTGAAAAACAAAAAGATGCCTGGATAAAAGCCATTGCCGACGACCAACTGACCTGGACACAGGTTTCGGATCTGAAAGGCTGGGACAATGAAGTAGGTAAGCTTTATATGGTAAGAAGCATTCCGCAAAACTTCCTGATTGACCCTAATGGTAAAATTGTAGCAAGAAATTTAAGAGGCGAAGATCTGGAAAAGAAACTTGCTGAACTTATCAAATAAAATATTCACGGAGATTATTTTTCTTATCAAAAAAATGCAAATCGGTAATCTTGATTTATATATTAAGATTACCGGTTTAAATTATAAAAAAAGTGCTTTTTTGCATACACTATCAAAAGGCATCTCTTAAAAATAATAAAATCAAGCATGCTGAACAAACAAGAACGTGATAATATTGTTGAACTGCTTAAACGTGAGGTAAAACCAGCCATTGGCTGCACAGAACCGGTAGCCGTAGCACTGGCGGTGGCCAAAGCTAAAGAAACACTCAACGCCTGCCCCGAGACTATCGAAGTATGGTTAAGTGCCAATATGCTCAAAAACGCAATGGGAGTAGGCATTCCCGGCACAGGTATGGTGGGATTGCCCATAGCTATAGCCATGGGAGCTATTGCCGGAAAATCGGAATATGGCTTAGAAGTGCTGAAAGATGTAAATCCTGAACTTATAGAACAAGGAAAGGCCATGATTGACAAGAAAATTATTGCCGTACATCTTAAAGACGAAATTGCAGAAAAGCTTTATATCGAAGTTGTTGTACGCAATGGAAATAATACGGCAAGGGTTGTGATAAGTAAAGAACATGCTCGGTTTTCGCACATACAGCTGAATGACAGCACATTGCTACACATTGAAGATGAAAACACAACCAAAAACAACGAAGATACGATTAACCTTAACTTCAATAAAGTGTGCGATTTTGCCCTGGAAAGTCCGGTTGAAGAAATTCTTTTCATCAAAGAATCGAGCGAACTGAATAAGGCCGCAGCTTCGGAATCGATGAAGGGTAAATACGGACACAGTGTTTCGCTGACTTTGGCCAAAGGCATGATGGGCGATAATGTATTCACCCGTATGCTTTCGGTAACAGCTGCTGCCTGCGATGCGCGTATGGCAGGCGCCATGTTTCCGGTAATGAGCAATTCGGGCAGTGGTAATCAGGGAATTGCAGCAACGCTACCGGTTTCGGTATTTGCCGAAGAGCACAAAAAATCGGAGGAAGAGTTGGTTAGAGCGCTTACCCTGAGTCACCTGATGACCATTTATATCAAACAGAGTCTGGGACGGCTATCAGGGCTATGCGGGGCAGTAGTTGCTGCTACAGGATCGGCTTGTGGCATTACCTACCTGATGGGAGGCAGTCGCGAACAAATAGCTTATGCTGTAAAAAACATGATTGGGAATATCACCGGTATGATATGCGATGGCGCTAAGCCCAGTTGCGCACTGAAAGTTTCAAACGGCGTTTCTACCGCCACACTGTCGGCTCTTATGGCCATCGAAAACAAGGTGGTAACCGCTGTGGAAGGCATTACCGACGAGGATGTGGATAAAACCATAATGAACCTCACCATGATAGGACGCGACGGCATGAGCGAAACCGACAGAATGATTTTGGAAATAATGACACATAAATAGTATAACATTCAGAGCATTTTTTATGAAAAGAAATTTTTTATCCATTCTTTTTTTGCTTGTTTGCGCTTTAACTTATTCGCAAATTGAAAACCCTGTAAAATGGAGCTTCGGCAGTCGCAACATCAGCGACACTGAAGCTGAACTTACATTTATCGCCAATGCCGAAAGCGGATGGCATATTTACTCGCAATTCACCAACGACGGAGGCCCTGTGCCTACAAGTTTTACTTTTGAAAAATCGGCCGATTACGATTTAATCGGCAAAACAAAAGAATCGGGTCACCTTGTCAAAGTTTTCCAAAAAGAATTTGGAGTTGACGTAAGCTACTTCTCTGGCAAGGTGGTTTTTACCCAAAAAATAAAACTCAAAAAACCGGCAACTACAGTAACGGGTAGCGTAGAATTTATGGTTTGTAACGACGAACAGTGCCTGCCTCCCGATGAAGTTTCTTTTAAAATCAATGTAAAAAACGATAAAGTAACAGGCAACGCTACACCGGCACAAACTATTGATGATAAAAGCGCCAAAACCACGACGCCAACCGACAAAGACACGGCCCGCATTGCTACCATACAAACCGACACGCTAAAAACCGGAGTACAACAACCGACTACCCCTACAAGTAGCTCCATGTCGCTCTGGGCCATCTTTCTGGCCGGTTTTCTTGGCGGACTGGCTGCATTCCTGATGCCCTGTATCTTTCCCATGCTACCATTTACCGTAAGCTATTTCACCAAATCGTCATCCAAAGGCGGTGGAGTGGGCAAAGCGCTTATTTATGCAGGCTCCATCATTGTTATATACGTGGTTATCGGACTGCTGGTAAGCATTATTTTTGGTGCCGACGCTCTCAACAGTCTATCGACCAACGGAATTTTCAACTTCTTGTTTTTCCTTCTTTTAGTGGTATTTGCCGCTTCATTTCTGGGTGCTTTCGAAATCACACTCCCATCGAAATGGGTTAACAAGTCCGACGAACAATCCAACAAAGGAGGCCTTCTGGGTATCTTTTTTATGGCTGCCACGCTCGCCCTGGTATCTTTCTCGTGTACCGGACCTATTATAGGAACTTTGCTTGTTGAGGCAGCTACTATGGGACAATATCTCGGCCCGGCTGTAGGTATGTTCGGGTTTGCTCTGGCGCTTTCTATCCCATTTACGCTGTTTGCCATGTTTCCAACCTGGCTCAACAAGATGCCTAAATCGGGAGGATGGCTCAACAGCATCAAAGTTACGCTCGGATTTTTAGAACTGGCGCTGGCACTCAAATTTCTGTCCAACGTTGACCTGGCTTATCACTGGAACTGGTTCGACCGCGAAGTTTACCTTGTGCTCTGGATTACCATCTTCGGACTATTAGGCATGTATCTGCTGGGAAAAATCAAATTTCCACACGATTCGGAGTTTAAAGGTCTTTCGGTATTCAGACTGATGTCGGCCGTAGTAGTTATATCGTTCACCATTTATATGATTCCGGGTTTATGGGGCGCACCATTACGCTCAATAGCAGCTTTCCTGCCCCCTCAGCAAACGCAGGATTTTGACCTGTACACTGCCAGCCTGGGCAATAATACCGGAAGTGCGGGAACTGAGCACCAAAAGGCGCATAAATACAGCGATATTTTCCATGCACCGCTAAATCTGAACGCATTTTTCGATTACGAAGAAGGGCTGGCCTATGCCAAAAAAGTAAACAAACCTGTTATAATCGATTTTACAGGGCATGCGTGCGTCAACTGTCGTAAAATGGAAGCCGACGTATGGTCAACAAAAGATGTGCTGAGCATATTAAGCAATGAGTTTGTGCTGATTCAGCTTTATGTGGATGACAAAACAGATTTGCCAGCCGATGAGCAATATGTATCCAAGTTCAGCGGGAAAAAGGTAAAATCTATTGGCAATAAATGGAGCGACTTTCAGGCTTCGCGCTACAATGCTAACTCGCAACCATTCTACGTACTGCTCGATACCGAAGGCAATATGCTGGTGAAACCGCAGGGCGCTAATTACAATCCGGCAGAATACATCAAGTTCCTCGAAAGCGGACTGGATGCTTTTGCCAAAAAATAAAACTAAATAAGAAAAGGCCAACTCTGATTTCGGGTAATTTACAATTACTTAAAAATCAGAGTTGGCCTTTATTATTTTACAAAACCAATAGCCTTATTACCAATACTATTACAGGCTATAAACAATATCCTTTACCCACTGAGCCCATTCTGTTTGCGATTTCGATTTATCAAAAGTTTGCCAGGGTATAGGCTTACCAATTTTTATTTTAAAATGATTACCCCGCTGTTTAAACATTTCATCGGCCAAATACATCATTTCAATATTGAATTTAATTCCCAAGAATTTTCTGAGATTGGCCAGATTATAAAAGAAGTTTGAGTTTCGGCCTTCAAAGTAAACCGGCACCACATCGCGCTCATACTGAACAGCCTTGCTGATAAAATTCTTTTTCCATTCCAAATCGCAGATTTTGCCTTTCAACTTGCGCGAACACATGCCGGCAGGATATGTAAGCAATTGATTGTCGGATTCGTAAAACTCCTTCATTTTTTCAGCATGGTCCTTACCCTGACGACCCACTTTATTTACGGGAATAAACATCTCTTTCAGAGGATGCAGATTTTCTAACAAATCGTTGGAAAAGAAACGCACCTTACCATCATACTCTTTCCCAATCAGATAACCTGTTGTAATTCCGTCCATTCCACCCAGAGGATGATTTCCGGCAAAAATATATTTACCTCCTTTGGGAGGCAAATTCTCCAATCCTTCAACACTGGTGGATATTCTCAGAAATTTCAATGCAGCTTCAATAAATTCGAGATTCTTAATGCCGGGATTTTTGCTGAAAAACCCGTTAAACTCCTCCTCATGCACTATCCTCCTGAGGTAATTCACCAAAAAAGCAGGCACTTTTTTACCCGGAGCTCTTTCCTTCACTACTGCGGCTACATCTATTTTTATCACTTGCTGTTTTTCCATCGCATGTTCAGTTATTTTTTTATGATACAAAAATACAAAAAAAGCCCGTACAGCCTATTTCTTTCATTTTCGAGAAGATTATTGCGAATTTTTCAAAAAAATAATTTAAAAAATTAATTTTGAACCCCCACTTTACCACACTTTTATTGTTTTTAAATTTAAAATATTTATAAATAAAAGTAAATCAGTAAAATAGTCAATTTTTAAAACCAAATTAACCTGTTTATAAATTGTTTATATCTAATATAATTTAACTATATTTATCAACAATTAGCTGTTTATAAATTTTTGTGGGGAGATGTGGTGAATTTAGAAAATCTTTTTATAATTTTACCGTTGCAAAACTATACCCATTTAACTCATGTCAACATTCTTAGGAAAATACGACGCAAAAGCCGATGTAAAGGGACGAATCTTCATCCCGTCGACTTACCGCAAAATCCTTCCCGAAGCGGAAAGAGAAAGAATTGTGATGAGACATGACCTGGAAAAAGACTGCCTGATACTGTATCCTCAAAGCATTTGGGAAAACACAGTAAATCTCATGAAATCGACATTAGACCTCTGGGATACTACAGATCAGATGATTCTGACTCAGTTCACTTCCTTAGCTGAATTTCTGGATTTAGACAGTCAGGGACGCGTGCTAATCTCCAAAAAGCATTTGCAATCTATTGGTATTGAAAATCAGGAGGTGTTATTCGTAGGAATGATCGACCGCTTTTCAATATGGAACAAAGAGCGGTACGAAAAAGCTCTGCTACCCAACGAAGAATTTGCCAAAATACTCAAACAACGAATGTCAGGAAAATAGACACCACCAGCTTTTAAATAATTTTTTATCAAAAAAACAACCGCATGACTGAACCTGCTTACCATATCCCCGCACTTTTACACGAAACCATCGAAGGCCTGAACATCAGACCCGACGGCATTTACGTGGATGTTACTTTTGGGGGTGGCGGGCATTCCAGAGAAATACTCAAACACCTGAGCAACAAAGGCCGCCTGTTGGGTTTCGACCAGGACGAAGACGCCCTGAAAAATATTATGGACGACGAAAGATTCACTTTTGTTCGAAGCAACTTCAGGTATCTGAAAAATTTCCTCAAATATCATGGAATATCTCACGTAGACGGCATATTGGCCGATCTGGGCGTTTCGTCGCATCATTTCGACGAAGCTGAACGGGGATTTTCTTTCAGATTTGATGGCGCTCTGGACATGCGAATGAACAAAGCATCTAAACTTACCGCAGCTACCATACTGAACACATATAGCGAAGAGGCTCTGGCCGATATTTTTTATCTGTACGGAGAACTTCACAACTCACGCAAAATAGCCCGCACCATTGTTCAAAGCAGGACCAAAGAACCTATCGACCGGATTTTTCAGTTCATCGGGATATTGAAACCGTTTTTTGGCAGAGAGAAAGAGAAAAAAGATATGGCCAGGGTGTTTCAGGCTTTGCGCATTGAAACAAATAAGGAAATGGATGTGCTACGGGAATTACTCATACAAAGCACAAATGTACTGAACCCCGGCGGAAGAATAGCGGTACTTACGTACCACTCGCTCGAAGACAGATTGGTAAAAAATTTTTTCAAAAGCGGTAATATCGAAGGAAAAATTGAAAAGGATTTTTTTGGCAATATTATTTCGCCTTTGAAACTTGTAAATAATAAAGTAGTAGTAGCCTCCGACGAAGAGGTAGAGCAAAACCCAAGAGCACGTAGCGCAAAACTCCGTGTAGCAGAATTAATACCAAAAAGCTGAACCCAAAATGAAACGAGTATCCCGAAAGCTATCAGAATGCGAGTTCCATGTGGCAACTAAAAAACAATTATTTACCCATGAAAGAGTGGTTTAAAAAATTAATAACAGCCATAAAAGGCAACGAAGATTTCTCGGATATTAAATCGAGTACGCTCCGCAGCTTTATCAATGGAGATTTTCTGACTAAGAAATTTTTTCAGAAACAATACGGACTCCTGATTATGCTGGCGATATTGGCTTTTATATATGTAGATAACCGCTACTATTGCGAAACACAAGCATTGAAAACCATAGAGCTGAAGAAAAAAATACAGGATGTAAAGTACGAGTCGCTAACCATATCGGCACAACTGATGCAAATAAGCCGACAATCCAATATTCAAAAATTAATTAAAGAAAAGAATATACCGCTCGTAGAATCAATAAAACCACCGGTAATTATTGAAACTCCGGATGAAAATACTAAAAAAGAAAACAACGCAAACTCAGATAAACAATAAATAACGGCAACAAGCTATTGAAGGTATGGCAGATAAACGCAACAGCATAGTATTCAGATTCGGGATAGTATATTTCACAATACTATTCCTTTTCCTGCTGGTGGTATATCGTATCGTAGTGCTACAGTTTGTTGAAAAGGATGAATGGCTGGCTCTTGCTTCAAAAAACAAAAAATCCGACATCAGAGTAAGACCAAACCGGGGAAACATCTACGCCTGCGATGGCAGACTGATGGCCAGCTCTATCCCCACCTACTACATTTATATGGATACCCGGGTACCTGCACTTCATGCTAACGAAGGAGAACTGTTTTACGAAAATGTAGACTCACTGGCCAATCGCTTATCAGGATTTTTCCGCAACAAAAGCAAGGCTGAATATAAATCCATGCTGAAAAGAGCCTACAGGCAGGGCGATGGAGAGTTACAACTTTTTCCTCAAAGAATAAGTTACTCGCAACTGAAAGAGGTGCGCCGAATGCCGCTTTTCCGTATGGGACGCAACAAGAGCGGCCTGATAACCAAAGAGTGGTTGCGAAGGGTTAAGCCTTTTGGCTCGTTGGCCTCGCGTACTATTGGCGATATTTATGCCGACGAATCCAAGGGAGGTAAGAACGGACTGGAACTTTTTTTTAATCAGGAACTGCTGGGTACTCCCGGTGTTTCGGTACGACAGAAAGTGGCCAACCGATGGGAAGAAACCATACAGGTAGAACCCATCAACGGACTGGATCTTGTGACCACAATTGACCTTGATTTACAAGACCTTGCAGAAAAAGCATTGGTAGACAGTCTGAAATCCTTTGACGCATCAACCGGATATGCCATACTGATGGAAGTACAAAGCGGCGAAGTAAAAGCCATTGTAAATATGCAGAAAAATGCCGATGGCACTTATTCTGAAAACCGGAATGGCGCTGTATCCGATCAGGTTGAACCGGGATCTACATTTAAAACTTTCTCAGTAATGGCTTTGCTCGACGACGGAAAAGCACATATCACCGACATTGTACATACCGGCACAGGTCGCTATAACTTTTACGGCTCGTTTATGGTAGATCACAACGAAAATCATGGTGGATTCGGAGACATTACGCTGGCTGAGGCTATTCATGGTTCATCCAATATTGGTGTCTCAAAAGCCGTTGAAGCTGCCTATGGCAATAATCCATCCAAATTTGTAGAAAAATTATACAGCATGGGGCTCAACGAAAAGTTGAATATAGAGATACCCGGTGCCGCTGCTCCTCAGATAAAACACCCGAAAGATAAAGCAAAATACTGGTCGAAAACTACATTACCCTGGATGTCGATAGGATACGAAACCGAAATACCACCTATTTACACACTGGCTTACTACAATGCCATTGCTAACAATGGTAAGTTTATTCGCCCCTTCTTTGTAAAAGCAATCACCAAAAACGGCGAAATTATCAAAAGCTTTACCACGGAAACCATACGCGAATCGATATGCAGACCATCCACACTTAGCATTATCAAAGAAACTCTGCTGGGTGTAATTGAAGGTAAAAAAGGAACTGCGCATAACGTACACTCAGACTTTGTACGCATAGCGGGCAAAACCGGCACCGCGCAAATATCCAAGGGAACGCAGGGCTACAAAGCCGGTGGTAAAACCCATCAGGTTTCGTTTTGCGGATACTTCCCGGCCGACAACCCGCAATACACCTGTATTGTGGTGATACGTGAGCCTAAAAACGGTTATCCATCGGGCGGATTGATGGCCGGTGCAGTTTTCAAAAGCATTGCCGAGCAAACCATGGCTTTGAAATCGAGCCTGAAACCAGATTTTTTAAATACTGATACTACCGAAACAAGTTCGTATTTCCCTATCGTAAAAGCAGGAAATTATCAGGCTATTAAATCAGTACTTAACGGACTTGATCTCAGTAGCGCCGGTCAGACTACCGACTGGGTAAAAACTTTTGCCGAGCATAAAATACTGAGAACCGAATCGATGCCTCTGAGCAAGCACAGCATCCCCGACCTGAAAGGCATGGGAGCTAAAGATGCTATTTACCTTTTAGGGCGAATGGGAATAAAAGTGCAAATCAGCGGTAGAGGAAAAGTAGTTTCGCAAAATATAAATCCGGGCGAAACTCCCCGCAGAGGACAGGTTATCAAAATTAATCTTGAATAAAGCTAACACATATACAGACATGATTTTAAGCGATTTACTCCAAAACATATTACTCAAAAGCGTATCGGGCGATGTTGATACCGTAGTAAGCGATATTCAGTTCGACTCACGAAAAGTGACCGAAAAATCGGTGTTTGTAGCCACACGAGGTACTGCTACCGATGGACACGACTATATAGAAATGGCTATTACACAGGGAGCTAAAGCCATCGTATGCGAAAGCATGCCCGACTCAAAAACTGAAGGAGTGAGCTATATACAAGTAGAAGATAGCGCTGAAGCTTTGGGACAAATGGCGTCGGCATTTTACGGTTTTCCGTCTGATAAGCTGACTTTGGTGGGCGTAACCGGAACCAACGGGAAAACAACGATTGCAACGCTGCTGTACAAGCTGTTCGGCGAACTGGGTTTCAAAACCGGACTGCTATCCACTGTAGTAAATTATATTGACAAAGAGGCGATAGAGGCCACACACACTACGCCTGATGCACTCGCCCTCAACGAATTGCTGGCGCGCATGGTGGCTGCCGGATGCAAATATGCGTTTATGGAAGTGAGTTCGCATTCCATTGATCAGAGACGCATTGCGGGGCTCGATTTTGATGGAGCAATTTTCACCAATATCACCAGAGACCACATTGACTACCACCAGACTTTTGAAAATTACCTGAAAGCTAAAAAACGCTTTTTCGACGACTTAACCAACGAGGCTTTTGCGCTGACCAATGCTGACGATAAAAACGGCATGGTAATGCTTCAGAATACTAAGGCGGGCAAATTCACTTATTCGCTCCGCGGCATGGCCGATTTTAAAACCAAGATATTGGAACACAGTTTTGAAGGAATGCTGCTGGATATGAACGAACGCGAAGTGAATGTATCGTTCATAGGAAAATTTAACGCAAGCAATCTGAGCGCTGTATTCGGAGCTGCCGTATTGCTCGGGCAAAATGAACTGGAAGTGTTGCGCATTATCAGTTCGTTGCATTCGGTATCGGGACGTTTCGAGACCCTGCGGGCACCTCAGGGATACACTGCCATAGTAGATTATGCGCACACCCCCGATGCGTTGAACAATGTTATTTCTACGATAAACCAAATACTACAAGGCAACGGAAGATTAATTACAGTGGTGGGTTGCGGAGGAAACCGCGACAAAGGAAAACGCCCGATGATGGCGCGCGAAGCCGTTGAGGGTAGCTGGAAAGCCATATTAACATCGGACAATCCGCGTTTTGAAGAGCCGCAAGAGATACTGAACGACATGCTGGCCGGATTAGATATGAGTCAGAAAACCAAAAGTCTGGCCATTGTGGACCGCCGCGAAGCCATTAAAACAGCCTGCGCCATTGCCCAACCGGGCGATGTAGTACTGGTAGCCGGCAAAGGGCACGAAGATTATCAGATAGTTCAGGGCATAAAGCACCATTTCGACGACCGTGAGGAGGTACGGAAATGCTTTGCAATACCGGGTTTGAACTAAAAACAAAAAAAAGATATTAACCAGAAAATATAAAAAGATATGTTATACCACCTGTTCTCCTACTTAGATAAAGCATTTGACTTTCCGGGTGCCGGTATGTTCAATTACATTTCGTTCCGTGCGGGGCTGGCTTTTATTCTGGCGTTGCTGGTTTCGACTTTGCTGGGGCGCCGTATCATTAACTATCTGCAGAAGAAACAGATTGGCGAAACTATCCGCAATTTGGGTCTGGAAGGGCAAATGAGCAAAAAAGGTACTCCTACCATGGGTGGAGTTATCATTATACTTGCCATACTCATTCCCACTTTATTGCTTGCAGCCCTGAATAATATTTACACAATACTAATGATAATCACCACCATATGGTTAGGACTCATTGGTTTTCTGGATGACTATATCAAGGTATTCCGCAAAAACAAAGAAGGGCTCAGCGGTAAATTCAAAATTGTAGGGCAGGTAGGTCTTGGACTGATTATTGGTATGACTATGTATCTGAGTCCCAACATAGTGATTCGTGAAAATATTGAAATTAAGGACAAAGACACCCAGAGGGTAGAAAACGTGATGTATGGCAGTAAAGATACAAAATCGACCAAAACCACCATCCCGTTTTTCAAAAACAACAATCTGGACTATGCCGATGCCTTTAAATGGGCTGGTGAAAATGCTCAGAAATATGGATGGATACTTTTTGTGGTAGTGGCCATTTTTATTGTTACGGCCATTTCCAACGGCGCTAACCTTACCGATGGTTTAGATGGATTGGCAACAGGCAGCTCGGCTATCATGGGGGTAACTCTCGGCATTCTGGCTTATGTATCGGGCAACGTAAACTATGCCGGTTATCTGAATATCATGTACATACCCGGCACAGGCGAATTACTCGTTTTTGCCGGCGCCTTCATCGGCGCCACCATCGGTTTTCTGTGGTACAATGCCTTTCCGGCACAGGTGTTTATGGGCGACACCGGCAGTCTTACGCTGGGTGGTATTATCTCGGTATTTGCTATTGCCATTCACAAGGAATTGCTTATACCTATTTTGTGCGGAGTTTTTATTGTCGAAAATCTCTCGGTAGTACTTCAGGTGAGTTATTTTAAATACACTAAAAAAAGATATGGCGAAGGCCGGAGAATATTCAAAATGGCGCCGCTTCACCACCATTTTCAGAAACCGGGAAATGCAGGTATTGAAGCCAAATGGCAACACCCGATACAGCCATTACCTGAATCAAAAATTGTAATTCGTTTTTGGATAATCGGGATTATTCTGGCAGCTATCACAATCATAACTCTGAAAATCAGATAAAAGAAATTATCGCTTAATGCTGTTTGTTCATCTGCTCACATTGAAACGCACAACAGATTAACATTCAGACAAATCAGTATATATTAAATATGAAAAGAATCGTAATTTTAGGTGGAGGCGAAAGTGGAGCCGGAGCAGCTGTTCTGGCAAAACAAAAAGGTTTTGATGTTTTTGTTTCTGATTTATCCGAAATAAAACCTCAATACAAAGACATGCTGAACGGTTACGGCATCGACTGGGAAGAAAAACAGCATTCCGAAGAAAAAATTCTGAATGCCGATGAGATAATAAAAAGCCCCGGTATACCTGACAAGGCACCCATTATAAAAAAACTGCATGAACTGGGAACTCCGGTTGTTTCTGAAATAGAATTTGCAGGACGATACACCACCGCAAAAATGATTTGCATTACCGGTAGCAATGGTAAAACCACCACTACCATGCTTATTTACCACATACTCAAGCAAGCCGGATTCAATGCCGGGTTAGCCGGGAATGTAGGGAATAGTCTGGCCTTGCAGGTAGCCACCGAAAAGTATGATTATTATGTGGTGGAACTTAGTAGTTTTCAATTAGATGGAATGACCGAATTTAAGGCTGATATTGCCATACTGTTGAATATTACCCCAGACCACTTGGATCGGTACGAATATAATTTTCAGAATTATGTCGACTCAAAATTCCGTATTACTCAAAACCAAACCGGCGATGATGCCTTTATTTTCTGGGAAAACGACCCGGTTATCAAAGCGGAGCTGGCCAAACGCAATATTCAGTCGACCCTGTATCCGTTTTCGACCGAACGCTCGGAGAAAACAAAAGCCTTTTTAGAAAACAATGAATTAATTATCAAAACCCTTAAAACTGTACTTACTATGCCTGCAACAGAATTATCACTTCAAGGACTACACAACACATACAACTCGATGGCAGCCGGACTGGCCGCTTCTATCATTGAGGTAAAAAAAGAAACAATCCGCGAATCTCTCAAAGATTTTCAGGGTGTAGAACACAGACTGGAATATGTGGCCACTGTGCGCGATGTACGTTACATTAACGACTCCAAAGCTACCAATGTAAACTCGTGCTGGTACGCCTTGCAGAGCATGAAAACACCAACTGTACTTATACTTG
Organism: Bacteroidota bacterium; assembly: GCA_017860345.1. GTDB lineage: Bacteria > Bacteroidota > Bacteroidia > Bacteroidales > Paludibacteraceae > Paludibacter. The sequence continues at coordinate 157,583 of JAFNAV010000008.1, read as the reverse complement.
GTGGAACCGATAAAGGCAATGATTACTCTGAAATAGAAGACCTTGTAAACGAAAAAGTGACTACGCTTATTTTTATGGGGTTGAACAACAGCCCGCTTCATCAATTTTTTGGCAATAAAAATAAAGTCATTATTGATGTACAATCTATGGAAGATGCTGTAAATGAAGCATACAAAGCTGCGCATCCGGGCGACACCGTATTGCTATCACCCTGCTGTGCAAGTTTCGACTTGTTTAAAAACTACGAAGACCGCGGGCGTCAGTTTAAAAGTTGCGTGAGAAATCTGTAATAACGCTTCACCCCCGACACAAAATCATTTGTTTACAGATACTAAAAAAAACATTGCTATTATTAAACACCGGAATTGAATATGGATAACTTATTAAAAAAATATCTCAGAGGCGATGCCACCTTGTGGATAGTTTTTATTATGCTCTGTGTAGTTTCGGTTATCGAAATGTACAGCGCCTCCAGTACATTAGCCTATAAAGCCGCCAACCACACAGCGCCTATGCTAAGGCATGTAGGTTTTTTGGCAGGCGGAGCACTTATAGCCATAGGTGTACACCTTATACCATACAGGTTTATCCGGCTATTTTCATATTTAGGCCTGATAGTTTCATTTTTCATGCTCATTCTGGTGCTGTTTCGGGGTACTACTGAGAACGATGCCTCCCGCTGGTTAGTCATTGGGGGGGTACAATTTCAACCCTCTGAGCTTGCTAAACTATCGGTCATTATTGTTGCTGCCGATTTTATTTCGAGAATAAAGAACAAACAAACCGATGAAAAACAGTACTTTTGGTACACCATAGCCATGCTGGCAATAATTTGCCCGCTTATACTTCTTGAAAACTTTTCTACAGCAGCCATATTGTTTGCCGTAGTTTTTATCATGATGTTTATAGGTCAGGTTTCGCTAAAAAGGCTTGGAATCATAGTAGGCGCGCTGGTTTTGGCATTGCTGCTGGGCTTTGGTGCGGTCAAAGCCATTCCGCAGGATAAAATGCCTGACGCATTCGACCGTGCTTACACCTGGGTGGCACGTATCGACAGATTTACAAATGATAAAGGTAATGATGCCGACAAATACGTAATAACCGACGATAACCGACAGGTACAACACGGAAGGATAGCCATAGCGCGGGGAGGAATTTTTGGCGTAATGCCGGGCAATAGCGTTGAGCGGGATTACCTGCCTCAGGCTTATTCCGATTTTATTTATGCTATTATTGTGGAAGAAATGGGAATGTTAGGAGGTATTTTTGTAATTTTGCTTTATCTGATTTTGCTTTTCAGAGCCGGGCGTATTGCAACTCAAAGCCCTACTGTTTTTCCGGCAGTACTGGTTATAGGCCTGTCGTTAATGATTGTGATTCAGGCATTTGTTAGCATGTCGGTAGCTACAAGTCTGGGACCTGTAACCGGACAGCCACTACCGCTTATTAGTCGTGGTGGTACGTCTATCCTTATCACCTGTATTTATTTTGGCATTATACTGGGTATAACCCGCCAGATAAAAAAAGAAGACGAGAAAGGCAACAACGATATGGATGGAAAACCGGAAGATGATATGCCGGTGGTAAATCTGGAAGAGATATAATTAGTTATTTATAAAAAAATGAGTAACAAATACAAAATAATAGTGAGCGGTGGCGGAACGGGAGGACATATATTCCCGGCTGTTAGTATAGCCAATGCTTTGAAAAAACGCTACCCCGACTCCGAAATTCTGTTTGTAGGTGCTTTAGGCCGCATGGAAATGGAACGCGTACCTGCTGCCGGATACAAAATTGTGGGATTACCGGTAAGTGGTTTCGATCGCAAAAATATGTTGCGCAACGTAAAAGTGCTTTACAATTTATTAAAAAGCATGATTCGTGCCCAACAAATCGTTCGTAGCTTTAAACCGGATGTAGCCATTGGAGTAGGCGGATATGCCAGCGGGCCACTTTTGAGAGCAGCTGCTTCGCAAGGTGTACCTACCCTTATACAGGAACAAAACTCTTACGCAGGTGTTACCAATAAGTTACTGGCTAAGAAAGCCCAAAAAATTTGCGTGGCTTACGACAATATGGATAGGTTTTTTCCGGCCCAAAAAATTGTAAAAACCGGAAATCCGGTTAGGCAGGATCTGTTCAACGTAACAGCCAAAGCTGCCGAAGCTTATGAGTTTTTTGGTCTGAAACCTGAGTTAAAGACCTTACTTATCATTGGTGGAAGCCTTGGCGCCCGTACCATCAACCAAAGTGTAATTGCTCATTTGGAAACACTTGCAGCGAGCAACATTCAGGTAATATGGCAGACAGGCAAATTTTATATAGCAGATGCCCTGAAAGCGGCTCAACCCTATGAATCGGACAAACTAATCGTAACCGATTTTGTTTCGCGTATGGATTATGCTTATGCTATTGCCGACCTGGTTATCTCTCGTGCAGGAGCAAGTTCCATCTCAGAATTGTGTCTGCTTGGTAAACCCGTAATTCTGGTACCATCGCCCAACGTGGCCGAAGATCATCAAACACAAAATGCGCTGGCACTTGTTAAGCATGATGCTGCCATAATGATTAAAGATGCCGAAGCCAAAAACAACCTTATTCCCGAAGCTATAAAACTAATAATAAGTGACACTGAACTAAGTAAATTGTCGGTAAATATTCTTAAGCTGGCCGAGAAAAACTCAGCTGAAAGAATAGCAGATGAAGTCGCTAAATTATTTCGATAAAAAATTATTCAATATATAACCTTTGAGAGGTTTTCAATATCTGTCTGAAGAATTATCTGATATGAACAAGATTAACAAATACTATTTTTTAGGAATAGGCGGGATTGGCATGAGTGCACTCGCGAGGTACTTTAACACTAAAGGGTTTCAGGTGGCTGGATACGACCGTAGCGAATCGAAACTTACCAGCGATTTGCAGTCCGAAGGCATTAAGATTATTTTTAATGAAGAAGTGAACCATATTCCTGTTGAGTTTACCGATCCGTTGACTACATTGGTTGTGCTTACACCGGCCATTCCGCAGGATCACCCACAACTGAGGTATTTTGAAAGCAATAATTTCGCAATACAAAAAAGAGCTCAGGTGTTAGGCGATATTACACAACAAAGCAAGGGAATTTGTATTGCCGGTACTCACGGAAAAACGACAACCTCAACCATAACAGCGCATTTGCTTTACCAGTCGCAGGTAACATGCAGTGCCTTTTTGGGAGGCATTGCCAACAATTACAACACCAATTTACTGTTGTCAAAAACGAGTAATCTGGTAGTTATTGAAGCCGATGAATACGACCGCTCGTTCCATCATCTTTCGCCATACATGGCCGTTATTACAGCCGCCGATGCCGATCATCTGGACATTTACCATACGGCTGAGGCTTTTCGCGAAAGTTTTGAGCACTTTACTTCGCTTATCCGTCCGGGAGGCGTGCTTATTATGCGCAAAGGGATAAACATCACTCCAAGATTGCAAAAAGGAGTAAAACTTTATACCTATTCAATGGATGAGGGTGGCGATTTCAGAGCCGAAAATATCAAGGTAGGAAATGGCGAAATCAGATTTGACTTTGTTACACCTACCGACAGGATAGCTGATGTACGATTGGGAGTGCCCGTTCGTATCAATATCGAAAACAGTGTGGCTGCCATGGCTTTGGCATGGCTCAATGGTGTAACTGCCGAAGAGCTACGCGTAGGTATATCTTCATTTTCAGGAATATACCGAAGATTCAATGTGGTTTACAAATCGGACAAGGTGATTTACATGGACGACTACGCCCATCACCCCAGCGAACTCAAAGCCAGCATACGCTCCATCCGCGAGTTGTATGACGGACGAAAAGTTACCGGTATTTTCCAACCGCACCTGTACACGCGTACAAGAGATTTTGCGGCTGAATTTGCTGAAGCGCTGTCGTTGCTCGATGAGGTAATTCTGCTCGATATTTATCCGGCGCGTGAACTACCCATCGAAGGAGTAACTTCCGAACTGATATTTAATGACATTACCATATCGCAAAAAACGCTTTGTCATAAAGAAAATTTACTGGAATTGCTCCAAACCAAAAAGCCCGAAATTTTAGTTACATTCGGGGCAGGCGACATTGATAAATTAGTGCCACAGATTAAGAGTCAGCTCAAATTAGGTTAATTAATGTATTTACAAATTCTTTATTAAAAATGAAAATTTCAAAAACAGGATATATTTTTATCAGTCTGGGAGTAATTCTGGTACTGGGATATATTATATTTGCTGTAATAAAGTTTTCGCAGGATGATAAAGACATTGTTTGCAACAATTTAGAGATAATACTGACCGATCAGGATAAGATAACTTTAATTTCGCAAGCTGAAATAGCCAAAATTCTGGAAACAGAAGACCTCAACCCTATGGGTAAAAAATACAAATCAATACGCACTGAGAAGATTGAGGATGTATTACACAAAAACCCGATGATCAAAAGGGCTGAATGTTATAAAACAACTTACGGAACTGTAAAACTGGAAATTACGCAGCGCACCCCAAAATTCATGATTGCCGGGTTCGAAAACTATTACATCGACAACGACCGTAAGTTGCTGCCTGTTTCGTTAAGCTATGCGGCTTATGTTCCTGTTGTTTCCGGGTCGGTGACCAAAACAATGGCTACCGGAGTGCTGTTCGATTTTGTAAGCTATCTTGAAACAGATCAATTCTGGAATGCCCAGATAGAACAAATATACGTACGCCCCGACCAAACCATTGAACTTGTTCCACGGGTTGGCGATGCAATTATATATCTGGGCAATACTGTTAACTATCAGAAGAAACTGAGCAATTTGCTGAAATTATACAAAGAAGGCTTTAACACAACAGGATGGAACCGGTATGCAAAAATTGACCTTCAGTACGAAAATCAAATCGTGTGTACCCGTAAAAGCAACGCTTCAACCGAATCTATAGTTGACATAGTTCAGAAAAACGACAGTAATTTAACTAAAGAATTATGATATCAAATAAATATATAGCCATTGATTTCGGAACTTCTCATATTTCGGCTATGGCAGCCGAAATAGACAGCAACGATAAAATAAGGGTTCTTGCCTACGAACCTAAAATTTCGGACGATGTAAAGCACGGAATTGTGGAACAGGTATCGGGCGCCGCCTTTAAGGTAAACGAACTTATCAAGCTATTGCAAAACAGCGCAAAAATCAACGACATTGATCAGGTAGCCATCAGTATTGGTGCCAAAGGCATGAAACATGTACATGTGTCGGTAAACCGGTTTGTAGGTGCTGCCAAAGTAGTATCCGAAGAGCTTATATCCGACATGTTGGAAGAATGCATCGGAAAAGTTAAGCGACAAGATATCAATGTGTTTGACACCATACCATTGAGTTACGAACTTGACGGAATAAAAATGGACGAGCCGGTAGGCAAAAACGGCGTACAGATTACCGGCCATTATTCGGTAATCTACGGCAATAAACTTATTTCCGATAAAATTGCCAGCTGTTTCGACCGCACAGGTATCAGACTGGAATACAGCCCGGTTTCTTCCGAATGCTTGTCGGCAGTGGTATTAAGCGAAGAAGATAAGGATGACGGATGTGCCCTCATTAGTCTTGGCGCTTCCACTACAACTTTATCTATCTATCAAAACGGAGCTTTACAGCAAATGCTGCTTATACCACTCGGTGGCAAAAACATCACACTCGATATTCAGGAACTGGGAATTAGTCAGGCCGATGCTGAGAAGCTGAAACGGGTAAAAGGCTCGGCTCTTGAAAGCTCTGTAACCGAGCCGGTACTTATTCAGGTGCAAAATGTTGATCCGGATAGTCTGCCGGTAAAGATTTCTACAGCCTTTCTGGCTAAAATTATCGAAGCCCGACTCGAAGAAATACTGCTGCCCATACTCGAAACTATCGACAATTACCCCCTGCCGCTTAAAGCAGGAATCATACTTACAGGTGGAGCCGCCAAGCTGAATAATATCGATGAATTTATCTACCAAAGAACAGGCATGAACGTTCAAATATCGAATCATGCCGATGCACTGACTAACGACACGAACGATCAGTTTCTCGACCCGGCTTTTGCCCAGATTATTGGTACCATAAAACTGACCAAAGAATACCGCAAAGAAAATGAAACGAAAGAGCCACCCGTAGTTAAACAAAAAGATAAACCGAAACTACCTCGTAGCCTTAAAGAAAAAGTTTCGATTCGCATTTTAAATTTTTTTTCGGACGACACTGATATGCAGGAAGACAAAAACAAGAATGATCAGAAACAAAAATAACCACAGGATTAAATAATTAAAAAAAACATATAGTATGGGATATTTAGATGACAGTTTGCCTTTGGACTTACCTATAGTCAATACTTCTATCATTAAAGTCATCGGCGTGGGTGGTGGTGGCGGAAACGCTGTCAACCACATGTACCGTCAGGGCATCACTGACGTATCGTTTGTAGTATGCAACACAGATAATCAAGCACTTATAAAATCACCAGTACCAACAAAAATTCAGTTGGGATTAGACACTACCGCAGGACTTGGCGCAGGTGGCAATCCTACTGTTGCGCGTCAGGCAGCCGAAGAATCCATTGAAAAAATTCAGAACATCCTGCACGATAACACAAAAATGGTATTCATAACCGCCGGCATGGGTGGAGGTACCGGTACCGGAGCGTCGCCGGTAGTAGCTCAGGCTGCTCACGAATTGGGCATTCTCACAGTGGGTATCGTAACCATTCCATTTGCTTTTGAAGGAAATCTGAAAATACGCCAGGCCCTCGAAGGTGTAGCTGCATTGAGCGAGCATGTAGACGCCATTCTGGTGATAAACAACGAAAAACTGAAAGAAATTTATCCGGATCTTGAACTTTCAAACGCATTTGCCAAAGCCGATGATGTATTGAGCAATGCGGCTAAAGGTATTGCCGAAATCATTACTGTTCCGGGGTATATTAATACTGACTTTGCCGATGTGTACAGCATCATGAAAGATGGTAATGTGGCTATTATGAATACCGGATATGCTTCGGGCGAAAACCGAATCACCAAGGCCATTGAAGACGCTCTGAACTCACCGCTCCTCAACACCAACGATGTAAGCGGCGCTGGCAAAGTACTATTAAGCCTCTATTGCTCAACCACCAACCAGATTAAAATGGAAGAGGTGCAGCAAATACATGACTTTATGAGCAAAGTTGGCGACAATGTTCAGGTAATCTGGGGAGCTACTTTCGATGATTCCCTTGGCGACAGCGTAAAAATTACCATTATTGCTACCGGATACGATGTAAGTGATATTCCGGGAATGCCTGTTAATGCTGTCAAAGAAAACAAAAGTTTCCAGAAACAACAAGCCATGGCACAGCCTAAAATTCAAACCGTGGCGCCGGAGCAAACTCCGCCACCAGCACCTGTACATGAGCCGGCCAAATCAGCTAATGACCCTGAAAAAGACGTTGAAATTCAGAAGGCTATGGACAAATACTATGGCAAAAATATTAAAACAGAAACTGTTAAGCCTGAAGATAATATGCCCGTAATTTCGCTCGACGATTTAGACAATGAGGATACACTTAAAGCTGTGGAAAACATCCCCGCATGGAAAAGAAAACTTCAATAAAAATTCTATAAAAACTTAAGATATTATGAATGAACTATTCGACCAAATAAGCGCTGACATAAAAACAGCCATGTTGGCCCGCGATAAGGTTACACTCGAAACTTTGCGCGGCATAAAAAAAGAATTTCTTGAAGCCAAAACTGCCAAAGGTGGCGATGGCAATCTGGCCGACGAAGCAGCAGTAAAAATTCTGCAGAAAATGGCAAAACAACGCAAGGAAACTGCGGTAATATATCAGGAACAGAACCGTCAGGAGCTGGCCGAGAACGAACTGGCCGAGGCAGCAGTTATTGAACGCTATCTGCCTGCCCAGATGACTGATGCTGAACTGGAAACAGCCGTAGCGGCAATAATTGCTCAAGTGGGTGCCACTGGCCCGCAAGATTTGGGTAAAGTAATGGGAGTAGCCAGCAAACAACTCGCCGGCAAAACAGAGGGACGGTTAATCTCTGAAAAAGTAAAAGCTTTGCTCAATAAATAGACTTTGTTTAACGACAAATTTCTTTTTACTTTATAAAATAAGCTTAACCACAAGCAACTAAAAAAGACGAAGAGGATGCCTGAAAAGTTTGTTTATCAGATTTTTCAGATATCCTCTTTCTGTTTCTCTCAGTTTAAGCAATTTGCGTTTGACACACCAGAACACAATTTATTCCTATTCCTAATCGTTATGTATATAGGCTTGTAAAAAAAACTATGAGTCAACTATTTACTTTTCTCATGAATTAATTAAAAAAAAGCTAATTTTGTTTTTTTTTACAGAATATATATATCTTTGCATATTGCTTTTGCAAAAAAATTAAGTCTGAATGTTTTTTGTTTTTTAATTCTACATAAATTTTATTCAAGAAAGTCTTATGAAAACAAGAGTTTATCTTTTATTACTGTTTATCAGTATCTTTGGAGCTACTTTTGCTCAGGAAAGCTCCTCGTCAGGTGAAAAAAAAGTATGGTACGGGGTTAAGTTCGGCTTAGATGCCACCACCGAAACAAAAAATTTTGAAGACCTGACTAACCAACTTCAGGGAAATTATCAGGCAGGTATCTTTGTGCAATTTGGCAAACGCCTGTACATTCAGCCTGAGCTTTACTATGCCTCGTACAAAGTAGAAAGTTCGGACGAATCTACCGAAGCCACTACTACAAGTAAAAACTTCGTAAAAGCACCGCTGCTGGTAGGTCTTAAACTTATCGATATAGGGCTTGTAGCAGCACATATCGACGCCGGTACTACGTACACCAAACAGCTTACCGAAGGCTCTACAGGCACCTTCAAATGGACTATAGGTGTAGGCGCTTATGTGCTTGGCTTTATTACTGCCGACGTTCGTTATCAGTTCCAAAACAAAATTAACTCACAAGAAGTTGAAGATTTAATTAACAACGGAGGCACCGTAAGTCTTACAGTGGGTATCAGGTTGTAAAAATCTCTTTTTTTTGCTCATAAAAAATAAAAAAACCGCTAAATCATTTCTGAATTAGCGGTTTTTTTCGTGAGCCAGCTGGGGCTCGAACCCAGGACCCCATCCTTAAAAGGGATGTGCTCTACCTGCTGAGCTACTAGCTCATCAACTTTGTATCTTCACTTTGAATAATAGTGATTCAGCTGGGGCTCGAACCCAGGACCCCATCCTTAAAAGGGATGTGCTCTACCTGCTGAGCTACTGAATCGGTTTTTCAAAAGCGGTTGCAAAGATACTGCTTTTTTCTGAATTTACAAATATACTAAACAATAAATACCTCCCCTTTTATTCAATAATTATTATTTTACTGAGAATAAGATAATTATTAGATACAAAAAAAAGAGATTTAGAATAAGCCAAAGCCCGTAGAGGCAAGTTATAGAAAAAGTGTTTGATTTTTTTAGAAAAAAAAGCTCTAAATCTCACAAAAAAGTTATACAATCAATCAGATATTGTATATTTGTAAAAAATTAATTGGCAAGTCAAAATTTTGGAAAATATTGTATATATATTCTGGTCATTGGTATTTTCGGCCTTCTTCTCAGGGATGGAGACTGCTTTTGTGGCGTCCAACAAAATAAGATTTGAGCTCGACAAGAAACAAAAGAACCTTGCTTCAAGCATTTTATCTATCTTTTACAGAAACCCTCAGCAATACATCTCCACCATGCTTGTAGGGAGCAATATATCTTTAGTGATTTTTGGTTTGCTTATGGCCGATGTACTTTTTCCAAGGCTGGAAGCTCTTGAAAATCATGCACTATCCATAATTTTACAGATTATAATTGCCACAGTCATACTTCTGGTTACAGGTGAGTTTTTGCCCAAAACCATTTTCAGAGTCAATCCCAACCTTTGGATGCGTATTTTTTCCTGGGTACTCTTCCTGTTTTACATCATCCTCTACCCTATCTCGGCTTTCAGTACGCGTTTATCGGTTCGTATTATGCGGCTCACCGGCGTGGGAGGCAATCAATCGGTTCCCGAAAATGTGTTTTCGCGCATTGACCTGAACTACCTGATACAGGAAAGCCTTGACAACAATGAATCGGAAAGAGAAATGGAAAATGAGGCAAAAATATTTCAGAATGCCCTTGATTTTTCAAAAGTTAAACTACGCGACTGTTCGGTTCCCCGTACCGAAATCATTGCACTGGAACACGGAAGTACAGTAGAAGTTTTGAAGCAAACTTTTATTGAAACAGGATTATCTAAAATACCTATTTACAAAAACGATATCGACAATATTATAGGCTATATACATTCTTCCGAAATGTTTGAACATCAGAAAGACTGGAAAAAGCATATCAAACAGATACCGATAGTGCCCGAAAACATGGCTGCCCAAAAGCTGATGAAACTCTTTATGCAGCAAAAGAAGAGCATAGCCGTGGTTGTGGACGAGTTTGGTGGCACCGCTGGCATTGTAACTTTGGAAGATATTATTGAGGAGATTTTTGGTGAAATTGAAGATGAACACGATAACCGCGACTACACTGCTGAGAAAACGGGCGAAAATGAATACCTGTTATCCGGCAGACTTACGGTAGAAGCTGCCAATACTAAATTCGGGCTCAACATACCGCAATCGGAAGAATATGAGACAATTGCAGGGTTCGTACTGTACTATCACCAACATTTCCCGAAGCTAAACGAACAAATAAAAGTAGATATATTTATATTTAAATGTATGAAAGTGACCAACAACAGAATAGAATTAATTAAGCTCACAGTTATTCCACCTGAAGAAAATTTGGTCTTTTAATGCTTCAACCGGCACAAAGCGCACTATCAACTGATTATCAGAATGATAATCAAGTTATTCTCATAATTTGACAAAAAAGCATAAAACTAACAGGTTTTTTTTGTATATTCGTGCCCTCAAAAAAAGCAAAGAAATAATAAAATAAAAAATACAATCTTAATTTAAAGAAATGGCTATTTTAGGAAAAATCAGAAGCAAGGGAGTTTTGCTTTTAGTCGTAATCGGGCTTGCATTATTTGCCTTTATTATTGGTGATGCCCTTACTCAGGGATCAACATACTTAAACAAATCACGCGAAGTGGTGGCAGTAATCGAAGGCGAAAAAATCAACATCAATGAATACAGCGAGTTGATTGACCAGTTGACCGAAGTTTACAAAATAGAGTATGGTATGAACGACCTGAGTGAAGAAGTTACCAATCAGTTGCGTACATCGGTATGGGAAACTTTGGTTTCAGAAAAACTCATCAACGAACAAGCCGAAAAATTAGGTTTGGCTGTAAGTAAAGAAGAACTTTCAGACCGGTTGATAGGTAACAACATCCACCCTTTGATTATGCAACGCCGCGTGTTTGCCGATAGAGAGGGACGTTTCAGTCGTCCGGCTTTAGTACAGTTTCTCAATAGCCTTGAGCAAACTCCTGAAAACGAAGACATGAGTCAACAAATTGCGCAAGCTAAAAAATACTGGTTGTTCTGGGAACGCACGGTAAAAAACTCCTTACTTCAGGAAAAATACAGCGCGCTGATGTCTAAAGCCATTACAGCCAACAAACTGGATGCTAAGCTAAACTACGAAGCTTCAAAAACATCGGTAGACGTAAACTATGTGGTACAACCATATTTCGCCATTCCTGATTCTGCTTTCAAAGTTGATAAAGCCGAAATTAAAGAACGGTACGAAAAAATGAAAGAATTGTTTAAACAAGAAGACAATCGTTCTATCAACTATGTAGTTTTTACCGTAAAACCGTCTGCCGAAGATTATAAAAAAGCTCAAACAGCTATGAACTCGTTGAGCGAAGAATTTAAAACTACCGAAGACATTATCGACTTTGTAAACACAAACTCGGATGTGCATTATAACAACAACGGCTATACTGCAGGCAACGTGCCGGCAAACCTGAAAGACTTTGCATTTAGCGGAGCTCCCGGAGCTATAACCGGTCCTACGTTCGCTAACGACACTTATACCATGGCTCGCATTGTTGACAATGGTATTATGCAGTCCGACTCGGTTAAACTTCGCCATATTTTCCTAACAAAACAGGATGAAACCAAAACCGATAGCATTATTGCAGCCATTAAATCGGGTGCTTCATTTGCCGAACTGGCTCAGAAATTTTCGGCCGTTAAGGAAACTGCTGCCAACGGAGGCGAAATAGGTTGGCTCTCGCGCGAAATGGCTGGCATGGATAAAGAAATTATGGACAAAGGATTTGCTACACCTGCCAACGATATTTTTACAATTAAGAACGAACAGGGAACTCAGATAATGCAGGTTGCTGAAAAAACTCCTGCCCGCAACAGAGTAAAACTGGCTATTCTTGAAATTAAAGTAACTACAAGCAACACTACTGTAAGCCGTATTTACAACGAGGCCAAACAATTTGCTGCCGAATTGTCGGGTGATAAATTCAGCAAAAAAGCAGAAGAAAAGGGCTATATTGTTCATAACGCAAACGAAATACTGACTTCTACCGATAAGGTGGCCGATATTGGCAACTCCCGTCAGGTAGTACGTTGGGCTTTTGAGAACGACAAAGGTGATGTATCGGATGTATACGACTGCAACAACCAGTTTGTGGTGGCTACCATTACTGAAATCAATAAAAAGGGTTATCGCCCGGTTGAAAAAGTTTCGGATCAGCTTAAAGCGTTGATTATCCGCGATAAGAAAGCAGACCAAATGATTAAGAACCTGACAGCTCAAATCAGCAAAAACCCTTCTCTTGAAAGTTTGGCTGCAAGCCTTGGAACTGATGTGAAAAACGCCACTGCGGTTAATTTCTCTGCTTACCAGTTTGGTAGTGCCGGATTTGAGCCAGCTTTAATTGGTAAAGCATCTGTATTACCAGTTAACAAAATTTCCAATCCGGTTAAAGGCAACGCTGGTGTATACGTACTTTTAAGCTCAAATCCTCAGGTAAATCCTGCTCCGTTTGATGCTAAAATGCAGATTATGCAGTTGAATTCCCGCTTAAGCTACTCGTTGCCATACATGGTAATACAGAATGTACGCGAAAAAGCAGATATCACAGATAATCGTCTGAATTTCTTCTAAAAACAATATTTCTCAATATTTTTCAGAAACGGAATGAACAATTTCATTCCGTTTTCTTTTTATGATATAATAGATGTTAATTGCCGAATTATTACACATAAACTTTTTATAATAATGACTCCCCTGATTGGAAAAACTGCCGATGAGCTTAAAGAAATAGCTTTGGAGCTGGGAATGCCGGCTTTTACCGGAAAGCAAATAGCCGACTGGCTTTATCGTAAGCGGGTGGCCAACATTGCCGATATGTCGAATTTATCGGCCAAAAACAGACAATTGCTTTCGGAAAAATATGAAACGGGCATGAATAAACCTGTACAGGTGGCCGAATCTGTTGACGGAACAAAAAAATATCTGTTCAACGCCGGCGACAATCAATTTATCGAAAGTGTGTATATACCCGAAGACGACAGGCATACGCTTTGTGTTTCGTCGCAGGTTGGTTGTAAAATGAATTGCCTTTTTTGCATGACCGGCAAGCAGGGTTTTAGCGCTCAGCTAAGTGCTGCGGAAATTCTGAACCAGATTCTCTCCATCGACGAAGCTGACAAGCTCACAAATCTTGTGTTTATGGGCATGGGCGAACCAATGGACAATCTACCAAACCTGCTTCGCTCGCTCGAAATTCTTACGGCCGACTATGGTTATGCCTGGAGTCCGAAACGCATCACGGTATCTACAATAGGCGTTATCCCCAAAATGAAAATATTTTTGGAAAACACCAACTGCCACCTTGCTCTTAGTCTGCACTCGCCCTTTGCCGAGGAGCGACTCAGATTAATGCCTGTTCAAAAAGCTTATCCGGCCGAAGAAGTATTGAAAGAGCTGCGAAAACACGATTTCAGCCACCAGCGAAGAGTTTCGTTTGAATATATTATGTTCGAGGGTTTGAACGACACTATGCGCCACGCAGTAGAAATGGTGCGCATCCTCAGAGGTATCGATTGCAGAGTTAACCTCATCAGGTTTCATGCCATACCAAATGTAGATTTAAAAACGTCTAACGAAGAAAAAATGATATTCTTCCGCGACTACCTTACATCGAATGGAATAACCACCACCATTCGCAAGTCGCGCGGCGAAGATATATTCGCTGCCTGCGGTATGTTATCCACCCTGGAAAAGCAGAAAGCAAAACAGGATTAGCAGCAGCAAAAGCTTATTGTTCAGCTACATCAGCCACTTCTTCAACCGACTCCGGGTTTTCGTCCTGAGTCGGTTTTGTGTTTTCCTTCAAAACAAAACGCTTATAATATGATATGATAAGGGTAGTCATCGGCAGTGCAATAATTAGTCCGACCATCCCCATAAGCGAACCCCATACCGATAAAGAAAGCAGCATGATAGCTGGATTGAGCCCGGTAAATTTCCCCATAATTTTGGGTACCAGTATCAAATCTTCGACCAACTGCACTGCCACAAAAATGATAACGAGCCATAACAACACAGAAGAAAAGCTCTGACCCGTTTCGGCCGATTGAAGAAATGCCAGCAAAGAGCCGGGGATTATGGCAATGGTTTTTAGATACGGAATCATATTGAGTACACCCATGAGCATCCCGAACAATATGGCAAGTGGTAAACCTGTGATGCTAAAACCTATCATAAAAAGTATGGAAACGATAAGCGCTATCAGAGCCTGACCGCGAAAGTAACGATTCATGCCCGACTCCAGATCATGAATTACCTCACTGGCTATGGAGCGGTATTTTTGCGGAATTATTTTAAACAATCCCCGATTAATCCTTTCGTAATCTATAAGTATAAATATCAGATACATAGCAACTACCACCACCATCGTGAGTCCAAGCAAAACACTTAACGAACTATTGAGTACATTCCACAATTGAGGAGCAATCTTTTTGAGAGCCTGCATCATATTTTCATCTTTCAGCACCGACTGAATATCGAGTTGCAACAGAAAATCCCGAATTTCGTTCTGCCAGGCCACAGGAATAACCGTATCAACATCTATTCCCTGAACATACAACGATACAATTTCTGATAATTTCTGAACCTCATCGCTAATTGCAGGAATAAGCAAAAAAAACAGACCGGTAACAATTCCGGCAAAAACCAGCAGGGTAGTTATTACCGAAAGAATACGATTCCGAAACCGGAGTTTATTCTGAAAAAACAATACAAAAGGATGGAGTAAATAAGCCATTAGCCATGCCAACGCAAATGGAAAAAGTACAGTTTCCAAACGTCTGATAAGAAGAAAAACTAACAGCACCACAGCCAGACCGATTATGATTCGGACTACCCTGTCGAACGTATAAGGTTTAACTGTATCCATATAATGTTTTTTTGATATAACTATCCAAACAAATGAACAAACAAATAAGTTGATTCCCGGCCTGATTTGTATCCAGGTTTAATCAAATCCGGCACGTTGCCATACATCAACAGGCCTCTCAGTTACTTATGGTCGTGTTTGAGCCCATTGTAACAATCCCGACAAATAGGCTCATATTCCTGAGTTTCGCCCAGCAACACCCGTTTATCGCTATCGACCAACCTGTGCGACACGTACGCCAACGCTCCGCAACGCACACAAATGGCATGAACCTTATAAACATCTTCGGCCACCGCGCACAGTGCCGGCATAGGGCCAAAAGGAACTCCCCTGAAATCCATATCGAGCCCGGCAATAATTACCCGTATACCCTGATTGGCCAATTGGGTACAAACATCAACCAGACCTTCGTCAAAAAACTGAGCTTCATCAATACCGATAACATCCACTTCGCCAGCCATAAGCATAATACTGCCCGACGACTCCACGGGCGTGGAACGAATAGCATTGCGGTCGTGCGAAACCACCTCATCATCAGAGTAACGGGTGTCAATTTTCGGTTTAAATATCTCAACGCGCTGACGGGCAAACTGCGCCCGTTTCAACCGTCTGATTAACTCCTCTGTTTTTCCCGAGAACATGGAACCACATATCACTTCTATACTCCCCCGTTTTTGCTGTATCGGATGGTTCTTTTCTGAATAAATCATGCTATTGTTATGAATTTTAGTCTTATTTATAATTTTTAATGTTCCGAAAAATACTAACTTTACAGCCAGAATAAATCCTAAGCGCAAAGTTAAATAAAAATACCACTTTAATAATTGTTTTTTGAAAAAAGATATGAACAGAAAATTATTGGTTACGCTGCTTCGCAAAAACATTGAAGAACTAAATATGATTACTGATGGATTTATGGAAATGAACGAATATCCGTCGGCAATCATTTATCTGGCTAAAAGAAAAACCGAAGATATTCAAACTATCATAGAACAACTTGCCGAAGCTAAAGACACAACAGCTATAAAAGAAACACCCAAACCGGAAGTTGATATAAGCTTAACAACAAGCACTGAGGCAGTAAGCGCTGTAATTCCTGAGCCGGAAATACAGGAAATTCCTATGGAAGTTCAGATTGATAATCCTGAAGTGGTTACAGTAGAGGCAAGTCCTGTGATTGCAGACGAGCTTGAGAAAATTGCAGCTGAAGTGGAAATTTCGCCGGAGATTGATGCCGCTGAAGTAACAGAAGCTCAGGATGTAAAAACACAACTGCAAGTTAACGAATCAAATACGCAACAGACAGACAAAGAAGAGGTTAAGCCTAACGCTGACGAGCTACGCAAAACAACTATTGCCGAAAAAATTGGCCAATCAACTCCATCGCGCAACGAAACGCTTTATAAAAGTGATAATAGCCTGAGCGCAACTATTGCTAACAAAAAAGTAAGCGATATTAAACAAGCCATCAGTATAGGCGACCGGTTTCGCTTCCAGCGTGAGCTATTTAAAGGCAATGGCGAAGACATGAACAAAACATTGAATTACCTGAACTTACTTGCAACTTACGAGGAAGCCATATCATTCCTATCCTCGAAATACGGATGGGCTGATGATAGTGAAGTGGCCAGTGACTTTTATCAGATTGTAAAAAGAAAATTTCTTTAAATAATAAAACGGTACATAAATACATGAAACGAGCACAACAAAATTTTGTTTTGTAAGTTTCGCCTGATAACTAAAAAAACAACTATTATAAGCAGATGAAATTGTACGTTGTCCCCACACCGGTGGGCAATCTTGAAGATATGACTTTCAGAGCAATAAGAATACTGAAAGAAGCTGACCTGATACTGGCCGAAGACACCCGTACCAGTAGTTTTTTATTGAAACATTTCGACATCAAAACACCGATGCACTCGCACCATAAGTTCAACGAACACAAAACGGTAGACTCGGTAGTGCAGCGCATTAAAGGCGGGCAGATGGTAGCGCTGATTTCCGATGCAGGTACACCAGCCATTTCCGACCCGGGTTTTTTGGTTGTTCGCCAGTGTGTTGAAAACGACATAGAGGTAGAATGCCTGCCCGGAGCCACTGCATTTGTTCCGGCCTTAGTAGCATCCGGATTACCCAATGACAGATTTTGCTTCGAAGGATTTCTGCCGCAGAAAAAAGGCCGTCAAACCAAGATCAACAACCTGAAAAACGAAAACAGAACCATGATTTTTTATGAATCTCCTTTTAGACTCATCAAAACGCTTACGCAGTTTGCCGAAGCTTTCGGAACTGAGCGAAAGGCTGTTGTGGCCCGCGAAATTTCCAAAATACACGAAGAAACACGAAGAGGAACATTAACCGAACTTATCGAACACTTTAATCAACATCCACCTAAAGGAGAAATCGTTGTAATTGTTGCAGGATTAGAAGAATAACATTACATTTGTACAAAAATCCATCAGATAAATCAGGTATTTGTTATTTGTTAAAAAAGAACTTGCTTTGCTACCGTTGTTACTCCCTAAAAAACTCAGAATTATGAAGCCGCTATTCCCAATCATCGTTGTATCGTTACTGATATTTTTCTCGTGCGGACAGCAATCATCTGACTACAAAGCGCTGAAAGCACAAAACGATTCACTTCTTCGCGCAAAAAGTCAAATGCAGCAGGAGCTGGACGATTATTTCTCGGCGATGAACCAGATTGAGCAAAATATTGAAAAAATAAAAGAAACTCAGGGAGTGCTTTCAACCCAACCGGAAAGCAGCGAATTGGATGTGGATGCCCGGGTGAAAATTAATGAAGATCTGGAATATCTTAACCAAATGCTTCAGACGAATAAAGATGAACTGGCCAGACTGAAATCAAAGATTAAACGTAGTGCTTTTAAATCGGAGGAACTGGAACGAACGCTATCGCGGCTGACTAAAGCGCTGGAAGAAGAAAGCGCCAAAGTGGCCCTGCTACAAAGCCAACTGGCTGCCAAGGACTCACTCATAGCTGAACTGGGCTCTACTGTCGATAACATGGGACGGGATATTGAAGAACTGAAAACAGAATCGCACAGCAAACAATCGAAAATTGACGAACAGGAGGAAACCATCAATACGGCCTGGTACGTTTTTGGAACACGTAAAGAACTGAAAGAGCAAAAGATTGTTACTTCCGATGGTTTATTCAGCCAGCAAAAAGTATTGCAAGGCGACTTCAACAAAAGTTATTTTGTGCGAATTGACCCACGCAAAACCAAATCAATTCCGCTATATTCTACCCGTGCAAAAATTCTGACAACACATCCAAAATCGTCGTACACGCTTGAAAAAGAAAACGGTAATTTTGTTTTGCTCATAACCGACACGAAAGAATTCTGGAGCATAAGTAAATACTTAGTTATTGAGGTAGACTAATTCATCTATTAAAAAACAGCCCTGACTTTTAGGTCAAACTAATTCAGGGCTCATTAGGTTGACTATTGTATAAAATAGTCTGGTCATTTTTTTTGCACATTCACCCATTTACTTATCCACCCGTATACTCCCCAAAAAATGTATAAAGCAGTTTTTATTGATCTGGACGATACCCTCTGGGATTTTCATGAAAATGCCAGATTATCGTTGCAGGATGTATTTGTCGACAGAAATTTAAATAATTACTTCGACGATTTTGATGAATTTTTCAGAATTTATGCCAAACGCAATATTGAACTCTGGGAGCAATACGGGCAGGGAATAGTAACAAAAGAGTACCTGATGACCGAACGTTTCAGATACCCATTGGCTCAAATGGGGCTCGATGACAACAAACTGGCCGAAGAAATTGGGATTCAGTATCTGGATATATTACCTACAAAAAAAGCATTGATACCTCATGCCAAAGAACTGCTGGATTATCTGTATGGCAAATATCCGCTCACACTCATTTCAAACGGATTTACCGAAACTCAGTTCCGCAAAATGAGAAGCAGCAACATTGAGCATTATTTCAAACACATAGTACTTTCGGAGACTGCCGGCGCGCTGAAGCCCGATAAACAGATATTTGAATATGCACTGAAACTGAACAATATAACTACCGATGAAGCCATTATGATAGGCGACAGCTATGCGGCCGATATTATGGGTGCTATCAACGCTGGAATCAGGCAGATTTATTTCCCGCTTCATCCCATAGCGCCCGAAGATAAACCTACATGTACCTACATGATAAACTCTCTGAAAGAAGTGTGGAATATTCTTTAAATTTCAGATGGCAACTATGCACGGGATACGTTTTTGACCCCTTTTACAAATTGTATTTTCTTGATAATACCTTCCAGGTCATTCAAATCGCTAACCATAACCGTGAGGTTACCCTGAAACAATCCTGCATTTGAATCAATTGATATGGAACGTAAAGAGATGTTCTTTTCTTTGGATATCAACGATGTGATATTGGTAACAATGCCAATGTCGTCGTGGCCTACAATGCGCAACGTAATGGGATATTGCGAACCGACCGATTTTCCTGACCATCGTGCTTTTACAATACGGTAACCAAAGCGCGAAATCATTTGCGGTGCATTAGGACAGTCGGTACGATGTATCTTTATACCACCACTTACTGCCACAAAACCAAATACATCATCACCATAAATAGGGTTACAGCACTTTGATAGCTTGAAGTCTACATTTTTCAGATCCTGCCCTATCACCAACACATCTTCCTTACCCTGAGGCTCGTTATGATGCGACCTATCGGCCGTAAACGACTCAGCACTACGAATTTCGGGCTGATCATTAGAAGCATCGCGTTTCTCAAGTTCCAGATAACTCTCGCGCACACTCAGAATTTCCAACTTTTCCGAGGCTATTTCCTGATAAAAGTCACTTACTGTTTTGTATCCTAACTTTTTAGCCAGGCGGGATATACGTCCATCGTCCAAATCTATCTTCCAGTTTTTAAACCGGCGGGCAATTGTTTCACGACCTATTTCGGCGTCTTTGTACTCAATTTCTTTAAGCGCCTGCCTGATTTTATTTTTGGCACGCGAAGTGGTAACCACATTGAGCCATGCTAAATTTGGCTTTTGGGTAGGCGATGTTAACACCTCAACCTGGTCGCCATTGCTTAGTACATATTTTATAGGAACGTTTTTTCCATTTACTTTTGCGCCCACACACTTGCTGCCCAGAGCCGAATGTATAGAAAAAGCAAAGTCGAGCGCAGTAGCCCCTTTAGGCAACTTATGCAAATCGCCGTTAGGTGTAAACACAAAAACCTCCTTATCGTATAAGTTCAGTTTGAACTCATCCATAAAATCAACAGCATTCAGCTCCGGATTTTCCAATATCTCGCGGATATTCTTAAGCCATTCATCCATCCCGGTTTCACTCTTAATACCCTTGTACTTCCAGTGAGCAGCCAGACCCTTTTCAGCCACTTCATCCATACGTACCGTACGTATCTGCACCTCTACCCACTTACCTTGCGGACCCAACACAGTGGTGTGTAAACTTTCATATCCGTTCGATTTAGGGATTGAAAGCCAGTCGCGCAGGCGCTTTGGATTGGGCTGATACATATCGGCCACAATAGAGTAAGCCTGCCAGCAAGCTGCTTTTTCCTTTTCAGCAGGCACATCAAAAATAATTCTGATGGCAAACAAATCATATATATTCTCAAACGGTGTATTCTGTTTTTTTATCTTGTTGTAAATAGAATGTATTGATTTGGTACGCCCCTTAATCTCAAACTGATAACCCAGCTCACGAAGTTTTTCCTCAAGTGGAGTGATAAACTCCTGAATATACAAATCGCGCGAGCGCTTGGTTTCGTTCAACTTAGTAGCTATTTCTTTGAATATCTCACGATTAGTATATTTGAGGGACAAATCCTCCAACTCGGTTTTTACAGCATAAAGCCCCATACGATGCGCAAGCGGAGCGTATAGGAACGAGCTTTCGCGCGCCACATTCATATTATTGTCAGAGTCATAAGCATCCAAAGTACGCATCATCTGCAAATGCTCAGCTATAATTATAAGAATTACGCGTACATCCTCTGCAAAAGTCAGAAACAGTTTTCGGAAATTCTCAGTTTCCAAAGAGGTTTTCTTTTCGTATAATTCTCTGACACGCATGATGCCGTGAATTATCGGTTCTACATGAACGCCAAAACGGCTATCGATATACTTCACCGTAATTGCCCCCTGAGAAACAATTTCCTGCAACAAAACGCCAAGAACAGCTGCCTTACCAAGCCCCATCTCTGTAAGTAATGTATGCGTTACACTCATTTTATCCATAACAGAATATCCAAATGGGATATTGCTTACATCAACGGACTTATAAAACGTGATAAGCAGCTTGCGAAGTTCCTTCCTCTCTTCATAATTAAATAAAGTAGGATGCGCTTCTACAAGGCCGCGATAGTACTTACTAACAGAAACCGGGTTTTTAAACTTAGACATATCAAAAAAAAACAAATAAATGTATATTCCGGAGATTTTGAGTACAAAGATAAAAACACAATCATAAACGAGACCGAATTTTATACTTAAAAATTAAATTAACCGATAATATTTTACCAAAGTAGTAAAAAACGTAGAAAAAAAAGATAAATAGGCATGGAGTATTGAATTTTCTTTCCTAAATTTGCAGACTGAAAAACACCGCTTAAAAGTTGTAAATACAAAAACTTAAAATAATATTCTTACATAAAGTTTAACAAAATATTCAGCATGAAAACAATAATCAAGATTTTACTTGTAGTTTCAATCGGTCTGCTTGCGTACTTTTGTATTATGAGCATCATCACTCCTATTAAATTCGACGAACAAAAAGCAGCGCGTGAGAAAGAAATCACCCAGCGTTTAATTGACATCCGTAGCGCCGAATTAGAATACAAAATTCAAAAAGGAGTATACACCGACAACTTTGACGAACTGATTCAATTCCTAAAAAACGCAAAAAAGAAAACCGTTGTTAAAGAAGGTTCTCTTTCGGACAAACAACTCGAAGCAGGCCTTACTGAAGCTGCTGCTGCCAGAATAGTTCGCAAAGGCAACAAAAGTGAAATTGCTGCAAACGGTCTTGAAAACTTTCGTCGTGATACTGCCTATGTTAGTATGCTCGAAGCCATCTTCCCTACCCGTTACACAGCTGAAACTATTGACAAAATAGCTATTGTACCTTTTTCGGAAAACAAAAAATTTGTGCTGAAAACAAACAACGATTACGTAAATGCCACAGGCATTAAGATTCCTTTGTTTGAAGCTTCTACGCTATATTCAGATTATCTTTATGATCTGAATCATCAGGAAATGCTTAACGCTATCGACTTGCAAAAGAAACTCGAAAGATTCCCCGGACTGAAAGTTGGTTCTATTGAAGAACCAAACAACAATGCCGGTAACTGGGAATAAAAACCTGATTCCGGATTGCTTTGAAGGCAATTCGTTGACCTGAATAATAAGTCGTAACGTACCCGCCTGATAAGATGTCTGATTCTGAAAATACGAACAACAATATTTTGAATTTATCCATCCGTGTAACCACGGATGGATTTTCTTTATCCTCCTACGACCCGAGCCACACACTTGGTTCGAGCAAAACCGCTTCTGCCAATATCTGGGAAATTTCGGAACTTGAGCTCCTCAACCTTTTATCGGACGAAGAAATGTTCCAGCTATCATACAATTCGGTAAGGTTAATCGTAGAAACCGATTTCTATGCCTTGATTCCGGAAGCTTTCTACTCAGATGCGCTGGCTTCTCAATTTATCTTTGGAATTAGAGACAGCATTCCAAAAAACTTTAAAACAATCAGCAACAAGCTCTTAGCCTGGAATGCCGTTTTAGTATATGCTGTACCCGAAGCCGTTCATGCTGCATTCGGTAAAATACTGCCGGACATAGAAACAGAACATCACGTATTGGCTTATATCAACGACTCCGTGCCACTGGACGGTGGAACCAGCGTACATATTAACCTCAGAAAAAACTGCTTTGATGCAGTAGTGCTTAAAAACGGCGCTCTACAGATGATTAATACCTACAATACTGAAAGCAACGAAGATATTGCATACTACGTATTGAAAATATATGATCAGTTACAGTTATCGGCCGAGGAATGTCCGATACAGGTTCAGAGTGAAAAAAGTAAAACTGCCATCATCTCTGTGCTGAAGAAATATATAAAAACCGTTACTTCAAAAAAAATTTCATGAGAATTATAAGCGGCAAATTCAAAGGACGCAGAATATCGGCGCCAGGCAACATCACAGCTCGCCCCACAACCGATTTTGCAAAAGAAGGGCTTTTCAATCTGCTCAACAACAGAATTGACTTTGAAGACATTGAAGTTCTTGATTTATTTGCAGGAACCGGAAGTATAAGTGTAGAATTTATTTCGCGTGGGTGCAGCAACACCGTTACCATAGAACAAAACGACAGGCAATGCGCTTTTATCCGCAAGGTTTGCTCTGAATTAAAGATTGACAATCTCAGCCTTATTAAAACGGACGTTTTCCGTTTTATTAACTCTTGCCATCACCATTTCGACCTGATATTTGCCGACCCACCATACGAATTAAACAAACTTTCTGAAATTCCGGATCTTATATTCAGTCGTAACCTGCTAAAACCTGATGGATTGTTTGTTCTTGAACATTCATCAAAAAACGACTTCAGCCAGCACCCTAACTTTTCGGATCATCGGAATTATGGCAATGTTAATTTCAGCTTCTTTACCTGCAAATAAGCAAGTTGTGCAACGCTAAGAAGCTGAAATAAAACGCAATACAAGTACCACAATTTTAATTTCACCTGTAATAGTACAGCTATCAGTAGCCCAATATTTTCAACATCGACTTGTAGCTCTGTTCTTTAGCAAAAAGCTTGGTAAAGTATTCACCATCTTCGTCTTTATCAATAATTACTAATTTGGGTGCCGGAATCAGGCAATGCTGTATACCCCCAAAACCGCTCAACGACTCCTGATAAGCTCCGGTATGAAAAAAACCGATATACTGCTCCCTGTCTTCCTGCATTTTGGGCAGAAAAATTGCATTAGAATGTACTTCGGCATTATAAAAGTCCTCACTGTCGCAGGTTAGTCCACCCAAATTGACACGCTCGTATTCCGAATCCCAGTTGTTGATGGCTAAAAAAACAAAACGCTGATTGATAGCCCAGGTGTCGGGTAAGGTAGTCATAAAAGAACTATCAATCATATTCCACAACTCACGGTCGTTCTGTTTTTTTTGATTTACAATAGAATACAGCATAGCACCGCTCTCACCTACCGTATACGAACCAAACTCAGTGAAAATATGTGGCTCCGGTACTCCATATTGATCGCAAATGTTCTTTATCTGCGCAACAATTTCTTCGGCTATATATTCGTAATCGTACGACATATCCAAGTGAGTTTGTATAGGAAACCCTCCACCAATATTCAAACTATCAAGCTCCGGACATCTCTTTTTAAGTTCGCAATAAAGGTTTACGGCCTTATTCAATTCATTCCAGTAATAAGCAGTATCTTTAACTCCGGTATTGATAAAGAAATGTAGCATTTTAAGCTCTACCTGAGGATTTTCGGAGAGACTTTTGATATAATACGGTATAATGTCGTTATAGCGTATACCCAGGCGCGATGTATAAAAATCGAACTTCGGTTCTTCTTCGGCAGCAATTCGGATTCCTACTTTAAACTTCATATCAAAGTCTTTCAAAAGCAAATCCAGTTCAAATTTATTATCAAGAATCGGTATTACATTATTGAAACCTAAACGCATCAGGTTTTGGATATTTTCGACATACTGAGGTCTTTTAAATCCATTGCAAATTACGTAAGTATCCGGTTTAAGTAAGCCTTGTTCGTACAACGACTCCATAATATTTATATCAAAAGCCGATGATGTTTCCAGATTCACTCCCTGCTTCAACACTTCTTCCATCACAAACGAAAAGTGCGAACTCTTTGTACAATAGCAATAGTTATAATCCCCATTGTAATCAACCTTAGCCATTGCAACATTAAACATTCGCCTGGCTTTCTGTATATTCTGTGCTATTTTAGGCAAATATGCAACTCGTAAGGGTGTACCATATTGCTTGATAATATCCATTAGAGGAACACCGCACCACTCCAGTTCATTCTCACTTACACTGAATTCATCATTCGGAAATTCAAATGTTTGCTCAATAAGATCTTTATATTTATTTTTCATTACTTATAATAAAATATCTATTGAAATACAATCTAAAACACTTAAGATAGAAAAAATTATACAATCTAACTTTCCCCGATTATTTGATACAAATGAGAAAAGCGTGCAAAAATAATGAATAATTCTGATTATTGAACGTATTTACCCGATTTTCTGAGCAATAATACATGATTATTGATTTTTTATAACAATATCCATCTTACTTAGATCAATCATCCATCATAAATCTAAGTTATTTATTTACTTATTTAAATTTAATCCCAAAAACAACTTACATAAATACCTGACAGCTAATTAAAACACATTAATACACAACTTACACCCGGCAATCATAAACTTGATTACGCAAAAAAGATACAATAATCATTTATTTTTCACCACAGTACATCTATACAAGTGAAAACAAAAACAAAACAAATACATCATTAGAGCAAGATAACAAAGCATATATCGAACAAAAATCCACAAATTCAGGCACAATACTTTCAAAACAAGCAAAACAAGCAAGGTGTACGGAATAACATTATTGGCATTTTATTTGTTATAGAAGCAGTAGAGATTAAATTAGGACAAACAATCCGAAAATTAAAAATATAGATAGATTTATTAATGTCTTTATATTTTGTTATATAGAACAGTGTAAAAAAAATCAAATCAAACATTGTTTCCTAAAAAAGAAACTTGTATATTTGCACAAGATTCAAAATTACGATAAGAAATGGACAACTATAGATTTAGTGTTAAATTCTTAGAAGAAGCAAACAGGTTTTTAGAAAGTCTTGACGAAAAAGAAAGAATAAAAATAATCTACAACATATGGAAAGCCCGAAGTTGTAACGACAAAGAGCTTTTTAAAAAGCTTCAAGACGAGATTTGGGAATTTAGAACCTTGTATAATCGAACACACTTTAGACTTTTTGCATTTTGGGACAAAACAGAAAATACTGAAACTGTTGTCATTTCAACTCACGGAATAATAATAAAAAAACAGACAAAACTCCTAAAAGCGAAATTGAGAAAGCAGAAAAATTACGAGTGAAGTATTTTAATGACAAAAACAAAAAAAGATGAAGACATATAGTTTAGACGAAATAACAGACAAATACGTTGGTAAAAAAGGAACACCCGAAAGAGATAAATTTGAGAATGAACTAAGGCTTGACCTTTTGGGACAAGCTATTAAACAGGCAAGACAAGAAAGACATTTAACTCAACAAGAATTAGGTGAAATTGTTGGCGTAAAAAAAGCTCAAATATCGAAGATTGAAAATAGTACAACAGACGCACGATTTACCACAATATTAAAAGTTTTTGAAGCTCTGGGCGCAAAAGTGAATTTCAATGTTGAGCTAAACGATAAACGAATCGCGTACTAATCAAATGCCGACCCCATAACACGCTATATGGTCACAGACTGACCGACGCGATAGGAATCGGGAGTGCCCGCTTTAGCTTAGCTGTTTTTCAATTCACTTTGACCGACGCAGCGGACAGCGAATATGCCTGCTACACGCCCCGGCCACAGCCCTGGTTCATATTACTATATAGCGAAGTAAAATATTATATTTGTTCTGTTTATTATAAAAATTTTTATTCAATTATTTATTTACTTTATGAAAAAATTTGTTTTATTATTTGTGCTTATTTTCAGCACTTTGAGCACAATTAGTGCACAGGTTGATGGCAAGGCCATTGGTCTCAGATTTGGTGGCATTGACGGCATTGGCGCCGAAGTATCTTACCAACATCCGCTTGGAAGTTCTAACAGACTGGAAGCCGACTTAGGCATAAATTCCTGGGGACTAAGCTTTACCGGGATATACCAATGGGTATGGGATTTATCTGCTCTTGCCGACGGATTCAACTGGTATGCCGGTGTGGGTGGAATATTGGGCATACATGATGGCGACAGTAACAATTCTAATTTCGGATTAGGTGTAGCCGGACAGGTAGGTATTGAGTACAATTTCAATATCCCTTTACAATTATCCCTGGATTACCGCCCGGCAGTTTACGTACTGCCAAGCTTTAATGGCGGATACGATGGCATTTGTTTATCTGTTCGTTATAAATTTTAGTAACTTCTGTCTTATTGACATAAAAAAAGTCCGGTCAGGAAAAAACTTCCTACCGGACTTTCTTTTTTTGCTTTTACTTGTGCTATGCACCTAAAGCCCTTAAAGCCTCAAAAACCAAAATTGCCGGCCATACAAGGGCTTTGAGAAACCCAAGTACTCCAAGCCAAAAAGTAGTGGCCTGAGAAATAAAGTAAATGGCTGCACCTATCATGCCTAATCCATAAACTGCGCCTCCCGAAGCTGTTGCCTGACGATTGTGATGATGGCTTTTACAATCTTTTAATGTCGATTCTTCCCCCATAGTTCTTAGTTGTTTTAAAAACATTACAGGAGCAAATGTAGTAAAATAATTTATTAGTAATCACACATACTGCAAATTATTGTACTTCAATGCCATATTTCAGATTAAAAAATGATTACATTCAAACTAACATTCATCGGCTCAAGTAGAAAAAAAAGTTATCTGTACATTCTTTCACGAATTTCTTTGATATCTTCGGAAGTAACATAGTCGTCGTAATCCATTTGCTTATCAATAATTCCGTTTGGCGTAAGTTCAATAATGCGGTTACAAACGGTTTGAATAAACTCACGGTCGTGCGAAGCCATCAGAACATTGCCATTAAAATTCACCAATGAATTGTTAAATGCCTGTATGGATTCCAAATCCAGATGATTGGCAGGTGAATCGAGCACGAGCACATTAGAATTGCGCAACATCATACGAGCTATCATACAGCGCATTTTCTCCCCTCCTGAAAGCACACTGGCCTTTTTGAAAATCTCTTCACCGGCAAAAAGCATACGTCCCAGATAACCGCGTATAAAGGACTCAAGCGTATCGGTTGAATACTGACTTAACCAGTCGACTAAGTTCAGATCGGTTTCAAAAAAAGCAGAGTTATCCAACGGCAGATAAGCCGTAGTAATGGTTATACCCCAATTGTAAGTTCCTTCGTGCTTTTTGTCTAAGCCGTTAATGATTTCGAAAAAAGAAGTTGCCGCACGTGCATCGCGCGACAGAAAAACTATTTTATCATTCTTTTCTACATTGAAATTCACATCTTTGAACAACACAGTTCCATCGTCAGTAGTTTTGCTAAGGCCATGAATTTCGAGCACCATATTTCCAGGTTCGCGCTCAGGGCTGAAAATAATTCCGGGATATTTACGTGTAGAAGGCTGTATTTCGTCCACATTAAGTTTTTCGAGCATCTTTTTACGGCTTGTAGCCTGCTTGGACTTAGCCACATTGGCGCTAAAGCGACGAATAAACTCTTCCAGCTCCTTCCGTTTTTCTTCAGCCTTTTTGTTCTGCATTTGCTGCTGACGCAACGCCAATTGGCTCGACTCGTACCAGAACGAGTAGTTTCCGGGGAAAAGTTGCACTTTACCATAATCAATATCCACCGTATGCGTACTTACTGCGTCGAGAAAGTGACGGTCGTGCGATACTACAAGCACCGTATTTTCGTAATTGGCCAGGTAGTTTTCAAGCCACATTACAGTCTCCACATCCAAATCGTTGGTAGGCTCATCAAGCAGCAGGTTATCGGGTTTACCAAACAGTGCGCGGGCAAGCAGCACACGCACCTTTTCCATACCGCTCAACTCCTTCATAAACTGGTAGTGCAGATTTTCTTTAATGCCCAACCCACTTAACAACGCCGCGGCATCACTCTCGGCATTCCAGCCATTTATTTCATTAAATTTATCTTCCAGTTCCGATGCTCTGATACCATCTTCGTCAGAGAAATCTTCTTTTAAATAAATAGCATCCTTTTCTTCCTTGATTTTCCAGAGCACATCATGCCCCATCATTACGGTATCAATAACTGTAAACTCATCAAACTCAAAGTGATTCTGTTTCAGAACCGAAAGACGTTCTCCCGGACCAAACTGTATCAGACCGCGCGTAGGATCAAGTTCTCCACTCAGCATTCGGATAAGTGTTGATTTGCCGGCTCCGTTTGCTCCGATAATACCGTAACAGTTTCCTGCTGTAAACTTCATGTTGACATCAGAAAACAACACCCTTTTGCCAAACTGTATGGCGAGATTTGAGACTGTAATCATTTATATTTATTTTTTTCTTTGATTGCTTGTATAAACAATAAACAAAGAATAGAACTCATCTGTTTAGTCAGACTGTTCTATTCTCCTGTTAATATGATATTTACGAACTGTGGTTCGTATTATTCAATAATTCCGAGCTCGCGAGCGGCTTTGGATATTTTAGCTATAGACTCATCAATTTGCTCGAAAGTATGTGTTGCCATCAACGAATATCTGATAAGCGAATCTTCGGAGCGAACAGCCGGCGATACGACCGGATTTACAAAAACGCCATCATCCATCAGCATCCGCGTCAGCTTAAAGGTTTTTGTATTATCCCTTACATACAGTGGAATAATCGGCGTTTCGGTAGGTCCGATTTCAAAACCAGCTTTCAGGAAGCCATCTTTAGCTCTGAAAGTATTAGCCCAGAGCGCATCTTTGCGCCATGTTTCATCCGCCATTACATCGAGCGCAGCCAACACACAGCCCGTAGAAGCCGGCGTAATTGATGCACTGAATATCAGGGTTCTGGAGTTATGTTTGAGGTAGTTGATAATGTTATTGTCGGAAGCAATAAAGCCACCAATGGTTCCAAGAGACTTGCTGAAAGTACCCATCGCAAATACCAGCTCCGGTTTTACCGAATACACCCAGCGAGTGCGCTTCGTCAACCATAATAGAGGCATTATATTTTTTGGACAATTCAACTATTTCGGGCAGCTTTGCAACATCGCCTTCCATACTGAATACACCGTCTACAACGATTACCTTCAATCTATCCGGTTCGCATTTCTTAAGAAGGCGCTCCAGAGCTTCCATGTCGTTATGACGATATTTAAGCTGCTTGGAAAACGATAAACGCTTGCCTTCAATAATTGAGGCATGATCGAATTCATCAAAGATCAGATAATCTTCGCGACCGGTTATACACGGCACCACACCTGAATTAACTGTAAATCCTGTGGCGTAAACCAACGAAGCTTGCTTGTTAACCAATTTAGCTAAACGTTCCTCTAATTCAATATGAATATCGAGAGTTCCGTTCAAAAAACGCGATCCGGCACAACCGGTTCCGTATTTTTCAACTGCTTTAATAGCTCCTTCTTTTAGTCTGGGGTGGTTGGTTAATCCCAGATAACTATTCGAACCAAACATAAGCACTGGCTTACCGTTTATAGACACTACCGTGTCCTGATCCGATTCGATGGGACGGAAATAGGGATAAACTCCTAATTCTTTTGCCTTTTGAGGCGCATCGTACTGTCCCAGCACATTACTCAATAGACTCATTGATTATCTTTTTAGTAAATAAAGCGGCTGCAAAGATACATTTTTTTGTGTTAATAATATCTCTTTTGGTTTTAAAAGTACATTTGATTACCTTTGTTTTTTATTTCAATTTTCATAAAATGCAGAAACATCAACAGTTAGACTTGTCAAAAATTAAAGACGAAGCACGAAAATTTGAACCGGAATGGAATCGTTTCTTTCAAAAAAACAAGAAAAAACTCGAAAGCCTTGATTTGACAGTCCATCAGCTACATGATGAAATATCCGAAAAAACTGATTGCCTGCAATGTGCCAACTGCTGCCGGACTTTAGGCCCCATGATTACCGACAAGGATGTGGAAAGGATGAGTAAAGCATTGAAAATAAAAACATCCGAAGTCGTAGAGCGCTACCTGAAAACCGACGAAGACGGCGATATGGTGTTTAAGTCCATGCCTTGTCCGTTTTTAGGCGATGATAATTATTGCGCCATTTACGAATCGCGCCCTAAAGCCTGCCGGGAATATCCGCACACCGACCGCAAAAAATTTTATCAGATATTCAAACTATCCGTTAAGAATGCTTACACTTGTCCTATCGTATTCGGCGTACTTCAGGAGCTTTGTTCAAATCCACCAAAAAACAGCAGGTAAAACCGGCGGGCTTTATCAAAACGAGAAAGCCGCACCAACCATAACATTGAGCCCCTGAACTTTGTAGCCGTAATACTCCTGATATTTATTATTCAGCAGGTTGTTTACTTTGGCAAACATCGTAAACCAGTTGAGATAAGAATACGAAACCCCAAAGTTGACATCGACTTTAGGACTCATACGTACGGCCATATCGCCAAGTTTGGCAAAACGTTCTCCCTGATAAAATATATTGGAAGTAAGATTGATATTCCGGTTTATACGCCAGTCGGCCGACAAGTCGGCTTCAAATTTAGGTTTATTCCAGGCAAGTTCAGTGTCGTAAACCGTCCAGCCATTATAAGCCCCTTTCAACTGTACATTTACAGAGCTAAGCAAATTGTAGTTGATACGCACACCAACCCGGGCTAAAGAAGCCCCGCTGTAAATTACATTAAAACGATTGGTATAAATCACGGAGTCGTTATCGGCAGCCAAAACTGCCGATGAAGTTTTGTCATATCCATAATCTTTGTTTACAAAAAAATACTGATTGTCAATATATCTGTAATTTACATAAGCATCGATAAGCAGATTGTATAATGGCTTAACTTTAATTCCGGCATAAAGACTTACCGGTGTATATGTATCTTTCACCCGGGTATCTGAAAAAATAAAGCGATTTTCATTAAACATCTCGTCCATAGAATTTATCAGATAGGACCCACCAATGCCTCCATACACCGAAAACCATTTGGGAATAGCCTTCCACTCGGCACTAATGTCGGGCGAGGGGTTGAATGGCCGACCATGAACAAACGAAAAACTGGATTTTACCCCCAAACGTACATTCCATGTTTCGCGCTCAAAACTATAAAATGGATTCATCGAGAATACTGAGTAAGCATCCCAGACATTAATTACAGCTCCCTCAATATCCGATTTATATAGCATATTCTGAAGTTCGACATCAACTCCTACCCTGTTTTTACCGCTTGGCGCATTGAAGCCACCTTTGGTATGAAAAGAATTCTCGGTTAGTCCGTTTCGCGAATCAAATGCTTTGTAGCGGAACTCACCAAGGTATTGCGTACCCGTAGTGTATGGTAAAGAACGTACTCCGGCATAAACATTGAATCTCCAAAACACATCATTTTCAGGACTGCCGGCTATGTCTCCAAGAGTTTCGGTAGCCGCTGTACGGTTAACCCTCACCAGATTAAGTTCCTTGTATTTTGCCAAATCAGAAGTAGCCAACGATTTGAGATCAACCACATCGCCTGCTGCATTGTATGTGTCACCATAATACTTAAAGTACTCATGTCCTAAACTCATTCCCGAGTAAAGATTAAGTTTTTTGAAATACTTATCGAACAATAAAGAAGCATCTGATTTGGAATGAGCCTCTTTGCTGAAAGTGGCTAAATGATTTAAACGCAAATCTAACCTCATGTCTGTTTTTTTAATCACCGGCAGGGCAAAATCCAGCATATTATTCATATAGTTGCCAACTCCTACTCTCAGAAAAGCGTCATTGGGATTATTTCGCACCTTGTGTTCAAGCTCAGCTGCATCCAGCATATGGATGTTCTGCCCAACCGGCAAAGGCAAATTAAACCCCGTATATGCAGCGGGTGCTTTCTCTGTTTTGGGTTCAACTACCTCAGGTACCGACGATATTTTGCCTGCATCCTGAATTACGGGTTTGTACTCACGCTCCACTGTTACATTGCGATCCACTGTTTGCGCTCCGGCAGCAATGCTTATTCCTAAAAACAGGGGTAAAATATATTTTGATGTTTTCATTTTTCTTAATCTATAAAATAATTTCGGCTTATACTATCATTAAACTTATTGTCAGTTAATTACTTTCTGACCTTCGCGCGCTACAATAGCATTAAGTCTATCGGTTATAAGAGTCTGTATTTCATCGGCAACAGTATAGTTTTTTTGTAAACTCAGCAAATATTGTTTTGCCTGAAAATCATTATTTTGCTTGATATATACATCGGACAACAAAACAAAACTACGAGCCAACCAAAACTGGAACGGAGTATTCTTTTTGGCAAAATCGAGCACCTCGTTTTCGGTGTCAGCAAGTTTACCCTGTTGAAAATAAATATCGGCCAACAAGTATTTCGCTTCTGCGCCGTTTGAAGTACGCGTATCGGCCGCCAATACTTTCAAATCCTGTACAGCATTAACCTGCTGATTCATGGCAATATATGCTTTTGCTCTGTTGTAACGGGCCTCCGCTTTAAGTTCGGCTGTAGTTTTTGAGTCGTTCAGTATTTCGTTGGCAATATTGATGGTAGTCTGATGATCGTTCAGGAAATAACTGCATCGCAGAATACCCAGGCGCGATACATTTTTCTCATCATTGTTCTGAGCCAGATACTGCAACTGTTTGAAATATTGCAACGACGAACTATAATCTTTTTTATCATAAGTAATTTCGGCACAGCGCGTTGTAGCTTCCTGAATGTATTGATTACCCGGTATTAGTAACAAAGCCTGGTACGCAGCCAGCGCATTGTCTTTATCATTGCTACGATAATAGCTATCAGCCAGATAATATTGTGCAATGGTACAGAATCGCCCTCCTGAGCAATAACTGTTCAGATACGAGCGCAAACCCGAAACAGCCTGCGTATAGTTAGCATTCATATACTGCTTTTCGGCCGCTATGTACGAGATGGAATCTTCGCGGGTAGCCGTATTGCCGTTTATCTTCATATTAAGCGTTTTGGCATAGGCCAGATACGCAGGCACATCGTTCTTTTCAATATACACCGACTCTAAGCTTTCGAGAGCCGTATAAGACTCTTCGCTGCCGGGATAGGATGAAATCACCTTCTTGTATGCAACTATAGCCTGATCATAATTATTCTGGTTGAAATAAATCATACCAATTTCCAACGCAGCCTTGCGGGCCAATGTACTATTGGGTTGCAGGCTAAGCAGGCGCTGATAGGTTGAAATAGCCCGGGCATCGTTATCGAGCAAAACATAAGCACGCCCCATTTCATACAAAGCATCGTCAATATATTCCGACTTGGGATATGTATTAATAAGTTTTTCGAGTCGGGCTATTTTAGCCGTATAGTTTTTTTGCAGTCCCGCCACATAAGCACTCTGAAATGCCGCATAATCGCCCGAGTTAGGACTCAAAGACGCAGCCCTGTCGTAATACAGTTCAGCTTTATCAAAGTTGCGCGCGTTGAAGTAGCAATCACCTATACGGTTCAGAGCGTCGGCATATGTCAAAGCATTTTTATTGCTTTCCATTTCGACATACTTTAGAAACCAGTTTAGCGCTTCGTTATAATTTTTTTGCGAGAAGTATGCGTAAGCCATTGAATAATTGGCCGTTTTAAAGTTGACACTCGATTTAGCATAAGAGTTCAAAAAAAACGACTTCAAATCACTGATGCTTTTTTCGGGCTGACTGCTGCGATAGTAACTCTCTGAACGCCAGAAATAGCTTTCGGCAGAATATCGTCCAATCGAAGAACTTTGCAACGAAAGAGAGAAGTATTCAATGGCTTTGGGAAGATTATTCTGAGTAAATGCCTCTGTTCCTATCTGGTAAAGCAGGTATTGTTTGGTTTCGAGCAAACGGGCGTTCGGATTTGTAATTTTCAAAATTGACTGATATGCTGCCTCATAATTTTTGGTAGTCATATACACCGATGCCAGATAGTTATAGGCATCATTTACATATTTCGAACCCGGAAATTCGGTTAGAAATTGTTCAAAAGCCGTGATTGACTCTCCAAATGCAGTGGTCGTTTCGTACGTTGTAAGTGCGTAATTGTAGAGCGCCTCTTCACGCACTGTTTTATTAAAATTGCTACGCAAAGCAGCTTCGTAAGCCAACCGGGCATTGGTTTTATCATTCAGCCGGATATAAGCATTCCCGATATGCAGATAGGCATTTTCGGTCATCTCGTCAGATTCGGTAGTGGTTTTCGACAAGTAGGTAACTGCGTTTTGATAATCCTTAGTCTGATAATACGACAAGCCCAGCAGATACATATCGTTGCGAAGCACCTGAGGCGATAATTTTTCGTACTCTTTCAGGTAAGCAATTGTTTTGGCGTAATCTTTTTTGCTGTACGAAATTTCGCCCATAATTCGGTATATTTCGCCATTATTGGGGTTGGTTGGGTTGTTTTTCAGCAAAGCATCAGCCCGTTCATTCAGTTTATCAAAGTCTTTTTGGTAATAATAAATCTGGATAATATAATACGGCACAATGTTCTTATACTCATCATTATTTTCAATCTTCAAAAACTCGGGGAGCGCTGCCTGATAGTTGCCCAAAGTATATTCAGAGTAAGCATAATAATACGTTGCCGAAAGCTGATAACGGGTATTCATCTCCTTAAGCGCTTTGAAAATGGTAAGCGCCTGCTGGCATTTTTTGGTTTCGAGACTGGCATAGCCCTTGCAAAAAAGGTAGTCAATACGGTCGCGCTGCCCCAGATGCGACTCGGTTACCTGGTCAAAATACTTCAAAGCATCCTCATACTTTTTATCTTCGTATTTCAGAAGGCCAAGCATCATGGTAGCTTTGTCGTAAAAAGGAGTGTACGGATGTTTGGCAAGGTAGCTGGTCAGCAGTTTCTCAGCATCGTCCTGCCTCAGCTCATAGGCATTGGCAGCCATATAATACTCGGCTTCCTGTATTTGTCCGGCCTTATTCTTATCTGCTTTTTTGAGAAATTCCTCAAAATTGCGGTACGAAGCAGCAAATTTTCGCTGGTTGTAAAGTTCGCGTCCCTGACTGAAAAGTACATCCTGATGGGTATAAACAAGCGTTTCCTGAGCTACAGCTTGTAGCGCGAGGATACAGATAGTTAAACCAAGTATGATTTTTTTTCTCATCATAAAAATATATTTGAAAATGAATTTTTATTATTCTGCTATAAATTACCTTCCGGTATAACGTTTAACCCCTTCGCGCACGGAAGTAAGCCCAAAATCGTCAGAATTAACCTCGCTCAAAGCCATAAACGCAATGCTTTCCACATCATCAGCAGCCTGCAGGTTTTGATAGTTTTTTACACTGCACTCAAAAAAAATATCCAACGTGGGTATTGATAACCCGCTGTAAATATATGTATTAGGCAAAGAGAACAGGTATTTAGCATCAACAACCTCAGCGCCTAACTCCTCACGTAACTCACGCCTGAGAGCCTCCTCGGCCGACTCGTGGTTATCAACAAAGCCACCGGGCAAATCCAAAGTACCCTTTGCCGGCTCTTTGGCCCGCCTGCATACCAGCAATTCGCCTTTATCGTTACAAATAAATGCAGCTACAGCCGCCGACGCATTGATGTAAAAAACAAAACCACAATGATTGCATTTCATTGATTTTTCATTATTAACAACAAAAGCATCTGACCCACAACACGGACAATAATGAAATAACGTTGAAAACTGCATAATTTGTATATTTTATCGTTTGATAAACCCTGAAAACACAAAGATAATGATTTTATATGTCATTTTTGTATGTCAAAAACCATTCCTAAATGGATTTTTTGCCTGCAAACAGCATTTAAAAAGACACGAACCTGTATTGTTGAAAACTTTTTTATTTCACCCACCTCTAATCCTTTAAAAAACATTACTTTTGCACAAAAGAGAATGATATGAGCCGCAAGCTATCTCAATCAGTTGATGATGAGTTCGACGACATAGTCAAACGTTATGAACAGTTTCTTAATGGAAATGGTTCAGGCTATTTTGATGTTGAAGAACTTGAGTCAATCGTAGATTATTACCTGCGCAAAGGACGTACCAAAGACAGTTCGAATGCCATTGAATTTGGCCTACAGCTTCATCCGGCCAGTGTGTCTCTGAAAACCAAACGGGCAAAATTATACCTCGTGGCCGGAGATGTACAAAAAGCGTTCAGAATACTTGAAAGCATTGCCGATTCCGGCGATTACGAAGTAACACTACTGCGCATAGAAACGTTACTCAGACTGGGGCGTATTAAGGAAGCCGGAATGTTTACCTACGAAATTTTTGAACGCGAAACCGAAGATATCGACAATATTTGTCTGGATCTGAGTTTTATTTATATTGCCCAGCTCGATTTTGAAACAGCCCTCAGACTACTGAAAAAAGCCGAAATATTCAACCCTAAAAACACCGATGTGCTTTTTGAACTGGCTTTTTGTTACGAGCAACTTACGCTTACCAACAAAGCCATTGAAACGTATAACCGCATTTTGAATGCCGACTCGTACATGTCGGAAGCATGGTTCAACCTTGGGCAGATTTATTTTGGACTTCAGGACTTCAACAACGCCGTAAACGCCTATGACTATGCTGTGGCCATTAATGAAAGTGATTCTTTGTCGTGGCTACAAAAAGGTCACTCACACTTTCAGTTGAGCGAGTTTGAAAAAGCCATAGCTGCCTATATTGAATACGAAAAAATAACTCTTGAACCAGAGCAGGCCCATTTGTTTATAGGGGAATGTTACGAAAAACTCGAGAAGTTTGACATGGCGCTGGAGTACTACAACAAAGCACAGGAAAAACTCACTGATAATTATGACGTACTTACGGGTATAGGAATTTGCCTGCTTGAGCTTGAACGATTCACCGAGAGCCTTACGTATATCCGTCAGGCTATCAGCGTACAGGAAGATGCTCCCGACGCGTGGATTTATCTGGCCGAAGCTTTTATTGGTATGGACGACACCCAAAATGCACTGCTGGCCTACCTGAAGTCAATTGGCTTAGACCCCAATCAACCGGATGCGCTGATGGCTATCGCTAATATCTGCATGGATAATGGTGAGTATAAAACCGCGCTGCAATATTATCTTACCGCCTTTGAATTAGACAACACTCTGGAGTACATCGAAATTTTTATCGCCGTGGCTTATTTCAAAAATAATAATTATGAAATGAGTAAGATTTTTCTCAAAAAAGCTTCGTACAGCAATCTTGATGCACTCAAGTTGTTTTTTGAGATTTGCCCTGAGGCGGTTGAAATAGACTCATTCATGCTTTAATTACAAAATTATTTTCAATCATTTATGATAAAAAAAATCTTCATTTCTTTCGTTCTTATTTTTACCGTTACGTTTATTAATGCCGAAAATAATACGGAACAAAAAAAGGATTCTTCTCTCACAATTATTCAAAAAGTAGAGAACTGGTATGAGGGTAACATGAACTACGCAAGCATAACTGCGTTAATGACCATTGAAAGTTCATTTATCCCTTTTCCATCCGAAGTAGTTATTCCTCCGGCAGCTTATATTGCAAGTAAACCCAACAGCCATCTCAATATCTTTTTAGTAGTTTTATTTGGCACACTTGGAGCGCTTATAGGGGCGTATATCAATTATTTTCTGGCTATGTGGCTCGGACGCCCAATCATGTACAGGCTGGCCGATAGCAAAGTGGGCAAAATCCTGCTATTAAGCAGCGAAAAGATAAAAAAAGCTGAACAATACTTCAACGACCATGGCAAAACTTCCACTTTTGTAGGGAGATTGATTCCAGGTATCCGACAGTTAATATCACTCCCGGCAGGACTGGCCCGGATGAACCTGTTAAGCTTTACCATTTTCACCACACTGGGAGCATTGATATGGAATACAACACTTGCCTTACTGGGTTATCTGGCTCACGGGCAGGCCGACCTTATCAACGAATACAGCCATGAACTAAGCATCATCATATTGGTTTTGCTGGCTTTGGCTATAGGCTTTTACATCGTCAGATATTTTATCAGGAGAAGAAAAAAATGAAACAATTCGGACTGATAGGCCTTCCTTTAGGCCATTCATTTTCTAAAAAATACTTCACTGCCAAATTTGCCGACGAACTTATTGACGCTCAATACAATCTGTACGAATTGCCTGAAATATCGCATTTTAAAACATTGATTGCTGAGATTGATTTTTCAGGCCTGAACGTAACCATCCCTTACAAGGAACAAGTTATTCCTTTTCTGGATGAACTTGATGTTACTGCTGCCGAAATTGGCGCCGTCAATGTTATAAAATTCACTTCAAACAATGGTAAAACCCGCTTAAAAGGATATAACTCGGATGCTATAGGCTTTGAGAAATCGCTGAAACCGTGGCTTAAACCTCATCATACAAAAGCTCTGATACTTGGCACGGGTGGGGCATCCAAAGCCATCAGATATGTATTGCAAAAACTCGGGATACATACCACTTATGTATCGAGAAGCGCGCATGCAGAACAACTTACATATGCCGACCTCAATGCCGAAATAATGGACAAATACACTGTTGTGGTAAACGCATCGCCGGTGGGTACCTTTCCGCACGCCGATGAATGCCCGGCTATCCCTTACGAACATCTGACTGACAAACACCTGCTATTCGACGTGGTGTACAACCCAACTGAAACATTGTTTTTGAAAAAAGGAAGAGAAAAAGGTGCATCAGGACTTAATGGTGAAGGGATGCTGATTGGTCAGGCCGAAGCTGCCTGGGAAATATGGAATGCATGATATAACTTACGGTTTCACACCGCCCCTCTTTCTATTTCTTCAAGCAGACCTTCGCAGGCATCTTCCAGTAAATCAATAACATTTTCGAAACCCTGATCGCCTCCATAGTAGGGATCGGGAATATGCGTGGGCGCAAAGTTGCGACTAAAATCTTTCATTCGGTGAATTTTCTGCATTTCTTCCAGCGTATCTGCTTTATCGCGCAGGCCGTCAATATTCTGCTCGTCCATACCGATAATCAAATCAAAACGATCAAAGTCGGTTCGCGCAAAAGGACGTGACCTGTGCGTAAGTTCGTAACCTCTCCTACCCGCATGATAGCGCATCCGGCTATCAGCCTGCTCACCCTGATGATAAGCAATTAGTCCGGCCGAATCTGTAACAAAAAACTCCGATAGGCCTTCGCGCTCAATAATTTTATTAAAAACCGCTTCGGCCATTGGCGACCGGCAAATATTTCCAAGACAAACAAAAAGTATGGATTTCTTTGTCATACACAACATTGATTAATTTTTATTTATTTCAACACACTCCACGTCATCTGTTTTATTCAGGTGAAAAAATCCCCGGTATTAAATTAATATCGGGGATAAAATCAGCTTTATAAAAATTTTGATATTAAATAGTTTAGTCATGACAAAAATTCTATTTTGCCTATAATTAATGGATATGAATAGTGCTTCATGTGAATAGAAACGCGGATTTAGCGGATTAAACAGATTTTCGCTGTAAACTCAAAAGTTTTCATAATACGGATTACATTACAGATTTTGACTTCACAAGTGAAGTCAGCTGATTTTCAGCTGCGAATGCTAATCCGCCATTTACGTAGTAAATAAATCAGAATTAAAATCCGTTTTGTTGCTACAATAAATCAGTGTATGTCAGCTAAATCCGCTATATCCGCGTTTCTATTCTTTTTTTGTCATGTACTTAGATTAAATAGACAAAATCTGTAAAACACCTACCAGGCTTTCATCCACAGGTTTATCATCTTTAATCGCTTTGGTAAATGGCACATTTACTATCTCATTGTTCACGATACCTATCATAATGCTTCGCTGTTCATCAAGCAGGGCGTCGATAGCTGCAACACCCATACGACTTGCAATAATACGATCGTAAGCAGTAGGCGAACCGCCCCGCTGAATATGGCCAAGTATGGTAACACGCACATCATATTCAGGATGTTCTTTATGCATGCGCTCGGCCAGTCCGTTGGCACCGCCTGTAATCTCGCTTTCGGCTACAATAACGATACTGCTGTTTTTGGATTTTCGGAACCCATTGCGGATAAGTTCTTCCAGTTGGTCCACTTTAGTTTCCCGTTCCGGGATAATAGCAGCCTCTGCCCCGGAAGCCAGTGCACTGTTCAGAGCCAGAAAACCGGCATCGCGTCCCATTACTTCGATAAAAAACAAGCGTTCGTGCGACGAAGCCGTATCGCGAATTTTATCTACAGCATCGATAATTGTATTCAAAGCCGTATCGTAACCTATGGTAGAGTCGGTTCCGTACAAGTCGTTATCGATAGTACCGGGCAAGCCTACAATTGGTACATTGTATTCCTGCGCAAATATACGGGCTCCCGTAAAAGTTCCATCGCCACCAATCACCACCAGAGCATCAATATTTTCCTTCACCATATTATCGTAAGCCAGCTTACGCCCTTCGGGTGTACGAAACTCAGCACAACGGGCACTTTTAAGAATTGTACCTCCCTGCTGAATTATGTTGCTCACATTTTGTGTCTGAAACTCAACAATCTCGCCAGTAATAAGTCCTTTATAACCACGGTAAATCGCTTTTACGCGAATACCATTAAAGATGGCTGCTCTCGTTACCGAACGTATAGCAGCATTCATACCCGGGGCATCGCCACCTGAAGTAAGCACCCCGATGCATTTAATTCCGTATTCCATTTTATATTGTATTAAAAAAACTAATCATCTATATATGAGCAACAAAAAAAAACAACCATTAGCTACATCAGGTGGTAATAAATCCACCGGTTTTTGTGCAAGATATTAACGCCCCGCAGCAAGTACAGTCAGTTTTTCTTTTACTTCCTCCATTAACCAGCGAGGTGTAGAGGTTGCTCCACAGATTCCTATTTTTTTAGTGAAGTCAATAGCAAGACCATCTACTTCAGATGCATCGGAAACAAGGTAGGATGCAGGATTGATAGATTTGGCATGTTCGAATAAGACCTTACCGTTTGAACTTTTTTTGCCGCTTACGAATATCACTATATCGTTTTGCTGTGCAAAGTTAGTAATATTTGGTATTCTGTTAGCCACCTGACGGCAAATTGTATCAGA
The DNA here is from genome assembly GCA_017860345.1 of Bacteroidota bacterium. Lineage (GTDB taxonomy): Bacteria > Bacteroidota > Bacteroidia > Bacteroidales > Paludibacteraceae > Paludibacter. The sequence goes on along the minus strand of JAFNAV010000008.1, from coordinate 115,052 downwards.
ATATTCAAATTCCGTTCCAGCCTCAGACATGCCTGCAACTTTTTTTACAAGATGATTAAACCCTTCGAGCGACTTGGTAGTTTGCGAAAACAGCTTGACATTTTTACTGAAATCAATTTTATCAAGTTCCGTTTCATCTTCAATTACAATCGCTTTTCCATCGGTTTGCCCCACAAGCCCGTTGACTTCGGCATGTCCATGATGCCCATAAATTACGATTTGGGTATCCATACCGGGAGCTGCTTCGTAAGCGGTTTTAATTCTCGATTGTAGCTTAAGCACCACCGGACATGATGCATCGATGAGGGTTATATTATTCCGGCGGGCAGTTTCGTACGTACTTGGTGGTTCGCCGTGAGCCCGCAGAAGTACGCGGGCATCTTTAAGTTTAGCAAACTCTTCGTGGTTAATGGTTATCATACCCATTTGCGACAGTCGTTCCACCTCCTGTCCATTGTGTACAATATCGCCCAGGCAGTACAGTACGCCTCCTTTGGCAAGTTCTTCTTCAGCCTTTTTTATGGCATTGACTACTCCGAAACAAAATCCGGATTTTTTATCAATTTCTATATCGGGTAACATGATTTACAATTTATTACTTCATAGACCACAGACTCCGGGCATATCATTTCCAGTAAAGCTTTTGGGGATCAGAAGCAACACCTTCTATCTGGAAAAATGATGACTCAGCAGCTATGTTCTACGGTTTATTTACGTGTTATTCTAACGTTTTCTGTTTGAATAATGTTCGTAACATTTCCTGTTGTTGTGCAGGTGTAAGCGTAGTATTATCAATCACTACCGCATCGTCGGCACAACGTAGCGGACTCTCAGCCCTGTTTTGATCTCTCTCATCGCGCTCCTTTACATTGGCCAGCACTTCTTCAAAGCTCACAGAATCTCCCTTGGCCTTCAACTCGTCCATTCGGCGCTGAGCCCTTATCTCGGCCGAGGCTGTAAGAAAAATTTTCAGTTCGGCATCAGGAAAAACCACAGTACCAATATCTCTCCCATCCATCACTATGCCTTTATTTTTGCCCATATTTTGCTGCTGACGTACAAGTTCGCGCCGTACTGCACCTATCGTACTTACGCGACTTGCACCATTAGCCACCTCTAAAGTGCGTATCTGCTTTTCTACATTTTCGCCATGCAAGTATATCTCTGCTTTTCCCTCGGTATTGTTTTTAAATGAAAGTTCAATATTTTCGATGTTACTTTCTATCGTATGTATATCCATGTGTTCGTTATCCATCCATCCATTGCGCAGGCAATACAACGAAACAGCGCGATACATTGCACCCGTATCTACATAAACATATCCGCTTTCGCGGGCAAGCTCTTTAGCCATTGTGCTTTTACCACAGGACGAAAACCCGTCAATGGCTACAATTATTTTCTTCATCTTATCTTAAAAAAAACAGTAAATACTAAAAAAAGATTCTTGAATAAATCATCATCAACAATTACCAAACCTGAAATCTGGTCATGACACCTTACAAGCCAAACTCTTTCAACGAGGTACTGATGGAAAATTGATACGCTGTAATACCCGTCTGGAAAGGCGTCAGCCCAAAACCTATCTGAAATTTATATAACTTGACACCTCCGCCAAATGAAAAACCAGACATGCTTTTGAAGCCTGACATCGCCAGCTCCTTACTACGCCGATGATTATATGATGCTGCCAGATAAAAGTTTTTGCCAGGCACAAACTCCACTCCTATTATTGCATGACGAAAAGCCATGTCAAAAAAGCCAATTCCGGCATCCGCATCGTCATCATCTGAATCATCGGTGAGATAGGACAAATTCCAGCGTTGAAGGTTATGCAGGGTGAGCGAGAAGCGAAAAGGCGCATGTTCCAGCTTTTTGGAAACACCAAGCATTACGTTAAAAGGCAAACGTTCATAATGCTGTCCATCCTCGTCGGCATAGTAACCTTTCAATTGAGTGCCGATATTACGAAGCACGAATCCGGCAGAAAAATTGCCCGTAGTATCGCGGTAGCTGACGCCCAAATCGGCTGCCATCCCAAAACTTGTATACATTTCGAATACCGAAAACACAGGCTTCAACGTAGCTCCTACCGTAATTCTGTTGGTTAAGGTACGAGCATACACCACACTGAGCGACATATCCTTAGCCGAGAACAGTCCCGTCTCACTATCCAAATCATCACGGCCATCAAATTTTCCATAATCCACATACTGCATCCCCACAGCCATAAAACTTTTGTCATCAATACTATAACCATAAATAGCAGAACCAAAGGTTATATCCGATAAATAATTGGCAATATTTACACCAATCGTATTTTTGGTTTCCTGAGTTAAAAGAGCAGGGTTCATCAAGGCAAAATTAATATCATTGTCGCGCAACGACACATTACTGCTTCCTAAAGCTGCCTGACGCGAAGATATGGGTAAATCCAGAAAAGAATACACAGCATTTCCGGCCTGAGGGCAAGCCTGGCCGTAAACAAAGAAAAAACAAATAATGATTAAAACCTTTTTTAGCATTTACATATAGATTATAATCCCGAACACACAACCATCTATTCCGGATTCAAAGATACATCAAATTCACATAAGTCAGATTTGACCGCAAGTACAAATCAGTAAATAGAACGAAAAAAGAAAGGAAAATTATATTTTTGAAGATAAAAAAACAATTAAACACAATCGATTATGCGAAAAGTCAAATAAAAATGATTTTTTTCTGTTTTTTACAAATAAATTTTGGAAAAAATATATTACATTTGCCCACTGGAAATATATATAAATTAAACATAAAATATGGAAGTTAAAAAATCACCAAAAGCCAGTCTCGAAGACAAAAAATTTCTCTTCGTAACTATGGGTCTTGTTATGGTTTTATCACTGCTCTACATTGGTTTTGAGTGGACTGAGAGAGAAGTTAAAGTATTTCAGGCTGCTGACACCAGTTTACTTGCAGAAGAGGAAATTGAAATCGTTCAAACAGCTCAGGAATTGCCTCCACCTCCACCACCTCCTGCTCCCGAAGTGGTAGAAATTATCAATGTGGTTGACGATGACGTTGAAGTAGCCTCAGTTGAAATCAACACCGAAGACGACAAAGACAAAGGCGTAGCCGTAGCTGCTCCTGTAACTGCCGCTCCTGCTGTAGTTGAAGAAGAAGACAACGTAGTATTTCAGGTTGTTGAAAAAATGCCTTCATTTCCGGGCGGAGATGCAGCTTTGATGAAATACCTCTACGAAAATGTTAAGTATCCGGTTATTGCTCAGGAAAATGGTGTACAAGGACGCGTAATCTGTCAGTTTGTAGTAAACCGCGACGGTTCGATTGTTGACATTGAAGTAGTTCGTAGCGTTGACGCAAGTCTTGACAAAGAAGCTGTTCGCGTTATCAAATCCATGCCTAAATGGAGTCCCGGACAACAACGTGGTAAACCCGTACGTGTAAAGTATACACTTCCGGTTAACTTCCGTTTACAGTAATAAGCCTTGTTGAATTTCCGCTTATCAATTATACCAACGGTAAGTTGATAAAAGGCAAAAAATATCAAAAACCGTTTGGGTCTTTCCAAACGGTTTTTTTATCATTAAGAAATATACATTTTTATGAATAATCAGGTTAAGACAGAAATATATCAGGAAAAAGCAGTTCTGGTGGGGCTAATAACCTCGTCGCAAAACGAAGAACGCACCCGAGAATATCTTGACGAACTGGCCTTTTTGGCCCACACAGCCGGCGCCACCCCTGACAAACTGTTTTTTCAGCGTATAGATTATCCTAACCCTAAAACTTTTGTAGGGCCTGGTAAACTACAGGAAATAAAAGAATACATTGACAATAACGAAATAGGACTGGTTATATTCGACGACGAACTTTCGCCCAAGCAGCTCAGGAATATTGAGGGGGAACTAAAAGTACTAATCCTCGACAGAACAAGTCTTATTCTGGATATTTTTGCCAAAAGAGCGCAAACTGCCAATGCCAAAACTCAGGTAGAATTAGCTCAGTTGCAGTATATGCTTCCACGCCTTACACGGCTTTGGACACATCTGGAAAGACAGCAGGGAGGTATAGGTATGCGTGGCCCGGGTGAAACGCAGATTGAAACCGACCGACGCATCATACTCAACAAAATCTCGTTGCTGAAACAGGGACTGAAAGAAATTGACAAGCAAATGGCTACGCAACGTAAAAACCGGGGAAAAATGGTAAGAGTAGCTTTGGTTGGGTATACCAACGTGGGTAAATCTACCATGATGAATATGCTAAGCAAGTCGGAAGTTTTTGCCGAAAATAAGCTATTTGCAACACTCGATACTACAGTACGTAAAGTCATTATTGAGAACCTGCCGTTTCTGCTATCGGATACAGTTGGATTTATCCGCAAACTTCCGCACAACCTGATTGAATCTTTCAAATCAACTTTAGATGAAGTGCGCGAAGCCGATTTGTTGGTACATGTAGTAGATATTTCGCATCCTAATTTTGAAGAACAGCTTGAAATCGTTAATCAAACTTTGAAAGAAATTGATCCGCGGGAAAAGCCAACCATACTCGTATTCAACAAAATAGATGCTTTTACCTACGTTCCTAAAGATGAAGATGATTTGACACCGGTGAAACGGGAAAATTACAGTCTGGATGAACTGAAAAATACGTGGATATCAAAACTACATGATAATTGCATCTTTATCTCGGCACGGGAAAAACAAAACGTTGAACAACTCAAAGCGCTTATGTACGAAAGAGTAAAGGCTATCCATGTGGAACGATATCCGTACAACGATTTTTTGTTTCAAAAATATGACAAGGAGGATGCTGAACAATAAATCATCTGTTATAATAAATAAAATATGTACTAACGGCTTTTAGTGGAAAGACGCTATGAAATACAGGCATTTACAAGACAAAGAAATTGCTTCGTTGCTGGTTTACGGTTGCTCGGCCGACGACTGGAAAGAGCTATTGGTGGCTGATGATTTTTCGGTCAGCTTTATTCAGAACGTTCATTTTTCCGGAAAAGTATGCCTTGGCACTTTCAACAAAGTCATTGACCTTCCGGGTGGGGTGAGAAAGCATTCGGGGATTTACAACTGCCACCTGCACAACTGTACAATTGGCAACAATGTATATATCAATAAAGTAAATAACTATATAGCTAATTATGATATTGATGAAGATGTTTATATTGAAAATGTAAACAGTATTATAACCAGCGGAGAGAGCTCTTTTGGCAATGGCACCGAAGTGGCTGTAATGATTGAAAGCGGTGAACGTACCATCCCTGTTTTTGATAAGCTGTCGGCACCAATGGCCTATATGATGACTTTTTACCGACATGATACCGAACTCACCGAAGCGCTATTGCAATCGGCAAAAAAATATATTGAAACCACCAAATCGGACAAAGGTTCAATTGGGAAAAATGCTCATATTACTAATTGTGGTTCGATACTCAATGTACGCATTGGCAACTGTGCCAGATTGGATGGAGCTGTTTTGCTCGAACAGGGGACTATCATCAGTACAGCCGATGCCCCCATACACATAGGCAATGGTGTGCAGTGCAATGAATTCATTATCGGTTCAGGAAGTGCAGTCACCGACGGCGCTATGCTTACCCGCTGCTTTATTGGACAAGGTTGTATAATTGGGAAACAATTCTCGGCAATCGACTCGGTATTTTTTGCAAACTGTCAGGGACAACATGGAGAGGCTATATCTGTTTTTGCAGGTCCATACACGGTTACACACCACAAGTCGACACTGATGCTCACAGCCTTATATTCATTTATGAATGCTGGCAGCGGAAGTAATTTTAGTAATCACATGTACAAATTAGGACCGGTACATCAGGGAATTACCGAACGTGGCGTTAAAACTTCGAGCAACTCGTACATCATGTGGCCTGCTCATATTGGAGCTTTCTCAATTGTACTGGGCAGACACAAGGGCAATCCTGACTTGAAAAATCTCCCTTTCTCATATTTGATAGAAGCCGATAATGAAAGCCATTTGTTGGTTGGTATCAACCTGCATAGCGCCGGTACTATCCGCGATGTACAAAAATGGCCTAAACGCGACCTGCGCAGCGGCGAAAAAACGGATCCCGTTCATTTTGATTTCCTATCGCCCTATACCCTATCTAAAGTACTGAAAGGCATTGATTTACTAAAGAATATTCTTGCTAATATGGATTCTGATGCCACTTTTGTATGGTATCAAAACTGTAAAATAAAAAGATCGGCTTTGCGTAAAGGCATTGAATTGTACGAAATGGCTGTAGATAATTTTATAGCCAAACATGTGCGTGAAATAACTGACGGACAAGCTAATACAGGGAGTGGCAATTGGGTAGATATGGCCGGGCTGCTGGCCCCGCAAACAGAAATTGAGAAGCTTTGCCAAAGAATAATTGCTGAAAAACTTTCGGTAGAACAGATTCAGCAGGAGTTACTCAAAATCTATGATAATTACCCTGCCTATAAACTGGGGTTTGTAAATTCTATTATTCAAAACAAACTATCAAAAACGGCCACACAATTGTCCGATAAAGAGATTAATGACATCGTAAATAAAGGAGAAAAAGCCGAACTTGCTTTTAATGACCTTATACTGAGAGATGCAAAAAAAGAATTCTCAACAATGGCCAAAACCGGTTTCGGAATAGATGGCGACGACAATGTACGTAACGCCGATTTTGATGCTACACGGGGGGTTTTTGACGACCATCCTTTTGTGATTGCGATAAAAAAGAAATGAAAGCCTGATTTCAAATAAAAATTACAATTCAACTGACTAACAACTAACCAGGAACAAAAAAATGAATAACTTCAATTTTTATAGCCCAACTTATTTCGTTTTCGGAAAAGATCGTGAAAACGAAACCGGAAAATATATTCAACGATTTGGTGGAAAAAAAGTACTTATACACTATGGAAGCGGATCGGTAATTAAAAGCGGATTGCTCGAAAGGGTCAAAAAATCGCTCGAAAGTTCCGGCATTGCGTTTAGTGAACTCGGCGGGGTGGTTCCCAATCCCCGAAGTGGCTTAGTATATCAGGGTATTGATATTTGCAAAAAAGAAAACATTGATTTTATTCTGGCAGTCGGGGGCGGCAGCGTCATCGACTCGGCCAAAGCTATAGCCTTGGGAGCGCTTTACGAGGGCGATTTTTGGGAGTTTTACAACGGAAAACGTATAGACAAAGCATTGCCTGTGGCCACCATACTTACGCTCACGGCTGCCGGAAGCGAAGGCTCCACCGGTTCGGTTATTACGCACGAAAACGGTATGCTGAAACGTGCCGCTAACAGCGACTTAATCCGGCCTGTGTTCTCTATTCTTAACCCTCAACTTACATGCTCGCTCCCGCCATATCAAACTGCTTGCGGCGCTACCGATATGCTTGCTCATGTGATGGAACGATATTTTACCAACACCAAAGAAGTGGAAATAACCGATCGTTTGTGCGAAGGAATTATGCTCACCATTATCAACGAAACTCCTAAAGCGCTGGCTAACCCCGACGACTACGAAGCACGCGCCAACCTGATGTGGGCAGGCATGGTGGCTCATAACGACATCTGCGGTGTAGGCCGCGAACAAGACTGGAGCACGCACAATATGGAACACGAACTATCGGGGCTGTACGATGTAGCTCACGGAGCCGGGCTCGCCGTTATGTTTCCGGCCTGGATGAAATATGTAATGAGTCATGATGTAAACCGCTTTGCTCAATTTGCTGTCAGAATATGGGGCTGCGAAATGGACTTTCAGAACCCGGAAAACACTGCTATTCAAGGAATAAAGCATTACGAACATTTCCTGCAATCTATTGGCATGCCTATACGCTTTTCGGAACTGGGAGCCAAAGCCGGAGACATTCCCGTGTTAGTCAAAACACTTGGATTAGGCGAAGGTACACTTGGTTCTTTTGTGAAACTCACTGAAAAAGATGTACAGAAAATTTATGAATTAGCTGTATAGATAGAAAGTTCTGAGGTTCACATCAGTGCATAATTTCAACGAAATCAGTTACAATCAATGACAACGAAGCAATTACACATTACAACCAAACAAGTTAAGCTGGAAATTAATCTGCCAAGTTCAAAAAGCATTAGCAACCGGGCACTTATTATCAATGCGCTGGCTTACAGTCCGTACGAAATTCAAAACCTGTCGGACTGCGACGACACACGTGTTACGCTGAAAGCACTCGACTCTAACGATACAACTTTTGATATTGGAGCTGCTGGCACAGCCATGCGCTTCCTCACGGCTTTTCTCTCGAAAACAGTGGGCGAATGGGTAATTACCGGCAGTGAACGGATGAAAAACCGCCCTGTCAGGTTGCTGGTTGAAGCACTGAATAGCCTTGGCGCCCGAATTGAATACACTGAAAAGGAGGGTTACCCTCCTTTACGTATTACAGGAAGTGCGCTCAATGGTGGAGAAGTTAAGTTGAATGGCGGAGTAAGCAGTCAATACATATCGGCACTTATGATGATAGCACCTTATATGTTGAATGGGCTGAAAATCAAACTTGAAGGAAATATAATTTCGGTTCCTTATATACTGATGACTCAAAAAATCATGCAGAAGTTCGGAGTAGATGTGGCTTTTGAAAACAGCGAAATAGATATACGCCCTCAAACTTATAAGCCTGTACCCTTTAAAGTAGAATCGGACTGGTCGGCAGCATCATATTGGTACGAAGTACTTTCAATCATTGGAAATGGTGAAATTCTTCTGCATGGTTTATTTCAAAACAGCACTCAGGGCGATAGCAAAGTGGCTGAACTGTTTGAACAGCTCGGAGTGAATACGGCATATCAGCCCGGGGGTGTTAAACTCACTTCCACCGGAAATTATGTATCGGCATTTGAATATGATTTTACCAACCAACCAGATTTGGCGCAAACCTTTGCTGTAACATGCTGCCTGCGTGGCATACCGTTTCATTTCAAAGGAGTGCAAAGTCTGAAAATTAAAGAAACCGACCGCATAGCTGCTTTGATAGCTGAGTTGGGTAAACTGGGGTTCATTTTGTTTGAGCCCCGCGACAGCGAACTAGCCTGGGACGGAGAAAAAAAAGCGGCAGATAGCGAAATAAGCATCCAAACCTACGAAGACCACCGGATGGCTATGGCATTTGCCCCGGCAGCCTTGCTTTATCCTATAACCATTGTAGAGCCGCAGGTAGTCAGCAAATCATACCCTTCATTTTGGGAAGATTTCGGGAAGATTTGATATTTATAATAGAAGAAAGGCTGTCTCAGGATAAAAGTGAGACAGCCTTTAATTTTGTTTATTTAATCCGATCGATCTTTAAGCATTGTCTCCAACCAAAAGACAAATAATTGAAGATAGAAGCTTGCAGGTTTGCTATCTTCTTCATTTTTTATAGTCGTTTCTCTTTTTTTCTGACTACACCATAGGCTGTAACTCGTTTATAAGATTTATCACTTTATATATTTCTGAATACGAAATCTCGTCTTCTGGATTTTCCTTATTTTTCTCACATAACTGTTCTGCATTTTGCATCGCCCTGTTTATATCTCCATGTTGATTTAAATAGCAAAACAAATCAGTACGTTTAAAATAATGTTTTGTTTTTTCATACCCTGGCATATATTTCTGCAAATCCCTTATTAGTTGCGTTTGATTCTGATATCTTTTTTCTGAAAAGTTTGGTAAGAAATGCAGTAAAAACCAGAACTCTGTACAAGGATTTGTTTCAACAAAGATTACCCTTCTGAATTTCCTCCCTTTCTTACGTTCGTAGTACTTTTTAGATTCTGTAGGGTTTGTCATTATCCTATCCATATCTATCAAACATACCACATAATCATACGCTTCATTTACATATTTCTCAGCCAACTTAAGCATGTCGTCAATATCAGAATGACGTGGAAAGTCCGGAGCAATTTTTATATCAAAACGCCTAAAAGTCCGTAATGACTCGAAATAAAACCATTCCGTTTCTCCCTCACCAATAATGGCAATGCTCTTTCTTACTTTCCTCGCATAGGCTATTATCTTTTAAATAAATACTATCGAAGAATGGTAAGTTTACTAATTTACCTTGCCTATAGGCATTATACGGAGATAAGTTCTTGTGTAGTCCAAAGGATGAGAGTCGAACTAAATGAGTTTGTCCAATCGAATCTTTATCCGTAAACCAAACAGCATCGCGACGAATAAAACTTTCATTTAACAGATTAATGTCATGAGTCGTCATAATTAACTGAGAAGCTTTCTGGCTATTACCTAAAAACACCTTGATAAAATATGAAAGTAACTCATAATGTAAACTCGTCTCAACCTCATCAATACAAATAATACGATTATCCTGAAGTAACTGTTTTAATATAACTGCCATGCCCATAAAACGAATAGTCCCTCTTGATTCAAGCTCTTCAGGCAATTCAAAGTATCCATTATCAGTGTGATGTTTAAACTGTAGAGAAAAATTATTAATCTTACCTTTTTGTAGTATATCCTGCTTGGCATTATCCGGAATATTATCTGCAGATTGGATTGCTTTTTCTAATTCGGGAGTAATCATTTCCTCTTCCTTCTCGAGTTTCAAATCACAAATATTAAAATCAGAAGCCCTTAAAATATCTTTAAGGAAATTCTTCAGATTACCGTCTTTGTCTTTATCTAGATTCCTTTTAATATAAGATGACAAAGACATAACTGGCTCTAGTACATCATTTATATGTTTTGTAAAGAAATCATAAACGATATTTAATTTTGTTCTTTCTACATTCGACTTTCCAAAAGCAGCTAACACGCTACTATTATTAAACGTGTTTCCTGAAAGTATCTTTTTACTGTCTTTTGAAAGTTTAAGTTCGTTTCCGAATTTAATGTCGCTTTTATCTGTCTCTATGTTGTAGTTACGAACGTAAAGTTTAGCAGGTCGCACTCCAGGGTAATATGTTAGAGTTTCTTCATATATCCTTTCTCTATCCAATTTTACATATAAAATGTATCGTTCATTTTCAAGATAAAAATTCATTGTAAATTCTGTCGGTTCATTTCGGGAATCATTGTCAAGTAAAAAAGGAGTAATCTCTACTTCTGTGTTCTTATCTTCAGGAGCCTTGCGCATTAAATCCCGAAAGAATGACAATGCAGCCAATATATTTGTTTTTCCCGAAGCATTAGCTCCATAAATTAAAGCCATTTTCAATAGACGCACACCTTCTTTTACTTCTACCGTATATTCATCCCTCATAAGAGTATCGGCAGTCGGTTCAAAACTCAGAACTTGTTCGGTTTTTATAGAAAGAAAGTTTTTAACTTTGAATTCAGCTATCATAATATTCGTTGTTTATAGATTTGATATTTTAAATCGCTGCAAACATACAACAAAAAAAGGATGATTCCAAATATATTTTAATATTTCGTAGTTATTTTACGAAAAATACAAATATAACGCTTATGTTTATATTTTAAGAGACAAAAACAAAAAGGCAACCCAATTGCGAGTTGCCTTTTACAAATATAGTTTTATGTATATGTTGCTTTTTATTTCACCGATTCCAATGCTTTTGCAATCGCCTTTTGTATTCCGGCGGGGTTTTTACCACCTGCCGATGCAAAAAATGGTTGTCCGCCGCCGCCGCCCTGAATTTCTTTGGCCGCTTCGCGGGCAATATTGGTGGCGTTGAGGCCTGTGGCAACTAAATCGTCGCTTAGCAATACGGTGAGCGATGGTTTACCATCCACCACACATCCTGCCACGAAGAATAGTTTATCGGGTTGGATATTGCGGATTTGGAAAGCCAGCGTCTTTACCTGATCGGCCGACAAATCGCCTTCGAAACGTATCACTTTTACGCCATTTACTTCATTGGCTTCAGCAAGCAACTTGTCGCGCAAAGCTAAAATCTGAGTATGTTGGAAAGCTTCTATTTTCTTACGAAGATCGGCGGCTTCTTCCGCTAATTTTTTAATAGCCACGAGCACATCAGGTGCATTGTTGAGCACTTCTTTGGCTTCGGCCAGCGTGTCCTGCTGTTTGTCCAGCAAATCTTCCACCGCTTTCCCGGTGATGGCTTCGATACGACGGATACCTGCGGCAATCGAGCTTTCGGCTACAATGCGTACTAATCCGATATTGCCTGTAGAAGCCACGTGGGTACCCCCGCAAAGCTCTACCGAAGTACCAAACTGAATCACGCGAACGGTTTCACCGTATTTTTCGCCAAACAAAGCCATGGCGCCCATGGCCTGCGCTTCGGCAATAGGAGTATCGCGGCGTTCCTGCAACGGATAGTTCTCGCGAATCTTTTTGTTGGCCAATGCTTCTACGGCGCGTATCTCTTCCTTCGTCATTTTTTGGAAATGCGAGAAGTCGAAACGCAATGCTTCGGGACTTACAAACGAGCCTTTTTGCTCTACGTGTGTGCCCAGCACTTCGCGCAATGCTTCGTGCAGCAGGTGCGTAGCCGAGTGATTGCACTCTGAAGCATGACGTTTTTCCACATCAATGACTGCGGTAAACGCTTCGGTAACATCAGCCGGTAATTTTTTAGCGATATGTACCGCCAGGTTATTTTCTTTTTTAGTATCGATAATTTCGATGGTTTCGCTGTCAGATTTCAGGAATCCGGTGTCGCCCACCTGTCCACCCATTTCAGCATAGAAAGGCGTTTTGGAAAGTACGATTTGGTAGTATTCCTGATTTTTTTGTTTCACCTTGCGGTAACGCAAAATTTCGGTGTCGGCAGTTGTAAAGTCATAGCCTACAAACTGGCTGTCACCTTCGCGAACGGTTACCCAGTCGCCGGTTTCAACGGCAGCAGCGTTGCGCGCACGGTCTTTCTGAATCTGCATTTCGGCATTGAATTCGTTGATATCCACACTCATTCCATTCTCACGGAGGATCAATTCGGTCAAGTCTAATGGAAAGCCATAAGTGTCATATAAGGTAAACGCTACTTTGCCGCTCAATAAGCCCCCTCTATCGGAGGGGGTTTGGGGGAGGCTTTTTTCCAGCAGTTTTATACCTGTCTCCAAAGTACGCAGGAACGATTCTTCCTCTTCTTTGATCACCTTTTCGATCAATGTTTTTTGTGCCACTAACTCAGGATAAGCCTTGCCCATTACTTCGCAGAGGGTATCAATCAGCTTATACATAAAAGCATGACGTTGACCAAGGAAAGTATAACCATAACGCACCGCACGACGGAGGATACGACGAATCACATAACCTGCTTTTGCATTGGACGGCAACTGTCCGTCGGTAATCGAGAAAGCAATGGTACGGATATGGTCGGCGATAACGCGCATGGCGATGGCTTTTTGTTCCTGATGCTTAATAAAAAGCTCTTTCTGACCTCCAGAGAGTTCTTCTTCATTCTCTACTGGTTCAAGAATATGACCATTTACATTTAAAGGTTGGGGCTTTGTTATATCTTTAATTGCCTGAATTATTGGGATAAAAATATCGGTATCATAGTTCGAAAGTTTACCCTGAACAGCCATACACAAACGTTCGAAGCCCATACCGGTGTCGATTACTTTCGCAGGAAGTCCTTCAAGCGAACCGTCGGCTTTGCGATTGAACTGCATAAACACGTTGTTCCAGATTTCGATCACCTGCGGGTGGCTTTCGTTTACCAACGTCAGTCCATCCACCAACGCACGTTCGCTATCGGGGCGGATATCGATATGAATTTCCGAACAAGGACCGCAAGGACCGGTATCGCCCATTTCCCAGAAATTGTCTTTTTTATTTCCGTTGATAATGCGCTCGGCAGGAAGAAATTGCGCCCAGATGGCGGCTGCTTCGTCGTCGCGACCTAAACCTTCGGCAGGCGAACCTTCGAAAACGGTAGCATACAAGCGATTTTTATCCAGTTTCAGCACTTCAGTCAGATATTCCCACGCCCATTCGATGGCTTCTTTCTTGAAGTAGTCACCGAAGGACCAGTTACCCAACATTTCGAACATGGTGTGATGGTAAGTATCGTGTCCTACCTCTTCCAGGTCGTTGTGCTTACCGCTTACACGCAAACATTTTTGCGAGTCGGCCACACGCGGATATTTTATCGGGTCGTTGCCCAGAATAATGTTTTTAAACTGATTCATCCCTGCGTTGGTAAACATCAGGGTAGGGTCATCTTTAATGACCATCGGAGCCGATGGCACAATTTTATGGCCTTTAGAGGCAAAGAAATCGAGAAATGATTGACGAATTTCCTGTGAAGTCATTTTATATGCTATTGTTATTTACTTCGTATTATTAAAGCTTTGCATGTTATTAGTCCTTCAGACCTAATTTGCTTCGCATTATATTTGCCCTATGGGCTTTACTTAGTTCGTATTATTTACTTTTATTATGTTTTAAAAGTCTGCAAAAATACTTCAAATTTATTACTTTTGCATCAAGTTAAGGGATAAAAGTTTAGTTTTATTCCTGATTTTTATAAACTAACATCCAGTTTATTGATATTTTAGGTAACTTTATGGTTCTAAAAATCTTCGACTGAATATTTTTCCGACACACGTTTTTTTTATGGCAAAAAAAATAAAATTTCACTTCAACCCCGACACTTTAAGTTATGAGCCGATTATACACTCGTTTGCTCATAAACTAAAGCAAATTCTTTTACATCTTTTTTCGGGAATCTCATTAGGAGCTTTATTTTTCTTTGTTTTTGTGTCGACTATTGACTCGCCCGAAGAAAAACAATTAGGCCTTGAAAAAAGCAGAATGCAAGCTCAGTACAAAGTACTTGACCGCCAGTTTGAAGAAGTTCAGAAAGTATTGAATGATTTGCAACAACGGGACGACAACCTCTATCGGGTTGTATTTCAGGCCGAGCCTATACCTTTAGAAGTCAGACGATCGTCGGCTCCGAACACCCAGTACTACGAACAGTTGCTTAATATGACCAACTCAGAGATAGTGGTGGCCAGTACAAAAAAAATGAATGAAATACGCAAACAGATATATATTCAATCCAAATCGTACGATGAACTGGTTAACCTGTCGAAAAACAAAGAGGCTATGCTTGAATGTATCCCTGCCATACAGCCCGTACTGAATAAAGATCTTACGCGTATGGCATCGGGCTTTGGCTGGCGTATCGACCCGGTTTACCGGACACGTCGCTTCCATGCAGGTATGGATTTTACAGCTCCTATCGGCACCGATATTTTTGCTACCGGCAACGGCACTGTAGTAAGTGCCGGTTGGAAACAGGGCTATGGCAATTGTGTGGAGATTAATCACGGATATGGATACCTTACCTTATACGGACATATGAGCAGCATAAAAGTACGTGTAGGACAGAAAGTTAAGCGCGGAGATGTAATAGGATTGGTAGGCAGCACCGGAAAATCAACCGGGCCACACCTGCACTACGAAGTTCATTTGCGTGGGCAAATAATGAATCCGCAGAATTACTACTTCTTAGATTTATCGCCGGCTGAATACGACCGAATGGTTCAGATGAGCAATAACTCAGGACAAATGTTTGACTAACGATACTTTTTTTGAATGAAAAATCTTCTGTTTAGTTTTATCTGTGTATTGGCGTTTACCTCTGTTAATGCTCAGAAAAAGGAAATTATAAAAATAGCGGCTGTAGGAGATATTATGCTCGGCACTTATTACCCCGATAGTTCGTATCTGCCTCGAAAAGGAAGTTTCAGGCTGTTTAAGAACGTACAATCGGAACTCAACGATGCCGATATAACCTTTGGCAATCTGGAAGGGGTACTTACAGATGATACAACTCAGGTAAAAAAATGTGTTACCGAAGGTAGATGTTACTACTTTGGCATGCCAACAAGTTACGCGCAAACGCTGGCTAATGCAGGTTTTGACTTTATTAGTCTGGCCAATAATCATATTAATGATTTTGGATATGTGGGTCAGAAGTCTACAAAAAAAAGCCTGCGAAAACAGAAGATTCGTTTTGCAGGCCTGCTTGACTGCCCCGTTGATACGCTGACACGCGATAGTATACTTTATGGTTTCTGTGCTTTTGCACCCAATGCCACTACTCTAAATATCAAAGACATAAAAAAAGCTGAAAGAACGGTAAGTTATCTGAAATCTTTTTGCGATATTGTTATCGTTTCGTTTCACGCAGGCGGCGAAGGAGTTGATTATCAAAACATAACCCGGGAAACGGAGTATTACATAAACGAAAACAGAGGGAATGTTCACCTGTTTGCACACCGGATGATTGATGCCGGAGCCGATGTTTTATTGGGGCATGGGCCTCATGTAACCAGAGCAGTGGAAATTTACAAAAACAGATTTATTGCTTATAGTCTGGGGAATTTTCTGACATACAGCCGGGTAAGTATTGCCGGCAAATGTGGTATAGCTCCGCTTATGCACATTTACACCAATAATATGGGTGAATTTGTAAAAGCCAGAATTATTCCTACTTATCAAAAAAAATATCAGGCAACTCTGATTGACCATCAAAACAAGGCTATTAAAATTATTCAGGAACTCACAAAAGCTGATTTTCCTGAAATGAAGGACATAATCAGTATAAGTGATGATGGTTGGATAGAAATGGTAAAAGAGTGATAATCTGATTAAAAGAAAAACAACTGGCAGTATGGACAAAACAACATTACTCACAAAAAAACCAGGTCCTATCGGAGTATTTGATTCCGGTTATGGCGGACTCACTATACTTGAAAAAATAAGAGAAGAACTGCCCGAATACGATTACATCTATTTGGGCGACAATGCCCGTACACCATATGGTACACGCTCTTTCGATGTGGTTTACAAATACACACTGGAATGTGTGCAAAAACTGTTCGGCATGGGATGCCATCTGGTTATACTGGCTTGCAACACCGCATCGGCCAAAGCGCTCCGATCGATACAGCAAATTGATTTACCCCGACTCGATCCTGAAAGAAGAGTATTGGGCGTAATCCGGCCTACCGTTGAAGCTGTTGGTGAACTAACGACCTCACGACACATTGGCCTGTTGGCTACTTCGGGCACCGTGCAATCAAACTCGTACCCGCTGGAAATTGCAAAGCTGTACAAAGACATAACCGTGGCCTCGGAAGCTTGTCCGCTATGGGTACCGCTAATCGAAAACAACGAACACAACTCTGACGGAGCCGATTACTTTGTACGAAAAAACCTTGAAAATCTTTTGAAAGCTGACAATCAGATTGATGCCATCATGTTAGGATGTACGCATTATCCGTTGCTTATCAGCAAAATTGAGCAATATCTGCCTAAAGACATAAAAATTGTATCGCAGGGAAAACTGGTAGCTGCCAGCCTTTCCGACTATTTAAAACGCCACCCCGAAATTGAGAAAAAATGTACCAAAGGCTCAGATATTCGCTATTTTACAACCGAGTCTGTCGAGAAATTTTCAACTTCAGCCTCTATCTTTCTGAACGAAAATATCAAAGCCGAACATATCGACATTGAATAAAAAAAAGCTCTGCGACCATTTCAATCACAGAGCTTTCCCTCTTTTTTATACCTGTTGCTTTGCTCTTATTCCGGTTTCATATCAGGATTACCCGGACGGCGATTGCCCCTACGTTCTTTGAATCGTTCCTGACGGTCGGCACGGATTTTCTGCAACTTTTCCATTTTTTCTTTGCCAATGATTTTTTCAAGTTCGGCATCGTTGGCTTTGCGTTCTTCTTCCATCTTAGCTTTCTGAGCTTCCATCTGTTGTTTCCGCTCTTCTCTTAATTTTTCATTTTTGGCATGCATCTCTTCACGCTTTTTATCTTGCTGTTCGTAAAGAGCCAGTACTTTTGCTTTTTCAGCATCAGAAAGTTCAAGTTGTTTTGCCAAATGGTCGGCACGGTCTTTGGCCGTTACACGCATAGGTGCGTCGTCTCCTCTTTTAGGACGTTGACCCTGAGCCTGTAAAGACAAACTCATGGTGAATACAGCTACTAAAGCTAACACTAAATACTTTTTCATAAATTGTTTTTTTTGAGTGTGAAACATTACGATTCCTTTTTGCTATTAATGACTGTATTCCTTACGGTAAGTTTAATCGGGAGTATAAAGTTTATCTTTATTAACTCTTTAGCGCTCCGTTTTTATTTCATTAATACTACAAACATCTCACCCTGCTACATGATATCTTTCTTTTTAAGCTCTTTGTATTTATCGTAACGCTCTTTCCCGAGTATTTTCTTAATCTGCTTTTTCTGATTTTCTTTTACAGCTTTAATCTTCTTTTCTTCGGTTTTCTTATCAAATCCCGCCTTTTTAATCTTATCTTTTTGTATTTGCGTGCGGTTCATTACATCAGTAATCTGCTTCTGTTCTTTTTCGTTAAGCCGTACGTGATTCGACAAGGTTTTTACTTTTTCAGCCGGCTCTGGCTTAACTTTCTGTTCTTGCTGTTTTTGGTTTTCAACCGCTGGCGGCGTATTTTTCTGTGCTACAGCAGTACTACCAGATACGAATAAAAACAAAACGATAATTAATTGGAACTTTTTCATTTCAAAATTTTTTAAATGTTTTTTTTGTTTTACTACATGACAAAAATCCTATTTTGCCTATAATTAATGGACATGAATAGTGATTCATGTGAATAGAAACGCGGAGATAGCGGATTAAACAGATTTTCGCTGTAAACTCAAAAGTTTTCCTGACGCGGATTACATGACAGATTTTAGACTTCACAAGTGAAGTCGGCTGATTTTCAGTTGCGAAAACTAATCCGCCATTTACGTAGTAAATAAATCAGATTGCTTATCCACATTAGTCAGGTTATATACATATTCGTTTCAAAACTTTTGTACCCTGCTACCAAGGTACACATCTATTAAACCACAATAGGCACAATAGAAAGAAAACTAATATGAAAATATATAATATAGAGCACAATAGAACAAATGCCTATCGGCATTTAATCTAATGAAATTGTAAAATCTTAATCAAGAAATCATTGTTCTAATGTGTCTATTGTGGTTAAAATCTTATAGTTTGACCGAAAGTGATAAGCAGTAAAATCCGCTATATCCGCGTTTCTATTCTTTTTTTTGTCATGTACTTAAGTTTTTTGTTTTCAAAGATATAAAATGCCTTATGTTAGATGATAATTATACGGTAAAGAATACAAAAAAGCCGATAAAAACTTACTACATGATATATGGTTCAGTTGGTTCTTTTTATATACATGAACGTTCTTAAGCCCATGTACATTTTTATGAGATTAAGAAAAATAATGCAAAACTAATCTTATCCGGGAAGAATGTAAATAATCATATAAAATAAAAAATTTATACCTTTGTAAAAATGCACAAGAAATCAGAATCAATAAAATCAGAACTTATGTCGCGGTTTATCAAGAAAAAGAAAGAGGACATAGGGTTATCACCTTACGCCCTGGTTTTCAGAGGTCAACAAAAAACCGAGAAAACGGTAATCAACGTTATCGATTTTAATATTGATGAAGTAGAAGAATATGAAGTGAAGAATATTGAAAAACTGGCCGAATTTAAAAATTCAAAATCGGTAACCTGGTTGAACATTTACGGGTTGCACGATGTGGCTTTGATGGAACAATTGGCGCTTTTATTTGACATACCAGTTAATATTTTTTCCGATATTATGAATCCTTCGCTGCGACCTAAGGTTCAGGAATTTGAAAACGGTCTTTACATAACGCTTAAAATGCTGCGTTACCCTGAAGACTCACCGCATATTGCGTCCGACAATCTGAGTTTAATCGTTTTGGAGCATGTAATTCTCTCATTTCAGGAGCAACCTACCAAAACATTCGAAGCTATCAGAGATCGCATACGCAAGCCTAAAAATAAGATTCGGAGCGCTGGTACCGACTATATGGCTTTTGCACTGATTGACGTTGTAGTGGATAACTATATTTATGTATTGGGCATTTTGGGCGAAAAAATTGAAAATCTGGAGGAAACAATTACCGAAAACCCGGGCAAAGACTTAATTGAGCAAATTGACCAGTATAAAAAAGAATTGAACTTTTTGAGAAAAAATGTAAAACCGGCCAAAGAAATGATACTTACGCTGGTAAAACTGGAATCGGACATGATTGTGAGACAAAACCGAATGCACTACAAAGAATTGCAGGATAATATCAACGAAGCCTCTGAACTGGCCGACAGCTATCGCGAAATTTTATACGACCAAATGACCATTTATCACACCATGATGAGCACCAAGCTGAACGACATTATGCGCACCCTGACAGTGTTTTCGGTAGTATTTATCCCGCTTACGTTTATCGTGGGAATATATGGTACTAACTTTGATGTTCTTCCTGAAATTCACTGGCGTTACGGTTATCTTGCCATGTGGATATTAATGATTGGTGTAGCCCTGCTCATGTTGTGGTACTTCCGCCGAAAAAAATGGTTCTGACCATTTTTCAGAAAAGCACTTAATGCCGCCGGATTTTTTCCCGGAATGTTTATACTACTACAGGTATAAGTCCGTTTCTATAAAACCATAGCTTTTGCCTATAAACAAAAAGAGCTCCGGCTTGTTATTTTTAAACATCATACGTTTATTTTTAAACGAATATTTCTGATTAGAATGAAAAAAAATAATATTGAAAACCAGATTCTGGTTATTTTCGGATCCAATGGCGACCTTGCCAAACGTAAATTACTACCAGCTATCTTTCAGCTTTTCTTGGACAATCTGCTCCCTGAACGATTTGCAGTAGTTGGCGCAGGCAGTCAGGAAAAAGACGAAGTGGCCTATCGCGCCGATGTACGCGAAGCCCTTTCTTTGTTTGCTGCCAGAGCCGTTTCGGAAAATGACGCCAGAGTGGGCGATTTTCTTGAAAAAATATTTTACAAAAAAGTGAATAACCAGACAGAAGAGGACTTTGGATTGCTGAAAGAATACATCGAAGAGCTGTCTTCCCGACTGGATATTACTAAAAACATTGTGTATTATTTTTCGATACCTCCTTTTTTGTACGAAGTAGTAGCGGCCAATCTGGTAAAATACGGACTGAATACCGAAAACGATGGTTGGAAACGTATTATCGTGGAAAAACCCTTCGGATATAGTTATGATACTGCTATCGATCTGGATAATAAGCTTCACAACGGATTTCACGAAGATCAGATTTACCGCATAGACCACTATCTGGGAAAAGAAACGGTGCAGAATATTATGGTAACCCGCTTTTATAATGGTTTTTTTGAACCTATATGGAACCGGAAATATATCGACAGAATTGAGATAACTGCTTCCGAAAAAATAGGGGTCGGTAATCGTGGTGGTTACTACGAAACTTCGGGAGCTATGCGCGATATGATACAAAACCACCTTTTGCAGGTGCTTGCCGTAGTGGCCATGGAACCACCGGCTATATTCGACTCTGACTCAATCCGTAACGAAACAGTGAAAGTTCTTCAGGCCATGCGCCCTATCAAGGCTAACGAGGTGGCCGATTATGTGGTTCGCGGGCAATACATATCGGGGCAGGTAGGCGACGAAGTACAGAAAGGTTACCGACAAGAAACGGGCGTAGCTCCCAATTCCAAAACAGAAACATTTGTGGCTCTTAAGGTATTTATAGATAACTGGCGGTGGGGTGAAGTGCCTTTTTATATCCGCACCGGAAAACAACTACCGGAACGTGTTACCGAAGTGGTAATTCACCTGAAGCCAGCTCCACACCAGCTATTCAAACAACTGTGTCTTACCGAGTTGAACAACATGATTATTCTTCGCATTCATCCCGATGCAGGAGTGGCTATCGACTTTGGTATGAAAATTCCGGGAGCCGGCTACAAAGTACAGAATGTGAATATGGCATTTCATTATTCCGATTTGGCCGACAAAAAAATTTCCGAGGCTTACGAACGGCTCTTACTCGACTGTATGATAGGCGATTCCACACTTTATGCCCGTGCCGATGCCGTAAAGGCCAGTTGGAAATTTGTAGATCCTATTTTGCAGGCGTGGAAAACCAATCCCGATATTCCGCTTTATTTCTATGAAGCCGGCACCTGGGGTCCCACCGAATCAAACACTTTGTTTGGCGACAAATTCATTAAGTGGCGTCAACCATTTGAAAAATTTAAAACTGAATAATCACCACTTACAGAAAACTGAAAATCAATTGAATATATTGACCGGATTTATATAATCCTGTATGTAACAACTATCTCTGACACTTGCATTATTTCATCAGCAAATGAGTCAGTAGGTTTTGTCTCAATTTATTCAACCCGCTAATTATAAAACACGGAATAAACTAATAAACACACATGAATTATCAACTTCACATTTACGAAAATGCGGAAAATACGGCTCGTGCCGTAGCTGAGCTGATTAAAGAACTGGCTCGTGCCAAAGAGGCGGAGTCAAAGCAATTAAACATAGCTGTTTCGGGCGGAAGTACTCCCCGACAGCTCTTTACCCTGCTGGGCGAAGAATACGAAAACAGCATTCCCTGGGCTACAATCCGGTTCTTTTGGGTAGACGAACGCTGTGTAGAGCCGACTCACCCTGAAAGCAACTTCGGCATGACATATGATACCTTATTGCAGCATCCATTTGTTCCGGCAGCTAACGTTTTCAGGATGAAAGGTGAAGATATTCCCGAGAATGAGGCTGAACGCTACCAGAAACTACTTTGGAAAGAACTGCCGGCAAGCGATGGATTTCCTGTTTTCGACCTTATTCTTCTTGGCATGGGCGACGATGGGCATACAGCATCTATTTTTCCAAACGATATGTCGTTGCTCGCATCGGAATTTTCAGTGGGCGTGGGTGTACACCCCGTAAGCGGTCAGAAAAGAATTACCCTTACCGGTCGAACCATTAACAATGCCGGCAAAGTAATTTTCCTGATTACCGGTCAAAGTAAAGCTGCTGTGATAGAGCAAATTATCAATCACACTGAAGATGCAAAAAAATATCCGGCTGCTCATGTAGGCAGTAAATCAGAAGTGGTTGCGTTTTATTTAGACAAGGCTGCTGCCGGTAAATAGGCAGAAAAATAAAAATATAGCAGTAAAATGGTTGATTGGGGGAATATAATTATTTGTTGTAAAAAAATATAACCCTGATCAACTTTACTTTTTTTTTGAAGCATACGCTTCGGCATCAGAAAAAATGACTCTTAAAGAAGAACTTGACGCATTTTACATCCGTTACAATATTCCTGAAAACGGAGGCGAAGATGATAAAACTTTTGAGGTACCGCTGCCGGGTTTTACACTCAGGCTACCTAATTATAACTGGCGTCGCCGTATGCTTCATGTACACGACTTAGAACATATTGTGAACCAACAGGATACTACATGGCGGGGCGAGATGTATATTGCATCCTGGGAAATAGCTACCGGTTTCTGGCGCTACTTTCCTATTTCAACGTTCCCTTTCTGGACCATGGGATTTGGTCTGTGGAAACATCCGGTGTCGGTATTCAGAGGGTTTATGCAAGGCTGTCGCGACAAAGGCATCGCTACGCTGGGCATGCCCAAAGACGAGATTTTGAAATTAACCGCAGATGAACTTAAGCAACGTATTAAAGGAAAAGCCCGGCTACGTGCTCCATTATTGCGTTATCTTAAATTTGGATTTTTCGCTTTTGTTGCTCAATTGTACTTTTTATTGCCATTTATTCTGTTGTTTTTGTTTTTTTTAATAATTATCCGATTCTGAATTGACCGTATTTTGTTACTTTTGAACTCCGTTTAGAAAGCATACTGCTACAGTTTTTTTTTGCATAAGATATGCAGTTTTAAATTGCCCATTTTTCCAACAGCCATTGTACAAATTCCGATACAGATGTAAGTTATTGCAAAAAAGCCATAGTGTACAACTTGCTTTTTAATAGTACAACCCTTTTTTACAATGAGTTACACACTACAATCTTAAACAACAATGAAGATAAAATTATTTTTTTTGATTTTCATATCGATAATTTCGCTAACGGCATCAGCCGGAAACAAGAAAATCACTTTCGACACAAAAGATTCTGACAAGTGGGTTTATGTAATTAAAAATAAATCGGTTAACTATTCTTCTCTTTTTATTTTTGAAAACAATATTCTAAAAATAACGGATGTATCTGCCGGATACCTGCGTACGCCAAAAGAATATAAAAACTTTACGCTTGATGTTGAGTGGCGTTGGACAAAAGTTAAAGCCAATAGTGGAGTGCTTGTATATATACAGCAGACTGATTCAGTTTGGCCTGTATGTTATCAGGTGCAGCAAAAGGCCGATGCTGCCGGCGACATTATCTGTATGAATGGATTAAAAGCGAAGGAGTGTACTGATACGGTAAAATTTACTATTTCTAAAATGAGTACATCCAACGAAAATCAGGTTGGCGAATGGAATAAGATGAGAATTATCAGCAAAAAAGGCACTCTTACCGTTTTCGTAAACGGAAAGCTTGAAAACAAAATTACGGGCTTGTCGGCCAACAAAGGATTTATCGGCTTTCAGGCCGAGGGCAAACCACTGGAATTCAGGAACCTGTCGATAAGATAACCAACAGAATTTTAAACAAATCTGTGAGAGCGTTCGCAAAAAACTTTGTTTCAAATGCTCTTCCATATATCATTTTTGAAAAATAATATTTTATGCTTTACAAAGGATTAGTTTTTGACTTTAACGGCACCCTTGTGTGGGACACGCCGCATCATAACCGTGCTTTCGATATATTTCTGGAGAAACATGGAATAGCGCTTACCGACGAAGAAAAATCGGTAAAAATTTATGGGAAAACCAACCCGGATATTATGAGAGGATTGTTTGAGAGAGCGCTCACCGATCGTGAAATTGAAGATTTCAGCATAGAGAAAGAAACTATATATCAGGAGCTTATTATAGATGAATTGAAATTTGCACCGGGGGTGGAAACACTATTCAATTCATTGAAAAACAATAATATACCATTCACGATAGCCACGTCGGCCGATATATTTAATGTGGATTTTTATTTTAGAGAAATGCATCTTGACCGATGGTTTACCCGGGAAATGGTGGTGTACAACGATGGCACGCTTAAAGGTAAACCAGAGCCGGATATTTTTTTGCGGGCAGCTGCGCGTATGCAACTTTCGCCTTCGGAGCTTATTATATTTGAAGATTCAAAAGCCGGTATCAAAGCCGCAGAACGAGCCGGAGCAGGTAAAATCTACATTGTAGATTCGGTGGGCGACGCAGAGCTGAAAAAGCTTGGACACGAATTAATTACAAATTTCAATCAGGTTGACTTATCGCTATTCGCTTGATTAGCAGACAATCAGGCCATATCTTCCTCCAAAGGTTCATCATTGCTATTAGTTTCGGCATATTGAGGATTGCATTGCGAAGTCTGCAGTTTTGCCGGATTAATTCCTTTAATTTTCATCAGCAAAATACCGATACCTATCCATATAAGCTCACGTACACGGGTAATAAGGCTTACATATATACCAAGCCCACCTTGCAACGACAGCGCCTTCAGAGCCAAAACAAAACCTCCTTCGCGTGTACCTAACTGCATGGGCGAGAAAAAGAGTATGTTAGTAAACAGACTCATAAATGAATATACCACAACGGATTGAATAAGGCTGATTTCGACATTAGCCGATTTAAGAATAACGTAGATTTCCAG
The DNA here is from genome assembly GCA_017860345.1 of Bacteroidota bacterium. Lineage (GTDB taxonomy): Bacteria > Bacteroidota > Bacteroidia > Bacteroidales > Paludibacteraceae > Paludibacter. The sequence goes on along the minus strand of JAFNAV010000008.1, from coordinate 89,444 downwards.
GCAGTTGAGTATACGGGCAATAAGCTCAAGTCCCAGAGCCAGAAAAAAAGCTTTCCGGCGCGAGAGATACAGATGCGAAATTTGCTGATCGATGTTCGCAAGTTGACTCTGATACTTTAACCCGAAGGGTTTCATCCAGCGTTTAATTAACGGAATTCGTGAAAGAAAGCTGAACATCTTAACCGTCATACCCCTGCGGTAACCTCTGAGCATCAGTATAAGCAACACTACGAATAGTGCAAAAAAAGCCATTAGTATAATACTATTAACCAAACCAATAGGCAAAAACAAAGCCGCTGCAACTATAGATAAAGCCCAAAACAGGCAATGAGCCGAAATATGAGTCATGGTATACAGAAGCACCGATGAAGTTGCTTTCTCCACACCAAGAAACTGCTTGTACTCCATGATTTTGTACGGATCGCCTCCTACAAAACCAAGCGGTGTGGCAGCTTTGAGCGCAAACCCACTCAGCGTAATTTTGAACACATGCATAAAAGGCACCTTGCAATTGTCAGGATTACCGTCGCGTATTATAACGTTGGAAGCTATCGTATTGATTAGATATATAGGCAACCACATTCCTATGATTGCAAAAAACCACCATCCGGTACGTTTTACATGCTCAATAATGGTATTGAAACCAAGACCCCACACCATAGCAAACAATGCTATAATGCCTATAATGAAGAATATGTTACGGCTGATGCTCGTGCTGCTCTTTTTCATTTATTGTCAGATTCTTTTGCAGGTAATACCCTTACGCTCAATGTATTTTAGTTTTGTAGCAAAGGTCACTCCTCAATTAATCAGTGTAAGCGTTTGCACTTATACTATTCGTTATTAAGTGTTTGACACATTTTCTCGTGACGCCCGATGGCCACATAAAGCAATATGTTAAATATTAGAATTTCAAAAACAAAATAAAGCCATGGCATATCTACAAGTAGCGAAACCAGAATGATAATACTTCTTGTATTGAAAGTAAAGCTATCGAGCAATGGCATCAATTTCAGGCTCATAGCTCTGAATCCCGCTATTTTCTCTTCAGGATAACCATCCGGGTATTTATCGTTGAGAGCGATAGCATATTTCTTCAGTTCAGGAGTTCGGCTCTCCTGATTCAAGGTATAAATATGATATAATTTAGTAAACAGTTTTGAAACAGGTTCTTTTTTCCAATCCATCAATTTGAATTTATCTCCTACCGAAGCTGCCGTTTCAAATTCGCTATTGCGCCCCCCCTTTAACATGTGCAGGTGAAAAGTCTTGTAATAGTCAACCATAGCGGCCTGATTAAAATGAGAGTAGGCCGATAATAAGGCAATGAGAAAAACCCACCAGCCCCATTCAAAACCGGTAGAACTGATAACACTGTCGGAAAAATTGATTAGCCTGAGGCAAAAGGCGATGTAAAAAGTCAGGAACCAGATGTCTCCGCAAAAACCGTCGAGTATTCGCCCAATGCGCGATTTGATGCCTGTAATACGCGCTAATTGGCCATCAACACAATCCAGAATATTCGCAAATACCAAAATAGCGAAACCAATCAAATTGATTACAAGATCATCATAGTAAAATAATGCACAACCAAAAACGCCTACAAAAATAGAAATGATGGTAACTAAATTGGGAGTAACCGGAGTTGATTTTAAAAGTAATGCAATTTTAAATCCTACAGGACGATAAAAAATTCTGTCGAGAAAATTTTCTGTATCCCAGGATTTTAGCGAATCTTTAAATGAAATATTGGAACTCATAAATAAAATGCTCTTTATCGCTCAAAATAAGCTTTATAAAAATAAATAGATGCAAAATTAGTAATTTTTTTCAGAATATCAGATTCTGTTCACGTCGCAAAAAGCTAAATACAGCATTACATGAAACTCAAAAAACGCCATTTACTGATAACTATAACCACCATCGCACACTACAATCTGTCCATTCATATACTGGTTATTAATCAGGAGCATATATACATCGGTGAGTTCTTCGGGGCTACAGAATCTACCGGAAGCCAACTTGCGATTTATGTTTTCGCGTATAGCGGCCGGTTTGGTTTTTTGCCACTCGGTGTCGACAAAGCCCGGTGCCACGGCATTGACACGAATTTTCTTTGGTGTCAGAAATTTCACCATATTCTTAACCAGCGCATGTACCGATGCTTTGGTTACACCATATGCCAGCGACACCGAATGAGGATGAATACCCATCAAAGATCCGGTAAATACGAGACTGGCACCCTCACGAATGCGAGGATACAGTTTTTGGATTAAAAATACGGGGAAGTTTACATTGGCGTTGAAAACTCTGTTCCAGTTTTCGGGGTCAATATCAAGAAAATCAGACCTATCGGTAAGTCCGGCATTGAAAATTATAGCGTCAGGAAAAAGATTTTGAGCATTCAGGAAATCATCTATTGCAGTAATTGAGGTATTCATATCCGAAATATCGGCCTGTAACAGATGAGCTTTTCCCGGTGCTATACGGTCAAATGCTTCGTGCACAGCAACAGCATTTTGGGTATCGGTAGAATAAGTAATAATCACTTGCCACCCTTCACGCAGCAAACGTTCCGCAACGGATTTGCCAATTCCTTTGGTGGCTCCGGTAACGATGGCGACCTTACTCATCTTTCTTAACAGAAATTGGTTTTGCCTGACGCATTGCATTCAGGTGTTGGTCGTAACTTTCGTAAATAGTTTTTTTCAGCGATGATGATGAAACTCCGTTTCCGTAAGGAAAATAGAATACATCTACGCCAAGATTTTTCAGATAATCATATTTCCCAAACCAGTCATCGCCTACAACAAAGGCATCGATATTCAGCTTTTTTACAATCTCAGTATGGTCCAGCGTATGTTGGGGTATTACCAAATCAGGAGCTTTAAGCGCCTGTACAATCTGCATACGTTCAATAAACGGAATAATCGGTGCAGCTTTGTACGACATAACCAACTCGTCGGTACTAACGCCCACAATCAGTATATCGGCAAGGCCACGGGCGTAATTAATCATTTTCAAATGATTAGAATGAAACATATCAAATGTTCCGGAGGTATATACAATATTTTTTTTGTTAAACATGGCTTTCTTTTTTGAATAAACCGCATGTTACCTGCAACTAACTCCTCAATCCACAAGCAGGTTGTTTCCTTTTTATTTACGCAAAGGTATTTATTTATTTGTGCACAAGAATGTTTTTTGTGGATTTTTTAAATAATTTTTTAATGAAAATGAAATGATATTGTCATTTTCAGCGACTTATAAATTTGTCGCCACAGTATATTTTAACATAAAAACTATTCAAACAGAGAATCATCGCTTTTCGAGTAATACCACATTCTCAACATGGTGTGTATGCGGAAACATATCTACCGGCTGCACAGCAGTAACACGATACATATCATCAAGCAGGTTGAGGTCGCGAGCCTGCGTGGCCGGATTACAACTTACGTACACAATGCGGGCTGGCGATGCAAACTTAATGGCCTCCACCACATCTTCGTGCATCCCTGCTCTGGGTGGGTCGGTTATAATTACATCGGGCTTACCGTGTTTATCAATAAACGCTGCGTTTAGTATATTTTTCATGTCGCCGGCATAAAAAAGGGTGTTTTTTATACCATTAATATCTGAATTTACTATGGCGTCTTCAATAGCTTCGGGTACATACTCAATTCCCACCACTTGCCGCGACTGATGCGCCACAAAGTTGGCAATAGTTCCGGTTCCGGTATAGAGGTCGTACACCAGTTCGGTTCCTGTAAGTTGGGCAAAGTTGCGGGCTACCTTATAAAGCTCGTACGCCTGCGCGGAGTTTGTCTGATAAAATGACTTTGGACCGATTTTAAACCGCAGTCCTTCCATTTCTTCGTAAATACATTCTGCACCTTTAAATACAATAACCTCCTGATCTGTAATCGTATCGTTGGCTTTGGAATTAATAATATAAAGCAGTGACGTAATTTCGGGAAATTTCGCGGACAGATGACTAAGTAAGCCTACACGGGCTTCTTCGTCTTCGTGAAAAAACACAACAATAAGCATGAGCTCACCTGTTGAGGTGGTGCGAACCATCATTGTACGCAGAAATCCTTCATGGGCACGCAGGTCAAAAAACGTCAATCCATTTTCGAGAGCATACCGGCGAATCTCATTCCGCAACCGGTTTGATATATCATCCTGCAACCAACATTTATTGATATCCAACACTTTATCAAACTGGCCTGGTATATGGAATCCCACTGCATTCATAGTATCAAACTCTTTGCCTTCGGTCATCTCCTCGTAAGTACGCCAGCGTTTGTTCGAAAAAGTAAATTCAAGCTTGTTTCTGTAAAATATAGTTTTGGCCGAACCCAGCGTTGGCGCAATTTCGGGAAGGTCTATTTTACCTATGCGACTCAGGTTACCGGCTACTTCCTCCCGCTTATGGCGCAGTTGTTCTTCGTAAGGCAATATTTGCCATTTGCACCCACCGCATATACCGTAGTGCTCACAAAAGGCTTCCGAACGCTTTTCGGAGTACTGATGAAAATGCACTGCGCGTGCCTCCATAAAGTGACTCTTTTTACGGGTTACCTGCAAATCCACAACATCGCCGGGCACCACAAATGGTACAAACACTACAACGTCATTCACACGGGCAATGGCTTTTCCCTCGGCCGCTACATCAGTAATCAGCACCATAGGAAGCAAAGGAAGTGGTTTTTTATTTTTAGCCATGAAACTCTTTTTACTTTATTTTAAAAAACGAACTGCAAAAGTACAACTTTTATACCTCTTGTGCAAAGCCGTTAAACGCTTAAGTTTTTGTACTAACTAATACCTGATCGTTGCAATGCTGGTTGGTGAGCCATACTTTTTCTATCAAACTGCTTGTGGTAAATTATTGTTTTGTAGACTTCGCATCGCTTAGTGCGGCATAATGAATTAATTTGAAGATATTTAAAGGCTTTTCCATATCGCAGATTAAATCTTTTCGCAAATATTTTTCCGGTACAAACACCCCATTTGTTTTGTCGGATGCGCGCTCCAACACATCCAACGCTACCATACCACGCGCAGCAATCAGCGACACCATCAGCCTGAACCGACGCTGCCCTTTGGCAGGATAACCTGTTCCGGCAATAAGGCTGTAAACTTTATCCAAAACGGCGTTATACTCACATCGTAATTCCCGTATCGATTTTGTAGTAGTTACAAGGGTAGAAATGTCGTCCTTCAAATCCTTATAAACATCAAAAATGTCGTTTTCGAGTTGCCCCAGAGCGCCTAACCGGTACAGCAGCTCGTAGTCGCTCTGGGGATTACCTTCCAACGCACACCGGTAAACCGGAATAGAGTAACCGCCTTTATCATAGGTAATTTTCCTGAGTTCGTCAGGCTCGGGAGTGTTGTTTTTTTGCAGTTTGCTTTTTTGCTGAGCTTCGAGTACTTTCAGGTTATATGCTTTGATGCTGTCGGGCGAAAATGCCCGGGTAAGAGCTTTACCATATATTCCGATTAACATTTTTTTGAACGACTCCTGATGCTCTGCTTCTACAGGCGATAGCAGCATGTGGCGAATCTCATCATATCCAAGCTCTTTGGTGTCAAACAAATCGTCGAACAGTCCGGTGAGCGAAGCCAGCAAAGTCAGAGATTCACGCTCGCGATTAGTAATTCGCTTACCCCGCAGGCGGCAAAAAGCTTCGCCGGGCAAGGCCGGAATCATTGTGGCATAAGTGATTGCCCGTTCAAAATCTTTTTCGGTTAAACTACCATCGTTCGCAGCCCGGTACTTATCTATCAAAGGATTGAAGAATTTATTTACAAAACTTTTCTGAAACCTTATCTTTTGAACAAAGCTAAGCCATAATACAGCAAGCCGGATAATATTGCAAAAGTAATTCAACACGCTTTTTTATCTTTCAATATTTTTAATGATTTCGACGTATCATTCATTCTCTTCAACGCCATGTACCGAACGGGCATTTCTGAATTCTTTCGGACGCAATCCGGTAATTTTTTTGAACATAGTGGTAAAATGCTCGAAAGATGAAAAATGTAGTTTGTAGGCTATTTCTTTGGCCGATAGGGTTGATTCGCCAAGCAGTTGTTTGGCTTTGTCTATGCGGAGTTCGTTGTAATACTTACCCGGCGACACGCCTACGTATTTTTTAAACTTTGCCCTAAAGGTGGAGTAGCTCATATTGAGTGTCGATGCAATATCTTCGAGACAAATATCATTCAACAGATTTTCAGTCATTATAAACCGCGCCTGCTCAATCAGCTGTATCTCCACTTTGTTGATGGCGCTGTTCTTCGACTCAGCAATAATCAATCCCATGATATGCAGCAACATGCCTGAAAGATATACCTGCGAAGACTTTAAACCATTGCGCACCACATCTTCGGCTCGACTAAACAGCCGGATGAGTTCTTCGTTGAACCCCACATCGACCACTTGGTTTCCTTCGCCGAACACCTCATTAATAAGCTGATAATACACATAATCAGCCTCAAAACGCATAAAATACTCTTTCCACTCCATCTCAGTAACGTGGTAGTATTTGTATATTTGATTAGGCCTTATTATCAACACTTTGCCTTTGGAAATCTCTATCTCATCCTTATCTTCGAATTGAACATAACCTACACCTTTGGTGATATAGATTATTTTAAATTCACCGGAAACACGCCCTTTTTTATATTGAAATTTATAATCTCTGAACTTATTGGCGCGTGCTATCAGCTCGTTAGGCAATATACTTTTATGCCCAACGGAGTTCACGGTTAATCCAAAATCCGGGTGTTTTTCTTCGGGCTTACGACTACTGAATTCCGACTGTAAATCATTGTTTTCCATGCAGATTAATGATAAGGTTTTAACTCATACAAATATAGTAAACTTTATTTGAATAGTAAACAGGCATAAATAACTATGAACCAAATATCAGGATAAAAAAACACTCCATACAGGAAAATTATCCTGCATGGAGTACTTTAATTTACTTGTGACCCCGTTGGGATTCTAACCCAAGACCTTCAGAACCGGAATCTGACGTTCTATACAGCTGAACTACGGAGCCATTGCTTTTTGCGGATGCAAAGATAAGAATAAATCCGTACTTAGCAAAAAGAATTAATCCCTACGGCCGAGGTAAATCATGATATAATATACTAAAGTAGCCAAAGAACCAAGGGCTGCCACTACATAAGTGTAAGCTGCCGTCTTCAGGGCATCGCGTGCCGGACCGGCTGTTTCGTAATTGGTAATACCCGCATTGCTGAGCCAGGCAAGAGCGCGGCTACTCGCATTAATTTCGACCGGCAGTGTGATAAAGCTGAAAAGCGTAGTAACTGCAAACAAAATAATACCCCCCAACAATAACTGAGGAAACGCATTTACAAAAATGACTCCTGCAAGAATTACCCAACTCACCCATTGATTGGCAAAACTAACCACCGGCACTAATCTGGAGCGTAAAGTAAGCGGCGCGTAGGCAGTAGCATGCTGCACAGCATGTCCGCATTCATGAGCGGCAATGGCAGCAGCAGCCACCGAGTTTGACGCATAAACGCCTTCGCTCAGATTAACTGTTTTTGTTAACGGGTTGTAATGGTCGGTGAGATGCCCATTGGTAGAAATAACCTGAACATCGTAAATACCATGGTCGTGCAACATTTTTTCGGCTACCTGTTTCCCGGTCATACCGTAAGGAATGGGGATTTTTGAGTATTTCTTAAACTTCGATTGCAAGCTCGAAGAAATAAGCCAACTAATTAAAGCAAAAATGCCAAAAATAATATATCCGATAAGCATATTTAAAATTATTTTAAAATTAATATGTTGATTATCTATCAAATTCCCTGCCAGAAGACAAAATGTCAGTACACCAACTCAATTGCCTCTACACCCGACATGTTTAACAATAAAATTCATTTACAATTCTGCAAAAATACGCATAATGTCAAAGTAAAAATAAATTAAACTGCCAGAATAAAGCAGACAACCCTTATGTTTGGAATAACATAAGGGTTGCCGGTTTTGTTCGCCAATAATTGGCTAAGCCTCTACCAAACGGTATCGGGCAAGAGCTTTCTCGGGCAGCTATTAATCTTCTTCTCTGATAATTGTTTGCGCTCTGTCGGGTCCAACCGAAACAATTTTAATAGGCACACCCAATTCCTCTTCAAGAAATGAGAGATAGGCATTAAATTCTTCAGGGAACTCATCTTCCGACTGCATTTTGGTCATATCCGTTTTCCATCCGGGAAGCTCAACCAGTACGGGTTCTGCGCCATCGTTCAGGTCGAAAGGAAATTCTTCAGTTTCCTTACCGTCAATTTTATACGCCACACAGGCCTTAATGGTTTCAAACTCATCCATCACATCGCTCTTCATCATAATCAGTTTTGTAACCCCATTAATCATAACGGCATAGCGTAAGGCCACCAAATCAACCCAACCACACCGACGAGGCCGGCCGGTTACCGAGCCAAACTCGTTCCCGATTTTACGCATCAGGTCTCCCGTTTCGTCAAATAGTTCGGTAGGAAACGGACCGCTACCCACCCGGGTACAGTATGCTTTGAAAATTCCGTACACCTCACCAATGCTGCGCGGCGCCACCCCTAATCCCGTACATGCACCGGCACATATGGTATTGGACGAAGTCACAAAAGGATAAGAGCCGAAATCAATATCGAGCATGGTTCCCTGGGCACCTTCGGCAAGCACTTTTTTTCCGGACTTAATTGCATTGTTAACATAATGCTCGCTATCAATCAATTCAAAACGCTTAATGCACTCCAAACCTTCGAACCAGGCTTTTTCCAGTTCGGCCAAATCATACTCGAAGTTATATTGTTTCAGTATGGCCTTATGCCTTTCCGTAGCCAGTTTGTATTTTTCTTCAAAATTATGTAGTATATCTCCCACTCTAAGGCCATTACGACTTATTTTATCGGTATAAGTAGGACCAATGCCTTTACCCGTAGTCCCGATTTTGCCGGAACCTTTTGCCGATTCGTAAGCAGCATCCAGCAAGCGGTGAGTAGGAAGTATCAAGTGAGCCTTTTTGGATATTTTGAGGCGTTCGGTAAGCGGATGCCCCGATACTTCGAGCGCGTCAATTTCGGCTTTAAACAAAGCTGGGTCAAGCACCACTCCATTGCCTATAATATTCACTTTACCTCCCTGAAAAATACCTGAAGGTATTGAACGAAGAACAAATTTACTGCCTTCAAATTCGAGCGTATGCCCTGCATTGGGGCCACCCTGAAAACGGGTTATCAGGTCGTAACCCGGGGTGAGTACGTCCACTACTTTGCCTTTACCTTCGTCACCCCACTGGAGGCCTAATAAAACATCTACTTTCATTTTATTGCTGGTTATTTTTTTTAAAAAGTCTATGGTTGTTTTTTAGTATTATATTTCGGTTTTTTCTTCAGGCAGTTATTACAGATACCATACAGGTAAAGCGAGTAATGCGTTACACTGAAGCTTGCAAATGTTTTATTCTGAATTTTTGAGCGAATATTATCGTCCGAAAATTCTTTTACTGCTCCGCATTTTGAGCACACAAGATGGTGGTGCATCGAGTTTCCGAATGTTTTTTCGTACTGAGCGGTTTGTCCGGCAAAAGTATGCTTCACAATAAGATTGCAGCTAATCAACAATTCAAGGGTATTGTAAACCGTAGCCAAACTCACTCTGTACTCGTTTTGCATGTCAGTATGGAGCATTTCAGCGTCAAAATGCCCTTTGCGCATGTATATATATTCCAGTATCGCATACCTTTCCGAAGTTCTTCTCAGGTTTTTCTTCTTCAGATAGTCATTAAATACCTCTTTAATCTCACCGAACGAATAATCTTTCTTCATGAATATGGGCTGTTGACCTACAAAAGTACAAATTTTGAGGCTATTTTCCTTACAAATCCGCTAAAAATTTTATTTCTTGTTTCACTTCTTCAGCAATGAATAGTGCCGCGCTTTTATTGGCGACATCCATACTTGCTATTCGGCTACTGATTGTGGTAAGTATTTCGTTGTCAATACGGCAAAACCGCCCTAAACAAGTGGCTATTGTCCGGTAAAGGTGATATTCATCGGTATCGGCACATTCAAAAGCCCTGTTGAGTAGTTGCAATACCACCGCCCTGTCAAGCACTTTATAAACCCTTGCTGCCAGCAAAAAACCGATGGTTTGCTGCCATGTTTCATCAGACATTACACACTCTATGCACAAAGCCGGAGCATAGCTTAGCTTACCAAGTAAATTGATGCAAATTTGTTCCGTTATTTCAATGTTTTTACATTCGGCAATTCGCTTACGGGCATCCTCAATGGTGAATAGCGATGCCGGTTCAAGCATAGTTGCCAGAATCATGGTTTCGCGCACACCCAGTATCCACAGTCCGTGTGCCAGGTTATGATCAGCCTTGTAGGCAGAGGCTATTTCTTTTAACCGGGGGATGGTTACTCCGTAGTTTTTTTTGTAGCTAAGGCCACTTTCTTTCATCTTATCAGCCACCACACCATTCATCGAGAGTACGATGGTTCTTCTTATTTCGGCAATCTGAGCCTCGTTTTGAGGACTTGGGTAATATAATTGCATGAATTCTTTTTCGTATTTAATAGTAGTTCAATCAGTTGTAAAAAAAGTTTGTTTTTTATGCTCAGCTATTGCACATTCCCGAATGCTGTATTATCTTTGCAACCGCAAAACACGGTGGTTATAGCTCAGTTGGTTAGAGCGTCGGATTGTGGTTCCGAAGGTCGCGGGTTCGAGCCCCGTTTTCCACCCGGTAGTAAAAAAGAAAGTGCCTCAAGGGTTCTTTCTTTTTTTATTTTTACCATTTTCTTTCACATGCAGGCCCGTTGCTTCGTAGAGGTCAACAAATTCATACCCCCTGTATTTCAGCTGACTAAGCAACGATTCTAATTCAACATAAAATTTATCCGTTCTCTTTTTATCAGCCCCCATGTGAAACATCATGATATAACCATTCAACCCTCTTTTACTTTCTACCGATAATATCTGATTATATATTTCGATGTTGGAAAAATAATCTCTTCGCATATCCGGGACAGTAATGTCGTAATCCGAACGCAAACCCGGTGTATTGCCTATAACAGTTACTCCCAAATCGTTACTCCATTTGGTTATACTGTCGTTATATGCTCTTTGGGGTGGCAGCAAAAAAGGAGCGCTGGCTTTCGGAACTCCAAATCTGGATAGCTCATAGTAGTTCCGTTCCAAATCTTTTTCAAAGGTACGCTTGCTTACTTTCAGGTTATCAGCTTCTTTGGGCTGGGTGTAAAGCATGTATTTGTCGGAATGCGGGCCAACATAGTGACCCCCTTTTACCATCTGCTTAATGGCTTTATGATTCTGACCTTTGCGCAAAAAGTCGCCGGTAAGAAAGAACGAAGCTTTTATATCTAATCTTTTTAAGGTTTCGAGGATGGTTTGTTTGCCGTCCGAAAGTTCATGCCCACTGAATATCAGCGCAATTTGTTTTTTATTCGGATTGGTGCGGATAATACCTCCCTGATAATACTGATTTTTATCGGTTTGCTTAACTTCTTTTTCCTCAAATTGCCGAGCCGAAAGCAGATACATAAGCGATGTAGTACCATCTATGGTGGGTTCGTTGGTAAGCTTATCCGAACTATAGTCGTTGTAAACAGCCCATTCCGTTTGAAAATTTTTAAAACTATCGGCTTTGGGCGCTTTCTGATTTTTGACGTATTCGTAAATCTCTTTTTGCACCGGCCCGTTTACCAAACCACCGGAAAGGGGCACTCCATATTTCTGCGCTAATGGCGAAGCCGGATTTGATGGCGTATAGCCATGTTCCGGCATATCTACCACCATGCTTACTCCCCACGGATTGCAGCCGAATATCCAATCGACAAGCGCATTCTCCAGATTGACAAAGGTAGTATCGCCCGTATAACTGCGATACAAATTACATTGGGTAGCCATGGCCACCGCATAGTTATTCGAACCCCTTATCATGGGCACAGCCACTCCGAAAGGGTTTTCCTGACGTTTGAGGTCGGCTCTCTGCAGGTTGGTTATCAGGTTTTGCAGGAATTCTTTTTTCAAAGCTGGTTTTTCCATATTAGCCAACACAAAATGACCATAATTCGTCAACGGAAACCATTGATTATACATGGCCGAATCGGCAAATATCCAAGGAATTACAGGCTCCATCCGTCCGTACAAAACGGCCTCGTGCAAATAGCGCGGCTCAAAACTCAGGTTGTAAAGCTGACTGGCAGCCAATTCCATATCATCAGCCCAGTTTTCCTCTTTATCATAGTCGTCGGAATTACCGGGCACGCTCTGCGTTACCCCCTGCGAACTGCGACCGGCCTCATAAATCTCACGCGCCTTAACATCCAGCGAATCTGCATAAACAGGATAAAAATTATACATAATGAGCGAACCCAACGCAAAGGCCGATGCGTACTTCCCTGCAACCGAAGCTATACCCGAGGAATTATTGGTAAATCCTGCAAGTCCCTGTTGTTTTCCGGTAGCTATGTATACTGGTCGCTCTTTGCCGTTACCCATGCTATAATCTGTTATATCATCTTCGGGCAGTTCATAAGACTCATTTCCACGATTATCACCTACCTGATGGTAAATGGTATTTTTATCAGGATACATTTTCAGAAGCCAATCCAACCCCCACTTAGCTTCATCAATCACATCGGGGATATTATTCGGAATTCCGTTGCCATTTTCATCAAACTTATCGCCAAATGCCTGAGGATTCATTCTATAAGCAAAAAGCAACTGAAATACCATACTGGCAGTTTTAGCTCCATTTTTCATATAGTGAGTGCCATCGTGCCAACCACCACTTACATCGGTCAGAGCTGGCATTACCCCCTCGTCCGAAGCTGTTTCCGGATGTTTTCCGTCAGTTATAAAGCCATCGTTGGGGTGACATACATCTTTAAGAACAGGATTGTATCCACAGCGCTGAAGACGCAAAAAATTCAGAAGAAAGTCGGCGCTCCCCCTGTAAACATCAACCCCAATATGTATCCTTGGTGAATAAAACTCTCCTGCCTTGATGTAAAAACTGCCTTCGGTATTGAATTTCGAAAAATCAAGTATCGTGACGGTGGCGAATTTATCAAACTGTCCGTATGGAGCAACCGACTTAAAGTCAGCCATTTTTTTATTCGTAAGGGCATCATAAATCGCAAACCTGTCAATTTTCAGAGGCGACTCGCTCAGCAGAACAGCTCTTTTCTGAGCGTTCGGCTTATACCCCATCAAATTTATACGTATCCTGGCATCGACTCCGGACACTGTAAAAAGACATAATAAAAACAAAAGACAGGTTAAAAATAACTTTTTTATCATCTTTTTGATGCTTTATTTTGCAAATGTAAAGTAATTTATCGGATTTGCCAATGGGAAAAACCGATAAAATTTATTACTTTTGCGGTTCAAAAAATTAAATTCAGTAAAAATTCAACACGAAAGAAATGAAAGTTTTAAAATTCGGAGGAACATCCGTAGGATCGGCAGCACGTATGAAAGACGTTGCCAAGCTTATTTGCGATGGCGAACAAAAGATTGTGGTACTTTCGGCTATGTCCGGAACTACAAACAGCCTTGTTGAAATTTCGGATTATTTTTATAAAAACAATACTGCCGGAGCTCTTGAACGCATCAACACGCTGGAGCAAAAATACGTTGATGTGATAGCGGAACTGTATGCAACCGACACCTATAAAACGGAAGCTACCAAGGTTATAAAATCTCATTTTGAATATTTGCGGTCTTTCTCAAAATCGGTATTTACCCTTTTTGAAGAAAAAGCTATTCTGGCTGAGGGTGAATTGCTATCTACCAATATGTTTCAGCTTTATCTGCTGGAGCAAGGCCAAAACAGTGAGCTGCTTCCTGCACTCGAATTTATGCGCATTGACAAAAATTCGGAGCCGGATACTGCTTATATTGCCGAAAATCTGGAGAAATTCCTGATTGAGCAACCGGGCAAAACTTACTATATTACTCAGGGATATATTTGCCGTAATTTTTATGGCGAAATTGACAACCTCCAACGTGGCGGCAGCGACTATACTGCTTCGCTTATCGGAGCTGCTATTAAAGCTGACGAAATACAGATTTGGACTGATATAGACGGAATGCACAACAATGACCCGCGCTACGTGGAAAAAACTACGCCGGTACCTTTCCTGCATTTTGAAGAAGCGGCAGAACTTGCCTATTTTGGTGCAAAAATTCTGCACCCAACCTGCATACTGCCAGCAAAACTGAATAACATTCCGGTGCGCCTGCTCAATACCATGGAACCGGATGCGCCGGGTACGCTTATCTCCATGCAGAGCAAAAAAGGCACTATCCAGGCTGTGGCAGCCAAAGACGGTATCACGGCAATAAAAATCAAGTCGGGACGTATGTTGCTGGCACACGGATTTTTACGTAAGGTTTTCGAAATTTTTGAATCGTATCAGACTTCTATTGATATGATTACAACTTCGGAAGTAGGCGTATCAGTTACTATTGACAACACCAAACGATTAGACGAAATTCTGAACAGTCTGAAAAAACTCGGCACTGTTACCGTTGATACTGATATGGTGATTATCTGTGTGGTAGGTGACCTTCCTGCCGAAAACGTAGGATTTCAGGCTAAAGCTGTAAACTCGATGAAAGAGATACCCGTACGCATGATTTCGTACGGAGGAAGCAATTATAATATTTCGTTCCTGATTAAATCGGAAGACAAAAAGCGTGCATTAAACGCTTTAAGTCAGGGACTATTTAATTGATAAAAACCGGATGTGCCGGAGTTGGTTACATACAACTTACGGCAGCTTCCGGCTTGTGGTTTTGAACTAATCTTTTTGATTCTTTGTTACAAGTTACAATTTCAAAATACAAGTGTAACCGGTAACTGACTAACTTAAAAATGACAAAAGCAAACTATCCTGTAAATAAATTTAAAGCGCTACAAACTCCTTTCTATTACTACGATCTGGAGGTGCTTCGGGCGACTTTGAGCGAAATTAACGCGCAAACAGCCGGAAAAAGTTTTCAGGTGCATTATGCACTGAAAGCCAATGTGAACCCTCTGGTTCTTAAAACTATTAAGGATGCCGGACTGGGTGCCGACTGCGTAAGCGGTGGCGAGGTGCAGGCAGCTCTTGACGCAGGCATCCCTGCTTCGAAAGTGGTTTTTGCCGGCGTGGGTAAAGCCGACTGGGAAATTGAACTCGGTCTGGATAATGATATTTTCTGCTTTAACGTAGAATCAATTCCGGAACTGGAGGTGATAAACGAAATGGCCGGTGCAAAAGGCAAAATTGCCCGTGTGGCTTTACGTATCAACCCCAATGTGAGCGCACATACACACCACTACATTACTACGGGGCTTAACGAGAATAAATTTGGAATTAACCTCACCGATTTGGATAAAGTTACCGATTTGGTACTTACTTTACCCCATATCAAAATGGAAGGCATTCACTTTCATATCGGCTCACAAATCACCGATATGAGTTCGTTTGAAGACCTGAGCGTGAAAGTCAATGAAATTCAGGAACATTTTGAATCGCGCGGGGTAAAGCTTGAGCACATCAATGTAGGTGGCGGATTGGGAATCAACTACGAACACCCGAACCATTTTCCGATACCTGATTTTCAAAGCTACTTTAATATTTTCAGCAAACACCTTACTTTACGTACCGGACAAACGCTCCATTTTGAACTGGGACGTGCAGTAGTAGCTCAGTGTGGAAGCTTGATATCCAAAGTATTATACGTCAAAGAAGGTACTTCTAAAAAATTTGCCATACTCGATGCCGGTTTTACCGAACTTATCCGTCCGGCATTGTACCAGGCATACCACCGTATCGAAAACCTGACATCGGAACTGCCCGAAGAAAAATACGATGTGGTAGGACCAATTTGCGAATCGTCGGATACCTTTGCTAAAGACTACTCCATGAATGCTACCCAACGTGGCGACCTCATTGCTCTGCGTTCGGCAGGAGCTTATGGCGAAATAATGGCTTCGCAATACAACTTGCGCAAGCTACCCAAAGCATATACTTCGGACGATTTAGCTATCTAAATTGAAGATACAGAACAAATAACACCCCGGAAATTTTATATATCCGGGGTGTTGTTTGTTTTATATCAGTTATTGGGGGTTTGATTTAAATGCCTCGATAGCGGCCTGTACCGATCCATGCAGTTGCAGCAAATTGCCGGCCTGTTCGTAAGCAATGCCAAGCTCTTCGGCCAATATGCGTGCTCCACGGTCAATCAGTTTGGCATTGGTAAGTTGGAGATTCACCATTTTATTTCCCTTCACACGACCTAAGCGAATCATAACGGCTGTCGATATCATATTCAGCACCATTTTGGTGGCCGTACCCGATTTCATGCGGGTGCTACCGCTTACATACTCCGGGCCTACTATAATTTCTATCTTTACCCCGGCAACAGCAGCCAACGGCGAACCAGCATTGCAAGTGATGCATCCGGTAAAAATACCTTGTTTGCTTGCCTGTTGCAAAGCCCCGACAACATAAGGCGTTTTGCCCGAAGCCGCTATTCCTATTACCGAATCATGCCGGTTAATCTTCAATTCCTGCAAATCTTTCCAGCCCTGCTCAGCATCATCCTCGGCATTTTCTACCGGAAAGCGAAGCGCCTTTTCGCCACCCGCAATCACTCCAATCACCACACCCTGAGGCATCCCGAAAGTTGGAGGAATTTCCGAAGCGTCAAGCACGCCAAGACGACCACTTGTACCAGCTCCGATATAAAAAAGGCGTCCACCCAAACTCATGCGCTCTGCAACAGCCGACACAACAGTTTCAACCTGAGCCAGCACTCCCTGTACAGCCACAGCCACTTTTAAATCCTCTGCGTTAATATCAGAAATAATCTCGGCAACGGACTTGTTTTCAAGATTACTGTATAGCGATGACTGCTCGGTAATGTTACTAAACTCAGCAGAGCAAGCCTGATGAGACTCGTTATTATATTCCTTTTTCATCTTTTTAATAGCCCCTCCAACCTCCCCAAAAGAGAGGCTTTCCGCCTGATTGAGGTGATGTCGGTTTTGTTAATCATTTTCTTGTGTGAGTAAACTTACACTTGGGCGTTTTGTTAAACATTATAAGTATTACAATATTTTCTTCTCGGTAACTCTGTAATAATTTACAATAAGCTAAGCATGATACCTTACCAATCCTTCCATCGGGCTCTTCACAATATCCGACACCACAATGCCACACTCCGAAGTAACAATCTCCAGCGTATCGCGGAAATAATATGCAATGGAGCCAATAAAACCTACCCGAAGTTCGTCGAGGGAATATTGCAGTACATTACGGGTAAGAAAGGCATCGAAAGAATCAAAAACCAAATTAAAAATAGCCGGCTCTTCAATATGTTCGAGTATAAAAGGCGTAAATTGTGCCAGAAAACGATTTGGGAAAGGTTGTTTGTAAACGCGGTCTAAAATTGCAGCGGGTGTAAGTTCATATTCATCTAAAAATTTTTCGCTAATCCACTCGGGCAATTGATTTTTAAGACAATCAGCCACAAACAGTTTGCCCAACACAGCCCCGCTTCCTTCATCGCCCAGAATAAAACCCAGCGGCGAAATGTTTTGTACAATTTCCCGACCATTGTAATAACAGGAATTAGAGCCTGTGCCCAATATGCACGCAATGCCGGCTTCGTGCTGAAATAACGAGCGGGCAGCTCCCAACAAATCACTCTGAACAGCTACCGTGGCCTGACCGAAGAAACGAACCAGAGCCTGACTTACAATCAGTTTTTTATCAGGAAAGGCGCAACCGGCTCCGTAGAAATAAATTTCATCAATAACATAATCTTTCAGCTCTGCCACCAACTGACTATCCAGTAGAGACACAATATCCTGCTGAGTCTGGTAAAAGGGATTAACACCTCCCGTAACAACTTCTTTTTCAATCACTCCACCCGACATCACACACCAGTGTGTTTTGGTGGAACCACTATCTGCTATTAATTTTACTCCTGAAGATTGTGAGATTATTGCTGAATCAATCATGTTTGTTTTCTCTTTTTTTCTAATGACAAAGATATAATTTATTTCTCAGATACTAACTGAAACACAAGCAGTGCTCGAATGCTACCCGCAAAAAAAATCATCAAACTAAAAAATTTCCAGCTGATATTTTCAGCATCTGTATCCGGAATTAATTCCTGGCTCCTGAACTAATGCGTAATTTAAAATTTAGTAGTATTTTTGACATCGAATTCAATTATATATCTCCATGTCAAAAATCAATTGTTTCCTTATTTGCAACAACATCGCAGCCACACAGAACACTGTTGCGCAAATCCAGAAATCCAGCCTCATTAATAAAGTATATCTGCTTGTAAAAGACGACTCTGAAACCATCAGCGGCTGCGAAAACATTGTTGTTGATGCTTTGCAGAGTTCTGCAACTATCGGCAAAATTGCAGCCTTATCGGACACCCCGTATTCATTGATTTATACAAAGGAAAGCCCGCTTGAGTTCGGGCAGTTTGCACTCGAACGTTTCTGCACAATTGCTGAAGATACGCGTGCCGGACTGGTTTATTCCGACTATTACGAGATCAAAAACGGCGTACGCACTGCTCATCCGGTGATCGATTATCAGGAAGGCTCGCTGCGGGACGATTTCAATTTCGGTTCGGTGCTGTTTTACAACGCCGATCATCTGAAAAAAGCCGTAGCGGAAACAGATGCTGAATATCGGTTTGCCGGACTTTACAATATCAGATTAAAGGTTTCGCAACAAGCCGAACTGGTTCATATCAACGAATATCTGTACACCGAAGTGGAATTAGACACCCGCAAAAGCGGCGAAAAACAGTTCGATTATGTGGATCCGCGTAACCGTGCCGTACAAATTGAAATGGAAGCCGCCTGCACCGATCACTTAAAACAAATTGGTGCTTATCTGGCTCCCGAATTTAAAACCATTGCGTTTGGCGAAAGCAATTTTCCCGTGGAAGCTTCGGTGATTATCCCTGTAAAGAACCGTGTAAAAACCATTGGCGACGCTATCCGATCGGTACTGATACAAAAAACAACGTTTCCCTTCAACCTGATTATCATTGATAATTATTCCAACGATGGAACTTCGGAACTGATTGAAGAATTTGCGAAAACAGATAAAAAAGTAGTCCACATAATTCCTGAACGAAACGACCTCGGCATAGGCGGATGCTGGAACGAAGGCGTGCACGACAGCCGTTGCGGGAAATTTGCCGTACAACTCGACAGCGACGATGTATATCAAAACGAAAACACCCTGCAAAAAATAGTGAACGCTTTCTACGAGCAAAACTGCGCCATGGTGATTGGCTCCTATACCATGACCAACTTTGCCATGGAACCCATTGCTCCGGGACTGATCGACCACAAAGAATGGACGCCCGAAAACGGACGAAACAACGCTCTCCGCATCAATGGACTGGGTGCGCCCCGCGCTTTTTATACGCCTGTGTTGCGCGAGATAAAGGTTCCCAATACCAGTTATGGTGAAGATTATGCACTCGGATTGCGCATCAGTCGTGAATATCAGATTGGAAGAATCTACGATTCGGTTTACCTCTGTCGCCGCTGGGACGAAAACTCCGATGCCTCATTAGATGTGGTGAAAATGAACGGACACAATTTGTACAAAGATAAGATTCGGACAGTGGAGTTGAAGGCGAGGAAAAAATGATTCCTAACCCTTAAAGGGAAAAAATATAATTATTATGGATGATAAAAGAAATAAGATAGACGAGACTAATATCAATTCCCCTTTAGGGGTTAGGGGCGTTTTAAATTTATTCGCAGCCAATCTCTTTTCATCTCAGCTTTCCTCCTGGCCGCTGGCTCGTACAAATTTCGAAGGGCTAAAAACCGTGCGCACCAAATCATTCTCGTTTGGCGATTATGAGGTGCGCGTACAGTTCAATCCTGCGCGTATTGTGTCGTCCGGTGCGAAGGTAGATGCCAAAACCATAGCCGAACGAAAGTGTTTTTTGTGTGCGGCCAATCGTCCGGCTGAACAAAAATCGGTTGACTTTGGCGATTACGAGATTTTGGTGAATCCCTTTCCTATTTTCCCCGAACATTTCACCATCCCGCACAAGGAGCATATACCGCAGCAAATAAAACCTTACTTTGCCGATATGCTGCTATTGGCACAAGCCATGGACGATTATCTGGTGTTTTACAACGGTCCGCAATGTGGTGCTTCCGCCCCGGATCATCTGCATTTTCAGGCAGGAACAAAGGATTTTCTGCCTTTGGTGAACGACTATAAACGACTGAAAGACACGCACACCGACCTGCTCGTCACCACTGAAAAGATGCAACTCCTCCAATTAAAAAACTACAGTAGAACGGTTTATATTATTGAAACCGCAGAAATTGAAAGTGCAGAAGATGCCTTTGCAAAGCTATACAATCACTTTAGTTCTGCCAACAACGAGCTAAGTTCCGAGCCCATGATGAATTTAATATCCATGTACGAAAACGGGAAATGGTACGTTTTTATAATACCCCGAAAGGCTTTTCGCCCATGGCAATATGTAGCCAGAGAAGATGAACAGCTACTTATCAGTCCGGCCACCGTAGAGTTGGGAGGAGTATTTGTAACGCCCGTAGAGGAACATTTCAAGCGTATTACCCTTAAAGACATTGAGAGTATCC
The DNA here is from genome assembly GCA_017860345.1 of Bacteroidota bacterium. Classification (GTDB taxonomy): domain Bacteria; phylum Bacteroidota; class Bacteroidia; order Bacteroidales; family Paludibacteraceae; genus Paludibacter. The sequence goes on along the minus strand of JAFNAV010000008.1, from coordinate 68,694 downwards.
TGCAACAGGTTAGTTTTTAACCGGGGGCAAAACGCTTACACATTACAAGTTGGTCATGAAAATTATCTACATTTTAACATTGCTGGCATTTATTCCGGTACACATACATGCACAAAAAACGCCTGACTACAATGCAGTGGATGCACGCATGAGACAGATACCTCAAAAAATGACCAAAACAGTAGATGATATTGCTTCTTATGTAAAAAAGAATTTCAAAACTGACGAAGAAAAAGTTCGTGCCACTTTTTACTGGATTACTCATAACATCAGTTACGACATTTCACGCGCCTACACCATAGAGTACTACGAAAAAGACCAGGAAATACTTGATGAAGTAATGACGGAAAAAAAAGGTCTTTGTATACATTATGCCATGCTTTTTAGCCATATTTGCAATAAAGCCGGCGTGAAAACTTATGTAGTGACCGGATTTACAAGACAAAACGGTAAAATGGATACCTCGCCACATGCCTGGAGTGCTGCTTACGTAGGCTCACGGTGGTGGTTGTTTGATCCTACCTGGGGCAGTGGTAACATACAAAACGGTAAATTCGTAAGGCTTTTCAAAGAAACACATTTTAATCCTCAGCCTGAGGAATATGTAAAATCTCATTGTCCTTTCGATCCCTCGTGGCAATTATTAAAATCGCCCATAAGCAACAAAGCATTTATAAAAGCTGATTTTTCAATTTCACCCCGAAAAATTGCGTATAATTTCAAAGATTCCATAACTTTGTACGAAAAGCAGGATTCTATTCAACAACAATTAACCCTGCTCAGGCGACTCGAAAAAAACGGAATAGAAAACAATCTACTCAAGGAACGACAAAATGAAATTAAAAAGGAAATAAACAGGCTTAGGCTGAATGAATCGGTGTATTGGTTTAACAATGCGGTTGTCAATCTGAATAAAGGTATTGAGGAACTCAACAGGTTTATAAATTATCGCAATAATCAATTTACGCCCAAGCGACCTGATACAGAGATAAAACAGATACTGGATAATGCCGGAATGTATTTTGACAGATTCAAAGATCAGTTTGTGAAAATAAAGTATACCGATGCTAAAATGAAAGAATCGGTAAACCAAATCAGAGGTTCATTTTACGATGTATCAGGGTCGTTCGAAGAACAAAAGCGGTTCCTTACAGAGTACATAAATACAAGTCCAACAATCAGACATACATTATTTTACACCAAAAAGTAAAAACGCCACTCGTTTCGATATGAAAATTCAGGAACCCCTTATTCACGTAGGTATTTTATCTGCTCCAACAATCCAATTCTCTCTTGAAGGCATTTATATATTTGACAACAAAGAGTTTACCGGGCAAAAAACGGTAAGGATTATAGATCAAAAAATTCTGTTTGATGAGCAGATGTATGATGAAGTCATACTGACTCCGACGCTGGACACTTGCTTTTTTGAGCTGACAGATGTGGTTATAGGCATCAATTTTCATTGGGAACGAAAAGAAAACCAACGTTTTAACGGAGACTTAAAATTAATTATTGAACAAGAACAATTGACCGCCATCAACAGAATTGCTGTGGAAAATTACCTCACCAGTGTTATTTCCAGTGAAATGAGCGCTACCGCATCCGACGAATTGCTGAAAGCACATGCAGTTATTTCGCGCAGTTGGTTGTTGCATCCGATATTGAACGACAACAGACAACAGACAACAGAAAGCAGACAACAAAATAGCCATAGTTCGGTTGTCAGTTCATCGTTGTCCGGGCACATAGAAAAATGGTACGAACGCGATGCCCATACGCATTTCGATGTGTGTGCCGACGACCATTGCCAACGGTATCAAGGCATCACCCGCGTTTCGACCGAAGCCGTACAAAAAGCCATCGACGCTACGCGCGGACAAGTCTTGATGTACGATGGAAAAATTTGCGATGCGCGTTTCAGTAAGTCGTGTGGCGGAGCAAGCGAAGCCTTCGAAAACTGTTGGGCACCTGTGCATCATCCTTACCTCACCAAGGTGATAGATAATGCCGAAACGCCCGAAGGATTTGAAACCGATTTGACCATAGAAAAGAATGCCGAAAACTGGATTCGCAAGAGTCCCGCAGCCTTCTGCAATACGAAGGATAAAAATATACTTTCGCAGGTATTGAACAACTACGATCAGGAAACAACCGATTTTTATCGCTGGAAAGTGGAGTATTCGCAGGAAGAAATATCGGAACTGATTGCTCGCCGCTCGGGTATCGATATCGGGCAAATCATGGATTTGATTCCTATTAAACGTGGCGAATCCGGACGATTGATTGAACTGAAAATAGTGGGAACCAAACAAAACATTACAGTTGGGAAAGAACTGGAAATCCGTAAATGGCTATCCAATTCACACCTGTATAGTTCGGCATTTGTGGCAGATAAATCGGATGTGGTAGATGGTATTCCACAGCATTTCACCCTTACCGGAGCCGGCTGGGGACATGGCGTGGGACTTTGCCAGATTGGTGCCGCTGTAATGGGCGAAAAAGGATATCGATACGATGAAATTTTATTGCATTATTTCAGAAATGCGGAATTAAAAAAAATATATGAATAATAAAACGAATCAATCCCCCTGGACATGGGTTCCTACGCTGTATTTTGCGGAGGGAATTCCGTATGTGGTGGCTATGACCGTAGCCGTGATTATGTACAAACGCCTGAATATTTCCAACACCGATATTGCCCTGTACACCAGCTGGCTGTATCTGCCTTGGGTCATTAAACCGTTCTGGAGTCCGTTTGTGGATATTATCAAAACCAAACGTTGGTGGATTATTTCCATGCAGTTACTGATTGGAGCCGGACTGGCCGGAGTGGCATTTCTCATCCCCATGCCATTCTTTTTTCAGGCTACGTTGGCGGTGCTGTGGCTGATTGCCTTTAGTTCTGCCACCCACGATATTGCTGCCGACGGTTTTTATATGCTGGCGTTAGACAGCTCACAGCAATCATTTTTTGTGGGTATCCGCAGTACTTTTTACCGTTTAGCCATGATTTCCGGTCAGGGATTGTTGATTATATTAGCCGGTTTTCTGGAAAAATCAACGGGAAATATCCGATTATCATGGAGCATCACCTTCTTTATTCTGGCAGGTATGTTCGGATTGTTTTTTATTTACCACCGGTTTGCTTTGCCCCGACCTGCCACCGATGGTGAGAAAAAAGGAAACTCGCCTGCTGAGATTTTCAAAGAATTCGGACTGACATTCGCCTCTTTCTTTACCAAAAAAGGCATCTTTCTGGCCATTACTTTTATGCTGCTTTATCGTCTCGGCGAAGCCATGTTGGTAAAAATGGCTTCTCCCTTCCTGCTCGATGCCCGCGAAGTCGGCGGACTCGGTCTCGAAACCGAACAGGTGGGATTGGTTTACGGAACGGTGGGTGTTATCGCCCTTACGCTGGGTGGAATTATCGGAGGGATAGCTGCCTCGCGCAAAGGATTGAAATACTGGATTTGGCCCATGGCGCTGAGCATTACGCTGCCTCATTTGGCTTATGTTTACCTCTCGTGGGCATTACCTACCAATTTTATTTTGATCAATATAGCAGTAGCCATCGAACAGTTTGGATACGGTTTTGGCTTTACAGCTTATATGCTTTACCTGATTTATTTTTCTGACGGCGAACATAAAACGGCTCATTATGCCATGTGTACCGGCTTTATGGCTTTGGGAATGATGTTACCGGGAATGATTGCCGGATGGCTTCAGGATCATATCGGGTATCACCATTTTTTTATATGGATCATGATTCTGGCTATTCCTACATTGGCAGTAATTCCATTTTTGAAGATTGATAAAGAGTTTGGAAAGAAGAAAACCCCTAACCCCTAAAGAGGAACTTTGTCTAATCAAATAAAAAGAAATCAGTTCTAATTATTATCTTTGTGCATTATTTACAAAACAGACTATCCTCAAGTTCCCCTTTAGGGGTTAGGGGTCATAACTTATGAAGATACTTGTACTTGGTGCCGGAAAAATGGGCACTTTTCTTACTGATGTTTTGTGCATTCAGCACGAAGTAGCCTTGTTTGATACCGACCCGAAACGGTTACGTTTTGTGTTCAATACCCTGCGTATGACAAAATACGAAGAAGTTCAGGAATTTGAGCCGGAACTGGTTATCAATTGTGTTACCTTAAAATATACCATAGAGGCCTTTCAGGCGGCTTTGCCTTATCTTCCCAAAAACTGTATTATTTCAGATATTGCTTCGGTAAAAACAGGCTTACAACAGTATTATGAGAGCACCGGCATGCGTTATGTGTCCACACACCCTATGTTTGGACCCACGTTTGCCACGCTGGATAACCTGAGTACCCAAAGCGCTATCATTATTTCGGAATCCGACCATATGGGTAAAGCTTTTTTCAAAGATTTGTATGGTTCGTTACGACTGAATATCTTTGAATATACATTCGACGAACACGACGAAACCATCGCGTATTCTCTCTCTATTCCGTTTGCATCTACATTGGTTTTTGCATCGGTAATGAAACCGCAGGAGGCGCCCGGCACTACCTTTAAAAGGCATATGGACATAGCTAAAGGCCTGCTCAGCGAAGACGACTACCTGCTTTCGGAAATTTTATTTAACCCCTACTCGCCCCGGCAGATTAACAATATCCGTGCAGAGCTCAAGGTACTTTTGGATATTATCGAAAATAAAGATACAGAACGCATGCAGAGTTTTCTGAAAAAAGTAAGGAAGAATATTTTACCTCCTGACTCTGAACGGAAATAAAAATTCTTATCCGGATATAAACTTTTTCAGGTGGATAAGCATTAGATAAATACATAATTAAAAAAATATTAATTCAAAAACCAACCTTTTAAAAAATTTAAGGGTTAAAAAACACATTTACATTTTTATGGAAGCAAAAGAACTTGTACTGGAAGCCATGAAAAAGGCCGGAACTCCGTTGAATGCCGGTAAATTAGTTGAACTAACCGGGCTCGACCGCAAAGACGTGGACAAAGCTATGAAACAACTGAAAACCGAAGGTGCTATCGTGTCGCCTAAAATGTGCTACTGGCAGCCGGCTTAATTCTTCCGGCATCCTGACATTACAGAAACCGATTTGCGCTTACCCGAAAAGGTAAGACTGTCGGTTTTTTCATTTTTACCTACCCTTTCTTTGACCGATAATTACTTTTACCATCCTCCCCAATCAGAAATTATTGTTTGTAAAACTGACTATTCGTCGAAGAAAACCCGCCATTCGTCTAAATCTTTTGTGCCGACGTATTTTGTATTCTACTTTTGAACCAGATTAACAGAATACAAATATGAGAATACGAAATTTATTACCAATACTCGTTCTGGCTGCTGCAACTACAGTTTATGCGCAGGAAAAACCGGAACAATGGGATCTGAATGGTTGCATAAATTATGCTTTGGTCAACAATATTCAGATTCAGCAATCAAAAATCAGTCTGGAACAAAATCAGGTAAACACCAAATTAGCCAAGGCTGCTCTTTTCCCTTCGCTCACCGGAGGCATTAACCAGAATTACAGTAACAACCCGTTCACACCATCTAATGTTTATACCGGATCGTATAGCATTAGTAGTTCGATGACGCTGTTTGATGCCGGAAAAACGCTGAAAAACATAGAACAACAAAAGCTGAATGAACAAGCCGGGCAATATGCTGTACTCGAAGCCGAGAAGAATATTCAAATGTCTATTTTGCAAACTTATCTTCAGATTTTATATGCCGACGAAGCTGTAAAAATCAATAAGTCAACTGTAGAAGTATCTGAATTTCAGATGAAACGTGGACAAGAGCTACAAAAAGCAGGCAGTATATCCAAAGTGGATGTAGCACAATTGGAATCGCAATACAGCTCAGATAAATATCAGCTTACCGTATCTGAAAATTCGCTCAGCACCTATAAGCTACAGCTCAAACAACTGCTTGAACTCCCGCTGAACGAAACTATCAACATGGCTATTCCTGAAATAAACTCAACGGATGTGCTACATCCGCTACCAAGCCTCGCAAGCGTTTACGAACAAGCGCTCAACGTGATGCCACAGGTTAAAAGCAGTGAATTAAGCGTGAAAATTGCCAACCTCGAAACAGCAAAAGCTAAAACCGGGTACTACCCTAAACTTTCGCTCAATGCCGGCATATCAACAGGACATGGTTCAGGGACTAATTTTTCGCTTAGCGAACAATTCAAAAATAACTGGAACAATGGCATTGGTATCACTGTAAGCGTACCTGTTTTCAGTAATCGCGAAAACAAATCGGCTGTAGAAAAAGCCCAACTTTCAGAGAAAAACAGCCAGCTGCAACTCGTAAGTGCACAGAAAGAACTACTACAGGAAATCGAGTCTGTTTACCAGTCGGCGGTGTCGGCTCAAAGTCAGTATTACGCCGCACTCGAAAAACAAAAATCATTGAAAAGCAGCTACGAACTTATTCAGCAGCAGTTTGAACTGGGTATGAAAAACACCCTCGACCTGCTTACCGAGAAAAACAACTATCTGGCTGCGCAACAAAATGTTATACAGGCTAAATACCTGAGTATCATGAACGCGCAACTTCTCAATCTATATCAAAATAAAACATTAGAAATAAAATAATTAACAATCTGGAGCAGGTATTTAAACCAAAAGATATATTCAATGCCAGTTCCATACTCCATTGAAACGAGCATGAATACGAGTATTCACCAAAGACAGTGAAAATTTGACATGCGAGTTCCATACGACCTTTAAAAAAACAATTATTTACGTATGAAAAAGAAAACAATAATCATCTTAAGCAGTGTGGTGGTAGTTGCCGTTATACTCTTGTTGCCACTTATTATTCACGGTTCGCCCAAAAGCAAATTTGAAGTAAAAACTGTTCAGCTCACTAAAAACAAACTGAGTACCAGCGTTACTGCCACAGGAACTATCGAACCTGTTACCGAAGTAGAAGTAGGTACTCAGGTATCCGGTATTATCTCCAAAATATATGTAGATTATAATTCGGTAGTAAAAAAAGGTCAGATTTTGGCCGAAATTGACAAAACAACGCTACTTTCTGATCTTAAATCGAAAGAACTTGAATTAAAATCAAGTCAGACTGAATACGAATATCAGAAAAAGAATTTTGAACGTTCCAAAGATTTACATAATAAAAATCTGATTAGCGACACCGACTACGAAACGGCAAAATACACCTACGAAAAATCGGAAGCTACTTACAAAAAGAACCTATCCGACCTTACCAAGGTAAAAACCAATTTAGGATATGCTACCATATCATCGCCTATCGATGGAGTAGTTTTGTCGCGTGCTGTGGAAGAAGGGCAAACGGTGGCTGCCAGTTTCAACACCCCTACGCTGTTTACCATCGCCAACGACCTTACCAAGATGCGCGTAATTGCCAATGTAGACGAAGCTGATATAGGTCAGGTAAAAGAAGGTCAGCATGTTAGCTTTTCGGTTGATGCTTATCCTAACGATTTGTTTCAGGGCGAAGTAACTCAGGTCAGGTTACAGGCCACCACCACTTCCAATGTGGTTACTTACGAAGTGGTAGTTAACGCCCCCAATCCATCGCTGAAACTTAAACCGGGGCTCACAGCTAATATCACCATATTTACAATGGAAAAAGAAGGTATTGAAACACTACCCAATAAAGCGCTGAACTTAAAACCAGACCTTGCATTGCTGGAACAAAACGGATATACTGTTGATGATAACGAAAGTCAGCTCAAACCGGGCGAAAATCAAAAAGCCGTATGGGTGCTTCAGGGCAATAGAATTACTCGAAAGTTAGCTACAATGGGCGACACAGATGGAATAAATACCGAAATAGTAAACGGACTAAATGCCAATGACAGTGTGGTAGAAGACATATCTGCGGATATGCAAGCTACAAACGCCAAAGCTTCGGCTAACAGCAGTCCGTTTATGCCAGCCCGACCGGGAGGTAATAAGACAAAGTAATGAAGAGTGAAAAATGAAAATGAAGCATCGCAAAAAACGAGGCAACTAATTTCTCAATTTTTTAAATTAAATCAACAACAATGAGTAAAACCATTATACGACTGGAAAATATCAAACGCAACTTTTTGGTAGGCGACGAAACCGTACATGCGTTACGCGGAGTTTCGTTCAGTATACACGAAGGTGAATTTGTAACCATTATGGGCGCCAGCGGATCAGGAAAATCAACATTGCTAAACCTGCTGGGATGCCTGGACACACCCAGCGAAGGAGAATATTTCCTGGACAACATCCCTGTTAGCTCTATGAATAAAAACGAACGTTCAGAAATCCGGAACAGCAAAATTGGCTTTGTCTTTCAGTCGTACAACCTGCTGCCAAAAACAACAGCCTTAGAAAATGTGGAGCTACCACTCCTTTACAATCCGGCCTACAGTGCAAAAATGCGTCGCGAAAAATCGGAGCAGGCACTTACATCTGTCGGGTTGGCCGATAGGCTGTTTCACAAATCGAACCAAATGTCGGGCGGACAAATGCAGCGTGTAGCCATAGCGCGTGCCCTGGTAAACGATCCCGTATTACTACTGGCCGACGAAGCTACCGGTAACCTCGACTCGCGTACTGCTTACGAAATTCTTGTATTGTTTCAGGAACTTTATACCCGGGGGCGTACAATTATTTTCGTAACTCACAACCCGGAACTGGCGCATTTTTCAAGCAGAAATATTGTGCTGAAAGATGGAAAAGTTATTTCCGACGAAAAAAATGCTGATATTCATTCAGCACGGGCTGTATTGGAAAAAATGCCAATACCTGAAGATTAAAAACATCTGAATTACTACAGTTTTACATGTATTTATTTCTTTAACACCCCGTACCACAAAACAATCGTAATTTATAAAAATATGAACATCTCAAATGCAATAAAAATATCGCTCAGGGCGCTTACCAACAACAAAATGAGAGCTTTTCTCACCATGTTGGGAATCATCATTGGGGTGGCATCGGTTATTACCATGCTGGCTATTGGTCAGGGATCGAAAATCAGCATTCAGGAACAAATCTCAGAAATGGGATCGAACATGATAATGATCAGACCGGGAGCCGACAAAATGGGTGGAGTGCGCCAAAGCAGCGACGACATGCAATCGATCAAACTCAAGGACTATACCGACATACGCGACAAAACCACTTATATATCGGCCGTATCGCCCAATGTAAGCAGTGGCGGACAGTTTATTTATGCTACCAACAATTACCCATCATCCATCACTGGAGTTACGCCGGAGTATCTTGATATACGAAAACTTACAGTTGACGAAGGTACCTGCTTTACCGAAATGCAGATTCAAACCTCGGCCAAAGTATGTCTGGTTGGCAAAACCGTTATCGACAACCTGTTTCCTAATGGCGAAGATCCGGTAGGTAAGGTAATTCGTTTCAATAAAATTCCTTTTACAATTATTGGAACATTAAAAGAAAAAGGCTACAACAGCATGGGGATGGATCAGGACGATATAGTGCTGGCACCATACACTACAGTGCAGAAACGGGTTTTGTCCATCACATATATTCAGGGCATCTACGCTTCGGCCATATCCGAAGGAATAACTGAAAAAGCTACAGCCGAAGTTGAAAACATACTACGTACTAATCATAAAATTAAAGATGGCGCTGAAGACGATTTCAGTGTACGTTCTCAGGAAGAACTAAGCACCATGCTTACTTCTACTACCGACCTGATGACGATATTACTGGCCTGTATAGCCGGCATATCATTACTCGTTGGCGGTATTGGTATTATGAACATCATGTATGTTTCGGTTAAGGAACGTACCCGCGAGATAGGCCTGCGAATGTCTATCGGCGCCAAAAGCCGCGATATATTGAGCCAGTTTTTGATCGAAGCTGTAATCATTAGCGTCACCGGAGGAATTATCGGGGTAATACTGGGAACCGGAGCTGCATTTTTTGTGAAAATGATTTTATCATGGCCGGTGTCGGTGCAGGTTTACTCAGTCGTTTTATCATTTTTGGTATGTACGGTTACCGGCGTATTCTTCGGATGGTATCCGGCTAAGAATGCTTCGGAGCTCGATCCGATTGAAGCGCTTCGATACGAATAATTCTGTAAAACACCGTTTTTTCGGACTTAATAATTTATATTTGCACTTAAAAAAATTAATCGAACCGCATAAGTTTCATCAACCGAAACTTTATGCGGTTTTAACAGAACATCATGTCATCGGTCAATCGCAAAAAAAATCTGGAGCTTTTATTACATATCGGAGTGTGGATGTTGGTATACGCACTTCCATTTCTGATCACCTGGAAAAACGGCGATTCTGAAGTTTGGCAAAGACTCCTACACCATGCCGTAGTGGTGCTAACCTTAGTTACTATTTTCTACGCTAACTACCTATATCTTATCGAGGAATATCTTTTTTCAAAGAAACTGGGTAAGTATTTTCTTTATAATATTTTGATTATTTTGATTCTGGGAGTAAGTGTACATTACTGGAACGAGGCCAGCCTTCCGCCATCAATAAAAAAAATGCCCGACCCGGGATTTTCACGTACTATTGCGTTTATGATCCGGGATCTGGTTTCGCTGATTATGGTGGCCGGACTGAGTGTGGCTCTTAAAACTACAGCCAAATGGTACAAATTAGAAGCTAATCGCAAAGAAGAAGAGAAAAAAAGAACGGAAGCCGAACTGCTTGCTCTGCGTCAGCAAATTAATCCGCATTTTTTGTTCAATACCCTCAATAATATTTATGCCCTGATTGAAATAAGTCCTGAGAAAGCACAAAATACTGTGCTGGAACTAAGTAAACTGATGCGCTACGTGCTATACGAAAATGAAAGTGAAATAGTGCCGCTTAACAAAGAAATAACCTTCATCGAGAATTATGTGAGCCTGATGAAAATCCGACTCTCAAGCGACACCGAAGTGCAGTTCAAAAACAACATCTCGCACGAAAACAACTGGCAAGTTGCCCCCATGCTGTATATCACACTGATAGAAAATGCCTTTAAACACGGAATAAGCCCTACACAGAAATCTTTTATTCACATTACGTTCAACATTGTGGAAGGCAACAAACTAACCTGCTCGGTAAGCAATACCTTTTTCCCAAAAACGGAAAACGACCTGGCAGGCTCAGGTATCGGTCTTGAAAATCTGAAAAGGCGACTGGAAATTATCTATCCTGACAACCACGAGTTTCATAGTGGCGAACTGGATGGTATTTATTATTCAAAATTGGTTTTACCGCTTAAACCCGAATTGGCTATATGACATCAATCACCTGCTTTATTGTTGACGACGAGCCTTTAGCTTTAGCTTTGGTAGAGAGCTATGTGAGTAAAACACCGTTTCTGAAACTTACCGGAAAATTTCCGTCGGCGCTGGCTTGCGCTTCGGCCATAAGCGACAATCCGCCCGATGTTATTTTTTTAGATATTCAGATGGCCGAATTGAGCGGTATGGAGTTCTCCCGTATTATTCCCGAAAAAACGAGAATTATTTTCACTACCGCTTTCCAACAATATGCACTGGAAAGCTACAAAGTAAATGCGCTGGATTATTTGCTCAAACCATTTAGTTACGCTGAATTTATGCAGGCTGCCAACAAAGCACTGGATTGGGTAAATATCAGCCGAAAAGCCGCCGAAAGCATACCTGAAAAGGCTGTGGATGACGCTATCTTTGTAAAAGCCGATTACCGGCTTGTAAGAATTAAAACCGGAGACATCCTGTACATCGAAGGGTTAAAAGATTACCTGAAAATATACACCGAAATGACTTCGCAGCCCATCATCAGCCATATCACCATGAAAGCTATGGAAGAAATGTTACCTCGCGGTAAGTTTTTGCGCGTTCACCGCTCCTTCATTGTACAAAAGGACAAAATCAGTATTGTAGAACGAAACCGCATTGTTTTTGGGAAAACCTACATTCCGGTTTCCGACTCGTACAAAGAAGATTTTGAGAAATTTATAGCGCGAAACGAGCATTAAAGCAAAGGCCATATCCCGATAGATACCGGATGCGACTTCCATACGACAACTTATTAAAAAAGAAAAATGAATCCATCATAGCATATTGCTGAAAACTATTTTCTCTTCAGAACCATAGCCGAACGTGCCGGCAAATAAAGCTTAAGCCATTCTTTACCAAAGCTGTTCTCAGGTTCGGGAAGTGTCAGATGTTCTACTGCTTCGTCAACCCGTCCGTAACCTCCAAAATCAAGATTATCAGTATTCAACACCGTGGTGTAAGCTCCCTTATCGGCCAGAATTCCATAATCGCTAAACGATTCGGCACCATTAAAGTTGAATACAAAAAGCAGATTACCCCGTTTATAAGCCACAACCTGATCACGCTCATTATCCCAAAGACCCTCCACAGGCTGCTCATTGTAATTCGGTACCGATTTTATAAGCTCAATCATTTTTTGGTCAAAAGCACCCAAAGCATGGTAAAGATATTTCTCATTATCAACCAGTTCCCATTGGCGACGAGCATACTTGTACGACCACCCGTTACCTTCGCGCGGAAAGTCAATCCACTCCGGATGTCCAAACTCATTTCCCATAAAGTTCAGATAACCGCCATTTATTGTAGTGGCTGTTATCAGGCGTATCATTTTGTGCAGAGCAATGCCCCTGTCCACCATCAAAGTACTATCGCCCCGTTGCATGTGCCAGTACATATCAGAGTCTATCAGACGGAAAATTATTGTTTTATCGCCTACAAGAGCCTGATCATGGCTTTCGGCATAGCTGATGGTTTTTTCGTCGGCACGGCGGTTGGTTACTTCCCACAAAATATGACCAGCTTTCCAGTCCTCATCCTTCACTTCTTTGATATATTTTATCCAAAAGTCAGGTATACCCATGGCCATGCGGTAATCGAACCCAATACCTCCATCGTCAACTTTAGATGCCAGTCCGGGCATACCGCTCATCTCCTCAGCAATAGATATGGCATGGGGGTTTACTTCGTGAATCAGTTTATTGGCTATCGTAAGGTAGCAAATGGCGTCTCCATCCTGATTCAGATTGTAATAAGAATCGTATCCGGTAAATGCCTCGCCCAGTCCGTGACTGCGGTAAAGCATAGAGGTTACTCCATCAAAACGGAAACCGTCGAACTTATACTCTTCGAGCCAGAACTTGCAATTGGATAGCAGGAAATGGAGCACAGCCGGTTTGGCATAGTCGAAACAGAGCGAATCCCAGGCAGGGTGTTCTCTGCGCGAACCTCCGTGAAAATACTGGTAGGGCGTTCCGTCAAAACGTCCAAGCCCTTCCACTTCGTTGCGTACGGCATGCGAATGTACAATATCCATAATTACGGCAATACCCATGCTGTGAGCTTCATCGATAAGATGCTTTAGCTCGTCGGGCGTTCCGAAACGCGACGAGGCTGCAAAAAAACTTGATACATGATAACCGAACGAACCGTAATAAGGATGTTCCTGAATAGCCATAATCTGAATACAATTGTATCCAGCTTTGGCTATACGGGGCAATACTTTGGTGCGAAATTCGTCGTAAGTCGACACCTTTTCTTCGCTACCCGACATGCCAATGTGACACTCATATATCAGCAATGGATCATTCTGAGGCACAAATTTTTTAACTTTAAAATTATAGGGTTGAAGAGGATTCCAAACCTGAGCGCTAAAAATTTTGGTTTGCTCATCCTGCACCACCCTGCGAGCCCATGCCGGTATACGTTCGCCACCACCACCTTCCCACTCTACAAGCAGTTTATACAGTTGAGTGTGCGTCATGGCATAATCCGGCAATCGAACTTCCCAAATTCCGTTCTGCAGCTTTTTCAACTGATAATCAGTATGTTTTTGCCAGTTATTAAAGTCGCCTATTAAGAATATAGCCGTTGCATTGGGTGCCCATTCTCTGAAAACCCAGCCATCGGTAAGTCTGTGTAATCCGAAATATAAATAACCGGTTGCAAAATCGGAAAGCGTTTGCGTTCCTCCCGTAATTTTCGCCTCTACCTGTCTGAAATATTCGTATCTGCCATAAATAGCGCCTGCATAAGGTTCAAGATAAGGATCGGATTTTACAATCGGCAATATTTCCATACACTTATTATTCTATAGGTTAAACATTCAATCTTCACGGATTTTCTACCCTGTTTTTTCATAACTTCATTTTAAATCATTAGGTCAACAGCTCAAAAATCTAAAAAAATCAGACTCTTACTTTTACGATAATCTTACGAAAGACACCTTCTCCAATTCCTGGCTGATGACCATCTTCAGGAAAGAAAATTGCAAATTCATAGGGCAATACATTCAGAAATGTAGTAGCTTTATCAGCATAGAATGTCAAATCTTTTTCCGGGTTATACGGGTCGGTAATTTCAGTTAGCGTACTCAACGATTTCCATCCCATAACCTCAACAGCGCCAACGGGAATCTGAATATCAATAAAATTTTTATGCGTTTCCATGCGGGCAGCCTCTTCGGTTTTACCTGTAACATCCACCACATTTACTACAAGATCAGCACCCTGAAGTTCAACTTTTCCGGCAGGTAAAGCTTTCAGGTCGTTATTTTGCAGGTAATCAAAAGCTTTTTTAAACAAGGGATGTACCGATGCGTACTTTCCTCCATTTTCGAGTGTATCAAGAATCATATCAAAAAAAAATATATATTTAGTTATATGTGTTGCTAATAATGTTTCCGTGTTTAAACCCTTAGTCGATGTTTTTTTAAGCGCCTTCGGGTCTAAAACAGTTATCTAAATCACTTCGTCTACCGTGTAATTCAGGAATTTATTCAGCGGATAGCCCGATTTGGCTATGGATGCTATGTCTGTTATAAAATTGGGAGATTTAAGCTCATCTTCACTTAGTTTGTATTCTACCAGATAGTGTTTCAATTTAAGCAATTCGGCATCCGGAAAATCTTTAGGAAATCCTGCCGGCACCGTTTTGAGCTTATCTTCTTCATAAAACGTATCAAAGTACTTGCTAAAACCGGCCGAGTGGCGTATCTCGTTGAGTTCGTCGATATTGTCGTACACGCTCTGACGCAATGCTTTGAGCAGTGGCGGAGGCGGACACCATACACCAAGGCCTATAAAGCAACCATCGGGGTCTAAATGCAGGTAGTAACCTCCCCGCTGACTTTTTCGTCCGCCGGCAGAGGCTATAAACACGCCGAAATGCGTTTTGTACGGCGTTTTATCGTGCGAAAAACGAATATCTCTGTAAATTCTGAATACACATTCTTTTACATCTACATTCCGAATATCTTCGTCAAACTTTGCTATTTCAAAAATAAGATTTTTACTTATTTCTTCAAAATCGGCCCGAACCACTTCGTAGCGCTCTTTATTAACTGTAAACCATTCCCGGTTGTTGTTTGCTTTTAAATCTTTTAAAAAAAGCAATATTTTTTGAATATCCATAATCGTATCAGGGTTTGCGATTGACAAATATAATCTAAAAATCAGACAAAATTTGGTTTATCAGGATATTTTTTTTATTAACTCTGATTTTTGGGGATTTTTCATTACTTTTGCAATTCAAACCCAAATAGAAATAGCTTACCGGCAAAGATGTAAGTTTTTACACAACAGCAACTTACAACTTTAAATGATTATACAGAAAAAATGAAAAGTCGTATCAACGAATTACTGGAAGAGGTAAACCGGATGGCTGCTGCCAATGCCGACGAACTTGAAACACTCCGCATCAAATACCTCAGTAAAAAGGGACAAATTTCTGAATTATTCAACGATTTCAGAAACGTAGCCAACGAAGAAAAACGTGAAGTGGGACAATTGCTGAACGAGTTGAAAAACAAAGCTCAAGACAAGATTAACGAGCTGAAAGACGCTGTGGCCAACTCGAATAGCAACACACAGCAAGCCGACCTGACCCGTTCGGCCGATCCGCTTACGCTGGGTACGCGCCATCCCTTGTCATTGACCAAAAACGAGATTATAGATATTTTTTCGCGCATTGGATTTACCATTGCCGAAGGACCCGAAATTGAAGATGACTGGCATGTTTTCGGAGCGCTCAATTTTCCGCCCGAACATCCGGCGCGCGATATGCAGGATACTTTTTTCATTGAACAAAATCCTGATATTCTGCTACGTACGCACACTTCGTCGGTGCAGTCGCGCGTGATGGCTGAGCAAAAACCACCGATTCGCATGCTTTTCCCGGGCCGCGTGTTCCGCAACGAGGCTATCTCGTACCGCGCACACTGTTTTTTCCATCAGGTAGAAGGGTTATATATTGACAAAGACGTTTCGTTTGCCGACCTGAAGCAGGCCTTGCTATATTTTGCCAAAGAAATGTTTGGCGAGGACACCAAGATACGTCTGCGTCCGTCATATTTCCCTTTCACCGAACCAAGTGCCGAGATGGACATTTCGTGCCATATCTGCGGTGGCAAAGGATGCCCGTTCTGTAAACACACCGGCTGGGTCGAAATTCTGGGTTGTGGGATGGTAGATCCTAACGTGCTTGAAAACTGTGGCATCGACTCTAAAATATACTCGGGCTATGCTTTTGGGATGGGGGTAGAACGTATCACCAACCTGAAATATCAGGTAAAAGACCTGCGCATGTTCTCCGAAAACGATGTGCGGTTTTTAAAGCAATTTGATTCTGCTTATTAAAAAAATATCTTTTTATAAAAAAAGAGCAACTCAAATACTTCGGTAAAAATAACAAGAGATATTCTTGCAATAAAAAAGGAGACTGATAACCAGTCTCCTTTTTCTATATCGGCATTTCGGCCTTTTATTTCTCTATAGACAGCAATCTTCCTGTGGATGGATCAACAGATACTTTTACACCCTGTCCTCCTAAAGATTCGGACGTAAGCGGCACCAGTGCACCATATTGCGGCAACTGAATTTTTCCGGTATAAAAAGTATTATTTCCATCGCCAATACTTATTGTGGCTACCAAAGGTAAAACCGTATACAGGGCATCTGCAGGGCTTTTGGTCTTCGAATCGGAAATTACATCGCTCGTTGTTTCAGGCACGATATTGATATAATACGGACTGCCGCTCAGGTCGTTGGGAGTTACCAGTCCTTTGAAAGCCGACATACGAAACAGCACCTTATTATTGGCTACCGAATCGGGCGAAACTGTTAGCGTAAATTTCTGTACATCCACAATGGTTTTACCCACAAAAAGCGATGTTAACTCCTTCTCCATTTTATCAATGCCGGCCAACATGCCCGTTACATCATCGGGTGTATGCTCCATATCGCCGGTAAGAAGCCCTAACCGGCTTTCGCGCAAACGATAAATTTGCTTGGCTACCCCTTCGGCAAGCTTAGCAGTAGATCCGGCAAGCATATATTCTTCCCCAAGCGGCAACAAAGCAGGCTCGTCAGCTTTACCATCTTTATCAGCAGGCGGTGTTGCAAAAGAAGTGTTAGCCGTAGCAACAGACGGCACATTAATGCCACAAAGGATACCATCGGGAGTAAGCGACACTCTATTGAGCAAAGAGTTTTTTGACAATGGCACAATAAAAGTACGCTTTATATCAGGAATGGCAGAAGTTTTCACCACAACACTTTTCAGCTTGTAGGTAGTTTTTTCTTCCGTTATTACCTGGTTAGCAGCCAGATACCGCTCCGAATACTGAAAATACACTCCTGGCTTCCGCAAGGTTCTTTCTGTTTCGACCTCAATAGTAAGCACTGTTTTAGGAAGCGAGTATACAGCTGTGGGCTGTCCTTCGGCAACAGTAATTCTGCTCTGTGGCATGGCCTGTATCAAAGGCATTGAAGCCACTAAAACCAAAAACAATTTTTTCATATACAAATCGTTTAATTATAGTTTTGATATACAGTAGTTTGTTATTTTTTAGCTTTGGCTTTGGCTCCTTTGCCCCCAAAAGCTTTTTTCTTAGTTCCGGCCTCAGGCTGCGCAGCCATCAGCTCCTGACATTTTTCAAAAGTGAGCGTGGCCGGGTCGGTTCCTTTTGGTATTTTATAGTTTACCTTATCGCAGGTAAAGTATGGTCCAAAACGGCCGTTAAGCACCTGAATTTCGGCATTTTCTCCCAATGTGGAAATAATCCGGTTCTTTTCTTCTTCACGTTTGGCAACAATAATTTCGATAGCCCGCTCGGCTGTAACCTCCATAGGGTCGTCTGTTTTTGGTAACGAATAAAAAGCGCCGTTGTGACGGATGTAAGGGCCGAAACGACCAATGGCAACCGTCATATCCTTACCTTCGTAATCGCCCACATTGCGGGGCAATTTAAAGAGTTCGAGAGCCTCTTCAAGCGTAATGCTCTCGATAGACTGGTCTCTGCGCAGCGATGCAAACACAGGTTTTTCCTCCTCCTCGGCAGTACCAATTTGCGCTATCGGACCAAAACGACCAATCTTCACAGCCAACTGGCGCCCGCTAACCGGATCGGTACCCAGAATACGCTCTCCAACCTGTCGCTCCGAATTTTTCATCGTATCTTCCACGATAGGATGGAAATGTTTGTAAAACTTATCAATGGAGCTGGTCCATTTTATTTTACCTTCGGCAATGTTATCAAATTCCTTTTCAACATCGGCGGTGAAATTATAATTCATAATATCCGGAAAATATTCCAGAAGAAAATCGTTCACCACCATGCCAATATCTGTAGGAAAAAGTTTGGATTTTTCCGCACCCGTGTTCTCCGATTTTATTTGGTCGGTTATTTTATCGCCTTTGAGTTTAAGTACATTATAGTCTCTTTTATCAGCTACGCGGTCACCTTTTTCTACATAATTTCTGTTTTGAATGGTAGAAATGGTAGGCGCATAAGTTGATGGACGCCCGATACCCAGCTCCTCCAGCTTGCGTACCAAACTTGCTTCGCTGTAACGGGGAGGCTTTTGGCTAAACCGTTGTTGAGCGGTAATTTCGATAGGAGCAAGCCCTTCTCCCTGAAGCAATGCAGGCAAAAGGCCTTCGCTTTCTGCATCAGATTCATCGTCGGTCGACTCAAGATATACTTTCAGGAAACCATCGAAAACAATGACTTCGCCTGTAGCCACAAACTGATACTGACTACCAGAGACATGGATATAAACCGATGTTTTTTCCAACTCGGCATCAGCCATTTGCGATGCGATGGTACGTTTCCATATCAGCTCGTAGAGTTTCTTTTCCTGCGCTGTACCTTCTACCGTATGCGCATTCATGTAAGTAGGACGTATAGCCTCGTGAGCTTCCTGCGCACCTTTAGTCTTAGTATTAAAACGGCGAGTATGCACATAATTTTGCCCTGCCATACTTATAATTTCGGCCTTGGAAGTATTCAGCGCCAGTTCCGAAAGGTTTACCGAATCGGTACGCATGTAGGTAATCTTTCCCGATTCGTACAGTCGCTGAGCCACCATCATGGTTTGCGATACGGAAAATCCCAATTTACGGGCAGCCTCCTGTTGCAGCGTCGAAGTGGTAAATGGCGGCGCGGGCGATTTACGGGTTGGTTTGGTAACAATGCTATCTACACTAAAATTTGCATTTCTGCATTTCTCAAGAAAAGCATTAGCTTCATCTTTGGACGAGAAACGCTGCGACAGTTCAGCTTTAAGTTCAACCGGCTGACCATTAACATCTTTAGTATTAAAAATGGCCGATACCCTGTAAGAGCTTTCGGGAATAAACTGATTAATTTCGCGTTCGCGCTCCACTATGAGGCGTACAGCCACCGACTGCACACGGCCGGCCGAAAGCGATGGACGCACTTTGCGCCATAATACGGGCGAAAGTTCAAAACCCACAATGCGGTCGAGCACCCGGCGTGCCTGCTGAGCATCAACCAGATTGATGTCGATAGTACGCGGATTCTCAATGGCGTTAACGATTGCATCTTTCGTTATTTCATGAAAAACAATACGTTTGGTATTATCTTTATTGAGCTTCAGCTCATCAAACAAATGCCAGGCAATAGCCTCTCCTTCACGGTCTTCATCGGAAGCAAGCCAAATAACTTCAGCATCTTTGGTAGCCTTTTTCAGTTCCGAAACGATTTTTTTCTTGTCGGACGAAACAATGTACTGAGGCTGATAATCATTTTCAAAATCAATGCCGATGCCTTTCTCAGCCAAATCACGTATATGTCCGAAACTAGACATCACATGATAATCTTTTCCAAGAAATTTCTCAATGGTTTTGGCTTTAGAGGGTGACTCTACGATAATGAGGTTTTTCAACATATTTCAAGTGTAGTTAATTCGATAGCTTGTTGTAATCGGCTGCAAAATAACAAAATCTAATAGGTACGAGCCAAATTTTCAGAACATTATTTTTGTTTTTTATTGTTTTAAGGAACTTTTGATACAAAACTGTAGCTATGTTTTATTATTTTTAACAACAAAAACCGCTTTTCAAAAAACATTACATCAACATATATTTTTTATATTCCTTTTTTCGGGGTGTTGAATCTGTTTGGTAGCATCTCGTATGTTTCGCATCTTAAAAAATAACCATCGCAAGTACTTAAAAATAGTTTTTTCTATAAAAATAGCAAGTTTCGGGTTTAAAAACACCCATACAATATTCTATATTTGCAAAAAAAACATCCATGTACAACAAGCACGAACTGAATTATACGAGAATTGCTGAAGCTATTGAATATATAAAAGCCAACTTTAAAACGCAGCCTACTCTGGATGAAATGGCCAGACATGTACACCTGAGTCCTTTTCACTTTCAGCGACTTTTCAGCGACTGGGCAGGTACAAGTCCTAAAAAATTTTTACAATATATTAGTATTGAACATGCCAAAAATCTGCTGAAGGAAAACCGTGCAACCCTTTTTGAAACTACCATGGAAACCGGCCTTTCGGGTACAGGAAGATTACACGACCTTTTTATTAACATCGAAGGAATGACTCCTGCTGAATACAAGAACGGAGGAAAATCGCTTGTAATAAACTATAGCTTTGCTCCAAGTCCTTTCGGAAACTTACTCATAGCATCGACAAAAAAAGGAGTATGCCACATGGCATTTGAGGAAGATGAAAAAAAGGCATTTGAAAACTTAAAGGAAGATTTCCCGCTGGCAGAGTTTCGTCCTCATACCGACCCGATTCAGCAAAGCGCGCTGGCTATTTTCAAAAACGACCTGAATCTGCTCCCCAAAATTAAGTTACATCTGAAAGGCTCTGATTTCCAATTAAAAGTATGGGAAGCCTTGCTAAAAATACCATTTGGGAAGCTTACTACCTATGGAACTATTGCCGAAACTATTGGCCATGCTAATGCTTCGCGCGCTGTAGGAACCGCTATTGGCAGCAATCCTATCGCCTTTCTCATTCCATGCCACCGGGTGATTCAGTCGTCGGGACACATCAGTGGCTACCGTTGGGGAACTACCCGTAAAGCCGCCATCATAGGCTGGGAAAGCGCCCAACTCGACAACGAATAACGCGAAATTACATATGTCTCCCGTTATCTTTCAGATACATTAACAGCTTTTCAGGCCTATCTGTTTGAATAATAGTAGCACCACGGTTAATAAGCCATTCCCAGCTATCCTGTGGTCTGTTTTGCTCCACAGCAATATCATCCTCATGTCCGGCACAGAGCGATGCCCACAGAGCATTGTGCCATATTTTAACACCACGGGTTGTTATTGATTTTGGGTTAGACAAATACGATGAACTATCATTGCTGAAAACAAGTTCCATTACCTGTGGATGGAATACATTTATATAAGATTCCACATTAGATGGATTGTCAAGACTTACTACCGCTTTATAGTTTATTTCATTTAATAATTTACCATAATCTTTCAGGTTTTGTTCAGGAGTTTTTTCGCTGTTCAACATTACCTGCTGTAGTGTACCAGTTTTCTTTAGTATTTGGAGTATTTGTTTCAGATAGGGATACCCTTTATCGATACAAATATACATTTTATCTTTAGCAGCCCACATATATTCCTCCAATGTCGGGATGCTATGATTGGTGCTTCCGCTGATACCACTTTTAAGTCTGAATTTTTTTATGGAATCTAATGTAAAATCCGAAACAGCTCCTTTTCCATTGGTAGTGCGATCTATTGTTTTATCATGCATTAAAACCAAACAGCTATCCTTAGTCATTTTCAGGTCAATTTCTACTATATCTACTCCCATCGTTATAGCATTGTTCAATCCCTGAATGGAGTTTTCGGGCGCATTGCGCCAATCGCCACGGTGAGCAGCTACCAAGATATTCCTGCTTTCCGGTTTTCGTAACTCTTGTTTTACCCAGTTTAAATGCTTTTTTACCTGTTCGTCGGTAGGCTTTGAGTTCCACTTTTGAGCATTTAATGTTACTGATATTAAAACAATGGATATTAAAAAGAATAATTTTCTCATTTTAATTTTGAATTATTACAGTGTAAAATAAGCTTTAAATTATATACGTATTAAGGGTCAAGAGGATCGAGAGGATCCATGTGCAGCGATTCCAACACCGGATAAAATTCGATTTCGTGCTTTGAGAGTTGTTTTTTATTGCGATAAGGTAAATATCCCAACTCCCTTTGATTTCTTTCGTCAAATTTCACATTAGCAGAATAGCTTGTTTGCGACATCGAAGTCACAAATAACAATGGCATATCAGCAGGTATTCCGTAGCGTATAATCAAACGATTTGCATTCCGGATATTGGTTGTAGTATGTCGTGCCTGCGGTTCGGCAATAATGGCTGAAGCTGGAATTCCATATTTTTCCATTAAATATTTTTTCATTTCTACAGCTTCGCAAAATGGGCCTTGAAAGGGATAGCAGTATCCGCCGGATGGAATTATAAATGGAGCCATGCCGGCCAAATATCTGCGGGCAGCAACATCGCAATGGATTTTACCCTCCGGACTTACAGGCGTAGTTGCCAACTCAGGTCCTGCTCCGGGTAAGATGATGGCGGCATATTTATATTTCGACCAATTTGTTTTTCGGATTTGTTCATAAGCCTCCTTATTGACTCCTTCGTGCAACGGTTCAAGTCGGGCAGGTTCATCTCTATCATTGGCCGCCATCAATTGCATGGCTATAACCAGTGAAGGTTTATAAAATAAATCAAAACTGCCACTCACTTCATCGAGTGAAGCCATCATATCCTTAAGAACAGTTTTGTACATGCGGGATGTTACCACATAACTTGCCGAATCGATATGCGGATAACGCATTTTCTTGCCAAGCCCAAACTGGTTGATAATATAATCCATACCATAAAAGCATTGATTCCATGCCTTGTTCAATATTTCTTTATTCGATAGTTTTACATATCGTTGGTAATACCCCGATGGTCTCAAATGATTATCAACTATTTGATCAAATGTTTTTTTATTCTCAACATAGATTTTTGAAAGCTCTTTTGAAATAAATGCCGAATCTTGTACCCACAAAAAATCGTTCAGCAAACTTACCGGCATGTAACAACTATCCGTAACGTGACTATTAATCATTTTTGTTTTTCTGACGAGAAAATCTTTCAATACAACATTATTGGATAGAATTGATTTTACGTCGGGAGATTGATCTATTACAGTCAGTATATAAAAGTTTTTATCTACTACCTTATCACTCGACTGCAAAAATTTATAACTGCTATTGTAACCCTGAGCATTTATATTTTGTGATATTGAAATGACCAGCAACAATGCAAACAGGAAGAGATATTTTAAATAAGTATTTCGCATAATATTTGGGTGTTTATTTTTAGTACATGATAAAAAATCTATTTTACCTATAATTCATGGATGTGAATAGAAACGCGGATATAGCGGATTAAACAGATTTTCGCTGTAAACTCAAAAGTTTTCCTAATACGGATTACATGACAGATTTTAGACTTCACAAGTGAAATCGGCTGATTTTTAGCTGCGAATACTAATCCGCCATTTACGTAGTAAATAAATCAGAATTAAAATCCGTTTTATTACTACAATAAATCAGTGTATATCAGCCAAATCCGCTATATCCGCGTTTCTATTCTTTTTTTGTCATATACTTAGATGATAGAGCAAAAATCACGAAGACAGTGGGTGAAGTGTTTTCTTAAAATAAGATTCCTACATTCCACAATGTCTTCGTGATTTATTTAGTCAATCAATAATTTGGATTCTGATACATTTTTTCCGGATCAAGTTTCCATTCATCATAAGGAATGGGATAATAAATGTCTTTTGTTCCTACATTTGATAACTGCGATGCACCGTAGTCGTCTTGTTTTTTACTTTTAATATAATCAACAAATTCCTGAGCTGTAAAGGTGCGTAACAAATCGAACAAGCGATGGTTTTCAAAAGCCAACTCCACCCGTCTTTCGTGCAAAATAGCTAATTTTAACGTAGGATACTTGGTTTTATAATCGTTGTTGAGCATGGAAGTAGCATAGTCGGGCAAACCTGCACGGGCGCGCACCTGATTAAGATAGCCGATGGCCTCGTTGTCGTTTTCGAGATACATATTTACCTCGGCAAGCATCAGTATAATATCAGCATAACGCATTAAAATGAAGTTATTTCCCCCGTAACCGTTTACACCGGCAGCATCGCTTGTGTCGCGATATTTTGTGATAAACCAGGCTTTTGCTTTGGCATTGTTGGCATACTTAACCGATAAATCTTTTCGTATATCGTTCGTTTCAAAATCATTTACAAGATCTGTATTCACGTACGTGCCCTGTCCCGAAGCTGATTTTTTAGAGTTGATTGTTTCGCCAATGGACTGATTCCGGGAAGCAACACTCGAATAATAATTCAGATCGCCCTGTTTGTAAACAATTTGAAAAATTATCTCCGGACAGGTATTTTTCTTATCAACATTGAACACATCCGCATAAAGAACTTCTGACAGTTGACCAAAACTACGCATGGTATAGGCATCGGTCAGGTATTTTTTTGCGTTTGTAAAGTTGGCTTGCTTGTTGTCGGCTAATGTGGTTCCCATGGTTAAGTATACTTGTCCGAGTAATCCGTTGATGGCCGCCTTGCAGGTTCTGCCTTTGGCATCGGCTCCCTGTATATTGGGAATTTCAGAGTCCAGAGCATTTTTCAGATCGGTTACAATCTGTTCGTAAACCAATTCCTTTTTAACCCGATAAGTATGTGTTGATATGTTGTCGTATGAAGTCATATATTCTGTAACCATTGGCACATCGCCCCATTTTCTGACTAAGTGAAAATAAACCAACGCACGTAAAAAGAGCGCTTCCGACTTATAAATGGCACGCTGTTTCTCGTTAGAAAAAACGATGGCCGTATTATCAATATTGGACAATACATAATTGGCTCTGGAAACTGCATTGTATAAAGCGCTCCAGTGTGTTTTGATATATGTATTACTTGGAAGCAGCGAAAAGTTGGTAAACTGAAAAGGTTCTCCAGCATTTGATTGTGCATCAAGTCTTCCAGCATTATCCGAACGTTCTTCAGAATATAAATCACTCGTTTCGCCCAGGCAGCTATTGCTACGGATAGCACTATACACGCCCGAAACGGCTTTTTCCACATCGCTTTCAAGCGTAAAATACTCGTCGGACGGAATAGCATTTGGGTTCTCAACATTTAGCAAATCATTACATGATGTAAAAATTACTGCTAAGAACAATATTATGATATGTATTTTTTTCATTTTTCTGTGTGATAATTAAAATTGAACTTTTACTCCGGCATTAAACGATTTCATAAGCGGATATTTCCCGTAATCGACCCCCGGGGTTAGGTTGGCACCATCATTATAGTCCACTTCGGGATTGTAACCTCTGTAACTCTGGAATGTAATGGGATTATCTGTAGATACATAGAAGCGAACTCCCGATATTATGCTATGGGTCAGCTGCGCAGTGTTCCAGTTATAACCTATGGTTATGTTGTTGACACGTAAGTATGATCCGTCATTCAGATAAAATGTAGATAAACGGGTACTGTTGCTCTGAGTTCCTCCGCGTGCTGCGCGATATATTTCGCCTTTTCCGGGATTGGCCGCATTGCGATACCTGTCAACCACATCTTTGTATTGATTCCCTGATCCTTCCATATTCAGATTATAATAATTCTGCCCATCAAGCACTTCATTACCATACACACCATTAAAAGAAGCTGATAAATCAAAGTTTTTGTAACGCGCCGACAGGTTGAACGCATAAATAAAATCAGGATGCGGATTACCAATAATGTCTTTATCGTTATCGTCCACTACACCATTTCCATCTTTATCCACAAAATATAAATCGCCTAACTGGAATTTGGTGGTAGAGGCCAAAGAACGTGCAGGACCCTGCAACTCATATCCTGCAGGGAATGATTTTGTGGATGAATTGTAATACTGATCATCTATGGCCAAATTAGCCATATCTTCTTCATTAATCATTCCGGCCACTTTGAATCCGTAAAACATGCCAATAGGTTGCCCTTCCATGGTGATATGCGTTTTGTACGAACGTTCGGCACCATTAGTAATGATGGTTGATGCACCTCCCAAATCAAGCACTTTGTTTCTATTGAGCGAAAAATTGCCACTTAGTTTCAAGTCGAAATCTTTGCTCGAAATCAGGATTCCATCCACCTGGATATCGAATCCTCTGTTATTAATCTTCGAATCAGGAAGATTAGTCAGCATGGATGTAGAACCTGATAAGGCTGTAATGGATTTCTCGAACAAAAGATTAAAAGTATAACTGTCGTAATAATTTGCGATTATTGAAAGGCGTCCGCTCAACAGGGTCAGATCAAATCCGACGTTTGTTTGCGAAGTAGATTCCCAGCCCAGATTCTCATCGCGGAAAGTGGACGGATACATAGCTGTAAGTACATTATTGCCTATTACAACACCCGTTTTTCCCATTACTTGCTGAAAATTATAGGTACCTATACCATCGTTACCACTTAATCCCCAGCTTGCTCTGAATTTTAATTTAGAATTTTCGCTGAAAATGTTTTTATAAAAGTTTTCGTTGGATACGGTCCATCCTCCCGAGATTGATGGGAAATATGCCCAACGGTTTTTGGGTCCAAACAATGACGAGCCATCACCACGAAATGACCCTGTTAGGTGGTAGCGGTCTAAATAG
This sequence comes from Bacteroidota bacterium, assembly GCA_017860345.1. Lineage (GTDB taxonomy): Bacteria > Bacteroidota > Bacteroidia > Bacteroidales > Paludibacteraceae > Paludibacter. The sequence goes on along the minus strand of JAFNAV010000008.1, from coordinate 41,648 downwards.
TTGGCATTGATTCGGGAGAAACCCGATGCCATGGTGTATTTTGTAATCTGAGTTCCGCTATTGCGTGTAAAGTTGCTTGCCTCGGCACCACCGCCAGTAATGTATGGTATCTTATCATCGGTAAATCCATTGGCAGTAACGTCAACAATATCCTTTGTATTGGATTGGGTTGATGCTCCGGCCACACCGCTTATGTTTAAGTGGTCGAAAGTTTGATTATAGTTCAGCGTAAATTCAGTCAGATAATCTCTTTCGTTTCTTCTGATACTGCGCGCATTAGCGGCTGCTATTGCCGTTGAAGAATAGGGAGCATAAGTGCCCGATGTAAGACTTGTTGGACGATAATATTCGTAATTATTGGTGTAGTTGTAAGTTCCAAACGAGAGTTTTGCCACAAGTGGTTCAATAATTTTGAACTGTCCATAAGTATTATAAGTCGATCGGGTTGTTTTGCGGAAGTTCTTCACTTCCTGCGCATAAGCAATTGGATTTTCGATATCGCTTTGAAAAGCGTAAGTTGAAGACAAGGATGACATTTCATATTTCGATGGAGTTCCATCTTCATTATAAGCCTTAAAAATTGGAAGATAAATCAGCGCTGCCATCACTGGGCTTCCATGAAATCTACCTTCGCCAATTTCATTCGACTTGGTATCGGTATAGGCAAAATTGGCTCCTATGGTTAATCTTGAATTAATGTCAATATCGATGCTTGAACGTAGATTAAATTTTTCCAAATCGGTACCCAGCATGATACCTTCCTGATTCTGATATCCACCCGACAGGGCATAACGTATTCCGGGTTTACCACCGGTAATAGATATGTTATGTCGGGTATTAAGGGCATTGCGGTACAATTCATCCTGCCAGTCGGTATCATATTCGGGGTTTTTTACTGCTCCGGTCATAAAGTCGTACATCGAATCCGGAATTTTGACTGAACTTAAACTTGTGCCCAATCTTGTAGTTCTTTGATCATTATCGTCCTTAAAATAGTCATCTGTCCAATCAGCCTGCGTTACTTTTCCACGACTTATTAATTCGTCTTTATAAGTATTGTTATGCGCATCAACAAAAAGCTCTGTAAACTCTTTTGCATTAAGCAATTTCACTTTACGTGCCAGTTGATCTATTCCGAACTGAAAATCATAAGTTACATGGGTTTTACCTTCTTTACCTTTTTTTGTAGTGATAAGGATTACTCCTCCGGCAGCTCTCGAACCATAAATGGCCGCCGAAGCTGCATCTTTAAGCACTTCTATCGATTCCACATCTTCAGGATTGATGAAAATATCGCCATTAGAAGGATAACCATCGATTACATAAAGCGGATCGGAACTTGCATTAATAGAGCTTGTACCACGTACACGGATTTTTGTACTTTTGTAAGGAGCTCCACTCACCTGCGAAATTTGCACGCCCGAAACTTTGCCTACAAGACCCTGACCAATGGTGGGTGCCGACAGATTTAACTCCTCAGCTTTTACGCTGGCAATAGCGCCGGTAATATCACTTTTTCGCATCGTCTGATATCCAACCACCACCACTTCTTTCATCAGTTTAGTGTCTTCGGTAAGTTGTATCCTGAGCTCACTTTCTCCTTTATAATATATTTCAGCAGTTAAATAACCAACATACGAAATTACAAGGGCATTTGAGCTTTTTTTCATGTTGATTGAAAACGATCCGTTATAATCCGAAACAGTTCCATTGCCTGCACCTTTTTCCAATATAGTTGCCCCAATTAATGGAGAACCCGCTTTATCCGTTATCACTCCCTTTACTTTAGTTCCCTCTGCTGCTGATGCAAATCCGATTATAAAAGCGCTTAAAGTCAGCAAAAGCCATCTGCGAAGTGGTATTTGAACAGCCTGGATTTCAATTATTTTTTTCATTTATTTTTATATGATTATTGTTTTTTTCTTAAGACTTACCTTCTTAGATATTATTTCTTGAATGTATATTCTACAATTAACGGCTCCTCGTAATTTGTCCATGCGTTCATAACCCTGAACCGAATGGTTACATCTCCTGCACTGATTCCTTTTATACCTACACTTACAGCAGCTTCGGATGAAACGGGAAGTACTATGGGATGGGCTATAAAATAATTGTCTGTACTTATCGGTTCCATCACAAAACGTTGTGACGAAGTGTTGGCAATAAAAAATGTAAGCTGATTTTTGTCGAACGAATAATTCGTAACCGGCAAACAAGCCTTTACAAATGGTTCCAGCAAATTTTTTCGTCCAATAACGTTATCTCTCCACCACATTAGGGTTCGTTTATTATCTAAAGCTTCACGCACGGCATCGAGCGAGCGATCTTTTGCCAGAACCAGGGTCATGGCCCGGTGGTCTGCATCGTGGTTGGACAATGCAAGCGGCATGGAGGTATGCACATCGCTGTTCGAAATAAGTGTCAGATTACGCGCTATAGCCCAATTAAATCCTTCTCTGGAAAAGCGGTCGCCATTAATAACTTCCAATCCTTTTATTTTTCCTTCCTTGATCAGTTTATCAACCATTTCGGGCATTACTACTTTATCATCTGCCAGATTGTGGAATGGGTGATTATAAAACACAAAACCTCCCTGTTCCACAGCCAGATTAACTGCTGTATCATAACCTTCGGCTGCTGCCGGTTTTTCATTTTTTGTCGGATTGAAAAGTGGATTAGCATCTTTAATAAAAATGGCATTTGAATGCCCCGGAGGTACCACACGCGTAATCTCAGTTCCTTTTATTACTAATATATTGTGTTTTCGGGCTACTTCGGATGCAAGCACAAATGATCTGTTCAAATCACCGGAGCTTGTAATGTCTTGTTTCTGACGTTGAATTTCTAAATGATCTGTGATAGCTATTACATCCAAATCTTCGTTGTACGCTTCAATTACTCTTTCGGTGGGCCATACATTTCCATCCGAAAAAACTGTGTGCATGTGAAAATCGCACTTCAATACCTTAAATCCGTTAACATCAGGAAATGTTTTTTTATGTTTTGTCAGATGCTGAGCATTCAACAATAAAACGCTGCAAGCAAGCATGCAAGTGATAGTTAGTTTTTTCATCTTTTTTTGAATAAATTTGTAAATATGTGATTTATAAGCCATTTAACGTGGGAGTGGTGTGTATTGAATAGACCAAGGTATATAAGTGGCCACACCAAACTTGAAAACCGAGGCAAAAGTATAGTTCAATCATTACAAACGAATAGCGGATATGTTACAGCGCCGTTATGATTTTTTTAAGTTCTTGTATTTTTTTTAATATTTTAATTCTATTGCTAAATACAGCGCTACTAAATATTTTGTCTCAGAAAACTGTATCAGATGTTTACAAAAGAAATACTTGTCGCAGAACAGCTTTCTCTGTAATTTGAAATGGACTACACTCTTTAACAGAAAAATTTATTGATAACTAAAATTTATTGATATTTTTGTAGCTATCAAAAAAAAACGTAAATCATAATACCATTCCGAACATGATAGACGAACGCACAAAAACGGCACAAAAAGTAACCTGGGTGGGCTTTTTTGTGAATCTGGTTCTGACTACTTTTAAACTATTAGCCGGTATTTTTGGGAAAAGTACCGCTATGCTGGCCGATGGAATACATTCTTTGTCCGACTTTATCACCGACCTTATTGTGCTGGTTTTTATAGGCGTATCGGGCAAGGATAAGGATAATGATCACCGCTATGGTCATGGAAAGTACGAGACCTTTGCAACTCTGATTATCAGTCTGGTACTACTGGCTGTGGGCGTGGGTATTTTCTGGAGCGGATTATCTAAAGTAATAGAGGTTATTCAGGGTAAGTCTATCGAACAGCCCACATTAATAGCCCTTATTGCAGCTTTAATATCTATTGTAACAAAGGAATTATTATTCTGGTATACAAAAAAAGCAGGCATCCGCATCAACAGTCAGGCAGTGATAGCTAATGGCTGGCACCATCGCTCAGATGCGTTTTCGTCGGTAGGTACGGCTTTGGGAATATCCGGAGCTATGTTTTTGGGTGAAGAATGGCGGATACTGGACCCCATAGCCGGAATTATTGTCAGTATTTTTATTGCTAAAGTGGCTATTGATTTGGCTATGCCAAGTATACACGAACTGCTTGAGCGCTCGCTACCCGAGGCTACCGAAAACGAAATAGCAGACATTATCAATTCCGATACGCGGATACTCGCATTTCATAACCTGAAAACCCGAAAGATAGGAAACCTCATCGCTATAGATGTACACATAAAATTAGACCGGGACATCAGTTTTGTGCATTCGCACGACATTGCCACGCAGCTTGAAATAGCCCTGCGCAACAGATTTGGAGACAAGACAATAACCAACATACACACCGAGCCTTATTACGGACAAAAAGAGGCTTAGAGCCTGAAGATTCTTTTGATTTCTTTTTCTGTTTTTTACAGGTATATTATATTTCAAAAAGAGAACACTTTTTTATTATCTTATCTATCTGTTTTTCAATTAGTTTTAATTACAATAGGATATCATTTTTTATTTTTATTCTATTTTTAAATAAAAAAATGATACTCTCCACCAACCTTTTGCAACTCTTCTGTAGTATATATAATCAGAAGTATTGATTGACATAAAATTCCGGAAAACACGTATCAATCATTTGCAGAAAAACGAGCATATTCGTTTATGTTACTAACTAAAAAACATTGATATGCAAATGTTTATTTTGAAAAATTGAAATATAAAAATTACCATTATGAAAGTAAAAGTTTTATATGCATTATGCATCACTGTTATTGTATCAGTTTTATATTCATGCTCTGAGAATAATTCAGCTTCAGGTTTAATCGAAGCATCAAAAACAAGTCGCATAAAAAAGGGTGAGCCTGTAGTATTTAAAGTCAACAGTTCGGAAACCGACTCAGTAACATGGAAAGTAACACCGGCCACAAACACTTTGTTAACAGCTGGAAAACTAACAGCATCAGTCACTTTTGGCGCCAAAGGCACTTACGAGATTGCAGCCGTTTCAAAAACAGAAAGTGTTTCGGTAAAAGTATCTGTCATTGATTCATTATTCAATCCAGGAAGTGGCTCTCAAAACCTTACTCCAAAAGCACTTACAGGTGATGTCATTACCATTATTCCCTCTGCTGTCGACTCTTTAGGCACTCGGGCTCTTTCCCTGATGGCAGTTACAACAAAAAAATATGATTGCTTCGGGAATTATCTGATTTCAACAACTGATTTTAGTAATAAGGTTATCACCATTTCTTTTTCGGGTGTGTATGTTCCGGAATCATGCAACTCAGCAGAACAAAAAACAGCAATAGCATACTTATTTATACAATCGATAACCGAAGGAGATTATCAGATTAAGGTTCATACAAACGGAAATTCATATTCAGGATTGCTGAATTATAGCAATAAAAAATTCACTTTTACCTGGCCGGACACCAAAGAGATTGTAATATCTCCACTAAAGATTGAGTAAAAAAACTTAAATCGGAATTGGAAACATTTTTATTCTTATAACTCCTATTTAGAACAGAACCTTGCTCCTTTGAATAATTTAACCGATTTGATAAACGGTTGCCGTAGCAACGACCGCTGTAGTCAGGAAAAACTGTATAAACTTTTTTTTCAACCATATTATGCTCTGTGTAAACGATTCTTCAACGACAAACACGAAGCTCTTACAGCCTTAAATAATGGAATGCTCAACATCTTTAAAAATATCGAAAGCTTCGATCCACAAAAAGGTGAGTTTTACAATTGGGGGTACACAATTATAAGACATGCAGCATTATCAATCATTAAAAAAAATGTGAATACGCTACCTGTAACCGAGTTTGATTCGCAAATTGCTGATGAGACTTCTTACTACAATTTATCACTTGATGAAGATGTAAGCCTCATTAGCAATTTGCTCATTCTTCTGCCACTGACTTGCCGTACCGTGTGCCAACTATTTTATCTTGAAGATTATTCTATCAAAGAAATTTGCGATGAACTCACAATGAAAGAGGGCACAGTAAAATGGTATCTTAGCGATGCCCGAAACAGATTGAAAACTTTGCTCGACAAACAAAAATAATCGCACCATGTCAGATAAACAAATGAATATATCAAACAATACTGCTTCTGATACTGATTTTCAAGCAGATCAAGCATGGGAAACTATGCTAAAACTGCTTGATGCACAAATGCCGGAAAACATAACTCAAAAACATCCAAAATTTTCCTTATCATCAGTAATTGTTCCAATCATAGCAGCAGCCTGTACATTAGCTACACTTACCATCACTGTGCTGAATTTTGATAAAAATAAAAAAAATCACGATAGAATGTCAGTTACAACAACAAAAAAAATGAATAGCAATTATTTGACGGTAAGAGACTTGAACGACAAAGAAAATACACAAGCAAATGTAACAACTAACAATTTACAAGCCCAAAAACAAACTACAGAAACCCAACAAAACAATACCGGTATTGCCAACAATCAAACCTTGACACAACCAGAAAGCAAACATGAAAACTTTTACGATACAGCGAAAATTTATTCTTCTAACATTTGTAAAGCCGATACAATAAATCAGGCAGAAGATAAAACTTCAAGCTCTATAAATCAGACTAAAAACACGAACAACAACTATACTTTACTCATAAACGAAAGCAGAAATGAAGAATCGAAGGCGGATTATTCAAAATTAAAAACCGATGAAAACGACAAATCAGAAAAAGACTTCAAAAAAACTAAATTGCGGAAAAAGCTAACTGTACCAGATGATGTACACTTCGGTATAGGCTGGAATATGTATATACCTGTAAATAATTCCCCATATTACTGGTATGATATTTCTGGAAAAGAAAATAAGTGGATAAGTCTGATACCAACTATCTGGATAAGTAAAACGTGGCACAAAACAACTCAACTTACTTTTGAATATGACCCCTACAAACTCAGCAATGGCAGGACATCAACAAACAGCAAATCAGCCACCAATATACATCTTATAAAATTACGCAGTATGCAGCTAAACGTTAAGCTAAGTTACAGATTCTACGAAAATTTGAGTGCAAGCGCGGGTTTAGATTGGGGGGTTGCTAATGGCGCATTAGTCGAAAAGAAGGAATTCCTAACCGGCACTGTTAATGCCGGAGACAGCATACACAACACTTTAATAAGCATACACAAGAGCGACTCGCTCATGTCTATATTCAACCCAAATATCCTTGATTTTAAAGCCGGACTTGATTATCAGTTTAAAAGCGGCAACATAGGAGCTGAGATCAGGCTTCCTTTACGAAACTCTTCATCTCAAAAGCTTTTACAAGTAGAGCCTTTCTCGGCTGACATATACATCCGTCTGAAAATTAGATAAGAAAGTCAATAGTGCATCCACACAACCACTCATCAAAAAAAAACTTTACACAGCCACTAATTCGCTTTGGGCATTCCTAATCATAAAATGTAGCCGGTTGAATATGTTGGCCTCGGCCATACCACTGTCAAAGTCCAGAAACAGCAAGTTGAGCGCAGGAAACAGCTCACGTGTGCGTTTTTCTATTCCTTTGGAAATAACATGATTGGCTATACAACCAAAAGGCTGAAGACTTACCACATTATTAACTCCTGTGGCTGCAAAATGAGCAAATTCGGCTGCAATACCCCAGCCTTCGCCAAACTGCGCATTCAGGTTGATTATCTTTGAGGCATTGTTAGCATCGTGATACAAATTGCTTACCGGTCGGAAATAAGGAAAATTCTGAATACGACTTTGCATTTTATGAATTATGTCGTAAATATATTTTTCGGCAAACTTAGCTACCATCTTTTCTCCAATATTCTTACGCTGAGTGATATTTCCCACCTGACGGGCCACCATACTTACAAACTCTGCCGTAAAAAAATTGCTCAAAGGAGGGAGTATCGGTTCTACCTGCTGTGCAATAAGCCAGTTAACAATATTTTTATGTCCGAAATTATTGTATTTCACAAATATCTCTCCTACAATACCTACCTGTGGAATTTGAGCCAAGTTGTTGGCCAAAAGAAACTCTGCTGAGGCTTGTTCAATAAGTTTGTAAAAAAGATTGATGTCATTTTTCAGCAATGCCTCCACACCCAATCTCAGATATTTATCTTTCAGCACATTAGCCATTCCACTTACTTTTTCGCGGGGAGCAGTGGCATAATAAAGTTGCGACAGGCAGTCGGCATAAGCCATGCTGCAAATTACAGCCTTAATCACCTTGCGCCATTGGATGGTAAAACCCGGCTGCTCATTGATGGTGCCATCGCCATACGAAGCTGAAACCACCGGAATACGATCGAAACCAGCCGAAAGCATGGCTTTTTTCATCAGCGATATATAACTGGTAGCCCGGCATTGGCCGCCAGTTTGGGTAATGCCTAAAGCAATCTCATCCTGATTATATTGTCCGCTTTCGAGTGCTTTCATAAAATCGCCCACAATAAGCGTGGCCGGATAGCAGATTTCATTATTGGAATATTTTAAACCGTACTCTACAGATGATTCGTCGCTTGGCGGCAGGTTTTCCGCATCGTAACCCAGCAACGAAAATGCCGGTGGTATAAAAGGCGAATAAAAATCGGCAAACCACGGAATCAGCAATTTACGTTTCCGGTCTTTTACCTCGTATGCCGGTGTTTTCAGCGGTTTGTACAATTCTGCCTTGCTGTTTTGTTCGCGTTTAAATTTCAGACTTTCGATGAGCGAGCGAATTCGCAATCGGGCAGAGCCAACATTATTAATATCGTCTATCTTAAGTAATGTAGCATTTTTACCACGGCGTTTGAGCAGGTCGGTTACCTCGTCCAGAATAAAAGCATCGGGACCGCAGCCAAATGAGGTCAACTCTACAAACTCAATATTCTCCGTATTTTGCGAAGCCCACAAAGCCGATTTCAGAATACGGTTGGTATAAGCCCACTGCATGATAGTTTGCACTGAAGTAGTATCGGGCTGCCAGTCTCTGACTATATCTTCCGAAATTACATCCACATCAAAAGCAGCAATTGTTTCGGATATTTTATGCTGTATAAGCGGGTCGGAATGGTACGGCCTGCCTGCCAGAAGCACTACCATGCGGTTGCTCAGCACAGCTTGATCCAGAATTTCTTTGCAACGTCTATTTAAGGCATTCTCGTAATCGGCTTGGGCACTGAGCGCCTTGGCAAAAGCTTTTTTAAACAAACCACCACTTATACCCGGCTCTACGGTAAGTAAATACTTCAGGCAGGCTTTGCTAAGCAAGCGTTCATTTCTGAATGTAAATGTGGGCGCATCAAACGGCGTGTTATGGTTCTTATCCGGGTCGATAGCACTCTGAATTACCTCGGAATAGCCACTTACTATGGGGCAGTTATAGCTATTGGGCGTTTTGCTGTCTTCTTTTTTATCATGTACCACAAAAGGCATAAAAATCCGGTCGACCTTCCTATCTATCAGGTTAAGTATATGTCCGTTAGCAAGCTTAGCCGGGAAGCATATATTATCGGCCATTACAGTTCCTATACCCCGCTCATAAAGTTGCATGGTAGATGTATCGGACAGCACTACATTGAAACCACACTCGGTAAACAAAGTATGCCAAAACGGATAATTCTCGTAAATGCCAAGCGCACGAGGTATACCGATGGTAAGTTTAGCATCGGGCTCACTTTTCCGGTCGAAAAGCAGTTTGTGTTTTTCGGTGTAGATATTTGCTCCGGTTCGGCTGTTATCGCCCCGGTTACTGAATACTTTTTCGCACTTGTTGCCTGTATAATAACGATTTCCATCATCGAACCGGTAGCCTGTAACCGTACACAAATTTTCGCAACCTTTACAAACGGTAACTTTTGACGAGAAGGACTTCATGGTCACAAAATGAGCCAAATCGACAGGCTTATTTTGTCCGGACAACTGATTTTCAACTGCAAACAATGCCGCCCCATAAGCTCCCATCAATTCAGGATAGTCTGTAATCATTACCTCCCGTCCCGTTTCTGTTTCGAGCGCACGGAGTACCGCTCTGTTTCTAAAGGTACCTCCCTGCACCATGATGTACTCGCCCAGTTGCGATACATCTTTTAGTTTGAGTACCTTTACCAGGCAGTTTTTGATAACCGAGTAACCCAACCCGGCTGAAATATCGGAAATGCTCGCGCCTTCGCGCAACGATTGTTTTACCTTGGAGTTCATAAAAACGGTACATCGTGTTCCCAAATCGGCCGGATGCTTAGCATAAAGCGCGACTTCCGAAAACGAAGCTGCGTTGTAATTCAGCGATTGGGCAAAAGTCTCGATAAACGAACCACAGCCCGAAGAGCAGGCCTCATTGATTTCGAGCCGCTTAATTGAACCATTTTCAATGAAAGTGGCTTTCATATCCTGCCCGCCAATATCTAAAATAAAACTTACCTTAGGATTAAAAAAACAGGCCGCCTGATAGTGTGCAATGGTTTCGACCATTCCAAATGGCAGACCAAAGGCCGTTTTTACCAGATCTTCGCCATAGCCGGTTACACAGCCGGCCATTACCTTTAGTTCTTTGCCATTATTATCGGCTAATTGCCGGAGTCCGTTTAGTCCATCCGAAACCGTTTGTAAAACATTTCCTTTATTGCGCTCATAAAAGCGGTAAAAAATTCGCCCTTTGTAATCGGTAGCAACAATTTTAGTGGTAGTTGAGCCACTGTCGATCCCTACAAAGCAAGTATCAGTTTCAAGATTCCGGATGTTTATATCGGGTAATTTGTATTTTTGTTTGGATTGTTCCCAAGCACTAAATTCATCTTTGTCGACAAACAAAGGTTTTAGCCCATTTTTCCTAATAAAGCTGTATTTTGAGTTCTTTATTAATGCAATATATGCCGAAATAGTTTTCTTCTGCTCACTCCTGTTATCAATGGCAGCTCCCCAGGCCGGGATTACCCCGGCATTTTCCGATAGAATAATTTGATGTTCGGACAATCCTGCCTGACGAACAAAAGCCTGACGCAGGGCGGGAATAAACATAAACGGACCACCACATAAAAAAAGGCCGGGAGTTACTTCGCAGCCTCTGGACAGGGAGGTAATCACCTGCATACTTACAGCATGAAACACCGATGCAGCAATGTCCTCCTTACACACATTTCGGCTCAGCAGATTTTGCACATCGGTTTTTGAAAATACGCCACACCGCGATGCAATCGGATAGATATTCTGGGCATTTTGCGCCAGCAAATTCAACCGGCTAAGATCCACGTCGAGCAAGGCTGCCATTTGATCAATAAAAGCGCCGGTACCTCCCGCACAACTTCCGTTCATACGTATATCGGGCGATAAATTTTCTCTGAAAAATATCATTTTGGCATCTTCGCCGCCTATATCAACCAGTGTTTTGATGGTTGGAAATTTTGAACGGATGACTTCGCAGGCAGCTACCACTTCCTGAACAAACGGGATTCCGCATCTTTCGGAAATACCCATTCCCGCTGAACCGGTTACACTAAGCCTGCACTCCAAATCGCCCAAATGGCTGCTCAGCAGCTCAAGACTTCTGATAACTGTACCTGAGATATCGGCCATGTGCCGCCGGTAGTCTTTGAATATGATGTTATTCTCTTTATCTGTGGCCACAATCTTTACCGTTGTCGACCCTGCATCTATGCCTATACTTATATCCTGAAACATAATACCTATTGTTTCAATTAAGGTTTTTTATTAACACACAAAGATAAGCATGTTGTTTTGATAAAAACCATCTTATTAACTTAATTATTTGTTTTACGATAACTAATTACAGCCCAACTATTGAAAAAAACAGCAAAGCCCAACAAGGCATACATTTCTACCGATAAATCGGCAAGGCTGCTACCTTTTAGAAACACCGACCGCATCACCACCATGAAATGTTTCAACGGATTGAATGCGGCTACCCATTTAGCCCACTCGGGCATACTCTCTACCGGAGTATATAAGCCACTCAACATTATAAATATCAACATAAAGAAAAACACAATAAACATGGCCTGTTGCATGGTTTGGGCATAGTTGGATATAATAAGTCCCAAGCCGGAAACTGTAATAATATATACTGTTGCAAACAGATATATGGTGTAATAATGCCCGGCCGGAACAAGCCCGTATGCTGCCCAGGCTATAATACTTCCTACAGTAAGGATAAAAAAGCCTATTATCCAGAACGGTATAAGTTTGGCCAAAATAAACATCGCTTTAGGTACCGGACTTACATTAATTTGCTCCATGGTGCCTATTTCTTTTTCCATAACGATAGACACTCCGGGCAAAAAGCCGCAAAGCAGGGTTAGTATCAACACGATAAGTGCCGGCACCATATATACCCGATAATTGAGATGAGGATTGAATTTGAACTGCGAGTCGATCTGAATTGTGGGTACCGAGGCTGTAGAAGAGCCTGCAGGAGCAATTTCCCTAACAAGCTCGCTATTGAAATCGCCCACAATACTGGCCAGATAAGTCATACCTACTCCTGCTTTCATTCCATTCACAGCATTGGGTGCTATCATTAACTTAGTTCCACGACCGGTCACAAGGTCTTTTTCAAAACGCGGGGGAATTTCTAGAATAATATCTGCTCTGTTTTCTTCAACAGCCTCTAAAGCCTGTTTAAACCCGGCCGACTTGTCGGTGAGAAGAAAATAACCTGAGGAAGTAATTTTCTCAGTAAGGCGGCGCGAATAAGGGCTGTGGTCGTTATCCACCACACTCAGATTGAGATTTTTAATCTCGTAACTGGCTGCCCAGGGCAAAACGAGTAAAACCATCAGCGGAAAACCAATCAACATTTTTGGGATAAACGGATTCCGCATCAGTTGTTTAAATTCTTTTCGTAAAAGATATCTTATCATTTTAATTCATGGTTAGTGATTGATTCGTCAAAAATTAATTTGAGCGGCAATGCTTCGATACAATCTGTAATTTTTAATTTTTGTCCTTCGTTATCCATTGCTCTTTATTCAAGCCTTACCTTGAAGTTTTTAAGACTTACAGCTACCAGCACAAAAGCCATAGCAGTGAGAATTGCGATTTCTTTCCAAACAGCCATAAAACCAAGACCCTGAATCATAATGGCTTTTACTGCCTCAATATACCAGCGAGCCGGGATGATATTGGAAATAAGCTGAAGCCAGTATGGCATACTTTCGACCGGAAATATCATACCCGAAAGCAACAACACAGGCATCATGAGCCCCATACCAGACATCAACATGGCAGCAAGTTGCGTACTGGCAAAAGTAGAAATTAGCAGTCCTAATGCTAAGGATACAAATATATAGAGCAACGAAATAAACGTTAGTGTAGCAAAACTGCCTGTTACAGGTACTTTCAGCACAAATACCGACAACAGTATGATGGATGCAAAATTGATACAGGACAATACAAAATAGGGTGTAATTTTGGACAATATGCTGTATATGGGCTTCATAGGCGACACAAGCAGTATTTCCATCGTACCTTTTTCTTTTTCGCGCACAATGGCTATGGATGTCATCATGGCACAAATCAGAATTATAATCATCCCCAATACACCCGGCACAAAGTTGTAAGCTCCAATCATTTGCGGATTATACAGCATTTTTACTTCGGGAGTAATCCGGTAAGGGTTCGATGTTGCGCCCATCAAATCCTGCTGGTAATCGTTGATGATGTTGGAAGCATAAAAACTGAAGGTAGTTGCAGCATTCGGGTCAGTTGCATCGGCAATTAACTGTACATGCGCTTTACCCTCGTGACGCAATTTTTCGCCAAACCGCTCTTCAAAAACCACTACAAGGCGGGCTGTTCCATTTCTGAATACAGTTTCAATCTCGTCGTCGCTGTTGATGCGGTCTGCTACATCGAAATAAGCGCTATTATTCAATCGGCTTATAATCCGTTCCGATGCTTCATCATAAGTTGGAGCAAGTACCACAATCCGGGTGTTTTTCACCTCGGTAGTTAGTGCAAAACCAAACAAAATCATCTGTATAACAGGTATCCCCAACAAAATCATCATAGTGGTTTTATCTCTGAAAATATGATAAAATTCCTTACGGACAAATGACATTAATTGCTTCATAGCTTCATTATATTTGTTTTAATACCTGTTTTTACATCGCCACTTTTCGTTATAAAAAAATATCTGTTTATACCAGGTTACTTTGTATTTACACCTAAATATCGCCCCTTGTGGCTTTACGGGCTAATTGCTGAAAAACCCCATCCATGCTATCGGCATTAAATTGTCTCTTGAGTATGGCAGGCGTATCCAAAGCCTCAATTTTCCCGTCCACCATGATAGAAACCCGGTCGCAGTATTCGGCTTCGTCCATATAATGGGTAGTAACAAAAACAGTGATACCCCGCGAAGTAGCATCGTAAATCAGCTCCCAGAACTGACGGCGCGTAATTGGGTCGACTCCGCCCGTAGGCTCGTCGAGAAATACTACCTGCGGATTATGAAATATGGAGACCGAAAAGGCTAACTTTTGTTTAAACCCAAGCGGTAGTTCACCTACTAACTTATTCCTCTCGCTTTCAAAATTGAGCGCACGCATCAGTTCGTCGGTTTTTGTTTCAATCTCAGTTTTCTTCAATCCGTAGATTCCTCCAAAAAGCTCGATATTTTCCCACACTTTCAGGTCGTCGTAAAGCGAAAATTTTTGACTCATATAGCCGATATTTTTTTTCACCATCTCAGTTTCAGTGCCAATATCAAAGCCGGCTACAACACCCCGTCCGCTGGTAGGAATGCTTAATCCGCTGAGCATACGCATGGCGGTGGTTTTGCCGGCACCGTTAGCTCCCAAAAAACCAAATATTTCTCCTCGTTTTACGTCAAACGAAATTCGATCCACAGCGGTGAACGAACCAAATTTTTTGGTCAGATTTTCGGCCACAATAACGCTATCTGATTTCGACTCAGGCTTTACTTGTTGCATATTTTTTATTTTTGAGATAATTGCATAAAGCAATCTTCTATTTCAGGTACAATTTCATGTATGAGCAGATTTTTATGCCCCTTATCCACAAGATATTCGGTTAAACCGCTTACAATCAACCTGCTTTCAATATCATCTGAAACACTGATGTGTATTTTATCTCCGAAAGCGAAACAGGATTTGCTGACAGCATTTTTACGCAAATCAGCAAGTAGCTGTTGCATATTGTCGGCCTCAGCAGCCAATAATTTGTTGGGATAACCGGCTACAATTCCGCGAGGCGTATCTATAGTCAGAAACTCACCGTTTTGTATCAGCGCTATCCTGTCGCACAAGCTGGCTTCGTCCATATACGGAGTGGATACGATAATGGTGATACCCTGCATTTTAAGTTTCTTGAGCATTCCCCAGAATTCTTTACGCGAAACCGGATCGACTCCCGTGGTGGGCTCGTCCAGAAACAATACGCTGGGCCTATGTATCAGTGCACAACTCAATGCCAGTTTCTGCTTCATTCCACCGGACAGCTTTCCGGCCCGTCGGTCTTTAAATGGCTCAATCTGTGCGTATATATCCTTTACCAGATCATAGTTTTCGGCAATTGTGGTATTAAAAACCGTAGCAAAAAAATTCAGATTTTCCTCCACTGTCAAATCCTGATAAAGAGAGAATCGACCCGGCATATAACCTACACGTTTACGAATTTCCTCATAATCTTTGACAACATCAAAACCATCCACATTTGCCGTACCTTCGTCGGCAAGAATGAGGGTAGTCAGAATCCTGAAGAGCGATGTTTTGCCCGAACCATCAGGACCGATTATGCCAAAAATTTCTCCACGCGGCACTTCCATACTTACCGATTTCAGTGCCTGTACATCTTTGTAATGCTTGCGAATATTCGTGCACGAAACCGCTATATCATTTCTGTTTTGATTTTCATTCATGACAATATCGGGGGAATTGAGGGGTGTTGACTGATAATTGTACACCCGGAATTAAAATTTGATGTCGCCGTACATCCCAATTTTCAGATAACCATCATTCTTTACCCCAATTTTTACGGCGTATACCAGATTGGCTCTTTCGTCTTTGGTCTGAATGGTTTTGGGTGTAAATTCTGCTTTTGCCGAAATCCAGTTGACTGTTCCTGAGTATTCCTTTGGTTGATCTTTACCATAGTCGGCAAAAACTTTCACCTTTTGACCCGCTTTTACCTTCCCAAGCTGATCGGCCGTAACGTAAGCCCTCAAAATTAGTTCATCCATATTTCCGGCTTTAAACAAGGCTTTACCCGCAGCTGCCAGTTCTCCTTTCTCGGCATATTTCACCAACAGCACACCCGAAACAGGACTTGTAATGCGGCATTTTCTGAGCTGGTCGTCAATCTGCCCAATCTGAGCCTGAAGTGCGCTGTTGTCGTTCGTCATCCCGGCATCAGTGGATTGCAGCGTAGTTTTGCTTGCTATCAGTTGTTTTTCAAGCACAGCTATCTGAGCATTGGCATCGTCCAACTGCTTGGTAGTGGCAGCATTCGCTTTCACCAAGCTCTCAACGCGCTTTTTCTCGGTGTAAGCAGTAGCTATTTGTTGCTCAAGTGCCGCTATCTGCTTCCTGACATCGGGTCTACGACTAAGCAAAGCTTTTTGCGAAGCTTCTATTTGTAATTTTTTCAGATAAAGTTGCGTGCTGTCAATGCACCCAAGCACCTGTCCTGCCACTATATCCTGCCCTTCCTGAACATCAAAAGATGTGATTTCGCCCATCACCTCGGCCGAAACAATCACTTCGGTAGTTTCAAAAGTGCCTGTGGCATCATAGTCGTTATCCCGATTTCCACAGGAAACAAGGCTTACAAAAAACAGGCAAGCCAGTATTAATTTGTAATTTAAAATTGCTTTTGTTGTCATACGTTTATTGTCTATTAGGCTGAAAGCTGTAGTTAATTATTGATATTATTTTTCAATTGATAAGTAACCATATAAAGTTGAATTTCGTGCAATGCCTTAGTCTGACGAGCCATGCTTTCGGCATTAATGTCGCGCAATAAATCAGTTACCGTCATGGCGCCATGAGCCACCCGGGCTTCCGAGGCTTTTTTTATGCTACTGCGTAGCGCTATAATCTCTTCGTCGTTTTTCAGCGAAACTTTAAGTTTTTCTATATCGTTCCATTGTTGCTTACTTCCCATATCATTATTAAAAATAAATGTTTCCTTCTGTACATCAACACTTTTCATAGCACTTTCAATTTTACTCAGGTTGTTTTTCTGTGTATAAAACCCGCTCAGGTTCCACGACAAACGCAAGCCCCCGATATAAAAAGGTTCAAACGCTCCCGAAAACATATTCAACCCGGGTCTACCGTATCCGCCCTGTACAAACGCACTGATTTTCGGCAGGTTTCCGGCATATATCACTTCACGCTGCGATTGCAGAGCGTTACTCTGAGCCCTAAGCATCATCAATTCCGGTCGTTTATTCTCAGCACTCAGGCTAACAGCAGGCAGTTGAGGTTTCTGTAATTCAACTCCGGCAGTAGTCTGAAGTCCCGTAAATGCCTCCAAAATTTGCAGGTAACTTTTGCGCGTAATCATCAGATCCGACTCACGCTGACGAGCGTTAATCTGCTCTATTTTTATAGCATCAAGGTCCGACTGCCGGGCTACACCGTTTTGCATATATGCTTCTATCTTCCTGAAATTCTCGGCAAGCTCTTCTTTCAGTATCTCATTCTGTTTCAGCTGTTCGTTAATAAGCAAAATTCCAAAATACAGGTTATAAATGCGTTCATTGAGCGCATACATATCTACTTCAAGTTTTTGCTTTTCGGTTTCGGCCGATGCCCTGATATTTTTCTTTTGCGCACCGGTAAGCCCTCCGTCCCAAATAAGCTGGTTCACTTCCAAAGCCGCCTGATACTGATCTTTGCTGAGCGAGGGAAACGAAAATGGATGGCCGCTCATTTGAGAAATCACATCGGACAAAGCCGACGGTATTTCAGTAACAGCCGACTGATATGTAGCTTTAACAGCCAGATTTACCTGAGGCAGAAACGCCTTTCCGGCATTCGACAGATTAAACTCTGCCGTTTTCTCAATCAGTCCGTACTGCCTGAGCAGCGGATAGTTTAATCGCGCTCTGACTAAACAAGTATCGAGCGAAAGCGACTGTCCCCAGATGAGAGCAGGGGAAAATGTTAGTAAAAACAACAATTTTGAAAATAGTTTCATAAGGTAATAATTGTTTTTTTAATGGTTGTAAGGAACATACATTACAAAGACCGAAAGTTTCAGCAATGCTCGTTTCGTACGCCGAATATTTCTGAGTAAAACAAATTTTCTATTCAGGTTTAAGGTAACTAAGTATAACGTTCAGATTTTCTTTTTTTCGGTGAAGCAACAAAAACTTCTTCTGTTCTTCAGTCAATTGCAACACACCGCGAACCACCGGCTCCATAACAAACATAGCTACATTCAGCGAGACGATTGTGATGATAATATCCACGAATGTAACATTCTTAACCCTACCAGCTTCAATTTCTTTTTCCAACTCTGCACTCATCATCGAAAACAACTGCTCCGGAAGCACATACAGCTTATCTCTAAGCACTTTAAGATGCTCGGGCTTACGCGCCAGCTCATTTAAAATCAACTTAGGTATCTGCGGATTTTCGTACAACAAATCAAAGTGCGTGTCAGCAATATGCTTAATTTTATCCAGAAAACTCAAGTTAACCAATTGAGTGGTATCAAAAATATTCTTAAAAAAACTCTTGAACTTTGATTCAAAAATTGTATTGAACAAATTGTCTTTTGTTCTGAAATAATAATGTACCAAAGCCTGGTTGCATCCCACCGCCTTAGCTATCTGCGTGGTGGATGTGGCCTCAAATCCTTTTTCCAAAAACATTATTTCAGCTGCTTTCAGAATTGATTTTTCCATATTTTGTTCCGGATTAATATCCATATTTAATAAGTTTGTTTAATAGCTCTATTAATTGAATGCAAAGAAATATATTTTTTTTGGAATAACGATATTTTTTTCAAAAAAAAATAAAAAAAATAATAGCTTTGTAATATGTATGAATAAGCGCAAGCTCAATTTTGTACAACAAAAAAATCCTCACCGGATACAACGGTGAGGATTGGTAAAGCATTAATATTTGTATAAATAATTAATTGCGAAAGTACGGAATGTAATAAACTATTCTACCTTTTTGCAACATTATAACAAAAAAAAAGGATTTCTTCTCCACTCTTCATGAAACCACACTCACTCAGTTATCCTAAAATTTGTATAACCGCTATGCTTTTATGAGTTTTATTTCTGTAAGATTTTGTAAGCATCGCTCAGATAATCAACAATATCACCAGCCAGCAGCGATTCCTTGCTTTGCTGGTTAAGGGCTTTATCACCTGCCAATCCGTGCAGATATACCCCTGTAACTGCTGCATGGGCAGGTACGTACCCCTGAGCCAACAAGCCGGCTATAATTCCGGTAAGCACGTCGCCCATACCGGCTGTAGCCATACCGGCATTGCCTGTACTATTAAAAATCATTTGTCCATCGGGCAAAGCTATCAGTGAATGAGCGCCTTTAAGTACAATAATAATTTGGTACTTACGAGCCATGTCCGATGCAAGAATCATCCTATCATAACTGCTGGCTGAACTTCCGAAAAGCCTTTCAAACTCTCCGGGATGTGGGGTAAGAATACTCATTTGGGGAATCAGCTCCAACAAATGCTTGCGTTGTGAGATGATATTCAATGCATCGGCATCGAGCAAGCAAGGCTTATTTGCCTCGCGCAAAAGGCGTTCAAGAAAAAGCATGGTGGTTTCCGAAGTACCGATACCGGGCCCAACAGCTACAGCCGCATAGGCCATTGCACCATCGTGCAGGCTAATCTGAGCCTCGTCCTGATCCGAATGAAAAATGGCCTCGGGAACTGCTGTTTGAAGTATTATGCGGTTGCACGCTGCGCTATGCACTGTTACAAGTCCTGCCCCTGAGCGTAAAGCCGCTCTGGCTGCAAGAATAGCCGCACCAGCCATATCCCGGCTGCCGGCCAGGATAAGTACATCCCCGTAAGTACCTTTGTGCGAAAACTTTTCCCGTTTCCTGAGCAAAGGCTGCACGTCCGACTTGGTTAACATACTGAACGGACTATCTGTACTTAAAACAGCATCCGGATGAATACCGATATTCAAAACCGTCCAGTCGCCTACATAGGGTGCAGTATCGGGCAACATAAAAGCTAATTTGGGGAATTGCAGCGTAAAAGTATGGTTAGCCCTAACTATGGGAACTGTCAGGTCGGGGTTACGTTCACCCTGCAATCCCGACGGTATATCTACAGCCAAGACTTCGTTGCTACAAGCATTCATCCAGCCTACAGCATCGGCAAAAATACCGGTAAGCGGTCGGGTCAATCCGGAACCAAAAAGCCCATCGATAATGATAGTATCCGAAGTAAGCTCCGGCGCCACAAAACCATCAGTCAGCTCGGTGATTATAGCCGGATACTGCTGTAATAGCCTGAGCTTATTCTCAGCACAATCGGGCGATAAACGACTACTGTACAACAATATAACCTTAACATCTATTCTAAATTTCATCAACTTGCGCGCCAGAGCCAGTGCATCGCCACCATTATTGCCCGGACCAGCCAATATGAGCACCGGGCTGCCCAATGCAAAAGTTTCGGTATAAGCCTCAGCAAGCGCATCGGCCGCTCTTTCCATCAAATGGATAGAAGCCACGGGTTCATGTTCAATGGTATATTGGTCGAGAGAGCGAACCTGCGAAGTAGTGAAGATTTTCATAAAAACACTTTGAAAATACGATATTAATGGTATGAGAAGAAAACACGGTAATGAATATTTTAAAACTACGGATGTTTCCGGCGGCGCAATTCATTATCTATGCAAATTTATTAATTTTAAGTATTAAACAATGGCTTAATAAAAGATAATCCGGCACATATCCTGTGTTATTAAAAAAAACACCGACATGGAAACAGGCCGGGATATAGCAATACTACTGAACTGTAACAGATTATAAGATCATGTTTCTGTTGAAACAATTGAGCAGCAATCACTTTCGGGAACAAATGTTTTTTTGTACTTTTGCGGCAAAAATCACCGGCGAGTGCCGGCATGAATTTTTATAACGCAAAAACAGAAAATACAACATGAGCGTAATCCAGATCAAAGATAAACAGTTCACTTTATCCATCCCTGATGTAGAAATACAAAAAGCCGTAAAAGTAGTAGCCGAAGAAATTAACCGCGATTTGGGTGATACCAACCCGCTTTTTATATGCGTACTCAATGGCGCTTTTATGTTTGCCGGCGATTTGATGAAAACAATCAGCATTCCCTGCGAAATTACATTTGTCAAACTATCGTCATACGATGGATTGTATACCTCGGGAACTGTAAAAGAAATTATTGGTCTGAACGAAAGTGTTGTAGGACGCAACGTGGTGGTAGTTGAGGATATTGTTGACACCGGCATCACCATGGAACGCATTTTGGACTCGCTCAAAGCAAAAGGCGCCAAAAGCATCAAAGTAGCTACTTTTTTGCAAAAACCCGACGCTTTGCAACGCGACATACAGATTGATTACGTGGCTATGCGCATCCCTAACGACTTTATTGTTGGTTACGGGCTCGATTACGATGGTTACGGGCGTAACCTGAAAGACATTTACACGGTTGTGAAGTAAATGTCCTGCAACCCGGATTGTTTTTTTATTTATTATATAACTAAGGTATTAGTAAAATGTTGAACATTATTATTTGTGGCGCTCCAGGCTGTGGCAAAGGAACGCAAAGTGAACTTATTGTTGAAAAGTATAAACTTAATCATCTTTCGACAGGCGACTTATTGCGCAAAGAAATTGAGTCGAAAACTGAGCTTGGCAAAGAAGCCGAAAGCTATATTTCCAAAGGAAATCTGGTTCCTGATCAGATGATTATCAGCATTCTGACCAAAGCAATTGATGCTCAGGACAAAGAAAAAAACGGTGTAATTCTGGATGGCTTTCCCCGTACCGTAGCTCAGGCCGAAGCCCTGGAACAAATGCTTCAGGAACGCGGCATGTCAACATCGGTACTGCTTGATCTTCAGGTAGATCGTCGCGAATTAATCAATCGTTTACTGAAACGTGGTGAAACATCGGGACGTAGCGATGATAACATGGAAACTATCAAAAAACGCCTTGAAGTTTACGAAGCGAAAACTGCGCCTGTAAGCGACTTTTATAAATCATTAGGCAAATATGCTTCGGTAGATGGCATGGGAACCATTGACGAAATCTTTGGCAGAATTGCTTCCGTACTTGATTCGAATAAATAATTCGGAAAACTTTTACAAGGAGTAAATACCGGAAAACGGTAAACAAATTGATATTGGTAGATGTTCTCTAAACAAGGATTTGATTTACAGACAATTTACCTATCCTCCGTCAGCTCTATTATTTAAAACAAAAAAAATGGCAGGTTCTAATTTTGTTGATTACGTAAAAATTTATTGTCGCTCAGGAAAAGGTGGCGCAGGTTCGACACACTTTCACCGCGAAAAGTTCATCCCCAAAGGTGGTCCCGATGGGGGCGACGGCGGTAGGGGCGGACATATAATTCTGCGCGGCAACAAAAATTACTGGACATTGATTCACCTCAAATATGCGCGACATATATATGCCGGCGATGGCGAGGGAGGAAGCGGAAGCCGTAGTTTTGGTAAAGATGGTGAGGATAAAGTGATAGAAGTACCGTGTGGCACTGTGGTGTATGATGCCGAAACAGGCGAATTTATGTGCGATATCACCGAGGATGGACAGGAGTTGATATTGATGAAAGGTGGTCGCGGCGGACAGGGGAACTGGCATTTTCGCACAGCTACAAACCAAACTCCACGTTTTTCGCAACCCGGTGAACCACGCATCGAAAAAACGGTAATTCTTCAGCTCAAAGTGCTGGCCGATGTTGGTTTGGTAGGCTTTCCTAATGCAGGAAAATCAACATTACTCTCGGTAGTTTCGGCTGCTAAACCTGAAATTGCGGATTATCCGTTTACCACTCTGGTACCTAATCTGGGCATCGTTGAGTATCGCGATAACCGTTCGTTTGTAATGGCTGACATTCCCGGAATTATTGAAGGAGCATCGGAAGGTCGCGGACTGGGATTGCGATTCCTGCGACATATTGAACGAAACTCGATTCTGTTGTTTATGATTCCGGCCGATACAGATGATATAGTTCGCGAGTATAACATACTACTCAATGAACTCAAGCAATACAACCCGGAACTGGCTGACAAACAGCGCATATTGGCTATTACTAAATGTGACATGCTGGATGCGGAACTGATAGCTGAGCTCAAAAAAGAGTTACCTAAGGGAATACAAACGGTTATGATTTCGTCGGTTACAGGAATGGGTATTGCCGACCTGAAAGACCTGATTTGGAAAGAAATAAACAACGAGTCGAACAAATTGGTGGAAATATCGCATCGGCCTATGGAGCTGCTGCCTGTAGAAGAAACCGACGATGAAGATGAGGATGACCCTGAAGATGATGATTTTTACGACGACGACGATGATGATGACATCAGTAAATACAAAGGTATCGGTTGGGATGATTTATAATATATGAAAAATCCAGGCATAATCAAATATGATTCGCTAAGCCAACACAACGAAATTGCCCACTTTTGCACTACCCGATACGGGGGTGTGAGCGTGGGCAATTACGCTTCGTTTAATCTTGGTGCATATGCCGGCGACACTGATGAAGCCGTAAAACAAAACTATAAGCTACTTGCCAATCTGGTTGGGATTGAACCCGAACAGTTCATTGTTCCATATCAGACACATAGCAATCATGTTTTAATTGTCAACAAGAGCTTTTTAGATTGCCCGCCTGACAAACGACATATAAAACTGAATGGCGTGGATGCACTTGTAACGAATCAACCCGGTATATGCATCGGGGTTACCACAGCCGACTGTGTGCCTATACTCTTTTACGATCAAAAGAAAAAAGTGGTGGCTGCCGCACATGCCGGATGGCGGGGAACCTGTAGTAAAATTACGGAGATTACAGTAACTGAAATGATAGATAAGTTTGGCTGCCAACCTACCGATATTGAGGCTGTTATAGGGCCTTCCATATCTGGCAAGGTATATAATGTAGGCACTGAAGTACTGGGAGCATTTTCCAGCGCAGGCTTTCCGATTGAGCTGATTTTTAGTGCCGAGTCCGGTAATCTGTTGCTCGATTTATGGCTGGCCAACCGCTGGCTGCTTGAGCAGGTGGGCATTCCATCCGACCAAATTGAAGTATCTGGTCATTGCACATATACTGAACACGAACAGTTCTTTTCGGCACGCAGACTTGGCATCAAATCTGGTCGATTGCTAAGTGGAATTATGCTGAGATAACTTGCAGTAATATCCTAACACTGGCTTTTACAGCACATTAAAACTTGAGTTCTGCATGAAAATTTCAATTTCCGACAAAATCCGCGAAGTGTGTCCTCAACTACAGCTGGGCATTATTCGTTGCCACGTGTACAACAGCGCCACCGGCAGCGAATTCTGGAAAGAGATGGAGGCCGAAATGCTGCAAATAGCATCTGCATTTTCCATCGAAGATATCAATAAGCGACCTGCCATTGCCGCCACACGCAAGGTTTACAAGCAGTTAGGAAAAGACCCGAACCGCTACCGACCATCGGCCGAGGCGCTTTGCCGACGTATTGTCAGGGGTATCGATATTTACAAAGTCAGCACATTGGTCGATGTTATTAATCTGGTGTCCGTTCGCAGCGGATATTCCATTGGGGGCTTTGATGCCGCTAAAATACAGGGCGATGTGGAACTTGGAGTAGGTACGCATGAAGATGTGTTTGAAGCTATCGGACGCGGGTTGCTTAATGTTGAAGGACTACCACTTTACCGCGACAGTGCAGGAGGTATAGGCACACCAACCAGCGACAACGAAAGAACTAAAATATCGGACAATACTACCGATTTGCTACTGATTATAAACGGGTACAGCGGCGCTGAGGGATTGGAAAAAAGCGTAGAACACGTCGAAGAACTTCTGAAAAAATATGCAGGGATGACTAACTGGCAAGTGGAGTATATCCAGGCTTAACTATCCAGTTCGCTCATCATTTTTTCAATATCCTTATCCAGTTCGTGCAACTGTTTTTTGCAGAAATCCATCAGTTCGGCAGCACGTTTCACTTTTTCCGAAATCACATCCATATTTACCTCGGTTGAGTTTTCCAGTTCGGCCAGTATTTTTTCAAGCTCTGCAGTCGCTTCGGTATATGTTTGTTTTTGTTTTGCCATTTTTTAATTCAGGTTTATACGTTTTTTTATAGATGCGTTCTGTTTATTTTTAAGCTATTGTGTCAATTACTCATCCGAGAAGTGCACGAGTACGTGCCGATACGAACTAAAAATCTTTGATTTAGACACATAGCCAATATATTTTTTATGATCATCCACCACCGGTAAATTCCACGCCCCGGTATCCTCAAAAATTTCCATCACTTTTTCCATAGGCAAATTCTGATTAATGGTGGCCGGCGGAGATATCATCAGTTTCTTAACCGTAAACCGGTTATAAAGTTCAGGACGAAACATGATATTTCTCACTTCATCCAGCAACACTACGCCCATTAGC
The DNA here is from genome assembly GCA_017860345.1 of Bacteroidota bacterium. GTDB lineage: Bacteria > Bacteroidota > Bacteroidia > Bacteroidales > Paludibacteraceae > Paludibacter. The sequence goes on along the minus strand of JAFNAV010000008.1, from coordinate 15,995 downwards.
ACTTTGGTATCGGGATTTACTACCGGAAAAATATTTCTCCTAGAATGCGAAATAATCTTCACCAGCTCGCCAAGTGTCATCTCCGGTGCAAGCTCTGTGAGGTCGGTTTCAATCACGTTTTCCATCTTGAGCAGGGTTAACACCGCTTTATCCTTGTGATGCGTAAGCAGTTCGCCCTTTTGCGCCAAACGCATGGCGTACAAACTATGTGGTTCAAACAATATAATGGTCAGATACGAAACCGTAGAAACAATAATTAAGGTCATAAACAGGTTGTAACCACCTGTAAGTTCTGCTATCAGAAATATACCTGTAAGCGGTGCATGCATTACTCCCGACATCAGACCCGACATGCCAGCGAGGGCAAAGTTTTCGTTAGGCACAGGAAAACCAAGTAAATTAAATACATCGGCTACCACAAAACCAGTTAATGCTCCCATAAACAAGGAAGGAGCAAAAATTCCACCTACCCCTCCTGCCCCATTGGTGGCTGCTGTGGCAAATATTTTGAATACAATAATAAGTACAAGGTAAACAACGATTATCCATGGACTATCACCCAAACCAAGAAAGAAACTTCGGTCGAGCACAGAGTCGACATTACCAATAAGCAAAGCATTGATTGTGTTATAACCCTCACCATATAGCGGAGGAAAAAGGAAAATCAACAAACTTAGCATCACACCTCCAATGGCCAGCTTGCTGTAGGGGTTTTTAAATCGTCGGAAAAATTGCTCAATCTTATTAATTCCCCGCGTAAAATACAGCGATACCAGCCCGCACACGATGCCTAAAATAATCAGAAACGGAATCCTTTCAACAGAAAACCCTTCGATAACGTTGAACTTAAACACAAAAGCATTGCCTGAAAAAATATACGACATAGCCGTAGCCGTAACCGAAGAAATAAGCAATGGTACGATGGAAGTAAGTGTCATATCGAGCATCAGTACCTCCAGTGTAAATACAAGTCCTGCAATGGGGGCCTTAAAAATCCCCCCGATAGCGCCGGCTGCACCACAGCCAATGAGCAACATGAGGGTTTTTTGATCGAGCTTAAAGAATTTTCCGAGATTGGAACCAATGGCCGATCCCGTAAGTACAATAGGCGCTTCGGCTCCTACCGATCCACCAAAGCCGATGGTAATGGAACTACCCACAAGCGATGTCCATATATTATGAAGTTTGAGAATACTTTTTCGCTGTGATATGGCATAAAGGATACGCGTAACCCCATGGCTTATATCATCTTTAACCACGTATCGCACAAACAACGAAGCCAGTAAAATACCAATGGCCGGAAACACCAGATACCAGTAGTTTACGTTTTCTTTGCTGAAACTTTCGGTAAGTAATGATTGTATGAAGTGTATAGAAGACTTTAGCAACGATGCCGCTATAGCAGCAAAAATACCTATTATCAAACTCAACAGAAGTATGAACTGGCGCTGTTTTATATGTAGCTCGCGCCAGGCAATCATTTTTAAATACCAATTATTGTTATCTACCATACCTTAAAGTTAAAACCAACACAAAGATAGAAAAAAATAAGTGATAAGTCAGATTATTTTCAAACTCCTTTGCCCCTGAAAACGATTTCGAGTGTAAGTAACAGTATTTTAAAGTCATTAAACAACGACATATTTTCAATATAAACAATATCGTAGTTCAGTCGTTCTATCATTTTATCAACACTATCAGAGTAACCAATTTTAATAGGTCCCCAGGAAGTAAGTCCGGGTCTGATTTTATAAAGCAAACAATAATAAGGAGCCTGTTCAATAATCTGGTTAATGTAATAGCGGCGTTCGGGGCGCGGACCTACAATACTCATTTCGCCTTTCAGTACATTAACAAACTGAGGTAACTCATCTATTCTGTACCTGCGCAGGATTCTTCCTACAGGGGTCACTCTGTCGTCGTTGGCACTACTTAGTTTAGGCATTCCGTTTTCGGATCCCACATACATGGTTCTGAATTTAATGATTTTAAACGGCTTACCCAGATACCCTATCCTTTCCTGCAAATAAAATACCGAACCTCTGGAGTCGCGCTTAATTTGTATTGCAAAAAAAAGAAACAGCGGCGAAAGAATTATTAGCGCCATCAACGCAACAACTATATCGAACGACCGCTTCACACAAAATTGCCAATCGGGCATGTGTAGCGTAGTGATGCTTACCAAAGGATTGATGCCGGCTATCCCCATACGGGCACTACCTGTAAGTATTTCGTATAAGCGCGGGGTAAATCTTATTTCAATATTAAATTTATACAGATTATTGATGTACGAAAACAAATTCTGTTCATCGGGGTCGTCCAGCGCTATAACCGCTTCATGAACATTGTATTTGCTGATTATCTTGTCGAGCTGCGAAAAACTGCCGAGCACCGATTCTTTGGGTACATAATTAAAATGATCTACCGGTATAAATCCTACAATATTATTCCGGCGGTTATTCTTTTTGATATCCTCAGCCATTTTCAATGCTTTATGGCCTGCACCTATAATCACGGTATTTATAATCCACCTTCCTGTTTTTAAATTCCGGGTTACATAAGCCTCCGTTATTAACCTGAAAAAGAATGTAATGACGATATTCAAAGCTGTCAGCGCAAACAACGAATAGTAATAATACTCATAAGAAACCACTGCGTCATCAATCAAAAGAGCAAAAAAGACGAACACTGATATGATGATTGAAGAAGCCAGAGTACTCATCAGAATTTTTGTTTTGGTGTGATTTTCAGGATGCAGGTAAAAGCCTGACAAGTAATGTATCACCAAGCAAATGAATGGATAAAAAGACAAAACCATCAGATAATCGAAATTCGGCGTGAAAATCATCATACTGCTCAGCACAAAACCATCGTTCACAGTACGCCTGAAAACCATGAATAAAATCCATGTTATCAATGCTGCTATAAAATCGAAGATTATGTATCTAAGGCGTAAATTTCTTTTATTCATAAGCCGTATATTAGCTGATTATTTTGAACTGGTTTCCCTTTTCCAGCCTTATCACTGAGAATTTCTGTTTTTTTTCCTGATGCTCCTTGCTTTCAACCTTTTGTACATAAACCACATGCTCGCTTTCACCGATAAGATCTACGTCGGTTACCGGAAATGCAGCCAGGGGCTTTCTGAGCGAGCGACATATATCCTTATCGTGCTGCTCTGCAACCACACTTACACGGGCAAATCCGTTTTCGTCGGTAAGTCTCATATCTATATTTCTGAATCCCGAAAGGATAAGTATCAGAGGTTCCACAGCCAGGTCAAGTAAATCCCAGGCTATATCCGAAAGCTCATCTATGTAATTAGTGAGTCGGCTTGTTTCGTCAAACAGCAAAGTGACTGTACTGTGCAACCGGCTGCTGTTGATACCTAAAATTTGGCTCACCGCACCGGCATTCGTAGCATCGCAAGCCAGCATCATACCCAAGCCGGTATTTACAACTATAAGCTTACCCTGCCGCAAAGCATCTGTTATTATTTTTAAATCTTCGGTCATTACTTTCTGAATGTATTTGTGAGTAAATGTCTTATATACCCGGTTCGCTTACAATAAGCGTTGTAGCTTTCTTTTTTCCAGTCGAATGCATCGCCCTGAACCGGAGCTGGCGAACTATAAAGATAATACGGATTATCGTATTTTACCTCACTTTCATCTTCATTAAAATCATCAGGTTCTATATAAATGATTTTTCTTTTACTGCATTCAGATGCCACTTTATCGAGCGATGCCTGCAGAGTAGTATAAAAACCATCACTTGTATCGGCCTTACTTATCTGACCACCAATATCGTGCAAAGCTCTCAGCTGTAAAATATCGATACTAAACCGCCCGAAAGTTTCAAAAAAACCGCTGAGCTCAGCCACGTTAATATGGTTAATTGTGTAATTTATTCTCAACCGAAAAGCAGGAAAGCGCTTCTTGCTTTCGGTAATGTATCCTAAACTTTCTATCAACTTATCAAACGAGGCATTAACCATCAGATATTCATAAGTTTCTCTACGCACGCCATGAACCGATATGGTTATTTCGCTCAAACCGGCTTCCAGATATGCCGCCACAGAGCCTGGCGTTAGCAGATTGGCATTAGTGGTCATGGATATGTACTGTACGCCGTGTTTGCGGGCAAGGAGGATAATATCTGTATTATGTTTGTACAAAGTAGGTTCGGCAGCGCAACCTATCTGCAAGCGCATTACCCTACCAAAAAGCGCATCGGCCAATTGCGGTAAATTGCTAACATCTTCAACGCCTTTCAACTCTTTTCTTTTTTCTTCGTTACTAAAAAAACAGGAACGGCAACGAAGATTACAAGCCAGTACAGGATCGTAATATAGTGCAATATACCGCCTGCCTAAGGTATGAAATCCCCATGCCGATATATTTCTGACGGCACGCGATTTAATTATTTTATTTAGTTTCTGAAATTTGTAGATATTAATCATTCAATCACATTAATTATAACGGCAAAATAGGTTCATTATTTTTCAGAAGACTCCTGTTTTTAATAAAAAATGTAAAATCAAGCCGACATTTTTCTGCTTTAGTTTTACCTTACAAGCGATTGTTGTTTCTTTAACTTGTAAGGTACGAAATAAAAATGTAATTTTACAACATCGTATATTTTATGTTGACGCGCTTGTTTGTTTGGAGATGATTTGCCTGTTGAGTTTTTTTTACAAAAAACAAACCGGGTCGCAAGATACAATATCTGTTCGGAAAAAATAATAAATACAATGATAAATAAATGGATTTACCAATCCCTTTCAGAAAAAGAAAAAGAAATTCAGAAAAAATTAGCCGATGAATTAAGTATTAGTCCTGTTTTAGCTCAGTTGCTCGTCCAGAGAGAAATCTACAATTTTGATGATGCCCGGAGTTTTTTTCGTCCGGATTTGGCCGGCCTGCACGACCCGTTTTTAATGGCCGATATGCAGGCTGCTGTGGAAAGACTTACACGGGCTATGCGCCACAATGAAAAAATATTGATTTATGGCGATTATGATGTTGACGGAACTACCTCTGTTTCATTGGTCTATAAGTTTCTGAAACAATATTACAGCAATGTGGGATTTTACATCCCCGATCGTTACAACGAAGGCTACGGAATATCAATACAGGGAATTGATTTTGCTGCAGCAAATGGATTTAAATTGGTGGTGGCGCTCGACTGCGGAATTAAAGCCGTAGAAAAAGTAAAATATGCTACCAGTCTTGGGGTTGATTTCGTTATTTGCGACCATCATACTCCCGATGCGGTACTGCCTCCTGCAGTGGCCGTACTCGACCCCAAACGGGCCGACTGTAATTATCCCTACAAGCATCTTTCGGGCTGTGGCGTGGGCTTTAAGCTTATGCAGGCATTTTGCGTTGTCAACAACATTGATTTTAATGAGCTTACACCGCTTCTTGATTTACTGGCGCTTAGTATTGCTTCGGACATTGTACCCATCACGGGCGAAAACCGCATTCTGGCTTTTTACGGCCTGAAACAAATCAATACGCACCCAAGTATCGGACTGAAAAGTATTCTTGAAATTTGCGGACTGGCCGACAAGGAAATCACCATCAGCGATATTGTGTTTAAAATAGGACCGCGCATTAATGCTTCGGGCAGAATGAAACTTGCTACCGAAGCTGTGGAACTGATGGTATCGAGCAATCCGGATTTTGCCAAAGAGAAAAGCGGAACTATCAATGAATACAATAACGACCGCAAAGATCTTGATAAAAACATTACCGACGAAGCCATCGCGCTGATTGCTTCCGACGAAACGTATGCCTCACGAAAATCTATTGTTGTATATAAGCCCGACTGGCACAAGGGAGTTATTGGTATAGTGGCTTCGCGACTATCCGAAGAGTATTACAAACCGTCTATCGTAATGACTAAGTCAAACGGTTTGGCCTCAGGCTCAGCTCGTTCGGTTCCTGGATTTGATATTTACAAGGCTATTGATTCGTGCCGCGACTTACTTGAAAACTTTGGAGGACATATGTACGCTGCCGGACTGTCGATGAAAGAAGAGAATATTCCTCTTTTTACGGAGCGTTTTGAGCAATTTGTGGCTGCCAATATACTTGAGGATCAAACCTATCCGCAAATAGACATTGATGCAGTTCTTGAGTTTAAAGATATTACACCCAAGTTTTTTCGTGTACTGAAACAGTTTGGCCCTTTCGGACCCGGCAATATGAAACCGGTGTTTGCGTCGAAAAAAGTGTTTGACTATGGCACAAGCCGTTTGGTAGGAAAAGAGCAGGAACATCTGAAACTTGAATTGGTTGATTCAAGCTCCGAAAATGTAATGAATGGAATTGCTTTCAGGATGCACGAATACAACGACCACCTCAAGGCGCTGAATCCGCTCGACATCTGTTACACCATTGAGGAAAATACATTCAACGGAAACACGTCTATTCAGCTGATGATTAAGGACATAAAAATAGATACCGAGAAGGCATAAAAGCCTGTCTGTACACATAAAAAAAATCCTGATTATATTTGCAAGATGCATATAATCAGGATTTTTCGTATATTATTAATTTGATTAGCGCTTACTCTACCAACGTTACCCAGCCATATTGATCAGCTTCGTCGCCATACTGAATGGCCAGAAGTTTATGATAAAGCTTATCGCACACAGGCCCGGGCTTTCCGTCAGGTGCAAAAACATAGGATTTTTTTTCGTCATAATCATCAATGCGTTCGATGGGGCTAATTACAGCAGCAGTACCGCAGGCGCCAGCTTCTTCAAAAGTAGCCAGTTCCTCAACCGGAATATGGCGTTGCTCTACCTTCAGTCCCATATCCGCTGCCAGAGTCATCAAGCTTTTGTTGGTGATAGAGGGCAATATCGAGGTTGACTTTGGAGTAACATAGGTATTATCTTTGATTCCGAAAAAGTTAGCAGCCCCGCATTCGTCAATGTATTTCTTTTCTTTCGCATCCAGATAAAAAATATTGGAGTAGCCCAACTGGTGCGCTCTTTCGCCGGCAACCAAACTGGCAGCGTAATTGCCACCTACCTTGAACTTGCCCATCCCCAATGGAGCTGAACGGTCGTATTCGCGCATAATTACAAATGGAGTAGTTTGGAAACCACCTTTAAAATAAGGGCCTACCGGTGTTACAAACACGATAAACATATATTCGGCAGACGGACGCACACCTACCTGCGGCCCTGAACCAAACAAGAGCGGACGGATATAGAGCGAAGCCCCCGATTCGTAAGGAGGAACAAAGCGCTCATTAAGCGTTACAGCTTTAACAACAGCCTCCTCAAAAATTTCGACTGGTACGCGAGCCATCATTGTACCATCGCTTGAGTCCTGCATACGCAGTGCGTTGTCGCGCATACGGAAAATACGCACTTTACCATCCTTACCACGAAAAGCTTTTAGTCCTTCAAACGATTCCTGTCCGTAATGCAAACTTGTAGCAGCCATGTGAAGGGTTAGATATTCGTCCTGATGAATGGTTATTTCGCCCCAGGCACCATTGCTGTAGTTACAGCGAATGTTGAAATCGGTTTTGATATAACCGAATCCCAAATTTCCCCAATCTAATTCCATAATTCTTATATTTTAAATGTCGTGCCCCGCTTGACATCAAGCTTCAGGGTTCTTGTTTTTTAGTTAGCGCACCATATTTTCTCAGACAAATTCAGGTCTTTCGTTCAGTATCAACTGGCTTTCATTTCCCATATTAAACAACAGGTCGATGATACTGAGATCTGGAATAAATCCATTTTTTTGCTCAAAAACCTGATAATAAGACATTAGCCTGATTGGGCTGTCTTTTTTAGGGTGAATCTTGTTTCTGAGGTCTGTTACATTTTTATTGTACTTTTCAATATAGCAATCCGTAGTACAAATATTTATCCCGCCATCAATCAGATCCAGAATTTTTTCCTGAATAATTTGATTGAACTCCCACAAAAATACCCATTTTTTTTCAAAAAAAGGCCTTAAATCATCAGAATAATATTCGAAAAAAGGGCTCGAATTATAAGCAGCCTCTATAGTACGCCAGTGCTGCGTTTGCCAGTCGCCATGACTTGAAATCCTCACATCCCGTATCAGTTGCTTGTCAGACTTCTCTACCGGTATGGTCAAATCCATCACTCTATTGGCAGTAGCTATACGGCAACGGTTGCGGTAGCTTTGTTTTTGATAGTACTCGTATTTTTCAATTTTAACAGCGCTATCGTTTCCAACCATCAGCTGAAAATAACTTACCGGTGCCAGATATGCCGACGAAAGCAGCAAGAAACGTTCATGCTCAGAGTCGCAATTCTGATTATCGTTCAGCATTTTTAAATAAACGGTTGAATCTGATTTTGCCATCGAACAAGCCCTTATCCTTATTCAGCGACAGCCAAACAAATACCGGGCGGCCTACCACATGGTCTTCAGGAACAAAGCCCCAACTGCGCGAATCGGCCGAATTATGGCGGTTATCGCCCATCATCCAGTAGTAGTTCATTTTAAAGGTATAACTGGTAGCCGGTTTATCGTTGATGTAAATTACGCCGTCCTTTACCTCTAATTTATTGTTTTCGTACACACGTATCGGCCGTTCGTAAACCGAAAGCATGTCTACCGTAAGTTTCAGGGTTGTACCGGCCTTAGGTATCCAGATAGGGCCGTAATTATCAACAGTCCATTTCGGATTATATCCTGCCGGATAAGTGGTTTGCTCTATAGGATTCAAATCACTTATATTTACTTCACGCACCTCTTTAACATAAGAGTTCGCTCTGAGTGTAGCCTGATCGGCCTGCGTCAGCGCCATTACGTACACGTAGGTACCATCGTCTCTCCTGCCCTGAAGTGAGCTGGCCGTGTTTTCTTTACTTAATCCCAGTTCATCAAAAACCTTCTCGGGCAACGTTTCACTTGTTTCAACATCGCACAAATGCTGAGCGCCAGCAGGTCTTTCAATATGTTTGTTGTTAATATAAAGTTCTCGATCTTTTATCTGCAAAAATTCACCGGGCAAGCCTACACAGCGTTTTACATAGTTTTCGCGCCTGTCTACCGGACGGTAAATCACTTTCCCGTACTCTGCAGGGTTGTTTTTTACAATTTCCTGCCCTACCGCCAGATACATATCACGCGTAGCAAAACGACCCAGTTTATTAACATCAACCTGTAAACCGCTTGCCTTAAACTGATTCACACCGGCATGATAGCATATCGTTTCGTAATCTTCGGCCTGACGGTTAAGCGCTACAGTATCTCCGGCCGGGAAGTTAAACACCACAATATCATATCGTTCAATCTCGTCGAAACCTTTCAGACGGCGATATTCCCACTGAGGTTTTTCAATATACGATTTGGTATTGATAACAGGAAACGTGTGCTGAACCAACGGAAACGAAAGAGGCGTATTGGGTACACGCGGCCCGTAGCTGGCTTTACTCACAAAAAGGAAGTCGCCCACCAGCAATGTTTTTTCGAGCGAAGAAGTTGGAATCTGGTAGTTTTGAAACAGATAGGTGTTGATGAAATAGACTGCCACTAACGCAAATACGATGGCATCAACCCAGCCCATCACTTTGACAACACTTTTGTTCTTAGATTTTTTCCACCATGTCCATGGGATATAATGAGTTACAAATGAATCAATTATCACAGGCAACAGCAAAAGCCACCAAAAGTTGCCTACCCAGGTAATAAACAAAATATAGACAATGCTCCATATAATGGCTTTAATCCATTGTTTTGCAGGCTGCTTTAGCCTGTTTGAAAAGTTTTCGAATGCCATATCAATCAATATAATTTGTATGGATAATAATATTTTTAGAAAAATCAGAATTTAAACATATCCTGCATTCCGAGCAGGCCTTTTTTACCTGCGGTAAACTCAGCAGCCATCACAGCACCCAATGCCAGCCCTTCGCGACTTTTAGCATCGTGCGTAATTTCAATAGAATCGTCGGCCGACTCGTACCTAATGGTATGAATACCCGGAACCTGACCTTCGCGAATCGACTTGATAACCAGTTCGGCCGGATTATTAGCCGTTTCGCTAACCCACGAATTTTTCCGGTCAAGATTTTCGATAATTCCTTCGGCCAGCGTTATTGCCGTACCACTGGGAGCATCTAATTTTTGCGTATGATGTACCTCAGTCATAGCTACCTCGTAGGCCGGAAAATTGTTCATCAGCCGTGCCAGATATTTGTTTACTGCCATAAAGATATTTACGCCCAAGCTAAAATTCGACGACCAAAACAGCGTATATCCTTTTGTCTCAATTTCTTTTGTAAGCTCGGGAAGCGCATCGACCCAGCCTGTAGTACCCGACACCACTCGTGTCCTCTCTCCAGTGCAATGCGTTCAATCACCTTGCCCATCTTACCATAACCAATTAATGCTATTTTCATCCGAGAATAATTGTTTTTTTTAATATATAGTGTGAAACCTGCACCAAACATGTTCTTTGATGTTTAACCTCTGTTTTTAATGCTCGCTTCACAATTCAAACTTCCTGAAAAGAAAATTCTGTTTATTTTTTTTATATTTTGTGTTTATCAAATATTGTTTCAATAAAAAATCTCAGCCCTGTTTTCTACAACTCAGAACTGTCCCGTTCCCAGCAATACCAGCGTACATGCCTCTTCGGCCTCAATGCCGTTTTGGCGAAGCAGAGTTTCAAACTCATTGTTCTCGGTTCCGGGATTAAATATCACTCGCCTGGGCTTGAGCGAAAGCACATAATCATAATAATCGGGCTGGCGCTGCGGCCCAACGTAAAGCGTAACCGTATCTACTCCGGTATATTGTTTTCTTTCTGTATCTATTACTTTACCAAAAATTTCATCATTTCTGAGTCCGAGCAACTCTATTTCATGTCCATAACTCAGCAGTCTTTCTGCTGCCTTATAAGCATATCTTTCAGGATTGTTGCTTGCTCCAATAATTAATGTCTTTTTCATTACGATAATAATTTCTTTTTTATATTCGTACAAAACTTGCATTGAACCTGTTTTAGACTTTAAATGCCCGTTTCATAAAAAATTCAATTTTCAAAAAGAACACCCGTAAAAGGCCTCAACTATCTCAACATCCGCTGAAAAAATCAAAGCACTCAAAAATTTCTTCTTTCGTGGCAGTCTGATTAATATGTATTTCGCCAATATCCGAAAGCAAGGTAAAATTTATTTCGGCCGATTCGTTCTTTTTATCATGTGTCATCAGTTCCAGCAAGCCATCATAATCGTTGCAGTCGATATAAAACGAGCCATAATAATTTTTTATCATGTACTTGAGTTTCAATAAATCATCCTTGGGGAAATTCAGCTTCGCATGCGACAAATACAGTTCGCACAACAAACCCCACATTACTGCATAACCATGCAGTACCGGTCGATTTACCTTATAGGAGTGACTCTCAAAAGCATGTCCGAAAGTATGCCCCAGATTCAGAGCCTTGCGGATATTGGCCTCAAAAGGGTCCTGCTCCACCACACGCTCCTTAATACGTATGCTCCTGTCCACTAATTCTCTGAGCTCATCAAAATTGATATTTTCGAGATCAAATTTCAGAATCTCGTCCCATTCCTTACGGGTATCTATCAAGGCATGTTTCACCATTTCGGCGTATCCCGAGCGCAAATTACTGTCATCGAGCGTGCGGAAAAAGTCGATATTAATAAGCACATCCGAAGCAGGCGAAAAAACACCTATCTCGTTTTTAAGCCCAGCAAAATTGATGCCCGTTTTACCTCCCGTAGCCGCATCTACAGCACCAAGTAACGAGGTTGACACGTTGATATAACGTATACCGCGCTTAAATGTTGACGCTGCAAAACCGCCTATATCCGTAATCATTCCACCTCCCACATTGATCATCAGCGATTTTCGGGTGGCCTTATGGTCGCTCAGATATTGCCATATCCGTACAGCCGAATCGATGGTTTTATGCTCATCGCCACTCGGGATATTAATCACATGGCTTCCGGCAAGTTTCTCCGACTGTAGTACACCGGGCAGGCAAAGCCTCTGCGTATTGTCGTCGGTAAGTATAAATATCGTTTCGGGACTCTGACTACCGATAGCCTCATTCAACTCCGGTATAAAATCCCGGCATATCTTTGTAACCTGTTGATTCATCGTTTTTCAATTGGTTTACAAAGATACTTTTTTCTTCAATAACCCATATCGCTATTATACTGAAAGCTGATATTTTTTTACATAAGATATGGTTTAAACGAATTTATATTAATATTCCTCAAAATATTTGCACATATGAATAAATGTTCATACTTTTGTGCAAAGTTTATCGATATGGATTTAAAAAACCAAATACAGCTTATGGAAAATGCAGCATATACGCTGAAGGCCATTTCTAATGGTACGCGTCTTTGTGTTATAGCCTTGCTTGCAGAAAAGGAGGAAATGAACGTATCGCAGCTTGGTGAAGAGTTGCGCTGCGAGCAATCCCTGCTATCTCACCACCTGACCGACATGCGCGCTAAAGGCATATTGAATTGCCGCCGCGATGGAAAGAATTGCTATTATTCATTAAAAAACAAACAAATTGTGCAGATTATCGATTGTATTAAAACCTGCAACTGTGCTGAATAATATATTTTTTACCGAAACAAATGAACACTTGTTTGAATATACATATAAATTAAAAAGAAACAACATGCTAAAGATATTTCTGCAAAAACACCTGCTAAAAATAGCCGGAATAGTTACCGGGGCAATCGGAGGATACCTGTACTATCATTTTGTAGGCTGCCAGAGCGGCACTTGCCCTATTACCTCCAACCCTTATATCAGTGTGATATACGGCGCTTTGATAGGCTATTTATTATTCGATTTGTTTAAAAAGAAAGAAACCAAAGAACATGGAAACAATTAAAAAATATTTTTCAGCCTGGGATGCTGCCAGAGTTATCAAGGCAGTGGTTGCTGTGGGATTGCTTATCGGGTATATCGTAACCAAGGAGAGCTTATATGCCTTTGGAGCAGCCTTTTTTGGATTTCAGGCATTGCTCAATATTGGTTGCCCGGGAGGTGCCTGTACCTCCAATGTACCTGAAAATAAAGAAAAACAGGTAATGAAATTTGACAAATACGAACCCAACAAACAAAAAAGCGATGTACAGTAATTTTTTGGTATCAAAAAACGGATGTATGACCTGCAACAATCAGGTACTTAAAACCATCGGAACTCTCAGAGGCGTGTTTGGTGCAGAAATCGATCGCATTGACGGTAGTATCGTGGTTAACCATACCGATGAAGTTAGCCGCGCAGAAATAGCTGCCATACTCGAATCGTTGGGTTGGAACGAAATTCAGCCCAACAGCAACGAAGCTGATTACGAGGAACCCAATTACAAAGGATGTGAATTATAAATATATATAAAAACTAACTCAATAATAAAGACTATCGTGTATGAAAAAACTCATTGGAGCTGTATTAATGCTTGTAGTGGTTGCGTTTACAGCCTGCGCAGGTAAAGCTAAAGATAATAATGACGAAAAAGATAAACAAACTAACGAAGTAAAAAAAATGGGAACAATACATTTGACTAAAGCTGAATTTATGGCTAAAGTGGCAAATTACGAAGCCAACCCTACCGAATGGAAGTATCTGGGTGATAAACCTTGTATTATAGACTTTTACGCATCGTGGTGCGGTCCTTGTAAAGTAATAGCGCCAATTCTTGAGGAACTGGCTAAGGAATACGACGGACAAATCTATATCTACAAAGTAAATACCGAAGAAGAGATGGACCTTGCCGCAGCTTTCGGGATACGCAGCATACCTACCCTGCTTTTCTGCCCGATGGGCGAAAATCCTCAGATGGCACAAGGCGCTATGCCTAAAGATGCCTTCAAACAAGCCATTGATGAGGTGCTGCTGAAAAAGAAATAACCTTTTTGAAGAGGAAATAAGAAACCTGCAATCCGGAGTTTAATATTCGGGTTTGCAGGTTTTTTTGTATCCAAACAGTTTAATACACGTCAAAAAATTACTCGTTTAAACCGGCTTTGTTTTATTACGCGAATCGCTACAGAAGCCGCGCAAACTCAACGATTAGCTAAACCGATAAAAATCTGATTAATACCTGCGAATCATCTTAACCTTATTGTATTATCATTCATTATTCTTATTTTTGTATAAATTTATTCAATTTCCGCTATCTGGCACAATCATTGCAGCACTTTTATGGTGTAATGTTTTGTTTATATTTACAATGAAATTTCTGAAAATCATATCGTTAATTCTTATTATGCTGATATATCCGGTGCACTATACGGCCGGACAAAACCCAAACACCCAACCAGAACGCACCCCCGAATTAGAAGCAGCCCGACAAACCGAAAAACTTCAGGAGGAACTGAATTTAAGCCCGGAACAAGCTAAGCAAATCAATGAAATAAACCTTAAGTATGCACGTGCCCGGCAAAATTCAAACTCGCGCAGCGAAGCTATGCAACGCATTAAAGATAAGGACAATGAGCTAAAGAGGGTTTTGAATAACGACCAGTATACCCGTTTACAAAACAAACGCTACGAACGATCATCGTTCAGAAGTTCGGATGTAAACACTGTAACACCGCAGGGAAGCAGAGCCAATACCGACAGCAGAGTTCTGCCACAATCGCAAAACTTCAGACAGTCGGATAACAGTTCTAACGCATCACGCGACGCCCGAAACTACAATCAACAACCATCGACAAGAACCCGGTCGGATCGGCAATACCAGACCGGCGCTCCCACAATTTCGCGTAATCCGTACCAGCCATCTTACAGCGCACCCCGTGCATCGGGGAGCTCGGGCAGAGAAAGCAGCACTACCGAAAGAACCCGCAGCGCCAACGACAATTCAGGATCAAGAAGTGCGTCGGGGTCGCGCAGTACGTCTACTCAGCCATCGCAATCGACGCGTCAAAGTTCAGGTAATAATGAATCATCGCGCAGTAGCTCGCGTAGCAGTTCGGGCAGCAACGAACGAACAAGTAGTAGCGAACGTTCCGGGAACACATCGGGCTCAGGCCGCAGATAAAAAATCAAACATGCCAAATCCGTATTTCAGCTTTAAGCAATTCACTGTTTACCACCATCTGTGCGCTATGAAAGTAGGTATCGATGGCGTATTGCTGGGCGCCTGGGCCGATGCAGCCCAAGCCAGCTCTGTTTTGGATATTGGCACAGGCAGCGGACTGATAGCTCTGATGATAGCTCAGCGCACCAACGCTCAGATTACTGCCATTGATATAGATAGTGACGCAGTAAAGCAGGCAACTGAAAACTTCAGGAACTCGCCCTGGGCTGAGCGTCTTTCGGCGCAAAAAATGTCGGTACAGGAATATGCCGATTGTTCATTACAAAAGTTTGATTTGATTGTTTCAAATCCTCCATTTTTTATAAATTCGCTCAAAGCACCTGATGCTCAGCGCAACACAGCACGACACACCGACACGCTCACCCATACCGAATTGATAAATTGCTCGGAAAAACTACTGAGCAATACCGGGAAAATATGCCTGATACTCCCTGTAAACGAAGGTTATGATTGTGTAAACTACGCCCAAACCCAGAGCTTGTATTGCAATAAGATAATAAGCGTTTACCCCAAACCCGGGGCAGAGGTAAAACGGTTGCTGATAGAATTGGGAAGAGAAAAATTGCCATGCCACAATGCTGAACTTACCATAGAGACAGATACAAGACATGAATACAGCGCCGAATTTATTCAATTAGCTAAAGATTACTACCTCAAGCTCTGAACCAAACCCGGAAGTTTTTTTATCATTATTTCAGAATGTAGTTGTCAAACTTTATTCGCGCTCAGTTGTTATATTTACTCAATAACTAAAATTTTAAAAAATTATGGGTAAGATCTCTGATGCAGTAAAACCCGGTGTAGTTACCGGCGACGATCTGCAATATATTTTCAAAGTAGCTAAAGAAACCGGCTTCGCAATTCCGGCTGTTAACGTGGTTGG
>JAFNAV010000030.1 GCA_017860345.1 Bacteroidota bacterium | reverse complement strand
GAATAAACTTTTTGTCCGTTCACTGTTATTACAGCACCGGCAAGGTTTTCGTTGGTTGTTTTGTCTGATACAATTCCTTTGATAACAAGGTTCGATACGTTTACAACTGCATTGGCCTCGGCTTTAACTGCCGGTTCTTTGGCCGATACATTCATCGACATGGCAACGAATGCTACGATTGAAATGAACAAAAGTTTTTTCATATAATTGTTGAATTTTTTGATTTCTTCTGGTGTTTATAATAATGATGCAAAGTAACTTATATCGGGTTACATTTTTATTACAAAACCTATACAATAATATGAAGATGATGTTTCAGGTTGCTTGCCGGATGTAATATCGGTTGCTTGTGTCAGGAGTTTAGCTCTCGTTGTTAGTAAGTTTTTTCAGAGATAAGCTTTCCTTTTTCGTCCCACATATACCAGACTCCTGTTTTCTTACCGTTGAGGTAGTGCATCTCGTAGCGCATGATGCCCGAGTCGTCCCACACATGCCAGTTGCCGTGCTTTTTGTTGTTGCGGTATTCGGCTTCGGATATCAGCAGTCCGGCTTCGTTGTAGGTTCTCCATACGCCATGAAACTCGCCGTTGCGGTAAGCTCTTACTTCGTTGGGTTTTCCGTTTGGAAAATACACAATATATGCGCCTTCGGGTTTACCATCGCGTATGTACATTTCGAGTTTGAGCGACCCGTTCTCAAAATACTCTTTATATTCGCCCGAATAGAGTTTGGTTTGTGTAGCATCGGTAAAAAAAACACCATCGCTTTGTATAATGCTGGCTGGTTGTTGCGCAAAAAGGCTTATATTCAATAAGAATGCTAAAGCTGTGAGTAAAATATTTTTTTTCATATCCTTGCTTTTTTAGATTTATTATTTGTTTTACAAATATAGCACCACAGTAGGTTGATAAGTAACAGCTCCGGAAAATTTAATACATATTACAAAATGTCATAAAAAAGAAAGTTGCCTGAATCAGACAACTTCCTTTAAGTAAAGTTCCTTGCGGATATATCGGGTTAGTACACAGTATTTTGAGGGTCGAAATTAACCCAGGCCTCTTTAGTCCAGTCGGTGGTGCCAAATGCACCAATGAATGTGCCTGTTTTGTCAAAAAAGCTGCTGCTCAGTTTAGCGTGTGTAAATGCTGCTCCTGTGAGTAACGACGATCCTGTTTCGGGCAGGAATGAAGTAGGAATAGCTGCTGTACCTGTGCTGTTGGCAAGATAGAACGATTTGGATATCAGAGCTGATGAGTCGGCTTCGATAGGTGCTGTTTTGTTGTAAGTTGCCAGGATGATTTTGTTGTTATAAGCGGTTGTGTTATAGAAATCCTGAGCCTGAGTGTTGGTCACTCCGGTGCCGTCGCCTTTTACAGCTATTACTTTGGTACCTACAATGGCGCAGTTCTGTATTACCAAGGTCGATGAGTCTTTGGCGTTGGCGTAAGTGGCGCTACCGTCCAGAAGCAATCCGGCGGTATTCCAACCGGCTATTACAGTGTTGAATACCGAGATGGAAGAGTTGCGGCGGATGTGCATACCAGCTCCGAAGTTGCTGTTTACGTTGCCGTCGGTGGTTGTTTTGTATGGGCCTATCAGGGTAAAGTTACTGAATACAGCTTTGGTCTTGGGCTGAGCGGTTGTTCCCTTACCGTCGTTGTCCGATTCAAATCCGTTGGAAGCTGATACGTCGGCTGTACGGGCGTTGCGAACGGCCAAACCGAACTGCAGATTACCGGAGTATCCGTAATCGGTGTCGAAGTCGTCGTCCAGACCGCAATAAGCGACAAGATATTTGGCGTTAACTTTACCGCCGAAAAATTCAAATGAATCGTCGCCTGAATAGGATACCTGTATGTGGTCGATGGTGGTTCCACTACCTACGGCGCAAAGTGTAAGTCCATTGATTTCTTTGTCGGGCTGAAGTGCTATACCGGCAAACTCGATACGTACGTACTGGAGTGTTCCTGAATTGTCGGCCGGGTTGGTGCCACCGCTGTAAACTACTTCGTTGCTAAGGCCTTCTACTGTAGCTGTAGATTGGTTGACAGGTGCTTTGCCGCAAATTACCAAGCCACCCCAGTCGCCGGCTGCACGTAGTCCGGGTTCCATGCGCGATGTGAATATGATTGGTTGTGATGCTGTGCCTATGGCGTTGATTTTACCACCGGGAACAACTACGAGACAACCTTTTGTTACTTTATCTCCTTTGATAACTGTACCGGCAGCTATATTGATAGTTCCAGATACGTTAATCTGTCCTTCGAGGATGTAAACAGAGTCCTTTACCAGATTACGGGTACCTTTGATTTCAGCTTTCAGAATTACTTCATTTGACTCGGTGCCATTGTCGTCGCCACCGTTTTCGTTCGGATCGCATGATGTTAATACTGCTGTTGCTCCGAGTAATGCTAATGCAAAATTGAGAAATTGCTTTTTCATTTTCAATAATTGATTAATTTTGTTTTTAGTTTTTGTAAACTCTGATGCAAAAGTATCTCTGTGCTGTTACAATAGCGTTCCGAAGTTATTATGCTTGTGTGTAATTAGTATTACAAAACGATTAATGAAATACTCAGAAGCTTGATTTTTAGTTGGTTTTGTGGTGAATGTGGCGATGGGCTTAGGCTTAAAGGCGCGATGCAACTGTGCGCTGCGCCGGGTGAGGGATAGTAGTGGAAAGGACGGGTGTGAAGGCGATGGCTGAGGCTATGGCGTAGCCGGGCCGATGACAGAGACTGAAAACCCGGACTTGTAACGGATAGCCCGACCCGACCGAAGGGAGGGGCACCTCCAAAAGATTGAAGGATTGAGGGATTGAGGGACTAAGTTATTGTTAAGATAATTGGAATAAAAAAAAGGTATGTACTCAAATTATCATAGTCATTCTACATTTTGCGATGGGCGTAGTGTGATGGAGGATTTTGTAAAATTTGCGATGGCGCACGGGATTTCAAAGTATGGATTTTCGTCGCATGCGCCGTTGCCGTTTCATACGCAGTGGACTATGAATGAGGATGATTATCCGGATTATGAGAAGGAATTCGGGCGGCTGAAGCGTAAATATGATGGCAAGATTGAGCTGTTTCTGGGGCTCGAGGTGGATTTTATTCATGAGTGCTCAAGTGTAATGAATGATTTTTTTAAAGGCGTGAAACTGGATTATGCGATTGGGTCGGTTCATTATTTGGATAAATTCCCGGATGTGGAGGAGTATTGGTCGGTGGATGGGCCACTGGAGGATTTCCGGAAGGGGGTTGATTTTTTTTGTGGTGGGGATATACGGCTGGCGGCTAAGCGGTTTTTTGAGGTGTCGGCAGAGATGATAGAAATGGGTGGAATTGATATTGTGGGACATGCTGATAAGATTACGCTACACGGCAGTAAGTATGGAGATTTTTCGGTGTCGGATGCGTGGTTTTACAGTTTGATGGGGGAGTATCTGGAATTGATAAAAAGTAAGAATTTGATTCTGGAGATAAATACAAAATCGCTGCGTGAGAAAGGTATTACGTTTCCGCATCAGTGTTTTTATCCGCTTATCAAAGAGCTGGAGATTCCTGTTCAGGTGAATTCGGATTGTCATTACCCTACGCATGTGACCGAGGGTTTTGCAGCTACGTATAAGGCTTTGTATGAGGTGGGTTTCAGAACCATGCAGCAACTTACCCCTGCTGGTTGGGTGGCTGTAGAGTTTGATGAGCGCGGCTTGAAGCTGTAGTATGGGGAACGACTTTTTTTTGGGGGAGAGAGTGTGTGTGCTGGATAAAATAACAAACAGCAGTATTTCAAAAGGGATGAAATACTGCTGTTGTGTTGTTGGTGAGTTGTTTCCGGGTTATCGGCTTTGTTCCTTAGCCCAACTGTCTTTGAGCGAAACGGTACGGTTGAATACCAGTTTTTCGCTTGTTGAGTCCGGGTCAATATTGAAATATCCAATGCGCTGGAACTGAAAATGGTCGAGCGGCTTGGCAGAGCTCAACGATGGCTCTACGTAGCAGTTGGTGAGCACTTTGAGCGAATCGGGGTTTAGCAGATCACGGAAGTCTCGCTCGTCGGCCGAAGGATTTTCGACACTGAACAGTCTGTCGTACAGGCGCACTTCGGCTTTTAGGGCGTGCGTGGCCGAAACCCAGTGTAAGGTGCCTTTTACTTTACGATTAGCGTCGGGCAGACCGCTTTTGGTCAGTGGGTCGTACTCGCAATATACTTCGGTAATGTTACCTTCATCGTCTTTTAAGCAGCCGGTACATTTTACAATATAAGCGCTTTTCAGACGTACTTCCTGACCGGGAGTCATCCTGAAGAATTTTTTAGGAGCTTCTTCCATGAAATCCTCACGTTCGATATAGAGTTCGCGCGAGAAAGGAATTTCGCGCGAACCGGCTGCTGGGTCTTCCGGGTTGTTTTCGGTACACATCAGTTCTACCTGACCTTCGGGGTAGTTGGTAACAATCAGTTTTACGGGATTGATTACGGCATTCACGCGTTGAGCTGTTTTGTTCAGCGTTTCGCGTGCAGCATGTTCAAGCAAGCCTATATCGTTAATGCCATCGTATTTGGTATATCCTATTTTGTCGATAAAATTGTGAATAGCCTCGGGCGAATAACCCCGCCTGCGCAGTCCGCAGATAGTGGGCATGCGTGGGTCGTCCCAGCCGCTCACTAATTTTTCCTGAACGAGTTGAAGCATTTTGCGCTTGCTCATTACGGTGTAGGTCAGGTTCAGACGGTTAAACTCTGTCTGACGCGGACGGTAAGCAGAATCGGCAAACTGATCGATAAACCAGTCGTATAGAGGGCGATGTACTTCAAATTCAAGGGTACATAGCGAATGTGTAACACCCTCAAAATAGTCCGATTGGCCATGAGCGTAATCGTACATAGGGTATGCTTTCCATTGCCAGCCGGTGCGGTGATGCGGGTGCGAGTTGATTACGCGATACATAATCGGGTCGCGAAAGTGCATGTTAGACGATGCCATATCTATTTTGGCACGCAACACCATGGCGCCTTCGGCTATTTCGCCAGTGTTCATCTTAGCGAAAAGCTCCAGATTTTCTTCTATCGGGCGGTTGCGGAAAGGGCTTTCGGTTCCGGCAACTGTAGGGGTTCCTTTTTGTTTGGCAATAGTTTCGGCCGACTGTTCGTCTACGTAGGCTTTGCCTTGTTTGATTAGTTCCACGGCCAAATCCCATAGCTGCTGGAAATAGTCGGAAGCATAATATACGTTTTTCCACTGGTAACCAAGCCATTGTATGTCGTCCATAATAGAGTCGACATACTCAACATCTTCTTTTACGGGGTTGGTGTCATCAAAGCGCAGGTTGCAAATTCCATCATAATTACGGGCAATACCAAAGTCGAGACAGATGGCCTTGGCGTGACCAATATGCAGGTAGCCGTTGGGCTCTGGTGGGAAACGGGTTTGTATCCGTCCGCCGTTTTTACCATCCTTCAAATCCTGCTCAACCATAGTCTCAATAAAATTGAGGCTTTTCTTTGGTACTTCTAAATTAGTAATTTCCATAATTTAAATCGTGAATCTGTTTTTAAAATCAGATAATTATATAAATCAAAAAATCTCAAAGAGTGCTGCGAAACACCTTTTGAGAATTTTTTGCATTCTTGTTTTTTAGTCCGGCATCAAAAATACGAAGTATCTTTGATAAATTATTAGTTTTTGTAAAAAATTTTTAATGTTTTTTTCAAAAGTTTGTTTTGCCGGTTTTTTATTCAAAATATCCTTTGATAATACCGCGGGGTGAGTTTTTGATAAACAGCAGTATTTCGTCGCGTTCTTTGGTTGCTGGTAGTTCGGCGGTGATGCGTTCTACGGCATGGGTTGTGTTCATTCCCGATAGGTATATGTAACGATAAACATCCTGTATGTCGCGTATCTGGTCGCTTGTGAAACCACGGCGGCGCAGCCCGATGGAGTTGATGCCTGCATACGACAGCGGGTCGCGGCCGGCAGTTACAAACGGCGGTACGTCTTTGGTAACACGGGAGCCGCCCTGTATCATTACGTGCGAGCCAATGTGTGTAAACTGGTGTACCAGAATACCTCCGCTCAGGATGGCAAAATCATCAACAACTACTTCGCCGGCCAGTTGGGTGGCGTTAGACATGATTACATTGTTTCCTACCACACAGTCGTGGGCTACGTGGCAATATGCCATGATAAGGCAATTGTTACCTACTATAGTTTTGTTTTTTGCCGAAGTACCACGGTTGATAGTTACATATTCGCGTAGCGTAGTATTGTCGCCAACTACGGCTAAGGTTTCTTCGCCTTTGAATTTAAGATCCTGAGGTACAGCGCTCACTACAGCTCCCGGGAATATTTTGCAGTTTTTGCCTATTCGGGCGCCTTCCATAATAGTTACGTTTGAACCTATCCAGGTTCCCTCGCCTATTTCAACGTTTTTATCAATAGTTACGAACGGGTCAATTACCACATTCGGAGCAATTTTGGCATCTGGATGAATATAAGCTAACGGTTGTTTCATTCTTTGTATTCGGTTTTTATATAAATTGATTATTTATTTCGTACAATTTGTGCCATAAACTCGGCTTCGGCAACAATTTTTCCTCCTACAAAGGCATAGCCCTTCATGATAGCACACCCGCGGCGTACTGGTTCTGTCATTTCGAGGTGGAATATCAGGGTATCTCCCGGAACTACTTTCTGGCGAAATTTCACATTGTCGATTTTCAGAAAGTAAGTTGAGTATTTTTCAGCATCTTCGAGTCCGTGTAGCACAAGTAATCCTCCTGTTTGAGCCATTGCTTCAACCAGCAGTACTCCGGGCATCACAGGTTCTTCGGGAAAGTGACCGGCAAAGAATGTTTCATTGCCTGTTACGTTCTTTACACCTACAATGGCAGAGGTTTTTATGTCTATGATTTTGTCGACCAAAAGGAAAGGCCAGCGGTGTGGCAGTAATTTTTTGATCCCATTAATATCAATAAGCGGAGGTACAGTGTCGTCGTAAACAGGGGCTTGAATTTCCTGTTTTTTTATTTCTTTACGAATCAGCTTGGCGGTGTCGGTATTTACCTTATGTCCCGGATACCGGGCTATTACTTTGCCTTTGATGGGTTTACCTATCAGCGATAAGTCGCCAATTACATCGAGCAGCTTGTGTCGCGCCGGTTCGTTTTCGTAATTAAGGGTGGTGAGGTAGCGCGGTATCGAAGCATCTATATGCTCCTGGTTGAGCTTGTCGGTAAGTCCATCCATCACTTCCTGCGACATGACTTCGTCGTAAATAACCACTGCATTTTTAAGGTCACCACCTTTTATCAGGTTCATGCTCAACAGTGGCTCTATTTCTCTTACAAAAACAAAAGTACGTGCCGATGATATTTCTGTACCAAAATCTTCGAGATTATCTAATGAGGCAAACTGATTACCCAGAACCGGCGATTTAAAACCTATGTGAACATCCAGACTGAAGG
Source organism: Bacteroidota bacterium (assembly GCA_017860345.1). GTDB lineage: Bacteria > Bacteroidota > Bacteroidia > Bacteroidales > Paludibacteraceae > Paludibacter. The sequence continues at coordinate 26,707 of JAFNAV010000030.1, read as the reverse complement.
TGTCGTCCGGCAAAATGGTAATTCGTGAGCCCGAATCGGGCAGTGTATATTCTATCTTTTTACGTACTATGTAGTAGTCTTTGTCAGCTTCTTGTTCCTCAATACCGGCTTCTTCTATTTTTTGTACAAAATATTTAGCGCTACCATCGAGTATTGGAAATTCCGGAGCGTTCACTTCGAGCATACAGTTGTCAATACCATAAGCATACAGTGTGGCTAATGCATGTTCTACCGTGCTTACCTGTATATCGCCTTTTTGAAGTACTGTTCCGCGTACCGTATGGGTTACGTGTTCGGCCAATGCATCTATTACAGGCTGTTCCGGTAAATCAATTCTTTTGATTTTTACACCATGATTAGGGGGTGCCGGCTGAAAAGTAAGTGTAATCTGAAGTCCCGTGTGCAGACCTTTGCCCTCAAAAGTGAAAGCTTGTTTTATTGTTCGTTGTTTCGACATCAGTTCTTGAGTTCTAAATTAGTTATCCGTTAAGGCCTAGGGTATCTTCGTTGTTCTTGTTTGTTATTTCTTTAACTTTTCCTCAAGTTCGTTTATTTTTCTTTGCAACTCGTATACGGTTTTGTAAATATCTGGTAACTTGCGTTGTACGGCTGCTACTTTATGAAACAGATTGCCTGGCATAGCTGGATACCCCATATAAAGCTGGCCGGTTTCCTTGATGCTGTTCGGAATACCCGATTGTGCCCCAATTTTCGTGCCATCGGCTATTTGTATGTGTCCGGCAATACCAACCTGTCCGCCTATCATACACTGTCTGCCAATTTTGGTAGAGCCCGAGATTCCTGTTTGAGCTGCTATTACAGTGTCTTCGCCTACTTCTACGTTATGAGCTATCTGTACAAGATTATCAATTTTTACTCCGCGGCGTATTACAGTACTTCCCATTGTAGATCGGTCTATGGTAGTATTTGCTCCTATCTCAACCCAATCTTCTATCACCACATTCCCCATCTGAGGAATTTTTTTGTAATTACCATCTTCTGTTGGTGCAAACCCGAAACCATCGGCACCAATTACTACACCCGAGTGCAAAATACAGTTGTTGCCCAAAGTGCATTGCTTGTAAATACTTACACCTGAGTAGATAATTGTATCGTTACCCACTACCACATCATCTTCAATATTACTATGGGAGTAAATGCTTACATGGTCGCCTATCTTTACCCGCTCGCCAATATGTACAAACGGCCCAATATACGCGTTTGCGCCTATCACAGCGGTGGCTGCAATGTCGGCAAGCGGCGATATGCCTTCTTTACGTCCCTGAGCCTGATCAACCAGCGACATAAGTAAAGCCAACGATTCGTAAGCATTTTCTACGCGAATCAGTGTGGCTTTTATTTCTTTTTCGGCAACAAAATCCTTGTTAACGAGAATTATGCCGGCGTTGCTGTCATATATATAGTGATTATACTTGGGGTTCGACAGAAAACTCAGAGTACCGGGTTGCCCTTCTTCAATTTTAGAAAAACTATGAACTTTTACGGTGTTATCCCCTTCTACCTTACCTTGAATAAAATCAGCAATTTGTTGAGCGCTAAACTCCATACTTAAAAAATTTGGGTGCAAAAATACTAAACTATTTTCAATTTTTGTTCAATTTAAAAATCATTATTAATAAAACGTTACAATTTTGGCTTTATTGGTTAATTATTCTTTAGAACAAAGCAAGTTGCAACGAAAAATTCACAAATCTTATATTTTAGTTTTTTGGCTGTAAATTATATATCAATGCGTTTCTTTCAATTATTGAAACAAGTGCTTTTTTTTCAACCCGGCACAGTATAAAAAACATCACTCACCTAAATTATTCCAACCGCAAATAACAAAAATAATGCTTCTCCACCTTTTTTGTCAATACATTAATATTAAGCATATCCGAAGCATCTGCTATATCTTTCACCGTGCCGTCTTTATACAAAATACTTATACTGTCGTCTTTCGGACTATAGGTATCTGTGCTAACGGTTTCATCTCCGGTAAAGTAAAGAGCCTCTTCGCGGCTTATCCCGAAGTGTTTTTCGTATCTCGCCGTATATTCATCCTGCATCTCGCGGCTTACCGGTTCAGCATTAATTTTTACTTTAAACAGCCGTCTGTTTGTAAACCCTTTACATAAAGTGGACAACACCACATCCCGGTGCAAACTCCACACCTTAATAGCGCTTACCAAATCACTATCATCCAGCAGCGCAAAGTTAGCAAGTGCTTCGTCCGACTTCAAAAACGATTTCTTATCAATATGCTCATACAGAAAATAATGCAACGCCGGCGTAGCAAACAAATTTTCGCCCTGAGCTGCCAACTCTTTAGCCCGCTTCAGTATATTCACCAGCATTTTCTCTGCCGCCACCGATGTTTTGTGCAAATACACCTGCCAGTACATCAGCCTGCGAGCCACCAAAAACTTCTCTACCGAATAAATCCCCTTAATATCCACCACCAATTGGTCGGCATGCACATTCAGCATCTTAATAATCCGCGCCGCACCAATAATACCTTCGCTCACCCCCGAAAAAAAACTATCCCTGCTCAGGTAATCCAGCCTGTCCATATCCAGCTGACTGGATACAAGCTGATGCAGAAACTTTTTCGGATACCGGTTTGTAAACACCTCCAGCGCCAACCCCAACTGCCCATGCAGCTCTTCATCAATCTTTTGCATCATCAGCAGCGATATTTCTTCATGGCTAATATCACTTACAAGGCTGTTTTCCAGTGCATGCGAAAAAGGCCCATGCCCAATGTCGTGCAGCAAAATACACGCACAAACCGCCTGCTCCTCCGCCATCGTAATTTCCTGCCCCTGCAAGCGCAATTGCCCTATAGCCTCACTCATCAGGTGCATTGCCCCCAGCGAGTGCTGCATCCGCGTATGCTGCGCTCCCGGATAAACAAACGACGATAACCCCAACTGCTTAATCCGGTGTAGTCGCTGAAAATACGGATGCTGAATAATATCATACAAAAAATCATTCGGTATCGTTATAAATCCAAAAACCGGATCGTTGATAATTTTTCTTTTATTTGCCATACCATTTCTTACTTTCATACACCAAAAAATACTTTGGGGGTGCCCCTCCTGCGTCGGGTCGGGCTATCCGCTCCAAGTCCTCCACTTTCGCCTTCAGCCCAGGCTTACGCCCGGTCTTCGTCTTCAGTTCCGGCCTTTCCGCTACTATCCCTCACCCGGGCGCGGCGCCACATGCACCTCGTTATTCCGGCCTCTCAAGCACCCAGTATTCCTACCAGCCATTCCCAGCATTTCTGCGTCGAACTGATACTCAGTCGCTCATCGGGCGAGTGCACACCATACATTTGCGGCCCTATAGAAATCATATCTAAATGCGGAAATTTCTCAAGAAATAATCCACACTCCAGTCCGGCATGTATAGCACGCACCTGAGCTTCATCTCCAAAAAGCATTTTGTATTTTCTTTGGGCTATACCCAGTATTTCCGAGTTCAAATTCGGCTTCCATCCGGGGTAACCATCGCCGTGCGTTACACGGGCACCCGCCAGACTCAGCACCGATTCTACCTGATGGGCAATATCGTATTTGGCCGATTCTACCGAGCTGCGCTGGCTGGTAGTAATCAGCAGGCTGTTGTCGGCCTGCATTTTCACCGACGCCAGATTGGTCGATGTCTCCACCAAGCCCAGCATGTCGCGGCTCATCGCCTTCACGCCATGCGGACAGGCATAAAGCGCGTTCAGCAATTTATCCGACGTAGCCTTGTCCATAACGGTTTCAGGTAAAGTTTCCGACTCCAGACTTATTTGCATCATATTTTCCACATCGCCCAGTTCTGCTTCTATCACAGCAATATAATGATTCAGCTCTACACGCACAGTTTCTTTTTCCGAATACGGTACCGACAGCGTGGCAGCGGCTTCGCGCGGAATAGCATTGCGCAGGTTGCCCCCGTTGAACGCGTGTATGCGAACATCCATTTTACGGTTCAAATTCCAGATATACCTGTTCAGTATCTTGTTGGCATTGCCCAAACCTTTGTTAATATCGTCGCCGGAGTGGCCGCCTTTCAAACCTTTTACCTGTACGGTAAATGCAAAATATCCTTCGGTCGGTTTTTCTGCCTTGTAAGGTAGCGACGCTGTAGTATCAATACCGCCAGCACAACCAATAAAGATTACTCCGTCGTCTTCCGAGTCCAGGTTGATAAGTGTCTGCCCCGTAAGCATATCATTGCCAAGCGCAAATGCTCCGGTAAGCCCCGTTTCTTCATCTACCGTAAAAAGGCATTCTAATTGTGGGTGTTTTACATCTTCCGATGCCAGCACAGCCAGCATCATAGCCATTCCTATGCCATTGTCGCCACCCAGCGTAGTGCCTTTGGCTTTTATCCAGTCGCCATCAATGTAATATTGAATCGCCTCATTGTCAAAGTCAAACTTAACGTCGCTGTTCTTCTCGCACACCATATCCATGTGTGCCTGAAGTATTGTTGTTTTGCGCTTTTCATACCCGGGGCTTGCAGGTTTGCTTATTACTATATTGCCGGCAGCATCGGTTTTACAAGCCAGCTGGTGGCTTTGGGCAAAAGCCTGAAGGTAAGTAATCACCTTTTCTTCCTTCTTCGAAGGGCGTGGTATTTGTGTAATTTCGTGGAAAAAATTCCACAATATCTGTGGTTCGAGGGTTTTCATTGTTATTATTGTTTAATAAAAAAATGTCGACAAAGATACTAAAAGAGTGTGTCATTTGGTAAGATATTGAATAAAAATGTTTTTTAGTATTCAGGAATCTGATTTTGCTCTGTATTAAAGAGTTAAAAGTGACTTGTGTATAAAATGAGTTTAACCCTGAATTTATTAAGCCCAATATAAGCATTTGCAACTCCATTTCAGGCACGATTTGTGTTATTATTTCACTTAAAAAGATTGCCTTCGAAAAAGGATTAATACTCGCTTTTTTCAATGAAAAATCAATCGATTTCACTTATCATAATCTAAAAGTTCGTGCGTATGAAAAAAACATATTTATTGGCAGGTATCATCATAGCATTTGCAGTATTCAATGCAAATTATGTTTTTTCGGCGTCTACACGAAGTCTGAAAGAGCATAAGGTGAAGAAAATCAGTTTAAGAGTGGATACTTTGCTTATGTTGCAGGGAAGTCGTCATGGAATGGGGCTGGTGGTTATTACCGAAGACAATGAAGTGTTGCGAACCACCGGAATACTTAAAGGCAAGCTACGTTGGCGAAACTTTGTAGTGGAGGCCGACGGGGCTACTGTAAGTGGCGACGAAATACGAATACTGAAAACTGATAGTGCCGGCTATATGCCTTGTATCCCGCTCAGGTTTTATTCGGTCTACGAACCCGACAAAGTATTTACTGATACCATAAGGCTTAATTACGAAACCGGTATCGAGCTTTTTACATCGGGAAAATACTTGGGCGTGCCGGGGGTATCTGTCGATTTTGGTATGCGTGTATTTTATGATAATGGAACTGTGAAAACTTATAAAAACGCAGCTAAAGTCAATAATTTCAGCGACGATTATGAGGTGCTGTTACGAGCTGCCCGTTACAAAAAAGGCGAATTTATAGTAAACGACGACCCCATTGATATTCCGGAGCACAAATCGGGAGTGCTGGTTCAGCTTCGCCGCAACCCTGAAGTTTACGATATTCTTGAAATTACACTCGATTATAAAGGCAACTATAAGTATTATGCCAGCGGGGGATTTGGTTTTAGCGGCACTTCGGGCAGTAGTGGTGCATCGGGCGGCGAAAGTCAGTCGGGCTACTGCGGTCAGGATGGAGCTCCGGGCGAACATGGTGATGATGGTCACGACTTAGATGTGTATCTGGACGCATACCACGACAGCATTCTGAACCGTACCATGGTAAAAGCATATGTAGGCGACCTGCGTACCAACCAAGCCAAACGATACCTGATTAATCCTGAGGGTGGCCGGTTGAGTATTTCGGCACATGGTGGCTCGGGCGGTTCGGGCGGTAGCGGAGGTTCAGGTGGCAATGGCGGCTCAGGCAAAGTGGGCGAGTATTATACGGAGCTAATCAAGGAAATTGTAATCACAAAAGATACTGCAGGGCGCGAAATCCGGAACGAAATAACCAAAACAATTACGCGCCAGCGGCCTGGTGGCGATGGTGGCGATGGTGGCAACGGCGGTTGGGGTGGCCCGGGTGGCTCGGGTGGTAATGGCGGATATGTTATTGTTTATTTTACAGCAGCAGCTCAGCCTTATCTTAAATTGCTGAATATAAGTACATGGGGCGGCGATGGCGGTAGTGGCGGTAGCGGTGGTAGTGGCGGCTCCGGGGGGATAGGTGGTAGCGGAAATCCTTCGGGGAAAAACGGGCGCAGTGGTCGCCATGGTCTTGATGGCCCGCGCGGATATTCGGGAAATTCGGGTCCAGTGGAGTATAAACCATCTAATCAGACTGCCTGGTAATGTCGTTTTTTTATATCACAGCAATGACATTGCGCTGAAACTTAGTAGTCATATCAACCATGTATTTTTGTCGCGATTTTCGATTTTTTGACCATTTTGTTTATAATCATTAATAGTGCTGAAAGAGATTTGTCGGGAGATAGATCTCTTTTTTTGTTGCTGCGAAATAGCATGAAGGCACTGATATTATAGACAGTTTCAATGTCCTTATTGCTTTTTTAAATAGAACATCTTCCCGTTTTTTGATGTTTAGAAGTTACAAATAATTCATTACACAAAAACCATTTTAAAAACATATTGATCATGAAATACGAATTGCCAGTATTGCCTTACGAAACAGGCGCTCTTGAACCAGTAATAGGTAAACAAACTATTGAATTGCATTACGGTAAGCACTTGCAGACTTACATTACAAACCTGAATAACCTGATAGCCGGAACAAAGTTTGAAGATGCCGACCTGGTTACCATTGTGAAGGAAAGTGATGGCCCGCTGTTTAATAATGCCGGTCAAACGTTGAATCATAATATCTATTTTCTTTCGTTTTCGCCCAATGGCGGTGGCGAACCTTCGGGTAAGCTGGCCGAAGCAATTAAAAGTGAATTTGGCGACTTTGAGAATTTCAAGAAAGAATTTAATGCAGCTGCGGTTTCGTTGTTTGGCTCAGGCTGGGCGTGGCTTGCCAAAGATGCATCGGGTAAATTGTCCATTGTAAAAGAACCTAACGGTGGCAATCCTGTAACTAAAGGACTTACTCCGCTGCTTGGCTTCGATGTTTGGGAACATGCTTATTATCTTGATTATCAAAACAGACGTGCCGATCACGTAAGTGCTTTGTGGGATATTATCGACTGGAAAGCTGTTGAAAGCAGATACTAAATTGCAGGTAAAGAAAATTTTTGTGAGTTTATAGTTGTTGCCGGCTCTTACATTCGTGTTTGAGCCGGTATTTTTTTTGCATATCAATGATAATCGGGTTCGAAAAAAGCCGGTTTCCCGAATCTATAAATATTTTAACTAAGTACATAGCAAAAAAAGAATAGAAACGCGGATATAGCGGATATGGCGGATTTAGCTGATATACACTGATTTATTGTAGTGGCAAAACGGATTTTAAGTCTGATTTATTTACTACGTAAATGGCGGATTAGTGTTCACAGCTGAAAATCAGCCGACTTCACTTGTGAAGTCAAAATCTGTCATGTAATCCGTATTAGGAAAACTTTTGAGTTTACAGCGAAAATCTGTTTAATCCGCTATATCCGCGTTTCTATTCATGAATCACTATTCACATCCATTAGCTATAGGCAAAATAGAATTTTTGTCATGTACTAAAAATGTTTTAATTCTTTAGGCAGACAAATTTTTATGTAAAACAAAATAAAATACTAACTTTGCACATGACTAAATTAATGGTTTTATTTACAAACTTTTCTTTCTGAAAAATAGGTCGTTCATAAATGGAATTATACGGTTTTGAATTTTCGGAGATCGAACTGATTTTCATAGGTTTATTCCTGCTGGCTTTTGTATATCAGCTGTGGTTTTATGCTAAAAATATTTATGCTGTAAAAAGGCAGGCGAAGAGGATTAAAAAGAACAAAGTGAGCTTTCAAACGGCTCAGTTGCCTGTGAGCGTTGTAGTTTGTGCCAAAGACGAAGTTGATAATCTGCGCAGATTCCTTCCCTTTATTTTAAATCAGGAATATCCCGATTTTGAGGTAATTGTAGTGAACGATGGTTCGACCGACGAAACCGAACACCTGCTCAACGAGCTAAAAAAAGAACACGCAAACCTGCATAGTACTTTTGTACCCGTAGGAGCTACCAATTTGAGTACTAAAAAACTGGCACTTACCTTGGGAATTAAAGCAGCCAAGAACGACTGGGTGCTTTTTACCGATGCCGATTGTATGCCCGAAGACAAGCACTGGATTGCCCGCATGGCTCGCAATTTTACGCAGGGAACAGAATTTGTTCTTGGTTATGGAGCATATTTTCGGAAAAGAGGCTTCTTGAATAAGTTAATCACATACGATACCCTTTTTATAGCGCTTCAGTATATGGGATTTGCTTTACGGGGCAAGCCTTACATGGGCGTGGGGCGTAATATAGCTTACCGAAAAGACGTGTTTTTACGAAATAATGGTTTTGCACGTACTTTGCACTTGCGCTCGGGCGACGACGATTTGCTGGTGAACCGCCTGGCGAAGAAATTCAATACACGGGTTGAAGTTGCTGCCGATAGCATAACCTGGTCCGAACCTCATACTCGTTATATCGACTGGTATTACCAGAAGGAGAGACACTTGTCGGTGTCGTCTTTTTACTCAGGGGTAAGTAAATATCGTCTGGCTATAGAGCCGGTATTCAGAGCTTTGTTTTATCTCTCTTTTATCGGAGCTCTTGTTTTTGGTAATATGATAACAATGATTGTTGCTGGTGCTTTGTTTCTTGCCAGATTTATTACGCAGCTTTCTGTCGTTAATGCATCTTCAAAACATTTCGGAGGAAGCAGATACTTTATTTCCGTTATGTTTTTTGATATTCTCCTCCCGTTAATCAGTCTTTATATCATGACATTCGGAAGAATGGGTTCCAAAGCTAAATACATTTACTGGAAGTAACGCCCGGAATTAATCATTTCTTAGAGCTCTCTTTGCTGGTGCGTTTGATCTCTGGTAGCTGTCTGCTCAGGTATATTGCATAGGTATAGCCGATATAAGTAGATGTTAATGTAAAGTTAAATAGACAAAATCAGATGAACTTCGCTGAATCTGACTTTGTTATTTTAGCAAATAGAATTTTAAAATAATAAAACTGCCAATACGGGTTCCCTCTCTCAATTAAATCAATTATAAATTATGGCTAAAAAACGCAAACAAAAAAATACCGGTGGTAGTACTAAAATACGAAAATCGGAACTAATCAGGAATATTGTTAATGTATTTAACGAGAATACTGAAAAAACATTTGACTACAAGCAAATAGCTAATTTGCTCAATATAAAATCGGAATCGCAGCGCGTATTTATCAATCAATTGATGTACGAACTGCTCGATGAAGATTTTCTGGTGGAAATATCACGTGGCAAATTCAAGGTAAATTCACGGGGTGGATATATTACGGGAGTTATTGACCGTCAGGGAGTGAAAACCTACCTGATACCCGATGATGGTGGCGAACCCGTTTTTATTCCAGAGCGTAAAACCAATCACGCCCTGCTCAACGACAAGGTAAAGGTGTTCCTCTATGCCCGACGCAAAGGCTTAAGTCCTGAGGGCGAAGTGGTGGAGATTATCAAACGGGCTAAAGATACTTTTGTGGGTATACTGGAAGTGTCGGAAAATTTCGCATTTCTGCTGTCGGATAATCGGGTGATGACCAATGATATTTTTATCCCGAAAAGCAAACTGAAAGGAGCGCGAAACGGACAAAAAGTTGTGGTGCGCTTGCTCGAATGGGAGCCAAACCTGAAAAATCCCGTAGGTGAGGTGATTGATGTGTTGGGCGACAAGGGTGATAATACGGCCGAGATGCATGCCATTTTAGCTGAGTTTGGCTTGCCTTACAAATATCCCGAAGAAGTAGAGCGGGCTGCCGACCTTATTGATGCTGGCATTACTCCCGACGAAGTGGCAAAACGGATAGATATGCGCAGCATTACTACTTTTACCGTTGACCCGCGCGATGCCAAAGACTTCGATGATGCTTTGTCGTTGCGTAAATTACCTAACGGACTGTGGGAGGTAGGTGTGCATATTGCAGATGTAACGCACTATGTGCGCCCCGGAAGCATTATCGAAAAAGAAGCCGAAAGCAGGGCTACATCGGTGTATCTGGTCGACCGCACCATTCCTATGTTGCCTGAACATCTGTCTAATGGAATATGTTCATTGCGTCCCAACGAAGATAAACTGACCTACTCTGTTATTTTTCAGATGAATGACAATGCTGAAGTAAAGCATTACGAGATTGCCAAAACGGTTATCCGTAGCGACCGCCGGTTTACTTATGAGGAAGCTCAGCAGGTAATTGAAACCGGTGAGGGCGATTTTAAGCAGGAAATACTTACGCTTGACAGGCTGGCTAAAGTTCTGCGTAACAATCGTTTTGCAAGTGGAGCTATTGCTTTCGACAGGGTTGAAGTTCGTTTTGAAATTGATGATAAAGGTAAGCCTACCTCGGTTTACTTTAAAGAGCAAAAGGATGCTAATAAAATGATAGAGGAATTTATGTTGCTGGCCAACCGCACTACTGCTACTCATATTGGCAAGCCGGGTAAAGGGCTTAAGGCTAAAACATTTGTATATCGTATCCACGATGTACCTAACCCGGATAAATTGCAAAATTTCTCCGTATTTATCAAGCGGTTTGGCTATAACCTGAAAACTACAGGTAAAAATACGGCTGTTTCCAGCGCTATCAACCATTTACTGGACGAAGTACAGGGCAAAAAAGAGCAAAACCTGATTGAAACACTGGCTATCCGGTCTATGGCTAAGGCGGCTTATTCTACCGAAAATCTCGGACATTACGGGTTGGCATTCGATTATTACACGCATTTTACATCGCCCATACGCCGCTATCCCGATATGATGGTGCACCGCTTACTCGAACGCTATCTCACCGGAGGGCGAAGCGTTAACCAGCAGGAGTACGAAGAGCTTTGTCAGCATAGTTCAGATATGGAGCAACTGGCGGCCAATGCCGAGCGGGCATCCATTAAATACAAGCAAGTGGAATTTATGTCGGCATATCTGGGTTATACCTTCGATGGTGTTATATCGGGCGTTACCGAGTGGGGAATTTATGTGGAACTAACGGCCAATAAGTGCGAAGGAATGATTCCAATCCGGGATTTGGATGACGATTATTATACCTTTGATGATAAAAATTATTGCCTTGTAGGACGCAGATATCATAAACGATACCAATTAGGTGACGAATTAACAGTCAAAGTGGCTAAAGCCAATCTCGATAAAAAGCAACTTGATTTTGTTATAGCCTGATGTTTTTTGTAAATGGCTGTTTGTTAGATACAAATAAATGATGTTTGTAAATAATAGGAATTTTTCCCGTTTTTCCTTTGCAGATATGGAAAATACCCTTATCTTTGCACTCGCAAAACATAAAACGGCTTCGTAGCTCAACTGTATAGAGCATCTGACTACGGATCAGAAGGTTACAGGTTAGAATCCTGTCGAGGTCACCATGAAAAACTCCGATGAATAAATTTTCACCGGAGTTTTTTGTTTTTACATGTTAGAATGAAATTGATATTTTAGATATTTTGTGCATTAAAACAATCATAAAAAAAATCGCATGAAACGAGCATGAGTGCAGAGCTAAGCCAGGAGGCTGTTCCGAAAGCTGTAAGAATGACCATGCGGGTTTTGTACGAAAATTAAAAAAAGAATTTATGAAACAGATACTACTTTGCATCTTTGTTAGCCTCTTAACTATGGTTGAGGCTCAAAAAAAACCATTAGATCACTCGGTGTACGATAGTTGGAAACAAATAGGCAATCTTTATGTTTCGGACAAAGGAAATATAGTTTCTTTTGAAGTTCAGCCTCAGGAGGGCGACGGAAAGCTTGTGCTGAAGAAAATAAAGTCCGGTGTCGAAATCTCAATAGACAGGGGATATAGCGCTACAATTACACCTGATGAAGCTTATGCTGTATGTTTGATTAAACCGTTTTTTAAAGATACACGCAAGGCCAAAATAAAAAAAGCTAAGCCTGAGAATATGCCTAAGGACTCAATTGCTGTTGTATCGCTTAAAACCGGCAAAATTGTCAGGTATCCCGGTGTTGTTTCTTATCTGATGGGCGATGAAAGTTCGGCAACGATGGCTTTTTTGAGCTCTGATACTTCGCTCGTATCAAAAGCCGACCGCAAACGCAAGGAGATAGGAAAGCCGCTTATTGTTTATCATTTTGCTACTCAAAAAAAAGATACTATCCGTTATGTTGATCAGTATGCTTTTGATAAAAGCGGAAAGTCTTTGGTTGTTACAATAAAAGATACTACCAAACAATCATCTGCCGTGCTATTTGATGTCGTTGGTTCAAAGTCAATAAAAATTATTCAGAAAAAAGCCTTTATTTCATTGCCCGAATTTGACGATACAGGTAAAAAATTACTTTTTCTGACTTCGACGGATACCGTATCTTCAGGCACTAAAAGATGTGAGTTGCGTTTGTTCCACAGTGGGTTGGATAGTGCAAAAGTGCTTATAAGCAAAGATTATAAAGCCAATTTGCCCGAAGGCTGGGCGCTGAACGAAAATAGCCGCCCCGGCTTTAGTAAAAATGGCAGCCGTATATTTGTAGGGATAGCTCCTGTACAGGCGCCCAAAGATACTACTTTAGTTTCGTTTGAAACCGCCGGACTTGATCTGTGGAATTATGCCGATTTGCAACTTCCTCCTGTACAACTGAAAAATCTGAAAACCGATTTGAAAAGAACTTGTCTTGCTTCGTACAATGATAAGTCGGGGGAGCTGATTCCCTTAACCAGCTCTTTTTTTGATTTCGTAAGAACGATGGATGAGGGTAATTCTGCTCAGGTGCTTTCTGTGGATAATACGAATAGTACTATATCTACGCAATGGGATGCTCAAAATTCCAAAGAACTATCGTTGGTGTCGGTAACTGATGGTAAACGCACTCCCGTTGCAACAGGACGCTTCTCGTCCATAAGTGCTTCGCCCGATGGGAAATTCTTGTTTTGGTTTAATTTGTCCGATAGTCAATGGTATTTATATGATATTTACAGCGCTGCAACTCGCTGTTTGACTAAAGATCTGGGAGTGAATTTTTGGGATGAAGAAAATGATGAGCCGCAACTACCCGAACCTTATGGGGTTGCCGGATTTACAAAAGGTGATAAGGCAATTCTTATTTATGATCGTTATGATATTTGGTCGCTCCCAACTGATGGGGGTAAGCCTGTTAATGTCACTGGCGGTGAGGGTAGATCTACAACCCGGGTTTATCGCTACATTAGTTTGAAAGAACGCAGAGGCCCTCGGGCTGCGCAGCCCGGACTTGAGGATAAGGAGTTGATAGACGTAACTGAACCTCTGTTGTTGAGTGTTTTTGATAAAACAACAAAAAAACAGGGCTATGCTCGTTTATCACTTAAAAATACCAGGCAGTTTAAGCCTGCTTTGAATATACTCGACGGATTTACATTTGCTTTATTGAAAAAAGCCAAAGAAGCCAATGTATTTGCTTATTCAAAGGCAAACTTCCAAACTTCGCCCGATGTGTATGTTACTTCGGATGACTGGAAAAACGAACAGCGCTTGTCGGATATCAATCCGCAGATGAAAGACTATAGTTGGGGTACAGCTGAACTTGTAAAATGGACTGCTTATGATGGAACATTGCTTGAAGGACTACTATATAAGCCCGAAGGATTTGACCCGAACAAAAAATATCCTGTAATGATTTATTTTTACGAACGTAACTCTGATAAGCTTTACTCACACTATGCTCCATCGCCAAGTCGTTCCATTATAAATATATCTTTTTATTGTAGTCGTGGATATTTGGTTTTTGTACCCGACATTGTATATAAAACCGGTTTTCCCGGCGAGAGTGCTTACAATTGTATAGTATCCGGAGCCGAGAGCTTGGCTCGCAATGCCTGGGTGGATAAAGAAAATATGGCCATTCAGGGACAAAGTTGGGGTGGATATCAGGTGGCGTATCTGGTAACACGCACCAATATGTTTAAGGCTGCAGGGGCGGGTGCACCGGTGGCCAACATGACGAGCGCTTACGGAGGCATACGCTGGGGAACAGGTATCAGCAGACAGTTTCAGTATGAGCATACTCAGAGCCGTATTGGACAAACGCTATGGGAAGCACCCGAATTGTATATTGCCAATTCGCCGCTTTTCAAAGCAGATAAAGTAGAAACGCCGCTACTTATGATGCATAACGATGCCGACGGAGCTGTTCCCTGGTATCAGGGAATTGAATATTTTATGGCGCTACGTCGTTTAGGGAAGAAGGTGTGGATGCTGCAATACAACGATGAAGACCACAACCTTACCGAACGGCGCAACATGAAAGACCTCACAATACGACTACAGCAATACTTCGATTACTATTTGAAAGCTGAGCCTATGCCGGCCTGGATGAAAAATGGAATACCTGCTTCCCGCAAGGGGCAGTATTTCGGATTAGAAAATGCCGAATAAAAAGCAGTAAAAAACTTCTTCTGAGTATCACATTGTATAAGCATATCTGTATTTGTTATAGATATGCTTTTTTTATGCCAGATAACTAATTTTTTGTCAAACTTAAGCAATTTGTCTAAATAGATGTTTGATTTTTTATCCGATGTTAATACAAAGTAAATAATAATATGGTTTTTTTATTAAATGAAACATTTATAGCAAGAAATGTTTTTTATTATTAAAACTTATGATGTGAATTTGTGTTGACTAAAATAAATGTCAGATAAACAGCTATTTATCTAACAAAATAAAAGCATTAAATTATGTAAAAATGACGAATTTATGTTAGAAAGCTGTTTTTGGCGAAAAAAAAATGAATAATATTTCGTTTTACGAGCAAAAAGCTCTTGTTTTTTTGTTTTTATTACTATATATTTGCAAGCTTAACAAAGATTACGTGTTGAAAATGTAAAAAAATGAAGATTATTAAACAAAATGTAAAATTTATGAGAAAACTTACGTTCTTATTGACTTGCCTCTTTATGGTAAGTTTGGGCTTGGTTAATGCTCAGTCAAAATCCATTTCCGGGAAAGTAATCTCGGCAGAGGATGGGCAACCGATTATTGGCGCAACAGTAATGGTAAAAGGAACTACCACAGGCACAATTACAGGTGTGTCTGGAGAATTTTCCGTTGCAGTGCCAACAAACAAAAATATTCTGGTAATTTCTTTTATCGGAATGGAAACTTTAGAAGTTGAAGCTAAAGCAGGAATGGTTGTGCAGCTTAAAACCTTTTCATCGGAATTAGATGAAATTGTTGTAACCGCTTATGGTTCTTCTAAAAAACCTTCATTTACAGGGTCGGCTGCTATGATTGACAAGAAAAAATTAAGTAATCGTAATGTGTCAAATGTTACAAAGGCTCTTGATGGGCAGGTAACAGGCGTTATGACTACTTCTGGTGGTGGACAGCCTGGTGATGGTGCTTCAATCCGTGTGCGCGGTTATGCTTCTATTAATGCATCTGCTTCACCTCTTTATGTAGTAGACGGAATTCCTTTTGATGGCTCTTTAAGTTCAATTAATCCAAATGACATTGAAAGTGTGAGCGTTCTAAAAGATGCATCTGCTGGAGCTCTTTATGGTGCTCGTGGTGCTAACGGAGTAGTAATTATAACTACAAAAAAAGGTGCTTACAGTCAAGGAACTGTCGACCTTAAAGTTACTCATGGTTGGTCAACCCGTGCGATTAAACCGTATAAGATGGTAAATCAGAAAGAATTTGCCCAACTTACTTATGAAGCTTTACGTAATGGCTATGTTTTCAATAATGGCTATTCGTGGGATGCTGCTGGTGCACAAGCACGTGCGGAAATTGGAACTACTCTTGGAGGTGAAATTTATAACCCTTTTAAGAATTATACATGGTCTACCTTGATTGACCCATCAACTGAGCAGGTACAAGCTGATGCTACTTCTGCATGGAACGAAGATTGGATGAAGGCAGTTACAAACAATAATGCACCTCGTTCTGAATACCAGTTATCTTTTTCTGGAGGTAAAGATAAAACAACATACTTGCTTTCGTTAGGTTATTTAAACGAAGAAGGGGTTTTGAAAAATACAAATTTTGAGCGTTTCAGTGTTCGTAGTAATATTGATCATCAAGTTAAGGACTGGTTGAAAGCTTCGTTGAATACTTCAGCTTCAACAAGTAAACAAAACTTCTCCATGTATGATGGAACCAGTAATGCTAACGTTTGGTATTCTGCACAATTTATGGCTCCAATTTATCCGGTGTATAAGAAAGACGCTACTGGAGCTAATGTATTAGATAGCCAAGGGGAAAAACAACTCGATTATGGTATAACAAGACCAAAACTTAGTAACTTCAGTTCAATCGGAACCCTTTATGACGATAAGTCTGATGTAAAAAATGATAATGTTAGTACGCGTACAGCTATTACATTAGGTTCTGATGATTCAAAATACGGTATTTTTCAAGGATTGAAATTTAATGTTAATCTTGGTGTGGATTATCGAGCACAAAGTATCATGTATTATTATAATATGTATCATGGTAATTTTGCCAGTAAAGGTGGGGTAATCGAAAAAAGATCTACTCGCTTAATGAGCTATACTTTCAATCAATTATTAACATATAATCGTACTTTTGGCGATCATACATTTGATGTATTAGCCGGACACGAATCTTATGCTCGTCAATATAACTTTTTGTCTGGACAGAAAAGTGGACTTGTAGAAGGGATATATGAATTGGCTCCTGCCACAACAGTTGATGATGCTGATTCATATCAAACTGATTACAAAATTGAATCATATCTTGGACGTGTAAACTATAATTATAAGGAAAAATACTATATTGACGGAAGTATACGTAGAGATGCTTCTTCACGTTTTTATAAAGATAATCGTTGGGGTACCTTTTGGTCGGTAGGCGGAAACTGGCAGGTAACAAAAGAAGATTTCATGTCTGGAGTTGATTGGGTAAATCTTTTGGCTATTAGAGCAAGTTATGGTGTTCAGGGAAATGATGATATTCTTACTTCAAGTGGTAGCTCTGATTATTACTTATGGCAAAGTTTCTATAGCTTGACATGGCCTAATGCAGGACTTGGAGGAGCTGTAGTATCATCGTTAGAAAACAAAAATATTACATGGGAAAAGAATGGTAATTTTAATGTTGGTTTTGAATCGAAATTGTTCAACAAACGTTTGTCTGTAGAACTGGAGTATTTTAATCGTAAAACATCTGACTTACTTTTGTCTTACCCAATGGCTTTATCAACAGGTTTTAGTGGTTATAATGCTAATGTTGGTGATATTGTTAATAAAGGTATTGAGTTTAGTGTTGGAGGGGATATATTTAAAACCAAAGACTTTACCTGGAATACAACAGTAATGGGTGGTTTTGTTAAAAACAAGGTTTTAAAATTGACCGCAGAAAGTAATCAGATTGTATCTGGTGTGCGTGTAATTGAAGTTGGAAAAGAACTCAATACATATTATATGTCAAAATCTGCCGGTGTTGATCCAGCTACAGGAGCTCAGTTATATTGGGTTTACGATAAAGATGCTTCTGGCAATAAAATCTCAGATGATTATATTTCCAGCGATTATTCAAAAGCCGCTAATTCTAAGTACTATTTAGGAAGTCGTATCCCTAAATTATATGGTAATATTAATATGGATTTCAAGTATAAAGGATTTGATCTATCAGTTGTAACATCGTATTCAATTGGAGGTAAAATTTATGAAAGTCTGTACCGTGGTGCTATGGAAATTGCATATACTGGCGATACCTGGAGCAAAAACGTACTACGTCGTTGGCAAAAACCGGGTGATATTACTGATGTACCCCGAGTAGAATTTGGTGGTAAATATACTGTAAATGATCGTTATCTTATTGATGCATCGTATCTTTCAATTCGTAATATTACCTTAGGTTATAGCGTGTCTTCCAAACTATTAAATAAGGCAAAGATTGAAAATCTGCGTGTGTTTATGTCTGGTGATAACTTGTATTTGTTCTCACATTTGGATGGTATGGATCCTCAGTATAACTTTTCAGGAGGAACAGATTATGATTATTCTCCGAGTCGGGTGATATCTTTGGGTCTTAATCTCAGATTCTAAGAAGTATTTATAATAATAAAAGGAATAAAAATGAAAAAAATATTTGCATATATATTAGTGCTGGTAGCATTCTTAACTACCAGTTGTGAGGATAAGTTCCTGGAAACAGTACCTACCACGCAGGCTTCGGGAGAAAGCATGTTTAGTTCAGCAACTGCGGCTTTGGTACCTTTGAACGGTATTTATCGCATGATGTACACACAGGGTTGGTCAACTACGGCTAACGTTCAACAATGTGATGGTATTACGGCATGGACGCTTATGGCTGATGTTATGGGTGAAGATATGGTAATGAAAGCTCAAGGAAGTGGGTGGTATTGGTATGATTGTATCTATAATGTGAAGTCGCGATATACTTCTAGTGCATGGCGTTCTTATGATGTTTGGAATGGCTATTATCGACTTATTGCTAATGCAAATTACATTATTGCTGCTAAGGATAAAATGACTGGACTTCCTGAAGATATTAACTACGTTGTTGGACAGGCTTATGCTATCCGCGCCTATAGTTATCATTATCTGGCCATGACTTTTGCACGTACATATAAAGGTCACGAAAATGAACCGGGTTTACCTCTGTATACTGAACCTACAAGTGCTGGTACTGAAGGTCAACCTCGTGCTACGCTTTCTAAAACTTATGAATTAATTCGTAGTGATATAGATAAAGCTGTAGAGTTATTACAAAATGCACCAACTCAAAAGCATAAAACTCATATTGATTATTATGTAGCTAATGGTATTAAAGCTCGTATATGCTTAGTTACCAATGAGTGGCAGGCTGCAGCTGATGCTGCTCATATTGCTCGCTCTAATTACACTTTAGGTGAAGGTGCCGATTTGACAAGTGGAATGAATGATCGTACTCTGTCTAATGTAATGTGGGGTGCAGAAATTATTGAAACACAAACACCCGGTTGGGGACCATTTTTGTATCATATGGACGCATTATCAATGCTTCCTGGTACCCAAAACTATGGATATAGAGCTCCAAAATGTATCAATTCCTTGCTTTATGCAAAGATGAGTTCTAACGATGTGCGCAGGCAATGGTGGAATCCTAATCAGACAAGTAATCCAGCTGCTCCGTATCTGCAGGTTAAGTTTAGATTTTCTGATCCGGTTAAAGGGTTGGGAGATAAGTTGTGGATGCGTGTAGAAGAAATGTATCTCACAGAAGCTGAAGCGCTTTGTCATATAGCAGGTAAAGAAGCTGATGCACGTAACTTACTTAAAGAATATATGGTAACTCGTGATCCTGGTTATAATACAACAAAAACTGGTACTGAACTTGGCGCTCTTACTACTGATGAAACAGGTTCTTTGCTTGAGGAAATTTTAATTCAACGTCGTATTGAATTGTGGGGAGAAGTTGGACGTATCTATGATATTAAACGTTTGAAACAAGGATTTAAGCGTACAACGGCTATGGGATGGCCTTCGTCTGCGCTAATTTCAGGTGTTAATACTCAAAATCCAGAAAGTTACGCATGGGTACTTACTATTCCGCAAACTGAATTTGACGGAAACAAGAGTATGACTTTCGAAGTTGACCAAAATCCACTTGGAGATCAAAAATAAGCTCTGGCTAAATCATTAAAATACAAAAATTTATGAGAAGTAATTTATATAAAATAGTATATGGTTTGCTTTTAATAGCATTCGTATCATCTTGTGATAAAGAAAATATTGGCGAAATTTATACTCCAGGTTCTGATGAGCCGGTAGGGCTAAGTTTGTTGTGGTCGACCGGAACATTGAAGTATACACCTGACGTTACTGAAGCAACAATTCCTGTAGTGCGAACTAATACTAATGGGGAATTGACTGTGCCTTTGACGCTTACTTACAATAATGCTGTGTTTAGTATACCAACAAGCGTAACATTTGCTGATGGGGAAGAACAGGCTTTAGTTAAGTTTTCGTTGGCAAATGCAGAATTATCAAAATCATACACGGTCACTGTTGATTTAAATGTTGATTCAACTAAACTTGTAAAGTACGGAACTTATACAACTTTGGTGAATTCTGTACAAACAACAAAGAAAATGGCATATGGTGTTAAGAAAGCAACTGTAACAGTTTTAAAGGATTATAGCTGGGAAAGTCTTGGAGAAAGTAAACTTAATTCAACTTGGTTTGTTAAGACGGGGCTTGCTGTGCAAATGCAGAAAGCAAAAGATTATGATGTGTACAGGGCTGTAAATCCTTATGGGACAGGCTATAATATGGTAATAACAGTAAATGGTACTACTGCTACCGTTGCACGTCAACAAGTTGGACTTGAAAGTGCTGTAGCTCCTCTGTTTGCTCAAGGTACAGGTACTTTTATTAATAAAGTATTTACGCTTTCACTGGATTTTAGGATGTATTATCCAACAATCAATGATTTGTATTATGAGGAACTTGGTGATGAAGAAGTTTTCACCCTTCCTTAAATAATTGTAAGGACTTGTTTTAAGACAAATCTTTTTAATTGTATTACTACCCGAAAAGAGCGATTTCTTTTCGGGTATTTTTTTATTGTGATTTTCAGCTTATTTAAAAAATATTCATATAATTACACTTGTTTTGAAGTACACAAAATTATATCTTATAGTTAAAGTGTTATTACAAAGATGTTTTTTGTTATTTTCACAGTTAGTTTTATATATTTTGTTGATTTTTTCATATTTTTGTACGTATCTTTTTAATATAAAATATAGGAATTATAATATTATTAATAATCAAATTTTTAATTAAATGAAAAGAGTTTTTATTGTTTGTATGCTAATGTTCGTAGTGGTTTCAAGTTTTGCCACAGATAGTTTTAAACGTTTACAATTAGATAACGGGCTGACTGTTTATCTTTGGGAAGATAAAAATCAACCTGATGTTACGGGACGAGTTGTGGTAAGAGCCGGCTCTATTGATGAGCCCAAGGACTATACCGGATTAGCTCATTATCTTGAGCATGTGTTGTTTAAAGGTACAGAAAAAATCGGTGCTTTAAACTGGGAAAAGGAAAAACCGCATTACGACAACATAGTAAAGATGTATGATGAGTTGGCTATTACAACAGACCCTGTGAAACGCGACACCTTGACCCAGCAGATCAACAGGGAGTCGTTGGCTGCAGCCAAATACACTAAAACAAGCGAGTTCTCAAATCTTATCGAAGGCGTAATAGGAGGTAACGGACTGAATGCCGGTACAAGCTACGATATGACCGTTTTTTTCAATAAATTCCCTGCTTTTCAGATGGAAAAATGGCTCGATGTAAGTTCTGAAAGGTTTATAAATCCGGTATTTCGTTCTTTTCAGGCAGAACTTGAGAATGTTTTTGAAGAGTATAATATGTTTCAGGATAGAAGAGACAGGCAGTCAAATAATTTCATTTTTTCTTCTGTATATAATAATGCTCCTTATGGAAGGGATATTATTGGAACAGCAGATCATCTGAAAAATCCTCGCTTAAGTAAACTGATTGAATTTTATAATACGTGGTATGTGCCTTCAAATATGGCATTGATTATAGTGGGTAACTTTGATTCTGACAAGGTAATACCGCTTGTAAAGGAGAAATTTGGAAGATTAAAAGCAAAGGCTGTGCCCGATCGGCAAGCATGCCAACCGGCGGATTTTTCGAAAAATCCTGTATATAAAGCTAAAATTTCCTACTATCCGCAAGTTGTATGGGGTTTTCAGGGTGTGAAAAAGGGGCATCCGGATGAATTATTGCTGGATGTTTGTTCTCAATTACTGTCAAACTCGGCCAAAACCGGTTTGCTTGATAAATTGTCCTTAAATGGTGATATATCTTCAGCATCTGTATATAATGATGCCAGACGTGAAGATGGACGCGTATTAGTTATGTCGATACCTTATTACGACATTAATCAGCGCCTGTACGAATCAGATAAAGCTACTGAAAAAATTGTGTTCAGTGAGATTGAAAAATTGCGCAAAGGTGAGATAGAGGAATGGAGTTTAAAAGCGGCTAAGGATGCGATGTTGAGGCAGTATGAGCTTATGTTCGAAGATCCTGATGATAAAACAGAATTACTTACTGAACTATTTGTTTATAATTTGAAAGAAGATTACCTTTCGGATTATAAAAACAGGTTGTCTAATATAACCATGGATGATGTTAAGCGTGTTGCTGCGAAGTACTTTGGTGGTAATAGAGTTACGGTCTCTATAGAACAGGGTGAACCGAAAAAAAATAAACTTAAAAAACCTGAGATTAAACCGATTGACCAGCCTGCAGGAGAATCTTCTGAATATGCAAAGCAGTTGAGAAACATTCCGTTAGGTAACCAGCCTGAGACCTACAATGATCTTTCATCTACTCAAAATAGTAGTTTGTACGACGGAATTAGACTTCATTATACTCCAAATCCGCAAAACGATATATTTTCAATGGTCATTAGATATGGAGTTGGTGTTGAAAAAATGCCAAAGTTGAAATATGCAGCACCACTGATGAATTATGCCGGTATTATGCCATCGAGCGATGCTAAAGAAGTTAGGAAGCAGTACAGCCAACTGGGTGCTCAAAGCTCTTTTTCAGTTACCGACGACTATTTGTACGTGCGGGTATTTGGCAAAGAAGAGAATCTGGCTGAAGTGTGTAAAATGATTAGCCGTCAGATTTTACTTCCTAAGCTTGAAAACAAGCAGCTTGATCAGGTGAAAGGGAATGAGTTGCAGGCACGTTATTCGATCGAGAAATCCGACGCATCCACTCTTGCTAATGCGATGATGGAATATGCGCTTTATAAAGATAAGTCGGCTTATATTGATCGCTTGAGCGACGAAAAGGTGTATGGACTCCAAATTTCCGAATTAACAGGTGAGATTATTCGGGCAACTAACTACGAAGCTGACATTTTTTATGTTGGAAGAAAACCTCTGACTGAAGTTGAAAAGACACTTAAGGAGAATCTTCCTTTGAAAGAAGGTATTGTTAAGTCAGAGTCGCCAGTTGTTAAGGAGCGAGTAACCTACGATCAACCAACTATTTATTTTATGCCCAATACGGATGCTCAGCAAGCCAAAATTTATTTTTATATCAATGGCCCTGAGTATAAAATTGAAGATGAAATAATGTATGATGCTTTTTATCAGTATTTTAGCGGTGGTTTTAATGGGCTGGTAATGGATGAGATAAGAGAGAAAAACTCAATGGCGTATACAAGTTATGGACATATGAGTACACCTCCAGTGCAGAATAAAAAATCATATTTTGTAGGTTATATTGGAACGCAAAACGATAAAGTAACAGATGCTATAGCTCTTTATTTAAAACTTTTGGAAAACATGCCCTTGTATCCCGAACGTATTGATAATGTCAAGAACTATATCAAACAAATTTATTTGTCTGCCAAACCAACATTCAGAAATCAAAGTCAAACTTATGAGAGTTGGAAACTTTTAGGCTATACTGACGATCCGGCAAAAATTAATATTCCTAAAATAAATAATCTGACATTTGATAATATTGTAGACTTCTATAATAAAAACATCAAAGGAAAACCAATTACTATTGTAATAACCGGTGATCCAAAAACGATAGATCTCAAGAAAATTGAATATAAAGCAAAGGTGATGAAACTAAGTCCGTCGTCATTGTTTGGTGGTAAATAACTACATTTTTAAAGTTTAAATAGGCTGCTCCTGTACAGGAGTAGCCTATTTTTTTCTATAAAAAAACATATAATACTTGAATTTAATAAATTTTTTGAGTATAAATGTTACATAAATGTAGAATTTAGCTTTTTTGTTTTTTGAAATGAAATTTTTCTAACATATTGCTTATAGATTGTTTGTGTTTTCACAATAAAAGTTATAACTTTTATTGTGGGAACCTATTCTGTTTCCTTGTGTTAGTAAGTATCTGGTAATTTGATAGTTGTGATTAATTTACAATGATTTAAAATCTTAAAAATATTACATAATGATATGTTTTTCTCTGTTTTTGATGTCTTTTTCATGTAAGTTTCTGCATATTTTTTCTTTTTGTTTGCAAAAACGCTTGTTTTTTTAATTGTAATCACTTATTTTTGCACTCAAGTTTCATTAAAAAATATTAATAAGCGCAAATTAATGATTATTAAACAAAATGTCAAATTTATGAGAAAACTAACGTTCTTATTGGCCTGTCTGTTTTTGATAGGTGTGGGTTTGGTTAATGCTCAGTCAAAATCCGTAAGCGGTAAAGTGCTTTCGGCGGAAGATGGGTTGCCAGTTATTGGAGCATCGGTTATTGTAAAAGGAACATCCTTGGGGACTATAACCAATGTAGATGGAAGTTTCAGTTTAAATGTACCTTCAGACAAAACGATTTTAGTTGTATCCTTTGTAGGACTTAAAACAACTGAAGTTGAAGCACGCTCTGGAGTAAAGGTAACACTTGAAAGCGACTACTTCAAACTTGATGAAGTAATTGTTTCCGGAGTAGCGGCTGAAACCTCAAAGAAAAAACTATCTGTTTCTGTTACTAAAGTAGGAGAAGAAACTTTAAAAGGAGTTACTTCTTCCTCAGCAGGTTCTGCTTTACAAGGAAAAGTTGCAGGTGTTACTGTTGTTAATTCAACAGGGCAGCCTGGTGATGGAACTTCCATTATTATACGTGGTGCAAACCAGATTTCAGGTAGTCTAACTCCTTTAATTATTGTTGACGGGGTTTTGATGAAGGGTACCTTATCTGATATCAATGTTGACGATATTGAGTCTATGGAAATTGTAAAAGGTGCGTCTGCGTCAGCATTGTATGGGTCGCAAGCCGGAAATGGGGTTATCGTAATTACTTCAAAGAGAGGAAAGTCTCTTGGAAAGAATGAGACAATTGTAACATTCAGAAATGAATACGGTGTAAATCAATTGTCTAATAAGTATAATTTGGCAACTCATCACGAATATGCTCTTGCTTCGGATTGGCAAAACTTTGATTCATATACTAAGTATGCTGGTGTTACTTATCCAACTAACTATCAGGGAGGATATGATGATGGAATTTCAGGAGCGAGAGCTATTGATACGGATCACTATATGGATAATCCTTACGCTCGGGTATATGATCAGCAGAGTAAGTTTTTTAAGGGTAATGATTTTTACACAAACTATATTAACGTTCAAAGTAAATCTGAGAATACCAGCTTTTTAGCTTCGTTTGAAAATTACAAACAAAGTGGAGTCGTATCAACGGGTCAAGGATATAAAAGAAATAGTTTTAGATTCAATGTTGATCAAAAGATTTCTGAGAATATAACGTTTAACGCAAGTAATCTTTATATTAAATCAAAACAATCTTATCCGGGTAATGATGCAACGAACAAGTACAATGGTGGAGCCTTCTTTAATTTGTTGCTGATGTCACCTGATGTTGATTTAGAGCTTAAAAACGCTGATGGACAACCCTATCAATTTTTGCCAGATCCATGGGAAGCAACTACTGAAAATCCATTATATAATATTTATAAAGTAGAAAATGAGAATCAAAGAAATAGATTTTTGGGAAGTTACTCGTTAACATGGAATATAACAAATGCGCTTAAACTGGTTGGAGACTATGCATTTGAAAACTCTACAGTACATTATACTCGGTATAGCCCTTATAATACTTATGAAAGAGGTGCTTCTGGTGCTCAGTATTCTGAAGGTAGTATGTATAAGTTTACCAGTTCAGATTTCTCAGAAAAAGCTCAGATGAGTTTATCATATGGTACCAAGTTTGGAGATGTAAATGTTCGTGCTAAGGCAAGTTATTTATATGAAAACAGAAAATACGAAGAATTTGATGCTGCTGGATATGACTTTGGAGTACAGTCTGTTCCAAGTTTTGATGCAATCAAGGGTAATCATACTAATACCTCTATGCAGGAGCAGGTTGTAGCTACTAATGCTTTTGCAATATTATACTTGGATTATAAAGAAAAATACATTTTTGATGGAATGTTCAGATATGATGGTTCATCGCTTTTTGGAAAAAATGAAAGATGGCAACCGTATTATCGTATTTCTGGAGCATGGCGTGTTACAGAAGATGTAAAGATTAATGGTGTGGATGAATTAAAATTAAGAGCTGCTATTGGTACTGCCGGACAGCGCCCTCCGTTTGCAGCTCAGTATGAAGTGATGACTGTGACAAATGGAGTAGCACAAAAATATACGCGCGGTAATCCAGATTTAAAACCCTCGAAAACGACTGAAGTTGAAGTTGGAATAGATGTGGATTTCCTTAAAAAATTCAATTTCTCTGCAATTTATTCAAATGCTAAGACAGTTGATCAATTTCTTTTGGCTCCGCAAGCTGCTCATCAGGGAGGCTGGTCAAAGCAATGGGTAAATGCTGGTACATTAAGTGGGTATACCATTGAAGCTACCTTAGGAGCAAATCTAATT
>JAFNAV010000084.1 GCA_017860345.1 Bacteroidota bacterium | reverse complement strand
AGAAATCGGGGCGATGCCCCTCGAAAGAAAATGATAAATGATGAATTGCTTGGCGTCACCTTGTGGATGCTTTGGCCACATAGTGCCACATAGATTTTTCTTTTTCTTCTCAAAAACCGAGAACACATAGTTGTAAATGTTTTTCAAACATTTACTTGGGTGGGAGGGGTTTTTTGTGTCTTAGTGGCTTTGTGTTTAAAAAATATTGAATCATAGCGGCTTGGCGCCTTTGCGTTCAAAATATAATTAAATTGAGATTTAACGGGGTGTTTTTTATAAATGATAAGTGATGAATGATAAATGATATAGCAGATGTTTCTCGCGTTGCGCTCTTAAGTCATCCGCCGCGGCGGAGGGATTTAGGGGGGCTATGCTCCCCGCTCCCACGCGTATTCTCTGAGAAAAAACTAAAAAAAACACAAAAAAGAGAATTGGCATTAAACTATCGTGCAAAAATATGTCTAACTTTACACCAAGCTCAATCTATATCAAAATTTTATGACAAAAAAAGGGAAGATTATATTGTTTTCGGCCATAGGTCTGCTTATTGCTGGTATGGCATTTTATCCACAGATAAAAAAGCATATAAAATCAGACGATAAAGGTCCGATGGTTGAGAAAAAAGGAGGTGGCCCGGCTAATAAGCAACCGTTGTATGTGAATGCACAGATACTGAAACCACAGACTCTGACAGATAATTTCCGCAGTAAGGGTTTGCTCATTCCCGACGAAGAAGTGGATCTTTCTTTTGAAACATCAGGTAAAATTACCGGCATCTTTTTCAATGAAGGGGCTACGGTTCGCAAGGGGCAGTTGCTGGCCAGAGTAAACGACAAGCCTTTGCAGGCTGAGCTTAAAAAACTTGAATCGCAGTTGCCGCTGGCTCAGGAGCGCGTTTTCCGTCAAAAGTCGTTGCTGGCCAAAGATGCTGTTAGTCAGGAGTCGTACGAGTCGGTTACTACCGAACTTGAAAAACTAAAGGCCGACATGGAGTTGGTAAAAGCCCGCCTGGCACAAACAGAACTTCGCGCCCCTTTCGATGGGGTATTGGGGCTTCGCTTTGTGAGTGAGGGGACTTACGCATCGCCCCAAACCATTATTACCAAACTCACCAAAATATCGCCGCTCAAAATAGAATTTTCGGTAAACGAAAAGCAGGCCGGTGATGTACGCAGCGGAACCAGAATAAACTTCACACTGGAGAATGACAACAATGTGTATCAGGCTATAGTGTATGCGGTGGAGTCTACCTTAGACGAGAAAACGCTATCGCTTAAAGTGCGCGCCCGCTACGCCAACCCCGGTGGCAAACTTAAGCCGGGGCATTCGGCTACTATCGATATTAAACTCCGCGAGATACCCAACGCTATTGTTATACCAAGTATTGCATCCGTTGCCGAAATGGGGCGCGATGTGGCTTATGTGTACAAAAACGGGAAAGCCCGCGAGGTAGAAATTAAAAAAGGCATTCGCACAGCATCATCGGTACAGGTACTGGAAGGTGTACAGGCCGGCGACACTTTGCTGGTGAGCGGAGTAATGCAGTTGCGCGACGACTTGCCGGTGAAAATCTCGAAACTGGAAGGAGAGTAGTTTTCTTATTCTCGTCTAATTTTTGTGAGTATTTAAATTCAGAAAACAGGGTATTCTTTCTGGAAGTATTTAGACATTAAAGACTAAGTACATGACAAAAGAAGAATAGAAACGCGGATGTGTCGGATTTAGCTGATATACACTGATTTATTGTAGTAATAAAACGGATTTTAATTCTGATTTATTTACTACGTAAATGGCAGATTTGTGCTCGCAGCTGAAAATCAGCTGACTTCACTTGTCTATAAAAACTCTATGCTGTGCTTTTTTTTATAACTACCCATTGTTTTTAAAAGGGAGATAAGATAAATTTATGAACATTTCCGAACTAAGTATAAAGCGTCCTGTACTGGCAACAGTTATTATTCTGGTTATTTTCCTTTTGGGAATAATCGGGTACAGCTATTTGGGCGTACGCGAGTATCCTAATGTAGACAACCCGATTATAACCGTAGAGGTGTCGTATCCGGGAGCTAACGCCGAAATTATTGAAAGTCAGATAACAGAGCCTTTAGAGCAGAACATTAACGGTATTCCGGGTATTCGCTCACTCACAAGCCAGAGCAGTCAGGGCTCGTCGCGTATTACCGTGGAATTTGAACTGAGTGTTGACCTTGAAACGGCTGCTAATGATGTGCGCGACAAGGTATCGCGTGCTCAGCGCTTTCTGCCTCGCGACTGCGACCCGCCTACCGTGTCCAAAGCCGATGCCGATGCCGACCCGATAATCCAGATTACGGTGCAAAGTGATAAACGCTCGTTGCTGGAACTGAGCGAAATAGCCGATCTTACTATCAAGGAACGTCTGCAAACCATCCCCAATGTAAGCTCGGTGGGTATCTGGGGCGAAAACCGATACTCGATGCGCCTGTGGCTCGACCCCTCTAAAATGGCTTCGTATGGTGTAACGCCTATGGACGTGAAAAATGCCATCGATAAGGAAAATGTAGAATTGCCATCCGGAAGTATCGAGGGAGATAAAATAGAGCTTTCTATCCGTACGATGGGTTTGCTGCAAACTCCTGAAGATTTCAACAATGTCATTATCAAAGAAGACAACTACCGCATAGTGCGTTTCAGCGATATTGGTAAAGCCGAGCTCGATACCGAGAACCGCAAAAACATTCTCCGTCGTAACGGAGTACCTATGGTAAGTCCGGTTATTATTCCGCAGCCGGGAGCCAACCAGATAGAAATAGCCGACGAGGTGCAACGCCGCCTCGAACAAATGAAAAAAGACCTTCCGGAAGATGTGAAGGTAGAAGTTGCTTTTGATAACACCAAATTTATCAGAGCATCGATCGACGAGGTTGAAGAAACCATCTATATAGCCTTCGGACTTGTAATTCTTATTATCTTTATGTTCCTGAGAGACTGGCGTGTAACGCTTATCCCGATTACCGTAATACCGGTTTCGCTGGTGGGAGCATTCTTTGTTATGTATATTTCGGGCTTTTCTATCAATGTGCTTTCGATGCTGGCTGTGGTGTTGGCCGTAGGGCTGGTGGTCGACGATGCCATTGTGGTAACCGAAAACATTTATCTTAAAGTAGAAGGAGGCTTGTCGCCGGTCGAAGCTGGAATATTGGGGTCTAAAGAGATATTCTTCGCGGTTATATCTACTACCATCACACTGGTGGCCGTATTTTTCCCTATTGTTTTTCTTGAAGGAATGACGGGGCGTCTTTTTCGCGAGTTTAGCATTGTGGTGTCGGGTGCGGTGATTATTTCAGCCATTGCGGCGTTAACCTTTACACCGATGTTATCCACCAAACTATTGAAAAAAACCGAAAAGCATAACTGGCTATATCGGAAAACCGAGCCGTTTTTTGTGGGGATGAACAGCTTCTATCACCGTACGCTTGAAACCTTTCTCAAACGTAAGGTCCTTGTTTTCCCGGTGGTTGGGCTTACGCTGGTATTAATAGTAGTGTTGTGGAATTTGGTACCTGCCGAGATGGCGCCTCTTGAAGACCGCTCTCAGGTTTCTATTAGAACTTCGGCACCCGAAGGAGCCACTTTTGAATTTGTACGGGATTATAATATGCGCATATCAGATATTGTTGACTCTGTTGCGCCCGAACGAATATCCAATATCAATATCTCGCGGAGTGGTATGGGGATGGTCAGGGTGGTATTGCCCGACATCAAAGACCGGAAGCGCAGCCAGATGCAGATAGCCGATAGTTTATCCAAAGCCTTGAAAAGGGAAAATGAGGCAAGAGCTTTTGTGCAACAACAATCTACCTTTGGCGGACGGCGTGCCAGTATGCCCATACAATATGTGCTGCAGGCGCCCAATCTGGAAAAATTGCAGGAGTTTATCCCCCGGTTTATGGAAAAAGTACAGGCAAGTCCCATGTTTCAGATGGCTGATGTAAACCTGAAATTTACCAAGCCCGAAACCCGCATTCTGATTGACAGGGACAAAGCCTCGTTGCTTGGCGTAAGTACCCGCGACATTGGTCAAACGCTTCAGTACGCACTGAGCGGGCAGCGTATCGGCTATTTTTATATGAATGGAAAACAATATCAGATTTTAGGTGAGATTAATCGCCAGCAACGTAATACGCCTCTCGATTTGAAATCGGTATACGTAAAAAACACCAACGGAAGCATGATACAACTCGACAACCTGGTAGAGCTAAAAGAATCGGTAGCTCCGCCTCAGCTCTATCGTTACAATCGTTTCAGTTCAGCTACCGTATCGGCAGGTTTGGCTCCGGGCGTTACCATTGGCAAAGGTTTGGACGAGATGGACAGAATAGCCAAAGAAACGCTCGACGAAACTTTCCGCACCGCTTTGGCTGGCGACTCCAAGGATTTCCGCGAAAGCTCTTCGAGTCTTATGTTTGCCTTTGTACTGGCTTTGGTACTTATCTTCCTGATTCTGGCGGCGCAGTTCGAGAGTTTTAAGGACCCGCTGGTAATTATGCTAACCGTTCCGCTGGCAGTAGCCGGAGCACTTATATTTATGTTTGTTTCGGGCACTACCATGAATATTTTCAGTCAGATAGGTATCATTATGCTTATTGGTTTGGTAGCTAAAAACGGAATTTTGATTGTAGAATTTGCCAACCAGCGTCAGCAGGCAGGGCTGAGTAAGTACGACGCTATATTAAGCGCCTCGGTGCAGCGTTTGCGCCCGATACTTATGACCAGTTTGGCCACAGTGCTGGGCTTGCTGCCACTTGCCTTTGCCTCGGGCGAAGGAGCCAATGGCCGGGTGGCTATGGGGATAGCCGTTATTGGTGGTATGATTGTATCTACCTTCCTGACGCTGTATGTGGTACCGGCTATTTATATGTATGTTTCAACAAATAGAAAAAAGGACTTGTAATTGATGTGTTCTGAAAGATTCTGGTATAAAACTGCCGGATGAAAAAATAACAGATAATTATAGAATAAAAAAATATAAGCTTGAAAGCGAAAAATTTTAAACACGAAGCCACAAAATCACAAAGATTTAATCTGTTTTTAACTCAATACAAGAGCACAAAGAAAAACAATTTTAGCTTTATAAAAAAGATGTTCTACTTTAACAGCTTTGGTGTCTTCGGGTCTTTGTGTTTATAATTATCATATTTTCAGTCACATAATAAAATATTCTGTATAAAATTTAATTATTATGGTATGAAATGAGCATCCCGATAGCTATGAGCATGCGAGTTCCATGCGACAATTAATTAATAAACAAAATGAACATATGAAATATTCCCTACTAACCCGATATAATATAAGGTTAACTCTTTTGAGTTTGTCTTTCTTTTCGTTTTCAGGTTTGTTTTCGCAGGAAAAAACAAATTTGAAGCGTTGTATTGAAACAGGGCTGGAGAAGAATTTTGAACTTCGAATCTCAAAAAACAACCAGCGCATATCTGATAATAACTTCACACCCGGCAATGCAGGTATGCTGCCAACAGTGGATTTGAACAGCGCTTACGCCGGAAGTCTGAGAGACCGGACAAATTATCCGTCGGGTGGGGGAGCGGCGGTAGAAACTTCCAACATCAGCGATACGGGTTTTGATGCCGGGGTTTCGCTCAGCTGGACTATTTTTGATGGGCTGAGCATGTTTACCAATTACGACCGGCTCAAAGTTTTGCAAAAGGCCGGCGAACTCAATACACGCCTTGCCATAGAAAACTTTGTGGCAACCATATCGGGTGAATACTACAACTTTGTGCAACAAAACATCCGGTATAGCAATCTGAAATCGGCTGTAGGACTATCCAAAGAGCGATTGCGGATAGTGGAAGCCCGTTACAAGATAGGCTCCATGTCCAGATTTGATTTGCAGCAGGCCCGGGTGGATTTTAATGCCGATAGCTCAAGGCTGATTAAGCAGCAGGAAACGCTGTTTGCATCGCGCATACGTATGAATCAACTTATGGCTCTGACCGATGTGGAGCAGCAATTTGTACCTTCTGATACATCCATTGTTTTCAACAAACTACTTTCCAAAGAAGATTTATGGAGCAATACTCTGAAATCGAACACCCTGATATTGCTGGCCGAAAAAGAAAAAAACATCAGCATCCTTGATTTAAAAACATCGCAGAGCAAGAACTATCCGTACCTGAAACTGAATGCCGGATACGGATATTCCACCGACAAGTACGGAGCTTCTACTTACCGCAGGCAGGATTATTTGGGAACGAGCTACGGACTTACATTAGGATTCAATGTGTTTGATGGGCTGAACCGCCGCCGGCAACAACAAAATGCCCGCATACAAATAGAGAACAAAACGCTCGAAACTCAGGAGCTTGAGTTATCGCTCCGAAGCGATTTTTCGAATATGTGGATGGCTTATCAAAACAACATGGAGCTTACCGCTCTGGAACAGGAAAATGTAAACAATGCCCGGCTGAATTACGATATTGCCATGGACAGGTATAAGGTGGGCGACCTTTCGGGTATAGAGTTACGCGAGGCTCAAAACAGTTTGCTCGAAGCCGAAGAGCGTCTTGTGCAAGCCCAATACAACACTAAGCTGTGCGAAATATCCCTGCTGCAAATAAGCGGTGGAATAGCCGGCATGATGAATTGATTTTGAGGTAATTTAATTTGTTTGTGGTTACGGAAACATGCCCGAACCGATATTTGTCGGGTCTTTCATTTCCTTAAGATTTTCTCCATTGATTTACCTTTGGCCAATTCATCAATGAGCTTGTCAAGATAGCGAACTTGCTGTACCAGTTTGTCTTCAATATCTTCTACCCGATAACCGCAAATGCTCCCTGTTATTTTCCACGCATTGGGATTCATTTCAGGAGCCCGGGCAAAAAAGCTTTCAAACGATGATTGGCTATCAATCTGCTCCTGAAGTGATTGTGGGTCGTACCCGGTCAGCCAAAAAATTATTTCATCTACTTCAGCTTTTGTTCTGCCTTTTCTTTCGGCTTTTTGTATATAGAGCGGATATACAAGAGCAAACGAAAGTTTGTAAATACGTTGATTATCCATATTCTTTATTTTTTTGGCTCAATATAAGAAAAATAAAGCTCGTTTTTGGTGAAAATTGAGCCGTATTTCATATATTTGTGAGCTAAATACATTGTTTATGCCGGAAACGAGACAAATATATATTTTAAATTTCATTCAGAACAATGCAAACTGTTC
>JAFNAV010000061.1 GCA_017860345.1 Bacteroidota bacterium | reverse complement strand
GCTTTGTTGAAGAGTAAAGAAGCACTTCATTGGTAAGTTTTATAGTGCAAACGTTTGCAATCAACAATACATCTAAAGCCTTTTTAGTTAAGCATATATTTATTGATTCATAGTATATTTGAAAAAATAAAAAATAATATCCATGAAACACGCATTTATCCTGATATTTGTATTATTCAATGTATTTACTCTCCCTGCCGGGAATACGCCTGTAAACAAACCACCCGTATGGGCTAAATATGCAATATGGTATCAGATTTTTCCCGAACGATTCAATAATGGTGATAAATCCAACGACCCCAAACCGGAAGATACAGAGGTAGCTGATATGAAGATATTTCCACCTGCAGGATGGACAATCACCCCATGGACCAGCAACTGGTTTGAGCAAGATAAATGGATGAAAGGCCAGAACAAAAGCTTTAGCGACATGCTACAGTATCGCAGATATGGCGGCGACCTGCAAGGTATACTCGACAAACTGAACTACCTTGAAAATTTGGGTATAAATGCCATATATATCAATCCGATTAACGATGCGCCCTCGCTTCATAAGTATGACGCCCGAAATTATCACCATATCGATATTAATTTTGGCCCTGACCCTGAAGGTGATAAACGCATAATGGCCAGCGAAGACCCGGCCAGACCCGAAACCTGGCAATGGACATCGGCCGATAAGCTTTTTTTGAAACTGATAGACGAATGTCATAAACGAAATATACGGATTATCATGGATTACTCCTGGAACCATACAGGAACACTTTTCTGGGCATGGCAGGACGTACTTAAAAATCAGGCAACATCGGCCTATAAAAACTGGTACAACATCACCTCTTTCGACCATCCCGAAACGCCCGAAAACGAATTTAGCTACGAAGGTTGGTATGGCAATGCCTACATGCCCGAGTTGCGCAAAACCGACATTAAAACTCCAAGAATAAATGGCAAACCCTATGAAGGAGATATGGACGAGGGAGTGAAAAAACATGTTTTTGCCGTTAGCGCCCGCTGGCTGGCACCAGATGGCGATACAAGCCGGGGAGTAGATGGATACAGGCTTGACGTAGCCGAGCAAATAGGACTGGAGTTTTGGCGTCAATATCGTAGTTTTGTACGATCGGTAAAAGAAGATGCTTATCTGATTGGCGAAATATGGTGGGAAAAGTGGCCTGATAAACTTATGAATCCCGTTCCCTATTTGCAGGGCGATATATTTGACGCTGTTATGTATTATCAGGTTTATAAGCCGGCAAGGTATTTTTTTGCCAAAACCGATTATGAAACCGACGCAGCCCAACTCAAAGATAGCTTGCTATACCAGTGGAACAGTATAAGCCGGGACAACCTTCAGGCAATGATGAATGTTTCGTCGTCGCACGATGCGCCGAGGTTGCTGACTGACTTTGCCAACCGCAACAAATACAAGTACCATGCTAACCCTAACGAGAACCCGGAATACATAACCGGTAAGCCTGACAAAGACTCGTACAATCGGCTCAAACTCTACCTGGCACATTTGTTTACCATACCCGGTGCACCACAAATATGGAATGGCGAAGAGATGGGAATATGGGGCGCAGATGACCCATTCGGCAGAAAACCGCTTTGGTGGAAAGAACTGAAATTCAAGCCGGAAAACCGGAATAATATTGCTAAAAACAAGCCGGAAGAATATGACAAGACCGGGTTTGACAACAGCATGTTTACCTACTACCAAAAGCTGATAAATATCAGAAAAAACAACCCGGTACTTAGTAGCGGTGACATAACATTCCTGATTACTCAGGGGAAAAAATTAGCCTATAAGCGTTTTGATGCGCAAAACGAAATCATAGCTGCATTCAATCTGGAAACAACACAACAAACATTTGACCTGCCCGAAGGCAGATATATTGATTTAATAACAGGAACGAAATTTAATGGAAAAGCCATTAAGCTGAAAAGCATGCAGGCAGCAATACTTAAAAGATGGTAACAAAAAATAAGTGAGAGAGTATCCCCCAAAAGAGGATACTCTCTCCAAAAAAAACCAAAAAACTACAGTCGTTCTAACAATCAATCTTTCTTATCATTAAAAAACTAATATATCTAACAAATGATTTACTAATTAACTATCAGGGTGTTGATGGAGCGGGCAGGTGCCAAAGTTTTTACAGCTTTATTATTGATCCATAAAAAATACTCCAAATCCAAATCACCTTTATTCATTACAACCACAGCCAGTTTACCATCGGTATTGATAAATGAGGTGGCCTGTAGTACGCTTCTGCTCGACGAAGTTGCCAAACGTTTTGCTCCCGGACGGATATATTTTGAGAAGTGTCCGATGTAATAAAACTCATTATTAAAAATCAATTCTCCTGTTTGAGTATTGTAATGAACCGGAGCAAAGCAAAAGTTACCCGCATGATTAGGCCCGCCCTTTTCGTCAAGCAATATATTCCAGTCAGTCCATCCTGAAGCGCCGTTATTAAAATCGTTAATCATCGCTTCGCCATATCTTTCGCCAAGCTCCCAGTCATTCAAACCGCTATATTCAAATTTTTCAACACAGCCTTCGGTAAACATCAGGTTTTTGTCAGGATAAGCTTCTTTCACACGACGAATATTATCGAACTGAGGTAAGCCTTTGCTCCATGTTTCGTACCAGTGGAAACCAAGTCCCCAGATATACTTCGCGGCTTCAGGGTCGGAATAAATATCGGTAGCCCGCTGAAAAATCAAATCGCGATTATGATCCCAGGCAATTATTTTTTTGTTTTTCATACCATTACGAGCCATAGTAGGTCCCAGATATTTTTTCACAAAAGCAGCTTCTTCTTTACCTGTAAAAATACATGACTCCCATGTTTGAGTAGCCATAGGCTCATTTTGTACGGAAATGCCCCAGATAGGGATTCCGGCTTTTTCGTACTCACGAATAAATTTTACAAAATAATTGGCCCAACTCTGGTGGTATTTGGGTAGTAACTTACCACCACGCAGCATATTAGCATTAGATTTCATCCATGCAGGCGGACTCCACGGACTGGCATAAGTGGTGATTTTTCCACCGGCTTTATCAATTATTTTATGAATAAGCGGAATACGGTATTTTTGGTCGTGCTCTACAGTAAAAGTCGACAGTGTAGAATCGTTATCGGCCACATAGGTATAGCTTCCGCTTGCAAAATCGGAACTGTGAATGGTAGTCCGTAGTAAAGAATAACCGATTCCATTCTGTTTATCATAATACTTATCAATAAAAAGCTGTTGCTTATCCTGAGGCATTTTAGCAAAAGTTTCGGCCGAAGCATCCGAAACTGCTCCACCTATGCCCAACAAAGCCTGATATTGCTTAGCGGGATCGACAAAGATTATTATTTCGCGTTCGGTAGGCTGCTCTTTATCTTCAAAGCGTAACTCGCCTTGATAAGCCATGGGCTCGGCATGTGTCTTAGCGGTGGTATATACCTTCACAGTTTTGTCGGTAAGAGAATATGCCTGTTGCGTTTTAGGGGCTTTAGCCTGTACCTGCATAAGTACAAACAACCCAATCAGAAGAATTGATCTTTTCATTACTTTCAACTTTTATTTACAGAATAACAACTAATTTAATCACGAATCAAGTTTTGATTTTCAATGTCAGGGTTGCATTCCCAAGGCTTTTATATAAGCTTGATTTTTAATATTGTTTTTAAATTTTATATTTTCGAGCAGTTCATCCAAAGCAGCCCTTACCAGTTTCTGATCGGGACGGTTATCCCGTACAGCGCCAAAACTGCTTCGGTCCTTACGGGTGTAGTCTACTATTAAATCCCAGTTTTGGGGCTTGGGAATAATCATAACACCACTTTTTTCTGGTAGTTTTTTATAAGGCCAAAAGTGCCAGCCAATATTATTCTTTTCCAGCAGTTTACGAAAAGCGCCCACCCATTCATCTGTATTTTCACCTGTCTCGCCCATGTATATAGGCCGGTTTACTTTTTTTCTGAAATCTACAAAGTCCTGAATATTGGATTGCAATGTATCGCACCAGTAGCGGTGACAGGTGTACATCATTTTGTTATCAAAAGTCCAGTCGTTGAACACGGCAAAATTACCATTCCACTGAGCGCCACCCAATAATACTATATGATTTTTGTCCACCTTGCGAATAGACTCTGTAACCCTTTTATAAAGCGGTTCCAGTTTTTTATTCAGCTCATCTTTATTGGTAAAGTAGTGAGCTATAGGCTCGTTCAGCAAATCGTAGCCTATAACAGTTGTATTTTTAGCATAACGCTTTGCTATTTTTTGCCAGATATTACAAAAAAGCTGTTGGTCGTTCTCGCTCTCCAAAAGCCAGGGGTATCCGTAACTATCATCAATATTATCGCCCGTTTGTCCGCCCGGTGCGTCGTGCATATCCAGTATTACATACAAACCAGCTTCGCCACACCAGCCAATAACCCTATCGAGTAGTTCAAAACCACGTTCAGGATTATTGAATCCCATATAATCTTCGCTGGTAAATAGTTTATAATGAAACGGTACGCGGATAGAATTCATTCCGGTTTGTTTGATATAAAAAATATCTTCGCGAGTGATGTAGCTATCCTGAAATTTCCGCCAGAACATATTGGTTGCATCCGGCCCAATCATTTCTTTGAAAGCCTGATCGATAAGTCTGTACGAACTTACTTTATCAAAAAGGAACATATACCCTTCAGGGTTAAGCCAGTTGCCCAGATTAGTTCCCTGTAGCAGAAATGGTTTCCCGTCGGGGGCAATCAGT
Source organism: Bacteroidota bacterium (assembly GCA_017860345.1). Taxonomy (GTDB): domain Bacteria; phylum Bacteroidota; class Bacteroidia; order Bacteroidales; family Paludibacteraceae; genus Paludibacter. The sequence continues at coordinate 12,516 of JAFNAV010000061.1, read as the reverse complement.
TCCTGACCATCGACTTTAAAGAATGCCGTTTTACCCCCATTTTTTGCTGCAAGCGTACAAAAGGATAAACCCATAAGCAGACATAAAGTCATTAACCGTGTTTTACATCGCATATTTTTTAGTTTTATTGATGATTTGTACCGACTTTTTTTTACTTCTTCCAACAGAAAGAAGCTACAGACTTCGGTGGGCATGAATAGCTAAAATACCGGCGTCCATCACTTATTGTCAATGCCTTTGCATCAGAATTATTGTTCATCAGTACGAGAGCATAGCTGCCATCCGGATTGACAAAGGCGGAACTGGTAACTCCCGTCAGCGCAGTACCTGCATCAGCTCCTATCCTTACCGCACCGGGCTTTACTACCGCCGACAAGTGAGCTATAACAAAATAATGTGAGTTTTTAGTCATCGTTGAATAATCCGAAGAGTTTATATCCACAGCTCCATAGCATGTTTGACAGCCTCCATCGCGATTTGGGCCTTTGTTCTCGTCGAGCATCAGATTCCAGACGATAACTCCCTTACACCAGTTATTAACCGTACCTAAAGCCACCTCACTCATGTCTTCCATCAGCCGAACAGCAAGGTTGCGCCCGTCATTCCATGTTCCGATAGAGGTTTCGGTAAATACCAGTTCCTTATCACTTTTGCTGTGAATATCCATCAGCTCACTTATATCGCCACCGTAATTATGGTACGCCGCACCCGCTATATAGTCAGCAGCTTGTTTGTCGGCATATATTTTTACAGGATAATCAGTCTGGGTTTCCATGTTATCATAATTATAGTTATGATCAAAAACATAGATTTTAGTGGCCAATGCAGCCTCCTTGAATTTTGGACCCAAAGCATCGCGTATAAAAGCCTGCTGCTCGTCCCAAAACATCAGTGTAGAAGCAGAGTTTCCGGGATTGAGAGGCTCATTCTGAGGAGTAACAGCATAAATATCGATACCTTCAGCCCTGAAAGCCTGTATCCATTTCACAAAATATGTAGCATAATCCTGAAAAAAACGGGCAGCCACATGTCCCCCTGTCCACGAGTTATGAGGTACAGCTCCTCCGGGCTCAGTCACCTTCATCCAGCGGGGAGCAGTCCAGGGTGCTGCCATGATTTTTATATTCGGATTAATAGCCAGAATTTCTTTAAGTACCGGAATTACATAATCGGTTTCTTCGGTAGTTAATCCGAAATTGGCAATTCCTTCTTTATCGCAGCAAGTATACTCGCTCATCGAAAAGTCGGAGCAGCCTATAGCCACTCTTATATAGCTGTAACCATAGCCTTTACGTTCCGAAAATGTTTGTTCAAGAAACTTAGCTCTGTTTTCCGGTGTCATTTTCAGAAGGTTATAGCAGGTAGAGCCCGTAACAGCCGCCCCAAAACCATCCATGGTTTGATATTTGGTAGCCGGCCTCAGAACTATACTATTAGCGGCACTATAGCTGGCGCCGTTTTTAAGCGCCATCGTTTTTTCCGAAAGTTCCATCGAGCGATCGGCAGTGGTTACATACGCTTTAACATTAGAACTTTTGGTCTTTACATTTTTAGACGCTGCATGGCAAGGCGAAAGCAGCAACAAGCCCAGAACAAGGCTGATAGATAAAACACGTATCTTCATGGTATCAATATTTTATTTTTGGTAAACACGAACGTAATCAATTTCATAAGTGAGTGGCAAAGCAGACTCATCCACCCCGTTTGCACCACCCCAGTTGCCACCCCAGGCCAGATTCAGTTTCAGATAAAACGGAGCATCAAAAGGCCACGTATTTTTATTGCCTTTGCCATCGTTATCAAAAGTAAAGTAATTAACTCCATCCACAAATCCTTTGATATAATTGGCTGTCCATTCCACAGCATAAACATGAAACTCACCTTCGGCATTATCTACATATTTAGCAGCCGTTTTTTGCGTGCCAATGGTATGGTTGTAAGCGGTACAATGGATGGAACTGGATACGTAATTAGGATTAAAGCCCACTTCTTCCATAATATCAATTTCGCCGTCGGCCGGCCAAGCTGTAAAATTTTTAGGCAGCATCCAGAATGCAGGCCAGGTACCCTTACCCTTAGGCAGTTTCAGTCGTGCCTCAAAATAGCCATACTTCCATGAGCTGCTGGTATTCATACGAATAGAGTATACAGTACCATTGATTTTTCTGGCGTAAATCTTCAGCGTCCCGCCCGATACATATGCCAGGGTATCGGAACTAATTTTACCCGACACATAATTCTGCAATTCGTTATTACCCCAACCGTTTCCACCGGTTTCGTACCACCAGTCGGTAGCCGAAGGCATCGATGGTTTATCAGTATTAAATTCGTCCTGCCACACAATCTTATAACCGGGCGAAGCCGCCTGTTTTATTTTCATTGTTTTTAAATAGCTACCATTTCTGAATGTAAGAATTGCTTCCCGTGCTGACGATTCACTATTTTCATTAACTTTAATTGTAACCGATTGATTGCCACGTATGCCACCTATGGGAAAACAACTGCACCACGAGTTGTTGGAGGTAACGCTCCACTCATCGGAAGCCGACAAATCAATAGTCTGACTACCTGCGGCATAAGTAAACTGTAATGAATCTGCACCCAGGGTGATAGTTTTGTCATCGGACACATCAGGGTCGTCGACACCCTGACCGCAAGCAGCGAAAAGTATAAAAGATAAGCTGAGTAACCAATTCATTTTCTTCATGTTTCTTGAAAAATGTTTTTTCTCTATTTAAACTACTGATAATTATCATCAATGAAAATCCGCACCATGGATGAGCCAACCGGTTTTTTTATGGCCAAAAATACGTCCCTACTGCACCTGTTGCTAAGGTTGCAGTCACTATGCTCCCGTTAAACTGGATATTAAATGTTTGCGAAACCTGCGAATCATTAAGCACAATCAACACTTTGTTTCCGTTGGGCGTTTTATAAGCCACATTAGGCAATGAAGTCATATTATTGGACTGTATACGCACCGAACCCTGTGGAACAAACTTAGATGCGTGTGCTACAACATAATAGGAAACATTGCGTGTAATTTCCGTACCAATGGTGAGTCCTCCCTGACAAGTGGTACATCCACCCGTAGTGTGAGGTTTGTACAAAGGATCCGAAGCCAGATTCCATTCAATCACATTCCTGCTCCAGTTACGGGGTGCACCTATAATGAGGTTTCGCATGTGCCACTTCAGGTCTTCAGAAAAGTTTCCGGGTCCGCCAACCCATTGTTCAGTAAAATAGACATGCTTCTCCGGGAATTTATTATGCACCTGAGTCAAAGCACTTATATCGCCAATGTAAAGATGAAACGCCGAGCCATCTACATAAGGATTAGCAATGGGGTCGCTCAGTACAGTAATGGGATACGAAGGCACATCGCAGTTATGATCATAACAAATAATTTTGGTGCTGATATTATTCTGAGCAAAGCGTGGTCCCAGGTAGCCACCTATAAACCCAGCCTGATCTTCGGCCGACATATACATACTGGGATTGTTATACGGATTCAGAGGTTCATTTTGCGGAGTAATAGCATCGATGGTTATACCCTGCTCTTTCATTCCCTGAATATATTTTACAAAATAATCGGCATATACGCCAAAGTATTCTTTTTTCAGGCTTCCTCCTACAAAACTTTTGTTGGTTTTCATCCAGGCCGGAGCCGACCATGGTGAAGCCAGAATTTTTATAGTAGGATTAATAGCTATAATCGATTTCAGTACAGGAATAAGGTCGTAACTATCCGGGGTCAGACTAAAAGAGGTCAGCAAAGTGTCAGTTCCCGTAGTGGGAATATCATCGTATGAGTAAACATAGGAATTTAGATCGGAAGCACCAAGGCTAATTCTCAGATAACTGATACCGATATGATTCCCCTTGAGGTCAAATAATTCGTGCAGTAAGCTATCGCGCTGCACAACTGGCAATCGGTTAATAAGATATGCACTTCCACCGGTAAGCGCAAATCCAAAACCATCCATACTCTGAAATTGTTTTGAGTCATCTACGGTTATAGTTTCGTAGTTATTGGTTTTATTCTCAAAATTCAGAGCTATGTTATTTCTTTTCAGATAAACTCTTTGTGTAGGGCTGGTTAACCAGCATACAACATCCGTGTTGACGTAGTTTGTTGAGCTGGTGTCAATATCAGTTTTTCCGTTATTGTTTATTACAATTTCATTTCCGGTAGAACACCCGTAGAACAAAATCAAAACCAAAGCAGCAAACTGTTTTTTTATTATTGAATATAGAAGTTCCATGCCGGAGATATTAGATAAAGTAACTAAAAAAAAATTCATTTTAAAATATCATCTGTAAAAAATAAAACAGCCGGATTAATCCATTTCCGGACAATCCGGCTGTTTTTTTATCCAGGTATATAGAACGTTTTATTCAGAAACACCTCTGAATTCAACCTTGGAAACAGATACGCCACCTTTCAAATCTTCGGCGCCACACTGTATCGACAGGTAAATAGTACCACTTGTGGTAAAGGTAACTACGTTCTTGGTTTTGGTACCAGAATCAGGATTCAGAATTGATGAAAATTTTCCCGATTTTGCACCGACATTGTCGCCCCAAATAGCCACCTCGGCCACCAGTATTTCTCCGGTATATTCAACTCCGAGTGTAGGAGGAGTGGTACAGGCATACACTTTGAACCAGCCGTTTTTCACCCCTTCGGTTTTGAACAACATATCAATCTTGTACTTTTTACCGGCCTCCACCTGGATAGGCTGCTGAATGGCTGCCTGCCCCCATGATCCGGCTACATTGGTAAAAGTCGCCCAGCCATCGGCAAAGGTACATACACCTCCACTCGGGCTTACAGTCCACTGGCTGTTATCGTCAGCAGTGGCAAATTTACCTCCTTTAACCAGATTACCGGCAGCAGGGTCGGAAGTTGCCACGGTAATGGTTTTAGTTATCACATCACTATATACACCTCCAATACCAACAACACGGTGTTTTATATTGTAAGTTCCGGCATCGGGAATAAATAATTCTAAATTATTTGTTCCTTTGTTATATCCCGCATCGTCATTAAAATCCCATTCCGAAAACAAATAATTATCATTACTTGAACTAAGTAAAAATTTATTGGGCGATGAAGTAACATTTGTCACTGTAAACGAGGCATCTAATGTTTTAGACACTAATCCATTGTTCTGCAAATCGTCTTTACAAGCTGTAAAAGCAACAGCAGACATTAGTGCCAGAGCAAGCGTTATTTTGGAATTTAATTTATTATTTTTCATTTTTCATGTAAATTTAATTTTTTCAACAAATATGTATTTTCTTACATGATAGCCCATTATTGATAAGCGGGATCCTGCACCAGTTTTGTATTGTTGAGCGACGACAAAGGGATAGGCAGATATTCATTTTTATTAGCCTTAAATCCTTTGAATGAAAGCACAGTAGCTGCCTGTCCTGTACGTATAAGATCATCCCAACGATGTCCTTCGGTAGCCAGTTCTAATCTGCGTTCGTTATAAATATTAGCCAATGTAGCCGGCACCGATGCCAGACCTACCCTTGCACGTACTGCATCAAGCAGGTCTTTAGCTCTGGTTGCATTTTTACCGGCACGCACCAATGCTTCAGCTTCCATAAGATAAGTGTCGGCCAACCGAATCTCAATCATATTGTTCGGGAAGTTCAACTCAGTTGTACCAGTTGCTACCCTCCATTTTTCGAGAGGAGCCCATTTTTGGATAAAGTAACCGGTATTTTGATATCCGGGAATATAACTTGCACCACGATGTGCCACTAAACTATCTACATCGGCTATGGTATATTTGAAGCGCGGATCCCCTTTCATAAAATTCACAAAATCAGTAATAATAGGGTTGAACGACCAACCTGAAACATAAGCATGGTCAGCATCAGCAGTACCGGGTTTATATGAGCGCGGCCCTACAGCAATTACATACATATTTCCGAAGATTTTTGCACCCCAGTCGCCCTGTTCCATAGAAGCAGTATGTGTAATTTCAAACACCGACTCAGAATTAAATTTGTTAGCCGGATCAAATATATCTTTGTAATTAGTTACTAAAGCATATCCGGTAGCTGTATTTACTTTATTGAACCATCCGGCAGCTTCTTCCATGCGCGATTCGTCGTTCTGGAAAAGAATAGCTTTTCCCAACAAGGCCATGGCTGACTCTTTAGTCATTCTTCCCAGTTCGGTAGCAGGCATAGCCGATTTTGTAGGTAATACGCTGATTGCTTCGGTCAAATCCTTTTCAATTTGTGCATACACATCTTCTCTGGAAGCTTGTGTAACCGTAAACCACTCAGAGGGTTCTAAAGGAACAGTAATCAACGGAATGTTTTTAAATAACCGAATGAGTTCAAAATAAAAATAAGCTCTTAACGTTTTAGCCTCGGCTATATATTTATTTTTAACTGCGTCATCCAGTCCGGCAACCTGTTCTTTCATTTTGACAATAAACAAATTAGCACGATATATCCCCTGATAGTCAGCATTCCAAAAAGCTTCAGAAGGACCAACTACAGCAGTCATACTATTGGTATTCCATGCCTGATAGTTGGCATAGTCGCCCACACTGGCACCACCAGTATAACATTCGTCGCCGGCAGAATTAAAGCCAATCATTTTAACCGACCAACCACCTTCGTGGCTTAACGAAGCATACGCAGCCATCAAGCCTTCAAGTGCCTGATCAGGAGTCTTATAGAAATTAGTTTCCAGCGTAAGCCCCTTAGGATCCACGCTCAGGTAATCTTCACCACATGAGGTTGTCAACGAAAACAATGTCGTAAAAATTACTGTATATAAAAATATTCTTTTCATAAATTTCAATGTTTAATTATTTGAATTTATTCATTAGAAGGCAACATCAATACCAAACATAAATGAACGAGCCTGAGGATATACACCTCTGTCGATACCATAGATACCTTGTGAGCCACCAATTTCGGGGTTGTAACCGTTATATTTGGTCAGAGTAAACATATTGTTACAGCTGGCAGATAATCTGATTTTCTCAATACCAATATTTTTAAGAGTCATTTTTGGCAGACTATAACCTATCTGAAATGTTCTTAAACGGAAGAAAGCACCATCTTCAAGATAAAAGTCACTCATTTTGACATAGTTTTCATTTACATCCTCTCCTTCAATTAACCGTGGGTGTGTGTTGGATGTTCCTGCACCGACCCATCTACCCAAAGCAGCTGTTGTATAGTTGGATGTTTCAACATCCAAACGACGTATCTGATTACAAATCTTATTTCCGGCAACTCCCTGACCAAAAATAGTTACGTCAAAATTTTTGTAATTAGCTTTCAGCGTAATTCCATAAGTAACTGGTGGAATAGAAAGGCCCAAGTTTTCGCGGTCTTTATCAGTAATTTTTCCATCACCATCCAAGTCTTTCCATCTGAAATCGCCGGGTTGAGCATTAGGTTGAATCATATCACCATCGGCATTCAGATACGAGTCAATTTCCTGTTGAGTCTGGAAAATACCATCGGTTCTGAAACCCCAGAACATACCGTAAGGTTTTCCTTTCATCATTCGTTCTACTTCGTATTTACTTGCCTGCATGTTAGCTATTGTAATAAAATCGTTTTCCCCAATATCTGTTATTTCATTGACATTGTAAGCGATATTACCTGTAGCCGACACACTTAAATCTTTGTTGATGTTCTTGTTATAAGTAAGACTAAATTCGATACCCTTACCAACCATAGTAGCCATATTAGCCTGCGGATTATTTGTTGCTCCCACATAGCCTGGAAGTTTCTTTTCCATAATCATATCACTTGTGCTTTTCTGGTACAGGTCTAAAGTAGCCGATAAACCACCAAACAGAACAGCATCAACCCCTAAATTTATCTGAGTGGTTCGCTCCCATCTTAGGTCAGGATTGGCTGGCGATGCCGGTGTGCTTCCAAAATAAACCTGATCATTGCCAAAAGTGGCTCCACCTACATTTTGCATTACCGAAGTATATTTAAATGGTAAATGCACATCTTTACCGTTTACCCCATAACCCAGTCGAACAGACAGAGCGTCCACATAATTGTTTTGTTTCCAGAAGTCTTCATTTTGCACATTCCATCTAACCGAAGCTGAAGGAAAATTACCAAAAGCATTATTTGAACCAAATCTGGATGAACCATCTCTTCTGACAATGGCATTTACCACGTATTTATCCATGTAATCGTAATTCAAACGACCAAAATAAGAAACCAGTTTGTAGGGCTGATCTTCGTATCCCCAGGATGCGATATTATCTTTAACAAGAGAGACATTCATTGAAGCTTCTTTCAGACTATTCGCTGGAATACCACTATATACCGTTGTTAAACCAGAACCGGAACCATCACGTAATTCGTTTCCCAACATAACACTAAAGTTGTGGTTGTCAATCTTGCGGCTATACGAAATGGTGTTTGATAAAGTATAGTTAATATTCTGAAATCTACCCCTCGTATATGAGTTTTGACTGGCATTCATTTGTGTGGAACTGTAGTAATAAAGCGGAGTATACTTTTCAGAACCCCAGAAAGCCATTTTTCCACCTAACGAAGAACGGAACACCAAGCCTTTGAGTGGTTCAATCTGTACATATACATTACCATTGAAATTGTTCGCCCAATTATAGTTGTCTTTATTTACCTGAATAAATGCCAGGGGGTTAATCATTTCCTGCCCAACATAGTTTGACAAACCATAATAATATCCATCGTCATTTTTTACAGCATAAACATTAGGCACAGTTACATTCGGATCAGAGTAAATGGCCGGAGTTACCGGGTCGAGACTGATAGCCGACGAAAGCACATTACCATAGTAATCATTTTCAGCCACGCTGGTTTTCGATTTGGTATAGCTATAAGTCAATGTATTCCCAATGGTAAGCCATTTTTTTACTTTATGGTCAGAGTTCAAACGAACCGTATATCTCTTATAGCTGGATACATCCGAAGCCACAACACCTGTTTGGTCGAAATAACCGAAAGATGAAAAGAACGTAGATTTTTCGTTACCACCACTTAAGCTGAATTCATGATTCTGAATAGGAGCGCTGTAGTTGAAAACTTCTTTTTGCCAGTCGGTACCTTCACCTAACGAAGCCGGGTCGGAGAAAAGGAGACTTTTACCTCCATTCTTAAGACCTTCGTTACGTAAAGTTGCGTATTCAGTAGCATTGAGTAAGTCCAGCTTTCTTTCGGGAGACTGAATCCCGAAATTAGAACTAATTGATACTTTAATGTCGCCCGCTTTACCTTTTTTAGTGGTGATAAGAATAACACCTGCAGCGGAGGCGGTACCATAAATAGCAGCCGAAGCAGCATCTTTCAGCACTTCCATCGATTCAATGTCCGATTTATTGATTAAATCCAAAGCACCTTTATCGAGTACAACTCCATCTACTACATACAAAGGTTCAGCTCCATTTATAGAGGTTACCCCCCTTATAATTACACTTGAAGAAGTTCCCGGAGCTCCTGAGTTTTGAGTTACAGTAACACCTGCAGTTCTTCCTTTAAGCGCATCTTCAACCCGAAGTATACTAAGCCCTTCCATATCCTTAGAGCGGACGCTTGAAATAGCGCCTGTTACCACACTTTTCTTTTGAACTCCATAACCTACAACTACGAGTTCTTCCAGATTTTTGGTATCTTCGACCATCAACACATTCATGATAGCCTGATCGCCTACTTTAATTTTTTGAGTTGTATATCCTACATACGAGAATTCCAAAACGGCATTAGCCGATGGAACATTTAAAGAAAATTTACCGTCAATATCGGTAATAGTACCTGTACCCGTTCCTTCGACTACAACGCTAACACCAATCAGAGGTGTTGCCGATTTTGAATCGGTTACTGTCCCTTTGACAATAGATGCTGCTGAAAGCGTAAATGAATAGCTTAATAGCAAAGCCATTACAAAAACATACTTCCAAAAAGTCTTTCTGTGGTTTTTAGAATGTATTGAACATTCCTGAAGTGATTTGTTATTCATGGGATTAATTTAAGATTTACTAAAATTATTAATTTCTTTTATTTATATAAACAGATTGAAAAGTTTATAAATAATTGATCCCTTTCACGATGTATTACCCATTTTCATTGTAAATAATTAAATTGTTAGTATTCAGATTTAAAGCATTTTTTTAGTTTACAAGTTCAAAGGCGCCTTTGAGTGTTGCTGCCGATGAGTTACCAACATAAATTTCGTAATCGCCCGGTTCGTCGATATACCTTACTTTTTCGTTATAAAATTTCAGGTCGGACGATTTGAGTTCAAATATCACTTTCTGCATTTCTCCTTTTTTTAAGGCAATCTTTGTGAATCCTTTGAGTTCGCGAACAGGGCGTACTACCGACCCTACCAAATCGCGGATGTAAAGTTGCACTACCTCCTCGCCATCGTAGTTACCTGTATTTTTCACATCTACCGACACCGTTATTTTACCATCGGCAGTCATTTTCGATGACGAAAGCTGCAGGTTTGAAATATCAAAAGTGGTATAGCTGAGTCCATATCCAAATGGATATTTGGGGTCGTTTTGCAGGTCGATATAAGCCGACACATAATTTTTATCGTTATTATCCTTAGCCGGACGACCTGTATTGTAATGATTGTAGTAAATAGGAATCTGTCCTTCGGTTCGCGGGAAAGTCATAGGCAATTTGCCTGATGGATTGTAGTCGCCAAAAACCACATCGGCAATAGCGTTACCGGCTTCGGTTCCTAACCACCAGGTGTATAAAATGGCCTGAACGTTATCGGCAGCCCAGTTAAATATCAGAGGGCGCCCTGCATTGATAAGCAGCACTATCGGTTTGCCGGTTTTGGCTACTTCTTTCAGCAGGTCTTCCTGCACGCCTGAAAAATGGATATTGCTTCTACTGCGTGCTTCGCCACTCATAGCGGGGCCTTCGCCAAGCGACATAATTACCACATCCGCCTTTTGGGCTATTCTAAGCGCTTCGGCAAAACCTTTACGGTCATTGTCGTTTTCGTTGCAACCTTTAGCATAAAGCATTACCGAGTTTTTATCCAGATGATTTCTGATACCGTCGTACTGGCTAACAATACGTGTAGAGTCATCGTCAAAAGCAATGGACCAGAAACCATGGTTTGCTACGGTAGCTTTGGCAAACGGACCAATCATGGCTACCGTTTTGGTGTTTTTATTCAGAGGAAGCAAATTGTTCTTGTTCCTGAGCAACACGATGCTTTTTTTACCTGCTTCGCGTGCAAATTTCAAATGTTCAGCATTATTGGTTTGCGCCTTTTCGCGTTCAGCATTGCAATATCTGAATGGGTCGGTAAACAGACCCAATTCATATTTTTTCAAAAGAATACGTTTTACGGCATCGTCGATGATGGAAACTGGGACTTTTCCGGTTTCGACCAACTTTTGCAGCGTGTTTTTATAGCAACGACTCTCCATATCCATATCACTTCCGGCTATGATAGCCTTCAGAGCAGCATCGGCTTCATCCTTGGCATATCCGTGAGGAATCATCTCGCCAATACTTCCCCAGTCGCTCACCACGAATCCCTTAAAGTTCCATTCACCTTTAAGTATATCACGTAAAATAAAGGAATTACCTGTAGCCGGCACTCCATTGATATCATTAAAAGAATTCATCAGTGTTGCCACACCGGCATCTACAGCAGCTTTAAAAGGAGGTAAATAAGTTTCGTACAACTGGCGGTTACTCATATCCACCGAGTTATAGTCGCGTCCGCCCACCGCAGCACCATAGGCAGCAAAATGCTTGGCACAAGCCATTACAGCATCAATATTTCCCAGGCCTTTACCCTGAAAACCATGTACCCGTGCTTCGGCAGCTTTACTACCCAAATAAGTATCTTCGCCGGCACCTTCCATTACACGTCCCCAGCGAGGGTCGCGTGCTATGTCTACCATCGGCGCAAAAGTCCAGTGGATGCCGTAAGCAGCGGCCTCGGTGGCAGCTATGCGAGCAGCTTTTTCGATAAGTGCCAAGTCCCACGAAGCAGTTTCGCCAAGTGGTATAGGGAAAGTAGTACGAAATCCGTGTATAACATCCTGCCCGAAAATAAGTGGAATACCAAGGCGCGATTGAAGAGCTATTTCCTGAAGTTTACGGGTTTTATCTACGCCGGTAACATTAAGCATAGAACCCACCTTACCTTCGCGTATTTGCTTTTCCTTATCACCATCGGGGGTTATCTTACCAGTTGCGCCCCAGTCGCCGTTGTATTGGTTTAACTGGCCTATTTTTTCGTCCAATGTCATTTTCGACAAAAGATTATCCACAAACGATTCGGCATCTTGTGCACAAACCGACGAAACGGTAAATGATAATAAGGACATGAGGAGTAATGTCTTGATTTTCTTCAACATAATATATCAATTTAAGGTAGAAAACGCCTATAGTGTCAATAAGACAACAAGCTATTCGACTGCAAATATAATACCTTGAATAATTATTTCCAAATAAAAGTGTGTTATTTTTACACTAAGT
>JAFNAV010000007.1 GCA_017860345.1 Bacteroidota bacterium | reverse complement strand
GAGCCGTATTTCATATATTTGTGAGCTAAATACATTGTTTATGCCGGAAACGAGACAAATATATATTTTAAATTTCATTCAGAACAATGCAAACTGTTCTTCTGGTGAAATTCATAAAGAGTTTTCAGCCTCTGTTAGTTATGCGACAGTTAAACGAATTTTATCTCAGCTACTAAAAGAAAAACTCATCGTATCGGAAGGAAAAGGGAAAGGAACAAGGTACTTTATTTCGCCGTCGTACGAATTGTTGTATTCGATTGACTTAGACAGTTATTACGAAAAAGAAATTGACGAAAGACAAATTAAAGAAGAATTCAATTTAGATGTTTTTGATTTGCTGGGCAAAGCAGCTGTTTTTAGCGAAACGGAGCTTAAGAAATTATCGGACTTACAGCAAAAATACACAGAGAATATTTCGCAATTGTCAGAATTTGAATACAGGAAAGAACTTGAAAGATTAGCCATTGATTTAAGTTGGAAATCGTCGCAAATTGAAGGAAATACCTACTCTTTGCTTGAGACAGAAAGGCTGCTTAAGGATAAAGAAACTGCTGCCGGAAAAACGAAAGAAGAGGCAATTATGCTTTTGAATCACAAAGATGCAATAGATTTCATTGTTGATAATCCGGATTATTTAATTCCGTTGAAAATTTCCAAAATTGAAGATATTCATAGTCTTCTGATGAAGGAACTGGGTGTTGATAAAAACCTGAGAAAACGCAGGGTTGGTATTTCGGGAACAAACTATAGGCCTCTCGACAATGAATTTCAAATACGAGAAGCTTTGGAATTGGCTTGCAAGTTGGTGAATCTGAAAGAAAACATATTTGAGAAGGCATTGCTAATTTTGGTGCTGATTTCTTACATTCAACCATTTATGGATGGAAACAAGAGAACGGCACGAATTGTAAGCAACGCCATTTTGATGAATTATAAACATTGTCCCATTTCATTCAGAACAATCGACTCTGTAGATTACAAAAAAGCAATGTTGCTTTTTTACGAACAGAACAATATTTCGCGGTTTAAAGAGATATTTATCAGCCAGTTTGAATTTGCGGTTAAGACCTATTTTTGAAAAGTACCGACAATCTGGCGAACCCGGAATACTCACTCTTATGCGCATAATAAAACCTATTCAATTACATCTTTTACTATCCTGAAGGCTTTTTCTAATTTCAGCATCTCTCCGGTCATAAATGTGTAAAAATCCATCCACTGAATTCGTCGGTGTATATCCATGCCGCCCTTGTGGCTGTATATGCGGCAAACTTCTGTACCACAGTCTCTCAGGTAGGCAAAATCCCAAATAAGTCCTTGCGGAAAATCTTTCTCCATAATTACCTTATAGGCTTCAAACTGTTCGTACAATTCAAAACGTTTTGTATCGTCGGGATGATTAATTTCCAGTATCACATAAGCGCCATCGCGGGTGGCGTCGAATTTTAGTTCTACGCCTTTCATTTTGGTATTGTAAAGCATAAACTTGCTTTTACGTTTTTTGAGTGCAGGCACCTGACTGCAATAAATACCGAATCCTTCCCAGAATTCCTTTTTGAGTTGTTTTAGTTCGTCTTTGTTATACATGTAATGCGGAATAAGTAACGGGCGTGGGTGTGCCGAACTTAATGTTTAGTCCAAAAATAATTGCAAAGATAATGAAAATGGTAAAAAACGGAGATGTGTTATTACTTCACCACCCGGTACAGGTTCCCGGGCAGGCATTTCACTACCCCTTTAAATTCCATTTCGAGTAACAGCGAAGATATTTTGCTCACCGGGTTCTCTGTTTTTAGAGCCAGCTCGTTCAGTTGTAATCCTTCGGGATTTGCTCTGAGCGCTGTTACCACCAGTTGTTCCTCGTCGGTAAGGTCTACAAACAGCGATGTTTGTACAAAGTTATTGGTTTTTGCAAGCGCTGCATTTTCCCAACTCATAAATTTCACCAGATCTTCGGCCGATTCAATAAGGGCTGCTTTATTGCTTTTTATCAACGAGTTGCAGCCGGCCGACCACTCGTCGTTTACGCGCCCGGGGAAGGCAAACACATCGCGGTTATAATCGTTAGCCTGCTCGGCCGTAACCAGTGCGCCTCCTTTGCTTGCCGACTCTATCACCACGGTAGCATCGCACAGCCCGGCTATGATTCGGTTTCGTTGCAAAAAATTGGGTCTGTCGGGATTGGTACAGCTGAGGTACTCGGTAAGCAAAAGTCCGTTAGCCAGCATTTTGGCGGCAATGGGTCTGTGTATGGCCGGATAAATCCTGTCTAACCCGTGCCCAACCACTCCGATGGTAGGCATACCATAATCCAGCGCAACTTTGTGAGCGCAAATATCCACACCATAAGCCAAACCACTAACAATAACCGCATTGGGCTGCATTACGCTCAGGTCGGCAATAAGTTTCCTACAGTTCTCGCGGCCGGTTTCGGTGGCATTTCGTGTACCTACTATGGCAATAAACTTTCCGGCATTCAGGTTGCAATTACCTCTGGTGTAAATCATGATAGGGGAGTCGTTACACTCTTTAAGCCGGAAAGGATAGTCGCGGTCGGTATAATAAAGCGGTTCAATCTTATTTTTCAGGATAAACTCAATTTCATCGTCGGCTCTTTTCAGTACATCCTGGCTTACAATTTCGTGCGAAAGTACGCTGCCAATTCCCGGTATTTTGGCTAAAGTCTGTTCTTTTTCACTAAAAACAGCTTGTTCGCTGCCTAAGTAAGCAATCAGATTTTTGGCTAAATTATTTCCGATGCCTTTTATCAGGGTGATAGCTATCCGGTATCTCAGATTTTCGGTTATCATAATAAAGGTTTTGTAGTTATAGCAAGCAGGTTTGTTTATTATTGAAATTCATGGTAGGTAAACAGCCTGACAAAAGATGATTTCTACGGTTTTAGGTTGATTTTTTTTCGTAAAATACAATACATAATAGCATAGCCTGTCAGCGAGCCTAATATGTCGCTGGTCCAGTCGAGCCATTCAGCTGAGCGGGGTTTAAACAAAGTGCCCTGTAAAATCTCAACCAGACCGCCCAGTACAACCGGCAAAACAACGCTCACAGCAAACAGTGTTCGTTTCGGATTTCGGCTATGAGCATCGAAAAACAGCACCATGCTGAAAAACAAATACATACACAGATGTACATATTTATCGCCAAACTTTATAGTAGGTAACTCACCCAGCGACGGCGTTTTTATGAAAGATAATACCAGAATAACAACAGCAACTACAATTGACTTCCAGTAATGTTTTAAATACTTTGTTAGCATATTACTAAGGTTTAATACATCTGAACCTCTACACCGTATTATCTGCTTGTTGTAATGGTTACAGAACCGAAATTTTTATAAACCATATTTATTTAAAAACAAGAAAGAATATTTATCTTTGCAAAGATATATTTTTGATTGGTTAAAACGCTTGAATAAATCAAAGATTAAGCCACTAAATAAAAATATAAATAAGCAGAAAACACACAATTTAAAAAGCATAAATATGAAAAAGACATTAATTATCACTCTATTAGCGATTGTATTTGTATCATGTTCCAGTGTTATGATTACCGGACGCAAGCAACTTCTTTTAGTTCCCGAATCGGATGTTGTATCGATGAGCGCCACATCATACAAGCAGTTTGTAGATAGTATGCCGGCATCAAAAGATGCAGCAAACACAGCATTGGTAAAAAAAGTAGGAAAAAAGATAGCCCGAGCCGTATTTGATTATATGAAAGCCAACGGAAATGCGGCCGATACGGCCAATTACGCCTGGGAGTTTAACCTGATAAAAGACGATGCTGTAAACGCATTTTGTATGCCCGGTGGTAAGGTGGTATTCTTCGAAGGCATCTTGCCGGTAACTAAAACCGAAGCCGGAATGGCCGTAGTGATGGGTCATGAAGTAGCTCACGCCATTGCCAAACACAGCAACGAGCGTATGAGCCAACAATTGCTCACGCAGTATGGAGCAGCTTTTACCGACCTGATGTTGTCCAACAAAAGTGCAGCTACCCGCCAAACGGTAAATACTTTATATGGTATCGGCGCTCAGGTAGGAGTGGTACTGCCTTACTCGCGTAAGCACGAATACGAAGCTGACCATCTGGGAGTTATCTTTATGGCTATGGCCGGATACGATCCTTCGGAGTCGGTTGCTTTTTGGGAACGAATGGCCGCTGTCAGTTCAGGGAAAACACCGGAAATAATGAGCACTCACCCATCGGACGAAAACCGTATTCAGAAAATGAAAGACTTCTTACCCGAAGCTCTGAAGTATTATAAAAAATAATAACGGAAATTTATAAAACCAGAATTAGTTGATTGGGCCTACCGGGTTTTTGCTGATTTAGCAAACTGTACAGTCCAATCAACTATTTTTTTTATCAATATTTTCTCCGCGCAATACATCCAGAAATTCAGCCGTTACCATAGCGCTTGCGCCCCATATTTCGGCATTTGGTGCGTTGTAATAAAGAGCTTTAACCGAGGCGCCTTCCGATGGAACGTTGAAGTTCTTTTCTTGTATCACCTCTTCGGCCAGCAAATCATCAATATCTACTTCAATTATTTCGGCCACCTCTCTGCTGTCGGGCTTATATTCCGGTTGAGCCGACAAATACCCGACAAATATGCTGATCAGAAAATTGCTGGGCGGTACATATATATCAGTCATTTGCCCCAGAATCTCTATTTTGTCGGGGCTAATGCCGATTTCTTCCTCCACTTCGCGCAGAGCAGTGGTGCGTATATTCAGGTCGGCATCTTCGTAACGCCCACCCGGAAATGCAATTTGTCCGGCATGTATGCCTACATAAAAACTACGTCGGATGTAGATTATCCAGAGCTTTTCGTTGCGATGAAAAAGCAGTATCATCACCGCACTTTTTTTAGCCCGGCTAAGGTCGGTTGCTGCGGCCAATTGCGCCGCCCTATGCTCCGGTGCCAGCTTTAGGTGCGACTGTATTCCCGGCAGAGGTTTGTTTAATTTATTGCGAATTTCTGTGGCTGATATATTCATTTAATATAGATAAGTATATTTGATTAATCAAAAAACAGATACAATACAATACTGCATCTTGTTTTACTGTAATAAAGTTCTAAAGTACTAAAACCGGAGCAAATATAGTGTTAATACAGTGTGAAAAAGCCAATAAAACAAATTATAAAAAGCCGGTTTGCTCCCAAGATGTGCTTTCCCTGGTCAGCTGCATTCTTTTTATTCCTTTTTTTCATGATACTGTTATTGTATTTGTTTGTAGTTTACAGATAGTGTTTTACGGTATGTTTCCATTTACTTATCAAAGAAACGTAGATAGCCGGTTTTCGTTTGCTACGAAGTGCAATAAAAATGCTGTTTTAGAATTGATTTTTTGTCACTCCATTTCAAAGCTTATTGAAACAGAAAGCAATGCCTTTTTTTTAAGTAAATAAATAGTTATATCCACGAATTTGTCAGGTTCGTTTTATCAGTTATGGCTAAACATGATTAGAGCCTGTTCAAAGAATCATTATGATAATGATTTTTTAATTCAGATTTTTGACTTATTGTGTTAATCTATTTGTTTTTTATAAATTCAAATATATTCAACTAAAATATACAAATAATTACAATAACTACATTTGTAAATATTTTTATATTGCAATATTCTATTTGTCATTTTTAGAGCTTTAGTTTCAGTTTAATTCATTTTATTACAAATATTTAAATTTAAAATCAACCTAGGTTCACAGCTCTTTTAATTTATTATTATATTCAACATTTTTATTTTTTATAAATTACAATAAGATGAATGAGCCAAAAACAAATGGACAAACATTAAAAAATAACACTTTTTTGTGTATTTTACTGATAATTAGATGTGTGTATTTTTATTGTAATCTCTAAAAGGCTAATATTTGTTGAATAATAAAATAATGTACATTTGCCAGCAGTAAATGTTTTTTTCGTGATGAAGAAGCATTTTATTAACCAAATAATCTAATTCAAAAAAAGTCCAATTTTTTATGAAAAAAAGCACAATGAATTATCGAAGTGCTCAGAATTGCCGCGCTTCGATGCCTGCTCAGGATTACAGGAAAAAGAGCCTGAAGTTTTTTTTCACTTGTATTCTGATTTTTAGCGTTCAGCTTGTGGCTGCACAAATCAGAGTTACCGGTAAAGTAACTGATGAGAAAGGAATTCCTTTGATGGGTGTTAATGTTACAGTTCCGGGTACGCAAACGGGAACTATCACCAACTTAGATGGCAAGTACGAAATTGCCACAGCACCTAATGCTCAGCTGAAATTTAATTACGTAGGTTTCACTGTAAATCTGCAAAATGTCAATGGTCGTACGGTTATTGACGTGGTGCTTGCCGAAGACACCAAAAGTCTGGAAGAGGTTGTGGTAGTTGGCTACGGTCAGATACGCAAGAAAGACCTTACAGGCTCAGTTGTTTCGGTAGGTGCTGAAAAACTGAAAGACCGCCCTTACGGTAATGCTTTGCAATCGCTTGCCGGCCAGGTGTCCGGGGTACAAATTACTCAGTCGCAGGGAGCACCCGGTATGGCACCTTCTATCAAGGTTCGTGGTGCATCGTCAATCAATGCCGGCACTACACCACTTTATGTTATTGATGGAATTCCGCTGGAAGACAACACCGTACGCTCAGGCGACGGAAGTAGTTCATCGAGCAATATGGAATTCAACCGCAACCCGCTGAACAACATCAATCCGAACGACATTGAATCAATTGAAATTCTCAAAGATGCTTCGTCGGCTGCCATCTATGGTTCGCGCGGCGCCAATGGCGTAGTCATTGTTACCACCAAACAGGGTAAGTCGGGTAAAACAAAAATTGAAGCAAGTTATGAGTTCGGAATTTCAAACGTCAACCGCGGTATTGAAATGATGGATGCCAAAGAATGGATTGCATTTGAAATAGCTGCCCGTAATAATTCCTGGGCTACCATTCTTAAAAATAACCCGAGTGCAGTGCGTGGTAACAATACAAAAATACCAACAGAATTTTCTGATCCGGAGTGGCTTGCCCGAATTGGTAATGGTACCGACTGGGAAGACGTGTTGCTCAGAACAGCTTTTTCGCACAATGTGCAGCTGTCGGCCTCGGGAGGTAACGAAAAAACTCAGTTTATGATTTCGGGCGGTTACCTCAACTCTCAGGGGGTTGTTGACCAAAACGAATACGACCGTATTTCGCTTCGTTCCAATGCAAAACATAAAGTAGGCGATAAAATTACGTTGGGTGTAAACATTGGCCTTACCAGAAGCAACGACGCTTCATTCGGAACTGCTGGTAAATCTGACGCCGTAAGTTTAACGCTTCAGAGCGACCCAATTTTTCCTCTGTATGTTGAAACCGGAAGCCTCGGATTTAAGGATCCTACTTCTATCTGGAATACTTTTGTGAAATATGGTTTCCAGCTCTGGCACCCATACTCGCTAACCCGCGAAATGACCAAAAAGAAAATTACCAATACCACCACAGCCAATTCTTATGCTGAATGGAATATCATGAAAGGCCTTACCTTTAAAACAGCCATGAATGCCAATATCGAAAATTCTTTCTACTCATCGTATTGGAACGAAGGTCAGAACTGGGGATACTCCGGTTGGGTAAACGCCGAAGGTAATTTTATAACCATGCAATCGTTCAACTGGGTTTGGGAAAATACCCTGAACTTTAACCGGGTGTTTAACAAAGACCACGCAGTAACTGGGCTGATAGGGTATACCGCTCAGGAACAGCGCTATGATTATAGCAACATGAAATCGGGCTCGTTCCCTAACGATATGGTAAAAACGCTGAATGCCGGTAAAGTAACATCGGGAAGCACTTCGGCTGCCGAATGGTCGTTGCTGTCGTATCTGGCACGCGCCACTTACGCATACAAGGACAAATACCTTGCTACCGCAGCTATTCGTGCCGATGGATGCTCAAGATTTGGCGAAAACAATCGGTGGGGATATTTCCCTTCTGCTTCTATTGCCTGGAGATTTTCTGAAGAATCGTTTATGCAGGATCTGAATTGGGTCAACAGCTCGAAACTGCGCCTGAGCTATGGCGAAACAGGTAATAATCAAATAACTAACTACGGATCGGTAGGATTGTTGGGTTATTCTTCGTATGTAAGTTCCAATTCGGTAGTTCAGGGCATTTATACCAATACTCTCGCCGACAGGAACCTGAAATGGGAAAAAACCGGACAAACGAACCTTGGTTTAGATGCGTCGTTGCTTGATCAGAGAGTAAATCTGGCTTTCGATGTTTATTATTCAAGAACAAAAGACCTCTTGCTGAATGTGCCAATTCCTGTGCTTACAGGATTTACATCTACACTTACCAACATTGGTGAGCTCGAAAATAAAGGTATTGAGTTTTCGGTGAATACCAGAAACCTTACCGGGAAATTTACCTGGTCGACAGATTTCAACATCTCGGCTAACCGCAATAAAGTGCTGAAACTTGGTCCGAACAACGCTCCGATATTACTTACTGTAAACGATGCTATTTCTAAAACCGAAGTAGGACAACCAATTGGTAATTACTACGGATATATTTTTGATGGCGTAATCATGAGTCAGGATGAACTGGATAGCGGTGATTATCCTGTATGGCCGGGTAGCGAACCGGGCGACCCTAAAGTGCGCGATGTGAACGGCGACAAAAAAATTGACGCCAACGACCGAACTACCCTTGGTAACTATCAGCCTGATTTTACATGGGGTATGACTAATACCTTTGGGTACAAAGGCGTTGAATTATCGATAATGTTAAATGGCGTACAGGGTGCTGAAGTCATGAACCAGCAGGCCCGTTTCCTCAAATCGTTCAACGGCGACAGAAATGCTTATCAGTATGTTACAAATTATTGGAAATCAGATTCTGATCCGGGTAATGGAAAAATCAACAAGCCCAGAGTAATTCAAAACACTGTTCAGGCTCAAAGCTCTTCGTATTGGGTTGAAGATGGGTCGTTTGTAAGGATAAAAAACATCCGTCTGGGATATAATCTGGCCTCCAATCTGGTTAAGAAAATCAAAATATCCGGAGCTAAAATATATGTAAACATGGAAAATGTTTATGTGTTCTCAAAATACTCCAACTACGATCCTGAAGGAAGTACTTACCAGTCGGGTTCATTACTTGGTTTCGACTATGGCGCATACCCCAATCCATTTGTGGCTACTGTAGGAATCAGCGTAAACCTCTGATTGGATGAATGATTATTATCAATATAAATGATTAAAATTAAATTCATATGAAAAAAATTCAATATATATTAGTCGCATTGATTTTATCTCTCGTTGGATGCGGAGATAGTTTCCTCGATCGAAGCCCGATTTCAAACATGTATGATTTGGACTTTTATAAATCTCAAAAAGATTTTACCACAGCATTATGGTCGGCCTATAACCGCTTATATACTTTGTACGGGCCCGAAGGTTTGCCCTCGTTCTATGGCGAGTTGATGTCGGACAATGCTTATAACGACAATACAGCCGGTTCGGTACAGGATTACGAAGCATTTGAAAATCACACCATGAACGAAAACAATACTTTGGTGCTGGGTTATTGGAACAATTATTACAACTCCATTTTTATTGTCAATAATATCATTTATAAAAGTTCGGGTGCAACTTTTAGTGGCAAAGAGCCTCTGGTGGCCGAAGCCCGCTTTCTGCGCGCTCTGTTCTATTTTGACATGGTACGTGCCTGGGGCGATATACCACTTATTACAGAGCCGGTTACTGTTGATCAGGCTTACAAGGCTGGCCGTACTCCGGTGGCTCAGGTGTACGACCAAATTGTCCGGGATCTTGAATTTGCAGTAGCCAATTTGCCTGTAAAAGCCAGTCAGCGCTTTGTAGGTGCAGCTACTCAGGAAGCAGCCAATGCGCTTCTTGGCAAAGTATATCTGACAATGGGCGAAAAAAATCTGGCTAAAGAAGCTTTGCTAAAGGTTTATGGCAAGTTTTCTCTTGTGGATTATGCCGATCTTTGGAATAAGGGTAAGAAAAATGGCGCTGAGTCGATATTTGAAATTCAGTACAAAGGCGGTAAATCAAATCCATACAGCTTGTATTGGGCCATGTTTACTCCGCTCGACAATCGCATAGTAACTGCCTGGGGTGGTGGTATGAATCAGGTAACCAACGACTTGTGGAATGCTTACGAAACAGGCGATCCGCGTCGCGACCTTTCGATACAAAATGGTTATACTACAGCCAACGGAACTCCCGTAAGCGTTAAGTTTACCGTTAAATGGAAAGATACTGCTGCCGAAGTAGATGGACTGCGCGAAGCTGCCGACAATAACTTTATTGTACTTAGATATGCTGATGTACTGCTTATGCTTACCGAGGCTACCGGCGATGCCAAATACCTGAATGAAGTAAGAACCCGTGCCGGTTTGCCTTTGTATGGCGCGGTTGGATATCCGGCTGCTTACAACACGGTGGCTCTGGCCTGCGAGCACGAAAGACAAGTGGAACTGGCTATGGAATTTCACCGTTGGTTCGACCTGGTTCGTACCGGTAGAGCCATATCTGTAATCAAGAACAGTTCTAAAAACATCACGCTCACTGAAGGACAGTTATTGCTGCCTATACCTTTGGAAGTGATTACCCAAAACCCGGGCGTAATTACCCAAAACGAGGCATATAAATAAAAATAACGGCGAGGCTGTTCAAACAAAAACAGCTTCGCCGTGTACTTAACCTGCTAATGCGAAATTCAGGTTCAGATTTAAGCAACAGAGGGTATCTTTGAAAAAAGATACCCTCTGTTTGTGTATTTAATAAAACGGATTGTTTTAGTTTTTACATCATTACTGACAAATTACGCAACCTTCGCATTTCGATAGCTCACCGCGTAATCGTTTTTCCACCAGCATTTTGATGCGATCCTGAAGGGCGTCTATACGTATGTTTTCAATCACGTCGGCCGTAAAGGCGAACATCAGAAGCAGTCGTGCTTCTTTTTCAGGAATCCCGCGCTGCCGTATATAGAACAAGGCCGATTCGTCGAGCTGCCCGATGGTTGCTCCGTGCGAGCATTTCACATCGTCGGCATAAATCTCAAGCTGCGGCTTGGTACGCATTTTTGCCGTGCGGTTGAGCAGGATATTTTTATTGGTTTGGTAGGCCTGCGTTTTTTGTGCATCCCGGGCCACATAAAGCTTACCGGTAAATCCGCCTTTGGCCACATCGTCCAATACATATTTAAACAGTTCGGTACTATGGCAATTTGGCTTACTGTGAATTACGGATGTAAAGTTATCAACCTGTTGTTTTTTGTCGCCTATCACCATACCGCACAGCAATGTTTCGCAATGTTCGCCGTTTACATCTATTTCTATCGTATTGCGGGTAATGCCGTTGTGCAAGGTAATTACATTGGCCAATACAGATGACGATTCTTTCTGCTCGATAAGCAGGGTGGAGAGATTGGTGGTTCTGGTATGCGTGTTTTCGAGTTTATAATGCTCATACGAAGCGTTTTCATCAACAAAAACTTCGGTGACGCGGTTGGATATGAATCGTACGTCATCCATGGTATGATCGCATACAAGTAGCTGGGCTTTAGCCCCTTTCTCTACAATTACCAGATTGTGGCTGTTTGCCATAAAATCCACATCGGAGCGCATGATATTGACTAACTGTACCGGTCGATCCATCTGTACATTTTCGGGTACGTACATAAAAAAACCGTCCTGAGCAAAGGCTCCGTTAAAAGCTACCAAACCGTCTTTTTGTTTGGCGCTGAGTTTTCCGTAGTATTTTTCCACCAGCTCCGGGTGCGATTTCGATATTTCACTCAAGCTACCAATGATAACACCCTGCGGAAGCTCGTCGTTACGCTCATCATGTACAGGGTAAAAGCCATCGTTGAGCACAAAATACAGGTATGAATGTATGCCCGGTACGTCGCATTTAAATACTTCATACGGATTAACCGGAATTTTCACCCGATTAATGTTTAAGCCATAATCCACCGAAAGCGGCTCGGTGAGGTCGGTATATTTATAATTCTCAAGTTTCGATGTTGGAAACCCGAGTTCCTCGAACAATTCAAACGAAGCATCTCTGCCGGCATTCAGCACTGAAGCCGAATGCGCTTTAATATCTTCGTTGTATTGCTTATATAAATTGATATATTCAACCCCTCCTAACCTCCCCACAAGGGAGGAATTGAAGTTAGCTTCGTTATTTATTTCTTTCATCTAAGTTATTTCTTAAGAGAATATATTTGTCTTCAAGTCCCCCTGTGGGGGATTTAGGGGGCTTTTTCTACTTCCTTCTTAATCCAGTCGTAGCCTTTTTCCTCAAGTTCAAGAGCCAGCTCTTTAGTTCCTGATTTAACAATGCGCCCATCGTAAAGCACATGAACAAAGTCAGGTACGATATAGTCGAGCAAACGCTGGTAGTGAGTAATCACGATACTGGCATTATCCGGCGATTTTAATTTGTTGACACCATTGGCTACAATACGCAGGGCATCAATGTCCAGACCCGAGTCGGTTTCATCGAGGATAGCCAATCGGGGTTCGAGCATGGCCATTTGGAAAATTTCGTTACGTTTTTTTTCTCCTCCCGAGAATCCTTCATTCACCGAACGGTTGGTAAGTTTATTGTCCATTTCTACCAATTCTTTCTTTTCGCGCATCAGGCGAAGGAAATCGGTGGCGGCAATCGGCTCCAAACCACGATATTTACGCTGTTCGTTGATGGCTGTACGCATAAAATTCACCATGCTTACACCGGGAATCTCCACCGGATACTGAAAGCTCAGAAAAATACCCTCGTTGGCACGCTCTTCGGGTGCCAGTTCCAGCAGGTCTTTCCCCATGAAAGTGATTTTACCTTGTGTAACTTCAAAAGCAGGATTACCTGTAAGTACGGATGATAAAGTAGATTTACCTGCTCCGTTAGGACCCATAATGGCGTGAATTTCACCCGGACGAACCGACAAGCTCAGCCCTTTTAATATTTCTTTGCCGTTGATATTGGCATGTAAGTTTTTAATTTCTAACATATATTTTTGTTTGTCACATAGTTCACAATAGTTTTAAAAACTCAAAGATTTAAGAACACATAGTCAAAAATGACTATGTCATTTTTATTCTTTCGGTAACTTAGAATACTCATCAGTTACGTAAGTTTTTTGTCCGTTGTAAAATATATTTGTACTATAAAAATTTATTAAAATTCCTTTTGGTTTTTTTGCTAATTTCAAATAGGTAAGCAATTGGGCTTCATGTATCGGAAGCAAATTTTCAACTACTTTAAGTTCTACAATAATTAAATCTTCTACTAATAAATCCAATCTATAAGCGTTGTCAATTACAGTTCCTCTGAAAATAACCGGAATATCCAACTGGCTTTGTACTTTGAATCCCTTTTCTTCCAATAACATCAATAGTGCTTTCTCATATGTTTTTTCCAACATACCTGGGCCAAATTCTTTATGGACCTCAATTGCACATCCAAGAATTTCTTTGGAAAGTTGATCTAAAAATTTCTGAGTTATCATAAAAAACGATTTATCGTTTTTAAGCTATGTGTTCTAAGTCTTTGTTTTATATTCAAAAAACTATGTGAACTATTGTGTCCAAGCAACTATCCCACCGATCCTTCCAGCGTTATTTGCAATAATTTTTGCGCCTCCACAGCAAATTCCATGGGCAACTTGTTGATTACTTCTTTGGCATATCCATTCACGATTAATCCTACGGCATCTTCGGTAGAAATACCGCGCTGATTGCAATAGAAAATCTGATCTTCGCTGATTTTCGATGTCGTGGCTTCGTGTTCCACAATGGCCGAATCATTATTCACATCCATGTATGGAAATGTATGGGCGCCACATTTGTCGCCCAGCAAAAGGCTATCGCATTGCGAGAAGTTGCGGGCATTTTCAGCATTCGGACTCACACGTACCAAACCACGATAACTGTTGTTGCTCACTCCTGCCGAAATCCCTTTTGAAAGGATATGACTGCGGGTGTTTTTGCCCAAATGAATCATTTTGGTTCCCGTATCGGCCTGTTGGTGGTGGTTGGTTACTGCCACCGAGTAAAATTCGGCCGAGGAGTTATCGCCCTGCAGTACGCAACTGGGATATTTCCAGGTGATGGCTGAGCCGGTTTCTACCTGCGTCCACGATAGTTTTGAGTTATCGCCTTTGCATATGCCCCGTTTGGTAACAAAGTTGTATACACCGCCACTTCCGTTTTTGTCGCCCGGATACCAGTTTTGTACCGTCGAGTATTTTACTTCAGCATTTTTATGTACAATTATTTCAACGATGGCTGCGTGAAGCTGGTTTTCATCGCGCATAGGAGCGGTACAACCTTCGAGGTACGATACGTAGCTGTCTTCGTCGGCCACAATCAATGTGCGTTCAAACTGTCCGGTATTCGATGCGTTGATGCGGAAGTAAGTGGACAATTCCATGGGACAACGAACCCCTTTGGGAATGTACACGAACGATCCGTCGCTGAAAACAGCCGAATTCAGCGCAGCAAAAAAGTTATCGCTCACAGGCACTACCGAACTCATGTATTTCTTTACTAAATCCGGATGATGTTCTACCGCTTCGCTGAACGAGCAGAAAATAATTCCCTTTTCGGCCAGTGTTTCTTTAAACGTAGTTTTTACCGATACGCTATCCATTACAGCATCTACGGCTATCCCCGATAGCGCCATTTGTTCTTCGAGCGGAATGCCCAGTTTATTGAAAGTACTTAAAAGCTCCGGGTCAACCTCATCCAAACTTTTGGGTGAGTTTTTTTTAGGAGCTGCGTAATAGGATATACTTTGGTAATTAATATCCGGGATGTCCAGATGTGCCCATTGGGGCATTTTCATTGTAGTCCATTGGCGGTAAGCCTTCAGGCGGTATTCGAGCATCCATTCAGGCTCGTTTTTTTTTGCCGAGATCAACCGCACTACATCTTCGTTCAGCCCAATGGGAATAATATCTGTTTCGATATCGGTGGTAAAGCCGTATTTGTATTCGCCCTGGGTTACTTCGTGTAATATATCTTCTGCCATATTTGTTTTCAGTTTTTCATTTTCAGGCTTCAAAGCATCAGCCCGAACATGGTGCAAAAATACGAAAAAAAAAGCACGTTGCCGTACCATTTTGTAATTGATAATGTACCGAAATAACAGATGAAAGCATCATTTTGTTTATAAAAGAAAGAATATTCCCCGGATTTGGCTTTTCTGTTAAAATGGCCGAGTTGCTTCATTTACAGTTATTATCGCCATTTGATATAGCATTCGGCAGACTGTAGCAATTATTCAAAGGCAGGCTATGGTTTTTTATTGTCCATTTCCCGTTTTTATACATTGTAGCGAATCAATCGGGAGTTTAAACCGGAGTATTATAACTTTTATAAATTTAAACAAAATAAACAAACAAAACGTTTTATAAAAAGTTTATGTGGTTTCTCAGAATCATTGGTCCTATTCTCCCGTTGCATATTTGTATTTTACGGGAGTTTTTCCTGATGATGTATCGTACTTTTTTACAAGGGAGAAATTGCTCGTGCAATATTGTTTTACAACGAAGTAATGTATTTCATTACAAAGAGATTAAGAATGATTACAATAGATGGGCATAAATAATAAAAAAAGCTTTATCTTTGCTAATTGAATATTTTTATTGAATAGATTTTTGTTTCAGTCATGCCCGAAGAAAAAGAAATAAAGAAAAGAAGCAGGCGTACCCGCATAGCCATCGAACGCGATGTTTTTCAGGCTGTTGGCAGTCTGATAGAGGAGGTTGGTTATGCCAACGTCACACTTACGGGTGTTGCCGAGAGGGCAAAGATTGAACCGGCAGTGTTTTACCGGCGCTATGCCAGCTTGGATGTGCTATTTGATAAGTATACGCAGCAATATGATTACTGGTTAGGCAATTTGACCGAGTCCTTGCCCGAAAATCTAAAGGAAGAAGAGATATTCAGGCTGATAATGAGTAACCTTATCAAAGCATTTTCCAAAAGCAAGGGAATGCAGCAGCTCATAATCTGGGAATTATCTGATGACAATCCGGTAACGCGTAGGACAGCCGGCATGCGTGAGCTTGTGAACGAGCCGGTTATCAGAATGCTCGAAAATACATTTAAAGATACGGATTTGGATATTAATACCATTTCGGCCATCATAATTTCGGGTGTGTATTACCTGATATTGCACCGCAAAAGGTCTCGTTTTTGTGATGTTGACTTCAGTACAAAGCATGGCAAAGAACGACTTGAACAGGCCGTTGAACAGCTTATTACCATGCTTTTTGCAAATTTGGAACAAACCAAACGGAATGATGAAATTGCAGCCCGGCTACGAGCCGAGGGTGTATCGGATGAGATAATCAGGAAATGCCTGCAATAAAAAAAGATATTTTCAGACTGCTTAAAAACGCAAATAACAGCAAAGACCGGAATGAGTTTTCCTGTCTTTTTTTGTTTTTTAGTGTTTTTAAATTAAATTATTTTAGCCAAGCAATATTGTTTAAAAGTTTTAAACTGACTAATAAACAGGCAAATAAATATATAATCGTAAATTATTTTATATTAGTTATATTGTTTATATAAGATAAATCATTATCTTTGCATGGTCGTTAGTCAGGTTTGTTTTTTTGTGTTTTAATAAAAAGCATTCAGGAATAATGAATTTTTAAATGAACCGTCTATGGTATTAATCGGTTATAAGGGTGTAAACTTTTTTTAGTGATAGTGATAGTCAAAAAAAGAAATTTTGTTTACAAACCCAGTTTAATCTAAATGAAGGTTCTCTGAGAAAATTTTCAGTTAAAGTTTTGATTCAGTGTAATTGTAGTTGAGCCGTTTGCAGAATAATGCGAACGGCTTCTACTTTTTTTATATAAACGCAAAAGGTTGTCTCAATTTTTTTTGAAACAACCTTTTAGCTTATATTACAGGCTTGATTTACCTTTACGTTTAAAAAAACAATCAGCCTTCAGTGACGATGTGAAGCGTATCCGAAGCAATCATAAATTCTTCGTCGGTAGGTATTACCACTACCTTTACAGTAGAATCGGGAGTGCTCAGCAATACCTCTTTACCACGTGATACCGCATTCAGCTCTTTGTCTATTTTAACGCCCATAAAAGATAGTCCATCGCAAACAATCTGACGGGTGCTAACCTGATTTTCGCCTACACCACCGGTAAATATAAGTACATCTACACCATTCAGAGCGGCTATATACGAACCGATATATTTTTTAATACGGTAGTCGTACATTTTCATTGCCAGTATAGCACGTTCGTTTCCTTCGGCCATGGCATTTTCAATGTCGCGCATGTCCGACGAAAGTCCTGATACTCCAAGCACACCACTGTGTTTGTTGAACAGGGTAGATACGGTTGACGAACCGAGCATTTCTTTTTCCATCAGGAATGTAACTACACCCAAATCCACATCGCCCGAGCGGGTTCCCATCATCAAGCCTTCGATAGGAGTAAAGCCCATGGAGGTATCCACTGATTTCCCGTTTTCGATAGCCGTCACCGATGCGCCATTACCAATATGTGCCGAAATTAGCTTGGTGTTTTCGTAATCCAGTCCAAGAAATTCGCAAGCGCGACGTGAAACATAGCGGTGGCTTGTACCATGAAAACCATAGCGACGGATACCATATTTTTTGTAAAGAGAGTATGGGATGCCGTACATATAGGCGTAGTCGGGCATGGTTTGATGAAAAGCGGTGTCGAACACAGCCACCTGAGGCACGTTGGGCAGCAATTCGCTGATAGCGTTGATACCGGCCAAATTAGGTGGATTGTGTAGCGGAGCTATGTCGATACATTCAACAATTTTCTGGATAACCTCGTCGGTAATAAGTACACTTGAGTTAAATTTTTCTCCTCCGTGTACTACGCGGTGTCCTACGGCATTAATTTCGTCGAGCGAACTCACAGCGCCATGTTTCTGGCTGGTGAGTACCCCCAGGATGTACTCAACGGCAGTTTGGTGTTCAAGAATTTCGCCCTTGAGCACTACTTTTTGTCCGTCCTGACGCTTGTGTTTCAGGAACGAGCCTTTCATCCCGATTTTTTCTACTCCGCCTGAACCTAATTCTTCATTGGTTTCCATGTCGAGTAATTTGTATTTTACCGACGAGCTTCCGCAGTTTAAAACTAATATCTTCATGTTGTCGTTCCTCCTCTTATTTGATTATATTACCAGATTCGTCATAGTTGTAAAAACCTTTGTTTTTACTGATTCCCAAATGTTTTGCGCGCGACAGACGAAGCAATACAGGTGAGGGTTTGTATTTCACGTGGCCATATTCATCGTACAGGTTTTCGAGCAGTTTTACAATTTTCTCGATACCCATTTGGTCGGCAGTACGGAAAACGCCCTGACGGTGACCAAAACCTACGGTCATTACGCGGTCAATATCTTCTACCGTGGCAATGCCTTCCATCAGCATAGAGCAGGCCTCGTTGAGCTGGATAAGGAACAGGCGAATGCTGATAAGCCCGGCCGACTCAACAACCGATACATACTCATGGTTGATAAGTTTAGCAAAAAGGCAAACTTTATTGAAAGTTTCGTCCGAAGTATTGAGTCCACGAACTATTTCGATAATCTGTGAGTCGGGAATGTTCGAAAGGAAGTGAAGTCCGATGCAACGATCCTGATGTTCGAGTTCGGCAGCCAGTTCGGTAACCACTACGGTCGATACATTGGAAGCAATAATTGCTTTGGGCGAAAGTACCGATTCCAGTTGTTTGAAAACATCTTTGCGCTGTACCACGCGGCGTTCGCCCGTATTATCGTCGTAGCGAATGGCTTCAATAACGAAATCGCATCCACCGAAATCTTCGTATTTTGAAGTACCCTGGATACGTCCCAGAATGGCTTTTTTCTCGTTAAGAGTTAAGCCCCAGTTTTGTATTTTTTTGTCTAATTTTTCCTCAATACGTTTGTAAGCGTTTTCAATGCGCTCTTCGTTTGGTTCAAAAAAAACCACTTCAATACCTTTGAGTGCAGCTGTAGTGGCAATTACGCTTCCTTCTTTGCCGCAGCCTACCACTCCAATTCGCGAAAACAAGGTACGCTTTCTGTTACGCTTGCTGAGGCCGTAGCGCTCAATCGCTTCAATCATTTCTTCTGCCATAATTTTATTTAATGCCTAATTTATAATTCATAATGCAGAATTCCAACTTCGCAATGCTTATTTTATATATAAATTATACATTGCGAATTTAGAATCATTTTCCCATAGCCTGATTGGCGGTGATTGTAATCATCCGTACAATATCATCTACCGAACATCCGCGCGAGAGGTCGTTGATAGGTGCAGCAATACCCTGAAGTATTGGTCCTACGGCCTGAGCGCCCGAGAATCGTTCCACCATTTTATAGCCGATGTTTCCGGCTTGCAGGTCCGGAAACACAAGCACGTTGGCATGTCCGGCAATAGCACTGCCGGGAGCTTTGCTTTGTCCTACCGACGGTACAAGTGCCGCATCGGCCTGTAGTTCTCCTTCGATAAGCAGGTCGGGTCTCATTTCTTTGGCCAGACGGGTAGCTTCTACTACCTTGTCCACCAGTTCGTGTTTGGCACTTCCTTTGGTTGAGAAGCTCAGCATTGCCACCTTGGGTTCAAAGCCAGCTATCACGCGAGCCGTATCGGCAGTCGAAACTGCAATTTCGGCCAGTTCCTTTGCATTCGGGTTGGGGTTTACAGCGCAGTCGGCAAATATGAGCAATCCCTCTTCGCCATACTGTTTGGTAGGTGTAAACATCAGCAGAGCTCCAGAAACCACGCTGATACCCGGTTTTGTTTTAATAATCTGGAAAGCCGGACGCAATACGTTACCGGTTGTATTTTGTGCCCCGGCCAATTCCCCGTCGGCATCACCATTTTTTATCATCAGGCATCCCAGGTACAAGGGGTCTTTGGCCAAAGCCAGCGCTTGCTCAGGTGTCATGCCTTTGCTTTTGCGAATGTCGTAAAGCAGGTTGGCATAAGTTTCCATTTTAGGATCTGTAGCCGGATTTACGATAGTTGCATCTTTGATGTTGGTCAGGTTGTTTTCGGCAGCCAGTTTAGCTATTTCAGCTTCATCTCCAATCAGAATCAGTTTAGCCGCTTTTTCTTTCAAAATAATATCCGCCGCTTTCAGGGTGCGGATTTCAGTACCTTCGGGCAAAACTATACGTTGTAAGTTAGCCTTGGCACGCTCCATGATTTGTTCTAATAAGTTCATTTGTAGAGAAATATAAAGTAAGTTGTGATATTCGGCGAGAGAGTGTTTCTACGGGCTGAAAAACACTACAAAGATATGGGTTTTTTGCGAAATTGCAATGTCCACATTGCAATTTCATGTAAATATTTGATAATATGTCAAATATTATAGTTTTTATGACAATCTGAGCTGTTTGAGCAGACAAGTGATTATTACAGATGGTAATAGCAATAACAGCTCTTTTTGTTGAAATTTATTGGGGGCATACTCTCTTTACCAACAAAAATTTTACTATCATTGCATTTCAAAAGAAACAAACCATGAAACGAGCATAAAGACAGTGTTTCGCCAAGGAAAGTATCCCAAAACTTTCGGGCTGCTTTATGTAAGGTTCATAAAAAACAATTATAATCAAATGAAGATAATTCAATGCACTCCCGAATATGCACCGCAGATACTGGAAATATTCAACGATGCCATACTGAACACAACTGCACTTTACGACTACAAACCGTGGACTATGGACACGAT
The DNA here is from genome assembly GCA_017860345.1 of Bacteroidota bacterium. Lineage (GTDB taxonomy): Bacteria > Bacteroidota > Bacteroidia > Bacteroidales > Paludibacteraceae > Paludibacter. Next base: position 45,593 of record JAFNAV010000007.1, on the reverse strand, counting down.
GAAGGTATGGTTTGCGACCAAAGCGGAACATGGTTTTCCGGTAATTGGACTTATCGACGAGGATGGGCGTCTGATGGGCTTCGGGTCGTATGGGATGTTCAGGGTACGGCCGGCCTACAAATACACGATAGAAAATTCGCTATACGTACATCGCGATTTTCGGGGGAGAGGCTTGGGCAAAATACTGCTGGAGCAAATTATAAACAGTGCCCGTGAGCAGAATTTTCATTGCATCGTGGCCGTAATCGACGCTGAGAATACGCTGAGCGTAGCCTTGCATCAGAAGTATGGTTTCCAAACCGTGGGTACATTTAAGCAGGTAGGCTATAAATTTGGCCGCTGGCTGGATGCCGCTTTTATGCAACTCATGCTTGACACCCCCCTGAATCCTGAGGAAGCATAAGTGCGCTTACAGCAAAAGCTGAAACACTCCCGTGAATATTATCAGTAATTTTGCGGAGAATGTTTTTTTATTACCGCAGCGGGTGACGTTTAGGTTCTGGAGGCCGCTGCTTAGTTATTATTTAAAATTTATCTTCCTGACTTTAAAACCCATGCTGGTGAGTATTTCGCACACTTTTACTCTGAAATCGCCCTGAATCAGTATTTCGCCGTCGCGCGATGAGCCTCCGGCGCCACATTTTACTTTTAGCGTTTTGGCTAATTCTTTCAGCTCGTTATCGGTGCCCCGAAATTCAGTGATAAGCGTAGCGGGTTTGCCGTTTCGCTTGTCTAATTCTACTCGTAGAGGGTCTTTTTGGCCTATGTTTTTTTCTGTTGTTTGAGGGGTGGGTGTTTCGTCTCCCTCGGGCAGGTCGGCTTTCAGGCCGCTCAGTTTATCTCTCCAGTCCATAAGTTTGGTTATATGTTTTTTGTGGTTAGTTTTCTGAAAAATTCCCAAATAATAATCCCCCCTGTAACGCTTACGTTGAGAGAATGTTTGGTGCCGAACTGAGGTATTTCCACACAGCCGTGGCAAGCATCTACTACGGTTTGTTGTACGCCTTTAACTTCGTTACCCAATACTACGGCATATTTTTTATCCGTAGCCAGTTGCAGGTTGGGCAGCATTGTACTGCCTTCGGCTTGTTCAATGGCCAGCAGGATATATCCGGCCTTTTTCAGTTGCGCCAGCGCCTCGTGTGTGTCGTCAAAGTATTTCCAGTCTACAGAGTTTTCGGCGCCAAGAGCCGTTTTGTGTATTTCGGCATGGGGCGGCGTGCTGGTAATGCCGCAAAGGTACACAGCCTGTATCAGAAAAGCATCGGCAGTACGAAAAACCGAACCAACATTGTGGAGACTGCGTACATTATCGAGCACCACTACCAATGGGGTTTTATCTTTTTCTTTAAACTGTTCCGGACTGAGCCGGTTCATCTCGGTAATTTTAAGTTTTTTCATCGTGTAAGAATTTGCACTGCTTTTTCAATGATGGTATCGTATCCGTTGGTCTGATCTTCGCTGCTCATATCTACCTTTACATCGGGGTCGATACCCCATTCGATGTGGTTCATGCCGGCATCGAACATAGGGCTCGACGAAAAGCGTACCATCCAGCCATTGGGTAGTTCGCTCGATAGGGGCATACCTCCACCTCCTCCGGATTTGTCGCCTACAATCAGGGCGTAGGGAGCCAGTTTCATTCTGCTTATAAATGAATTGGTGGCGCTGTAAGCATGCCTGTTGGATAGGATAATCACAGGGCGTTGCCACTGTATGGTTTTGTGAGCAGAAGTCTTCAGTTCTACCGGTTTCGAGAAATCGTCGTGTCCATTGCCGTTTTTGTGTTGCATGTATCCGGTCAGAGTTTCTTTGCTGAAAAAGTAAGAAGCCAATTGTCCTGCCAGACTCAGATACCCTCCGCCATTACCACGCACATCGATTATGAGTCCGTTGCAATCTCTGAATGAATTGAGTATATAGCTGATGTTTGCATCGGTAAAATAGCTTGAGAAATCGCCGTAATAAATGTACCCTACTTTACCGTTGGCAATTTTGGCATAACGCATACCGCCGGCAATTTGATAATCGTCGCTCAGGTAACGGTCGGTATATATCAGGTCGGGGTTGAAGTTGTCGGGGTAGTCGGTAAACCATTTCCAGTATCGGCTACGGTCGAAGTCGGAGTATAGGTTTACGTGTCCGTCTTTGAGTTCGGCCAGCATTTCGCCCAGTATATTAAACATATCCTGCTCAGAAGTATTTTTATTAAACTTTTGAGCATAAGCAGTATGTATAGAGTCCCAGTTGATGTTTTTGTAACTGAGATAACAGTATCTGGTGTCAATAATATCCCACAGAGCTTCAAAATTGCCCTGATTGTCGTTGGCATAAATTTCGGGTTCATCTATGCAGGAGCTGAACCAGAACAATGTACAGGCGGATACTATGCTGAGCAAAATTTTTTTCATGAAGCTTGTATTCGTTTTAAAAAAATCATTCTTCGGTGCTGATAAAATTTTTCGGCGCCTGATTTTTACGTCCCGAGAAAACATAAAAATTATACTTCCAACCCAGAGTAAAGCCAACTTCCTGAAATTTAAAAATAATATCGTTGGCCTGATACTTCAGATTATTAACATGAAGCCCTACGCGCAAAACCGAGCGGTTAAAGGGAACATCCATTGTAAATTCAGAATTAAGTCCCTGCTTGTTATGCAGCGAACTAAAATGTACAGCGTCGGTCATATTGCCCAGTCCAAACATTTCGTAGTACGAAGCATCCACCAAAGGCACATACATACATCCGGCCAGCGGACTGTCGAAAGCGTAAGTAAGGCGTACAGTGCGTTTAAATATTTGAGCGTCGTACCTGAGCTTTCCGGCCAAATTCAGGTTGACGGCCACATCTACGTTTACCGGATTGTTTACATTGCGCGAATTATATTTGTATCCAAAGCCGGCATTGATATTTCCTCCGGCCAGCAACTGCAAGCGGGGTTGTAGCCTGAAATGATAAAATGCCCCCCAGCGATAATCGCCTCCAACATACATAATGGCAGCTGAGTACGGTTCGTTTACGGTATATCCTACCAACGCCGAGGCCTTCGACTCCATGGACAGGGTGTTGTTTTCCGGGTTGAAAAATCGTTGCTGGGTATGCACATATTTGAGTCCTGCGCCATTGTAATAGAGTGGCGAAAGGTAGGGATCGCGCAATTGTATGGAGGATAGTCCTATTTGGTCGGCAGCTGTAATAAGTGGATACAACTTGTCGGTTTGAGCCTGCATGCAGGCCGACAACATTAATAATAAATATATGGTTGTTTTACGCATTATGTTTTGGTGTAAATCTTTACAGTTACAAAAATAGTCGAAAAAAAAGATTTCCGTTAATTAAGGGAGCATATTAGCAACGAAAATAAGTTTTTTTGCATCTATTAGATTAAATGTATTTTCATTTTATGAAAAATAAACGAAAAAATCACTTTCTAATTCGGTTTTACGATAAATTAATTGTTATCGCTCTTTTCTCGTTTTTTACGGCCTGCGACGACCCGGAGCCTTCCCAGCCTGTTCCGGAGTATGGGGTACAGCCTATGTATGGCACGCCAACAGCTCAGATTGATACTCAAAACAAGATACAATGATTATAAGAAAAGGACTCAAACTACTGGATAAGCTACTTATTTTTATTTTAGCATTCATGGGATTAGGTTCGTGCGATGTCAACGAACCGGCTGAATATGGTACTCCAAACGCCGACTATCAGTTTAACGGAACGATAACCGACAGTGTTCTGGGTAGCCCATTGAAAAATATTCGCGTTATTTCCCGAAGCAAAGAAAATCCGCTTTATGGTGCGATTGACACTGTTTACACTGGTGCTGACGGTACATACAAAATAGAATTCAATGACTTTGCATATACTGAATTTACGCTTAAAATAGAGGATATTGACGGAGTAAATAATGGAGGAGAGTTTGAAGCTCAAGAGAAAAGTGTGACCATTACTTCGACAGATTGGGTAAATAAAAGTCAGGGTGATTGGTACGAAGGTAAGGCAGTGAAAATAGTGGATATAAAAATGAAACCTAAATGAGTCTGAAAAAGAGCTTAGTACTATCACTTTATAATCAGCATAAAAAAAATCAGGCTAAGTTGCACGAACTCACTTACCTGTTTTGGGAGTGTACTCTGCGTTGCAACCTGAAATGCATTCATTGCGGGAGTGACTGTACCTCGGATGCGCTTGTACCTGATATGCCCGGCGAAGATTTCATGAAAGTGCTCGATGATATTAAACCGTATGTGAATCCTCATAAAACCATGATTGTACTTACAGGAGGTGAGCCTTTGCTACGCAAGGATTTGGCAGCATGCGGAATGGAAATTTATAAACGAGGTTTCCCTTGGGGAATGGTAACCAATGGTTATGCACTTACCCGAACTAAACTGAATCAATTGCTTGCCGCAGGACTTCGCTCGGTAACCGTAAGTATAGACGGGCTGAATGCTGAAACACATGACTGGATGCGCGGTATACAGGGTTCATGGACAAAGGCCATCGATGCTGCCACTTTGGTGGCTACTACTCCGGGTTTGGTTTACGATGTGGTTACCTGTGTCAATCAACGGAATATTGATGATTTGGAAGCAATTCGCGCTTTGCTAATTGACAGGGGGATAAAACACTGGCGGCTTTTTATGATTTTCCCAAAAGGACGTGCAGCGTCGCATCCCGAATTGATATTATCTCACCTTCAATTTGTCCGCCTTTTGGATTTTATAAAAGAAACACGTGCCGATGGAAAAATCAAAACGTCGTTCGGCTGCGAAGGCTTTCTGGGCAATTATGAAATGGAAGTACGCGATAAACCATTTTTCTGTCAGGCCGGAATTCACATAGGATCAGTTCTTGTGGATGGCTCTATCAGCGCCTGCCCAAGTCTACGGGGCGATTATATTCAGGGCAATATTTATCAGGACGATTTTATGACCGTATGGAATGAACGGTATCAGATAATGCGCAATCGGAGCTGGACACGAACAGGAAAATGTGCTTCGTGTAAATCATATAAATACTGTCAGGGCAACGGGCTTCATTTGCGGGATGAGCAAACCGGCAATCTCCTTTGTTGTCATTTGGAAAAGATTACAAATTCGTAATTTGGATTCTTCTGTTTGCTTATCCTTTCCTTCCTTTTCTCCCTTCTTCCGAAAATCATTATCTTTGTGCTTTACAGATTGAATAAAAAAGTAAGATGCAAAGAATAAAAAAATTAGTGTTTGCTACCAACAATGCACACAAACTATCGGAGGTAACGGCCATGCTTCCCGATGCCGAAATTGAAAGTCTGGCCGGCATAGGATGCTTTGATGATATACCAGAAACGGCCGAAACGCTTGAAGGAAATGCCCTGATTAAAGCCAGTTATGTGTATGAGCGGTTTGGACTCGACTGCTTTGCCGATGATACCGGCTTAGAAGTTGAGGTTTTGGGTGGAGCGCCCGGAGTGTATTCGGCCCGCTATGCCGGCGAAGATCATAACGCACAGAACAATATGAAAAAACTTTTGGCCAATCTTGGTAACGCAACCAACCGGAAGGCTTGTTTTCGTACGGTTATTGCGTTGATTGAGCAGGGTGAAGTTCGCTATTTCGAAGGCCGTATCGACGGCGTTATTACCACAGAGCCATCTGGCGATACGGGTTTTGGTTACGATCCGGTTTTTGTGCCCGATGGTTTTAATCAGACTTTTGCCGAACTGGGTGCCGATATTAAGAATAAAATCAGTCACCGTGCCCTGGCGGTACAAAAGCTGGTGGCATATTTATCAGCTCAATAAATTGATTTTCGGTCGTCAGGTAAAATAAAATGTGTTTGCCGGAGTTATTTTAGATAAAACTCAGACAATTAGTAAAAAATCATTAGTCAATGAAGCGGAGTTGTTTTATTATTCTTGTAGTTTTGTGTTTTTCGGTATCACTACATGCGCAGTTGGCCATGGGTAAGTGGCGTACTCATCTGGCTTATAGTCAGGTGAATCAGATAGCGCTGTCCGACAATAAGGTGTTTGCCCTGAGCGAGGGTGCAATTTTCACGGTATCCCGTGCCGACGAGTCTCTTGACGAATACACGAAAATATCCGGATTGAGCGATAATGATGTATCGGCCATAGAGATGGATCAGGTAAATAAGCAGTTACTTCTTGTTTACAGCAATGGCAATATCGACTTGCTTACCGAAGCAGGTGTCGTAAATATCCCGGATTATATGAATAAGCAACTTACCGTAAATAAGGCGGTTAATGATATTTGTATTTACAACAACAATGCTTATCTGGCCTGCAATTTTGGTATTTTGGTATTTAATTTAAAGAAAAAAGAAATATCCGAAACTTATTATATTGGCAATAACAGTACCGAAGTGACGGTGTTAAATACGGTGGTGCATGCCGGTATGATCTATGCTGTGACGGCCGATGCTGTTTATCGCGCCGACATAAATTCTTCGTCGTTGGTAAATTATGCCAGCTGGACATCGCTGACGAATCTTCCCGGGTCGGGGGTGTTCCGTAAGGCGCTGGTTTACAACAATAAGCTTTTTTTGCAACGTGGAGGTAGTTTGTTTATGCTGAGCGATGGAGTCTGGTCTCAGGTTTTGACAGACACAAGCATTAGCGAAGTTTTTACTTCCGGCGAAAAAATGTTTGTATACAGTAACGCTACAACCACCTATCTGGTGGATGAGAACCTGAACAAAACCACTCTTGCCAATATTGGCGAGGTGGCTGATGCCATATACGATGGTGCAAACAATCGTTTATGGTTTGCGGGCAAAGCCAAAGGCGTAATTTCATGTACCGGCGCTGATCAGGATATACGCTCTTATATGCCTACGGGGCCATTGACGAATATGCCCTGGTTTATGGCTTTTTCCAACCAAAAGCTTTATGTGTTGCAGGGAGGCCGTTGGGCAGCCGATTATGCCAGACCGGGACATATAATGATGTACGAAAACAATGCATGGACTAATATCAAGTCAGATGAAATAGAGGCTGTAACCGGATATAAGCCCTACGACTTTATGAATATTGCTTTTGACCCGGCCGACAGTAAACACTATTTTATCACATCGTATGGTACTGGTTTGTATGAGTTCAGAAATGAGTCTCTTGTAAAATGGCACACTTATCAGAATAGTGCCGTGGAAACAATTCTTCAATCCAATCCTTACAGGTATATGCGTGTAGATGGCGCCGTATTCGACAAGGCTGGCAATCTTTTTTTTACAAATACCGAGATGCAGAAATCAATCAAGGTGTTGCTCAATACCGGCGAGTGGGTGCAACTGGCCTACCCGAATGCCAATTTATACACCATTTCAAAAATACTGATTTCGGATAATGACCCAAACCAGAAGTGGGTGCTTTCAACACGGGCTCCCGGCGGATTATTAGTGTTTTCCGACAATGGCACTATCAAAGATCAGAGCGATGATAAATCAATTTTCTTTACATCCTTTGCCGATGCTGATGGAGGTTCGGCTATTTCGCCATCGTATTTTTACTGCATTACGCAGGATGCTGACGGGGTAATCTGGGTAGGAACGGATCAGGGGCCATTGCTTTTTTACAATACATCCAAAGTGTTTGATAGCGGATATACCTGCACCCGGGTAAAAATAGCCCGAAACGATGGCACCAATCAGGCCGATTATCTTCTGCAAAGCGAAGCGATAAAAAGTATAGCCATAGATGGCGCAAACCGGAAATGGATAGGGACAGATGGTTCGGGCGTTTATCTGATGTCGGCCGATGGACAAACAACCATTAAACATTTCACGGCCGATAACAGCCCGTTGTTGTCCAACAGCATCATGTCTATCAGCATCAATCCCAAAACAGGAGAAGTGTTTTTCGGTACTTCTAAAGGATTGATATCGTATCAGGCTGATGCCACAACCAGTGGAGAGTCGTTTGATGATGTGCATGCGTACCCTAACCCCGTACGCGAAAACTACACAGGAGTAGTTACAATTACCGGTTTGGTAAAAAACACACAGGTGAAAATTACCGACCTGAATGGCAACCTTATTTTTGAGACCAAATCGAACGGTGGCGTGGCTGTATGGGACGTGAAAAACTCACGTGGCAGAAAAGTAAGCACCGGAATTTATCTGGCACTTTGTGTCAACGAAGATGGTACCGAAAGCATAGTCACCAAAATAATGGTGATAAATTAATCGCAGACTCCCCGTTATTTTTTGTTGATAAGATTCATAAATTCCTCACGCGTTTTAGCTTGCTGAAAAACGCCTGTAAAGTCCGATGTAGTGGTGATAGAGTGCTGTTTTTGCACACCACGCATTTGCATACACAAGTGTTGCGCTTCCAGAATTACCATAACTCCAAGCGGGTTGAGCGTGTTCTGGATACATTCCTTGATTTGGGTAGTCATGCGTTCCTGTACTTGTAGTCTGCGGGCAAAAACATCTACAATTCGGGCAATTTTGCTCAATCCGGTAATTTTATGGTTGGGAATGTAGGCAATATGCGCTTTCCCGAAAAAGGGCAACATATGATGCTCGCACATAGAATAGAAGTCAATGTCTTTTACGATAACCATCTGACGATAATTTTCGGTAAACATGGCCGACTGAATAATCTCCTCGGGGCTTTGTTCGTAGCCATTCATCAAAAACTGCATGGCTTTAGAAACTCTTTCGGGTGTTTTGAGCAGTCCTTCGCGCGAAGTATCTTCGCCCAAAAGCTTAATTATTTCGTGATAGTGATAAGCTATTTTATCTGTTTTATCCTGATTAAATGGCACTGGTTGGTTGATATTGAAATCCATCCCTGATATGTATGTTGAGTGTCTTTTTTATATGTTAATCTTATCCTTAACGGTATAAGTTTCTTTTTTTAGCGAAGGAAATTCGTTGATAAGTTCTTCTCTGAAAGCCTGAGCTTCCTGCAAAGTTTTGAAATCACCTATCCGTACTTTCCAGAAAGGCGAAGTGTAGTTGACATAAATCTCCTGATCGGGAAAAGCGCTGCGCAATTCACGCTCAATTCTGAAAGCCTCGGTTTTTGCAACGCGCTGTACATTGCTTGAGAAAACCTGTACGCGATAACCATTGGCAGTACCCCCCGTTTTCAATCCGCTTTTCGTCCCTGACACCACCTTTTCAATTCGTTCGTCCTGATGAATTTTTACAAATGCTCCCGAGGTAGAATCGGTGGTTTGCATAGCTTCGAAGATGTTCTTCTTTTTGGCACCATCCTGAGCAAAAATAAGGAGAGTGCTTATAATCAAAAAAGTGACTAAAGAATATCGTTTCATGATTTGTTTATATTTTGTGTGCAAAGTTATAAAATGTTGATGGTTTAATTGTGTATTTCGTTGAATTACTTGGAATAAAGTAGCCTGTAGCAAACATATTTTTATTGTACGTTCTTAATAATCAATGCTGTGCGAAATGTTATGAAAGGATTGTTTGGCTATTTTGTTCCGAAATGTTTATCTTTGTTCATAAATATAATTTTTTTTAAGCATGGCAAAACCCGAAGCTGTAATTATTGTTGCCGGAGGCAGAGGTGAACGAATGAACGCCAACATACCCAAGCAGTTCCTTTTACTGGGAGGCAGGCCTATATTAATGCACACTATCGAAGCGTTTCATCGTTTTAACAACAGTATGCCTCTTGTTGTAGTGCTGCCATCGGCTCAAATATCCTACTGGGAAGAGTTGTGCAAAAAACATGCCTTTACCATTGGGCATACCGTTGTAGCCGGAGGCGATAACCGGTTTCAGTCGGTAAAGCAGGGTCTTTCCGTAGTGCAATTGCCGGCTCTGGTAGCTGTACACGATGGTGTGAGGCCACTGGTAAGCTCCCGTACCATAGAACGGTGTTTTGGTGCTGCCGATGCTTACGATGCAGCCATTCCGGTAATGGATGTGGTAGAAAGCATAAGGCAGGTGGATGAAAACGGGAGTAAGGCACTGGATAGAACCAGAATTAAAACCGTGCAAACGCCACAGGTGTTTGACGGCGAATTACTTACAAAAGCATATAAACAGGATTTTTCGCCCTTTTTTACCGACGATGCTTCGGTGGTAGAAGCTTATGGAAAGCAAGTAACGCTGGTGGAAGGTAATAGCGAAAATATCAAAATAACTACAGCTATAGATTTACAAATAGCAGAAATGCTGCTACCGGTACTAAACAGATGAGCAACGGAGGCGACAAGATACAGTATCTGGATACCTTGCGGGCTATGGCTGCGGTAGGCGTAGTGGTTATTCACCTGACCTCGGCACTGCTCAATATGACCTGGATTAAGAATATGCCTTATTGGTGGGTAGGCAATGTGGTGGAGTCGCTGGTGCGGTTTTCGGTGCCCGTATTTCTGATGCTGAGCGGCGCAACCATGCTGGGCAGGGAGTATGTACTGAAAGATTATTATAAGCGGCGCCTGTTGCGGGTTTTGGTACCATTTGTTTTCTGGATGCTTGCTTATTGGGTTTTCAGGTGGTTGATGCTTAAACCAGCCGTTCGCCCATCCGACTTTACAGGTATTATGGGTTGGGCTGTCGATTTATTTCTGAACGAAGGAATTTCCAAACATTTCTGGTATGTTTACATGATATTGTTTATATATCTTTTTTTGCCATTTGTGGGAAAATACTTGCGCCGCGTAAATAAACGATACCTTCTGGTTGCGATAGCGTTGTGGGTGGTAGCGTTGTTTTTTGTACAAAAAATTCCGTTCAATACATATCGGTGGACTGGCGATTACGGCAGTAAGCTTTTGTGTTACCTGACTTATTCCGGCTATTTACTGCTTGGCTATTTTCTTACTACGATAGATACACAACGATATAAAATCAGGCCTGTTTCGGTGGCTGTTTTCGCTTGTACTGTTTTGGTGGCTGCTGTGGGTACACGCCTGCTAAGTGGTCCGAAAATGAACTTAAGTTTGTATGGCAATCTTACACTGAATACGATTCTTCAATCGGTTTCGTTATTTTTGTTGTTGAAAGATACGGTAATAACCAATAGCCATGTGCAAAAGATAGTTAATACCCTCAGCGCTTACAGTTACGGTATCTATCTGGTACACATTATGGTAATCGGAGTTTTGTTTCATTATGGCATCTACTGGTCGTTTGCTCATCCGGTAGTTTCTATACCTGTACTTACAGTTGGGGTAACTACACTTTCGTTCGGGATTATATATCTGATCCGAAAAATTCCCGGGGGCAGGTATGTGGCTGGCTGATGTGCAGGCCGTTATAAATTAATAATAAGCGATTTTTTTTAGTTCATAACATATAATCGGTTATTCTGAAAAAATGGATTTTTCTATGCAGGACATAAAATATCTTCCCGGTGTAGGCCCCAAAAAGGCTGCGCTGTTTGCCTCGGAGCTGGGTATCAGTTCGGTGGAAGATTTGCTGCGCCATTATCCGTATAAATATGTAGATCGTAGCCGGTTTTATTACCTGCATGAGATAACCGAGAATATGCCTTATATTCAGGTAAAAGGCCAAATCCTGAAGTTCGATAAAATAGGCGAGGGGCGTAATCAGCGCTTGTCGGCCATATTTACCGATGGGCGCGAAACGATAGATTTGGTGTGGTTTCAGGGCATCAAATATGTGCTCGAAAAATATAAAACAGGAGTTGACTATGTTGTGTTTGGTAAGCCGACATCGTACAACGGGCGGCACAATATTCTGCACCCTGAAATAGATCCTCTTACGCAACAGGCTGCCAGCGGCCAGTTAGGCCTGCAACCGTTTTACAATACTACCGAGAAAATGAAGAGTGGTTTTTTGAATTCCAAGGCTATTCAGAAAATTATTTTTCCACTGCTACAGACGCTTAAAAACGGCGTACCCGAAACTTTGCCGGCCATTCTGCTGAAACGATATGCGCTGATGAACTTAACCGAGTCGCTTATCAATGTACATTTTCCCAAAAATGCTCATGCGCTGAACAAGGCTCGCCAGAGGTTAAAGTTTGAGGAGCTTTTCTATATTCAGCTCAGCATTTTGCGTCAGACCAAATGGCGCGAGCAAAATTTTCGCGGATTCATTTTTGGGCAAATTGGTCATTATTTCAATACATTTTATAAAGATTATTTGCCGTTTGAACTAACTGGCGCTCAAAAAAGGGTGTTGCGCGAAATTCGTACCGATGTAGGTAGCGGCAAGCAAATGAACCGTCTGTTGCAAGGCGATGTGGGTAGCGGAAAAACGCTTGTGGCGCTGATGTCGATGCTGATGGCTGTTGACAATGGCTTTCAAACAGCCCTGATGGCTCCCACTGAAATTCTGGCCAATCAGCATTTTGAAACCATCCGCGGCATGTTGGGCAATCTGGGTGTAGAAGTGGCTCTGCTTACCGGGTCTACCCGCTCAAAAGCCAGGGAAGAACTTCATGAACGGCTGCGCAATGGCGAGCTCAAAATACTGATAGGCACACACGCATTGATAGAAGATACGGTGCAGTTTGCTAATTTAGGGATGGTAGTTATTGACGAGCAGCATCGCTTTGGAGTAGAGCAACGCTCCCGGCTTTGGAAAAAGAACATACAGCCGCCGCATATACTGGTAATGACAGCCACTCCCATACCACGCACGCTGGCTATGACACTTTATGGCGATTTGAGTGTGTCGGTAATCGACGAGTTGCCGCCCGGGCGTAAACCCATCCAAACCTATCATTATTACCAGAATAAGCGTCAGGAACTGAATAAATTTATTGCAAAGCAAGTCAATGTGGGTCGTCAGGTTTACATCGTTTATCCGCTTATTCAGGAATCCGAAAAAATGGATTTGCAGGATTTGGAAAATGGCTATAATTATATCTGCGAAACTTTTCCGCAGTACAAGGTGAGCAAAGTACACGGCAAACTTAAAGCTGCCGAAAAAGATTATCAGATGCAGAAGTTTGTATCCGGCGAAACACAGATTATGGTTGCCACTACGGTGATAGAGGTGGGCGTTAATGTTCCCAACGCATCGGTGATGATTATTGAAAATGCAGAGCGTTTCGGGCTGGCTCAGCTTCACCAGCTCCGGGGCAGGGTAGGGCGTGGCGCCGAGCAGTCGTTTTGTATACTGCTTACCGGATTTAAGCTGGCCTCCGACACTCGTAAGCGCATGGATATCATGGTACGTACCAACGATGGGTTTGAAATATCTGAGGCCGACCTGCAGCTCCGTGGGCCGGGCGACCTGGAGGGAACGCAGCAAAGCGGATTGCCCTTTGAGCTAAAAATAGCCAATCTGGCTCAGGACGGAAAAATGCTTGAAATAGCCCGCCGTACTGCCATGGAAATACTGGAAGATGACCCCACACTCTCAAAGCAGGAACATAATATATTGTCTCTACAATTAAAAAAAATGAATACAAATGCAATAAATTGGGGAGTAATCAGTTAAAATATCAGAATCCTCTTTGACAATTTCTACTATTTTCTTATTTTTGGACAAAGTTTGACCTTACAAATCTAATTATATACTATTTTACACATGGAAAAAACACTAGTTATTATTAAACCCGGAGCTATTCAAAGGGGATTAATCGGAGAGGTAATCAAACGTTTTGAACAAAAAGGGTTACAGTTGTGTGGCATGAAAATGATTCAGCTTAACGAAGAGATTCTGATGGCGCACTATGCACACTTAGTTGAAAAACCTTTTTTCGGACGTATTAAAACCGCTATGACAGCCACTCCGGTAGTCGTATGTTGCTTTAAAGGGATGAATGCTGTACATTTAGTACACAAAATGGCCGGAGCAACCAATGGCCGCGAAGCGCAACAGGGAACTATCCGGGGCGACTTCAGTATGAGTATTCAGGAGAATATTATTCATACTTCCGATACCATAAAAACAGCACAGGACGAGTTGGCAAGATTCTTTAAAGAAGATGAAATCTTTGATTACAAGCAATCGAATCTCGACTTTCTTTATGCAAGCGATGAAATATAAATAAAACAGAACCGTACAGGCAGATGTGAATCCTGTCTGTATGGTTTTTTATAACAATAACCTATTACAGAACACTATCCAGGATTTGTTGAACCAAAGTGAAACATATTATTCATACAGATAAAAAAGATGTAAAATGCAGTTTTTTTCCCAAAAGTTTTTTTTGATATTCTTGTTTTCTATTTCTGTTTTGGGTTTAAAAGCTCAGCATTCAGGTTACAACCTCATTCCTAAAAAGGACACCGTTAATATTTATCATCAGATGTTGAACGATAAATCGGACGACTTGATGGAAAACCATCCTGCCGACGATATTTACAACAATATCTGGACAAGTGATAAAATAAATCCATATAAAGTTCCTATTGACAGCCTGCCTGATACTGTTAAAGTTGATTGCAGGAATTTTTGTATACCAGTGCCGGGCATGGTTACTTCCGACTTTGGGCCACGACGCTACAGATACCACTACGGTACGGATTTGCGCCTGAGTGTGGGCGATACCGTTCGCGCTGCTTTTTCGGGAAAGGTACGTATTATCGACTATGAGGCGCGTGGCTACGGTCATTATGTGGTAATAAGGCACGACAACGGGCTTGAAACAGTGTATGCACACTTGTCGCTGGTGCTTGTGGTTTTGAATCAGGTAGTTAAGTCGGGGCAGATTATTGCCTTAGGCGGAAATACCGGACGGTCTACCGGGCCTCATCTGCATTTTGAAACCCGTTATCTTGGCAATGCCATTAATCCGGCCAGTATTATAAACTTTCATACAGGAAAGGTTCATAACGATGTTTATACAATTGCCAAGCGAAAATCGTTTTATTATCAGCGCGAGGTGCGGGTGCAGCAGGCTAATAAATACTACAAAGTACGTAAGGGCGATACGCTCAGCGAAATAGCTGCCCGTAACGGTACAAGTGTAAAAGCACTCTGCCGGCTCAATGGTATAAAAACCAACAAAAAATTGCAACTGGGGCAACGCTTACGCGTAAAATAAACCTGTAAACAAACAACCTATCTATATTAACCCTTGAAAACTAAAAAAATCAGATGAATGCACTCAATTTCCCATTGCAACTTAAGTTCAGAATTACCACGCTGAGTAACGACTTTGAAGCTCAGGATGCTCAGGGCAACACCATTGCCTATGTACGCCAAAAAATGCTCAAACTGGTTGAAGAAGTTCAGGTTTTTAACAACGAAAGCCGCTCCGAGCTTCAGTATACCATTAAGGCCGATCGCTGGCTCGATTTTACTGCCACCTACACATTTACCAACCGTCAGGGTTACGAGGTGGGAAAAATTGTGCGTAAAGGCTGGGCTTCGCTTTGGAAAGCTCATTACGAAATTCTTGACGAGCATCACAATACCGACCTCATTATCAGGGAGGAAAATCCCTGGACTAAGGTATTTGACTCTATGCTGGGCGAGCTGCCCGTAATAGGGATGTTAACCGGGTATTTTTTCAATCCGGCTTATATACTGACGCGCCCCGACGGCACCCAGGTGGTTCGACTTAAAAAGGAAGCTTCTTTTTTTGGAAGGCGATTCACCATAGATAAACTGGCCGAATTTGAGACCGGAGAAGAAGAACGCATTGTACTTGGGCTGATGATGCTTTTGCTCCTCGAACGCTCAAGAGGATAAACACTTCAGATACAGAAAAAACGAAAGAGGGTGTTGCAGAAACCGGTTGTTGGTTCCGCGCACCCTCTTTTGGTATAATATAAATGCGTGTGTGACTTTACTTGTTAAAGTCGCGCAACTTGATGTTTGTCAGTACCTTTTTGGTATGTAGCGAAAAATCGCTGTTCATTATCCAGCCATAGTACCCAATATCATTTTTCAACACGTCGGTTACTTTTTGGCCTTTGTATTTTCCAAAATTAATAATTTCCTCACCTTTATCATTGTAAATCATGCGGCCGGCAAAATCCACATTGTTATTCTGTGTGGTAAATTTCGACAAAAAATCGATGTCGTTTTTCAGCTCCGGGTATCTGTCTAATTGCGCCATCAATACTTCGTACGTGGCCAGCGTATCGGCTTCGGCTCCGTGAGCACCTACCAAATCTTTTTCGCAGTAAAACTTATAGGCGGCACTCAGGGTGCGGGCTTCCATTTTATGAAAAATAACCTGTACATCAACAAATTTCCGTTTCATCAGGTCGATATCCGTTTCAGCTCTCAGCAATTCTTCGGCCAACAGCGGTATGTCAAAGCGGTTGGAATTGTATCCGGCCAAATCGCAACCTTCAATATCGCGGGCAATTTCCTTGGCTACAGCTTTGAAGGTAGGACATCCGGCCACGTCGGCATCGGTAATCCCGTGTATATCCGACGATGATTTCGGAATAGGCATCTCAGGATTGATACGAATGGTTTTGGTTTCTTCTCTGCCATTAGGCGATACCTTATGGTACGAAATTTCTACAATGCGGTCGGTAACTATGTTTGTTCCTGTAGTTTCGAGGTCGAAAAAAACGATAGGGTTTTTTAACTGGAGTTTCATGAATGCGTTTACGGTGAAAAATACGATTTATAGCTATTTGCTTGATTTATTGCTTGTTGTTGCTGTGTATATAAAAAATCAAGGTCTAAAGACCAAGGGCTTCAGACCTTTGTGTTTTTTCTGAAATAAACAATTAGTTGTTATTTGATTTTATTTAATCATTCAGCAACATGGGCATCAGTAGCATCAGAATATCCTCATTTTCTTCGTTTTCAAACGGAAGAATAATGCCTGCGCGCGAAGGGTCGGTCAGTTCCAGAATCACATCCGACGAATTGATATTGCCCAGAATTTCGATAAGGAAAGATGATTTGAAGCCAATTTTAATAGCTTCGCCCTCGAACTGGCAATTGATAGTTTCTTCGGCCGAAATAGAAAAATCGATATCCTGAGCCGAGATGTGAATCAGGTTGCCGTTGAAGTCCAGTTTTACCAGATTGCTGGCCTGGTTCGAAAACACCGAAACGCGTTTCAGTGCGTTGAGCAGCGACACGCGGTCGATGATAATTTTGTATGCGTTCGATTTTGGGATTACGCCATTGTAGTTAGGGAAACGCCCTTCAACCTGACGGCATATCATCGTATAGTTCGATAGTTTAAAATAAGCATTTTTGGCATCAAACTTAATTTCCACCTCGCCGCTTTCTTTGGGGAGGATGTTTTTAAGCATGGTAGCCGGCTTTTTGGGTAATATAAAGCTTACTTTTTCTTCGTCTTCGCCCAGTGTAGCTGTTGTGTAAGATGTTTTGTAGCGAACCAGTTTATGAGCATCGGTAGCCACCAGAATAAGACCATCCTGCAATATATCAAAATAAACACCATTCATAACAGGGCGCAGCTCATCGTCGGCAGTACAAAAAAGCGTTTTGGAAATGCCGGCCGAAAGTTGCGATACAGGGAGCGAAAGCAAGCGCGCATCTTCCTGAAGCAGAGGTAAACGGGGATATTCATCACCGTTTTGTCCGATAAAGTTGTATGATCCGTTGGCCGAAGTTATCACCATGGCCAGATTACTGTTGTTGATGGTGAAAGTAAGCGGCTGGTCCGAAAATTCGCGCAAAGTATCGAGCAGCAGACGCGATGCCACGGCCACTTTACCGTTACCATCAGCGCTGTCAACTTCCATAGAGGTTATCAGCGTAGTTTCAATGTCCGAGGCCGTCATGGTAAGGGTGTTACCATTCAGGTCGAGCAGAAAGTTATCCAGAATCGGCAGAGAGTTTTTGCTGTTGATCACGCGGCTTATAGCCTGCAAATGGCTCAACAGTTCGGTGCTTGATACAATGAATTTCATACGTTATTATTATTTTTTATACTTTTTGCGTATGGAACTCACCCCGGATATTCATCTTTGTAACTGATGTTTGTCCACAGGGTTCGTTTCATAGTTTATTCAGTTTTACGTGTTCGGGTATTATTGCTAATTAATCAACAAATATAAGGTTTTTTTTAATTAATACGAATAATTGGAGGGCTTTTTTTGTTTAATTAATCATTCAGAATCATTAAAATAAACACACACCTCCAGTATTGCTTATGGAGGTGTGTGTTAGCGTTGCGCAGGGCTGATTTCGGCTTAGCGCAACATTTGTGGTTGTGTTTGTATAATAGATGTAGCTTTGATCAGAAATTGAGGGTGGCGCCCATCGATACGGCTCTTACATCTGGTCCTTTTTCGGACTGGAACATGCTGAATGGTGAGTATTTAGCATAAACGCTCCAGCTGCCGTACCCAATCTGAGCCATATAATCGAGCGATAAAGGTGCGATATTCAGTCCGCGACTTTCTACCGAAGTTACCGTTTTGCCGGTATCGGGGTTTTTGTACTTCACCTTATATGTTGCCGATGTATTAACTCCGGCTACTACTCCTGCACTGATAAAGAATTTACGGTTGCGGCCAAAGGTAGGCTGCCATTCGAGCAGTAGGGGTACATTGAGCTGAAACACGCGCAGGCGGCTGTATTCGTAAACCACATCGGTAGGTGCATTGTATACTCCTGTCAAATCATCTACTTCCAACAGGTGCTTGTTCCTGTCCAGAAAATAGTTGTGCCAACTCATCCCAAAGCCGCTTGTCAGACCAATATTGTTGCGAAATATGGGCAGGATTTTTTCAATAAAATTGAAATAAAATTCGTTGGATTTTTCCGATTTAAGGGTTACACCATCAATATTGTTCAGATTGTATTCGGCATCCGATATGTTGGCAAATCCCCAGCCTATACCGGCCCAGTGAGGTTCCATTGAATAGTTTTTGTTTTTTTTGTTGTTCTGAATTTTGTTCAGAAAAGGGAGTTGTATACCAAGGTCCTGAGCCACAGTCCATTTTTCGTAGCTTTTGTCGTCGGTAAATATTCCTTCGTAAATTTTATTGAATGGTTCAGAGTTTTCGTCGTAAACCTTAACTTTAATTTGTCCCACACTATCTTCGAGCTGAACCACCTTTCGGTTGAAGCGTATTGTAGTATCTTTAGGAGTAATTTCGGCAGCCCGAGTAGTAAAAATGGCGATTATTACGCCGATAACAAATGCAATATACTTTTTCATTTTTTTTATTTTTTATGAAAGATGAATGGTTATTTTTTCTTTAAAATCAGTTTTAGAATATCATCCGAATCGTTTTCGGACTCGATATAGATTAAAATAAGCTTATGTTCAGGTCTGAATGCTTCGTTGAACAAAACAAGCCTGAATACTTTTCCTTTGCGTGGAAGTTGGAGGTAAACGGATGTAGGTACGCCATTGGCAACCACCTGTTTTACTTTTTTGGCTCCCACCTGGTCCTTTTCAAGGCATTTACGAATAAAGGCCGCAGCCTGAGGATTGTTAGTAATGGTAATGCTTTTGAAAAGCGTGAAATCATAACCATCCAGTGCTTCGTTGGTAAGTTCTACCATTACAGCTCCTTTTCGTTCGCCGTACTGCTCAAACACTTTACTTATCTGGAGGTCGCTTTGGGACATCATTCCCGGCGCTACGCCCCATAAGGCTGCAAGCAGTATGAATAAAAACTTTTTAGGTAATTTCATATGTAAATAATTGTTTTTTTTAAAAGTCACATGTAACCCGTATGTCATATTTTGTTCTTTTTTTGTAGAAAAATCAGTATTCATGCCGGTTTCATGTTGTTTGTTTTTTTTATTCTCCCAAACCCGAAAAAACATCGAGTTGTTCTTTAATTATTTCGTTTCCGGTCACTGCTTCAAGGGATTGTTTCACCTCATCATTGTCGGCCGACACATGGTTGAGCGAAGCTATTGCCTGAGCTTTTACCTGATTGATGTTGGTTATCTTCACCCCGTCAACGTAGGCATAAGAAGTATTTATATTGCCAAAAAACTGTATGCCAACAGCGATAACAAGAATGGCAGCAGCGCTACCGGCCCAGCTTAGGTACGGCCTCAGTCTGAATGCTTTGGTCTTACTCTTGCCAGCATTGAAGTAGCCGAAAATAGCTTGCTCGGCAGCGTAACGTTGGGGCAGTCCCGGTTGCGACAGAAATGCATGCAGGCGCTTTTCTTCCTCGGCAGTGGTTAGCCCTTCGTAATAGTTTTCTATCAGCTTGTCGGCTTCGTCAGTTGTTATCGTATATTTTGGTTTCAGTTTCATACTGTTGTCAATTTTAAAAATTCTTCTCTTACCTTTTTTCGTGCTCTCGACAGATTTACTCTGACGGCGTCGGGCTTTGTGCCCGTTATTTCCGCTATTTCCTCTACTTCATATTCTTCCATATCTTTCATTCGAATAATGGCTTGCTGTAGTGGAGGAAGGCTTTCGATGATGCTTTGTATAACCAGTTCGGTGTTTTTACGTTCCGTTTGCAGGTACGGATTGTCGGTTCCGGCTCTGGCGTAATAGCTATTATCCAGCGGTTCGGTTCGTCTCATTACTTTGAGTCTGTCTAAGCAGTGGTTCTTTGTTACCGCTGTAGCAAATGCCGCCACATTGTCGTATCCCGAGAGATTCTCGCGCAAACGCCATAGTTTTAGAAGTACCTCCTGCACGGCATCTTCCGATTCCTGTTCGTCCTGCAAAATTTTTTGTGCATGGAGCAACAGCTTATGGCGTATTGGCAATATCTCTGCCTTGAATAGTTCCTGACTCATTTATTTATATGACGCTTTAATGAATACAAACATAACATCAAAAATTATTTTTTTTATTTGTTTTTGATGATTGTTTTTATATAATTAGGTGTATATTGCTTAAAATAAGCGAATTATACGTTTGTATAAAAATATTTTATTCAGAGATTAATTTTTTTTGATAGAATATTTGGTTGAAAAAAATATTGTTCGTAATTTTGCGAACAACAAACATTAAATAATTAAACTTATGAATTGCTGCGAAAACAAGCATACAAATATCGATGCAGAACAGCTGGCACGCTTTGCCAAGGCCATGGGACACCCAACCCGGTTAGAGATACTCTGTTTTCTGGCTTCGATGGATAGCTGCTACTTTGGTGATATAAATAATGAACTGCCGATAGCCAAGGCCACCGTATCTCAACATCTGAAGGAGTTGAAAGAGGCGGGTCTTATTCAGGGAGAGATAGAAACACCGAAAGTAAAATACTGCATCAACCGCGCAAACTGGGAGAAAGCAAAGACTTACTTTGCCGAATTTTTTGATACGATGAGTGAAACGAAAGTATGTTGTAAATAAAAAACTTTTTATATAAGAATTCGTATGGATATACAAGTATTAGGAACAGGATGTGCCAAATGCAAAGCGCTGGAAAATGCCACGCGCGAAGCGGTGTTGGCAGGTAATATCGATGCTACGATAACCAAAGTGGAGGATATTACCCGGATTATGCAAGTTACAATGACTACCCCGGCTTTGGTAGTGGACGGGAAGGTAGTGGTTAAAGGGCGTGTGCCTTCGCAAACAGAATTGATAAACATGCTTAAAAACAAATAATTATGAAAAAGGTATTATTCACATTAACTATATTGCTGTTAGGTACCGCACTTTATGCAGGTGGCAATGTTGAGGTTTATTATTTTCATTATACCAGACGTTGTGCAACCTGCGAAGCAGTGGAAACCGAATCGATTAAAGCACTTAAACAGTTGTATGCTAAAGAGGTTCAGAATGGAAAGGTGAAATTTTTTAGCGTCAACCTTGACAAAAAAGAGAGTAAAATCCCGGCTAAAAGATGTAAGGCCGATGGGCAATCATTATTAGTGATGAGTGGCAATAAGCGCATCGATCTGACTGAAGAAGGGTTTATGTATGCGCGTTCCAACCCCGAAAAGCTGAAACAAGCCATTAAACAGGCTGTAGATGCTGTTCTTTAATGTGCCAATAATTTAATATGCCAATAATTTAATGTGCCAATGTGCCAATGTGCTAATATTTTAATGTGCTAATGTGCCAATAATTCCTTGAATTAATGTGTTAGTGTGATAATGGTGAGGTGTTAGCTATTGGGATATTGGCTAATCAAATAATGATGGAAATACTACAAAATATTCTTGATAATACGCAATATTCATTTATTACGGCTATCGTTTTGGGCTTGATGACTGCTATTAGTCCGTGTCCTTTGGCAACTAATATATCGGCTATCGGATTTATTAGTCGCGATTTGAAAAACAGTAAACGTGTTTTCATCAGCGGATTGGTGTATACGCTGGGTAGAGCCATTAGCTATACGGCTTTGGCAGTTATCATTTTTCTTGGTGCCAGCAAAATGAATGTATCCATGGTGTTTCAGGGTTGGGGCGAAAAACTGTTAGGTCCTCTGATGATTTTGATAGGGCTGTTTATGCTTGATGTCATTAAACTGAATTTTCCGGCTCTGACGGTATTGACGGATAAAATAGGGGAGAAAAGCAAAGGTAGCTACTGGAGCACCTTATTGCTCGGAATGGTTTTCGCTCTGGCTTTCTGTCCGTATAGCGGGGTGCTGTATTTTGTAATGCTCATACCCATAACCGTTGCCAGTGCCAGCGGACTTTATTTGCCGGTGCTGTTTGCAATAGCCACCGGATTGCCTGTTGTTATTTTTGCCTGGCTACTGGCCTATGCTGTGGGTAATGTAGGGAAACTTTACAATCAAATTAAAACATTTGAACTTTGGTTTCGCCGGGTGGTGTCAGTTGTATTTATTGGGGTGGGAGTTTACTATATCGTAATATTTTTTGTATCATAAATATGCCCCATAACCCCCTAAAGGGTGAATAAAAAATAAAACAGCCACATTTAGCTTTGTTAGTAGAATGTGGTTTTTTAAAAGTTTAATTGTTCGTCAAATTACGAACATAGATAAAATTTTTGTAATGGAAAAAAATAAAAAAATCAGGTTGTTACTCACAATATTTACAGTTTTGCCGGTACTGTTGGTGTTGTATTATTTTTTACAACAGCTTACAGATATATTTACCTATGATTTATTGGGCTTAAATCCCGACTCACGTTTGGGTGCATCAGTCAATTTCTTTTTTTACGATACCATAAAAATTCTGATTCTGTTGTTTCTGATAAGTTCGTTGATGGGTGTGGTGAATGCTTATTTTCCGGTTGAACGTTTAAGCAATTTTCTGACCAGTCATAAGCTTTACGGCCTTCAATATCTCTCGGCGTCGCTTTTTGGGGCGATAACTCCTTTTTGTTCCTGTTCGTCTATTCCTCTTTTTATCGGTTTTGTAAAAGGTGGAATTCCATTGGGAGTTACTTTTGCATTTCTTATCACATCGCCTTTAGTTAACGAGGTGGCGGTAGCTATGTTTTTGGGTATGTTTGGCTTAAAAGCCACTTTGGTATACGCCATAAGCGGCGTATTGCTGGGTACAGTTGGCGGCTACATATTGGGTTGCTTCAGGCTCGAGAGATACCTGAGCCCGTGGGTCAGGGAAATTCAGGAGCAGGCCGGTCAGGAATCAGTATTTTGGGAAAAAGAGGAAACGCCTTTCATCGAGCGCCTGCCCTATATCTTGGCCGACAGTTGGAATATTGTTCGCAAAGTATTGATATACGTGTTGATAGGTATAGCCATTGGGGCGGTAATGCACGGCTATGTACCCGAGAATTTTTTTGCGGCGTGGCTATCGGCCGATAAGTGGTATGCCGTACCGCTGGCAGTAATAATGGCTGTACCAATGTATGCCAATGCTGCAGGTATAGTGCCTGTTATTCAGGTTTTTGTGGCCAAAGGAGTTCCGCTGGGCACGGCCATTGCGTTTATGATGGCTGTAGTTGGCCTGTCGCTACCCGAAGCTACATTGCTTAAAAAAGTAATGACATGGAAATTAATCGGAATATTTTTCGGAACAATAACGTTATTTATTATAGCGTTGGGCTATGTTTTTAATTTTTTACTCTGAGCGGGTTCTCGCAACCTTGCTTTTATGCGTGTAATCACAAGAAAAATTTAAAAAAAACAATAGAAATGAAAGTACTTATTTTATGCACAGGAAACTCCTGTCGTAGCCAAATGGCTCACGGTTGGTTACAATCGTTCGATAGCCGTATCGGGGTATATTCGGCAGGCACACAAGCATCCGGCCAGCTAAACCCAAAGGCAGTGGCTGTTATGAAAGAGGCCGGTGTCGATATTAGTAATCATACTTCCGATTCGGTTGAAAAATACCTGAAAGATGAATGGGATTACGTTATTACTGTATGCGGAGGCGCTAACGAAGAATGTCCTGCATTTTTTGGCAAAGTAAAAAAACGCTTGCACATGGGTTACGACGATCCAAGTCATGTTACAGGAACCGATGAGTATATTTGGAGTGAATTTATACGTGTTCGCGACGAGATTAAACAGGGCTTCTACCAGTTTTATACAGAACAAATCAAACCACAATTATGACCTCGGAAGAAAAAAAATCTCTTCACCAAAAATATCTTGATGTGGCTAAGGAGAGCCTTATCAAAGTTCAGTATTCGTGTGGAGGAAACGCTACAGGTATAGACGAAACCGACGCCTATGTTCCGATAGTGCCGGATCATTTACATTCGGGGATTCATGTCAGTTATCTGCCCGCACGCGAAGATGATGTAAGTGCAATACTGCATTTGCTCAGGACTTGTCAGCTGCCCGTCAGCGATCTGGCCTCGGGGCAACGCATGTTTTTTGTGGCGCTTGCCGACGAGCAGGTAATTGGTTGTGTGGCAGTTGAGATTTATGCTGATGGGGGCTTGTTGCGCTCACTGGCAGTCGACTCAGGTTTCAGAGGCAGAGGTATTGGACAAAAATTAGTGAGCGAAGCCGAAAACTGGGCTGTAAATAACGGTCTGAGCAGGCTGTATCTGCTCACTACCACGGCTGCCGGTTTTTTCACGCTACAGGGATGGAAAAACACGGAGCGTGCTACTGTTCCCGCTACAATCGCTTTGTCAAGCGAATTTGCATCCGTATGCCCGTCCACAGCCGTATGTATGACCAAAGCATTGCTGTAGTGCAGCCATTCAGCGGAATAGTTATACGCCGAACTTTATGTTAGCAAACTTTAAACCATTGTATAATAATTATTATTGATGAAAACAAAACTAAAACTTTTGGATCGATTTCTTACGCTATGGATTTTCCTGTCCATGTTTGTTGGCGTAGTGTCAGGTTGGTTGTTTCCCCGGATAGCTGATTTCTGGAGTAGCTTGTCGGTAGGTACTACCAATATCCCTATTGCTGTTGGTTTAATTGTGATGATGTATCCGCCACTGGCAAAAGTAAAATACGAAGAACTGAGTCAGGTATTTAAGAACGCCAAAGTGCTTGGCCTCTCGCTCCTGCAAAACTGGATAATTGGTCCGGTGCTGATGTTTGCGTTGGCGGTTGCATTGTTTAAACTCTTTCCCGGTGAAAACAATGCCAATTTGCCTTACGTGTATGGAATAATTATGATTGGACTGGCGCGATGTATAGCCATGGTCATTGTGTGGAATGATTTAGCCAAAGGAGATACGCAATATGCTGCCGGCTTAGTGGCGTTTAACAGCATTTTTCAGGTACTTTTCTTTTCGGTGTACGCATATTTTTTTATAGCCGTTGCGCCGGCCTGGTTTGGTATTCCTACCAGCGATGCCGTAGCAGCTATCACCATCGGGCAAATTGCCGAGAGTGTGTTTATCTACCTGGGCATTCCGTTTGTTGCCGGTTTTCTGACGCGCTTTATTCTTATCAGGATAAAAAGCAAAACATGGTATCACACCAAATTTATTCCTAAGATAAGTCCACTCACACTTATTGCTTTGCTTTTCACAATTGTAGTTATGTTTTCGCTGAAAGGGGCTTATATTGTAAGCATTCCTTTAGACGTATTGCTGATTGCCATTCCGCTTCTTATCTATTTTATTGTGATGTTTATCGGTTCGTTCTGGATGAGTAAAAAAGCAGGAGCTAATTACCAACAGTCTGTTACGCTGTCGTTTACGGCTGCCAGTAATAATTTTGAACTGGCCATTGCTGTAGCCATCGCTGTATTTGGCATTAACTCCGGCGAAGCTTTTGCAGCCGTAATAGGACCATTGGTAGAAGTACCGGTGATGATTGCTTTGGTTAATTTAGCTTTTGTATTTAAAAAGAAATGGTATAAATAAGCAACCAATACCCTTGTTTTTTTGTTGTACGGGCATGAAACATCAAAACAGATTAGCCCGGGCCAGTAGTCCTTATCTCAGGCAACATGCCGACAACCCCGTAGATTGGTACGAATGGGGTGACGATGCACTGCAAAGAGCCAGACAGGAGAACAAACCCATTATTGTGAGCATAGGTTATGCGGCATGCCATTGGTGTCATGTCATGGCACAGGAGTCTTTCTCCGATCAGGAGATAGCCAGCTATATGAACGAGCACTTTGTGTGCGTTAAGGTAGATCGCGAAGAGCGACCGGATATTGACCAGATTTACATGGATGCAGCACATATAGTAAGTGGTCGTGGCGGCTGGCCTCTCAATGCTGTGGCATTACCCAACGGACAACCGTTTTATGCAGCTACGTATTTTCCTCCTTACCAATGGCTGGATGTTCTTACCCAGTTACATGATGTGTATACCGGCGATTTGCCACGCGTACTTCGTGCGGCCGAGTCAATTACGCGGGGTATTGCTGCCTTGCCATTCAGCCCTGCTGCCCCGGTAAGTGAGTTTACGCCTGAACATTACCAGCGGGCATACAATCTGCATGTTCGTAACATCGACTTTAGTTTGGGTGGTTACCGTAACGCTCCTAAGTTTATGATGCCGTCCGGGCTGGAGTTTTTTCTGCAATACCATTACTTTACGTCCGATAGCGAGGCTTTACGCGCCGTCACTACATCGCTCGATGCTATGGCCCGTGGTGGACTGAATGATCAGATAGGCGGCGGTTTTGCCCGCTATTCTACCGACGAACGATGGCTTGTGCCGCATTTTGAAAAAATGTTGTATGATAATGCCCAGCTTATAAGCCTGTATTCCAAAGCTTTTCAGCTAACCGGAAACTCTTTTTATATTGAAACAGCCGAAGCAACCGTGGCATTTGCCGAGAGAGAATTGCTGGACGTAAGTGGCGGTTTTTATGCTTCTATCGATGCCGATAGTGAGCATGAAGAGGGTAAGTTTTATGTATGGACAAAGGCTGAAGTAGATAGCGTGTGTGGCACCGATGCCGCTTTGGTATCCGATTTTTATAACGTTACCGAGCAGGGCAACTGGGAACACGGAAAGAATATACTGCATATCACTGCTGATAAAGCTATTTTTGCCGGAAAGTATAATATATCGCTTACGGGGCTTGATAATATACTGACTGATGCCAACCGTAAGTTGCTTGAATACAGGACTAAAAAAGTGCGCCCAACCACCGATGATAAGATTCTTTGTTCGTGGAATGCTTTGATGGTAACGGCCTACGTGCATATATTCAGAGCCACCGGTAAGGAAAAATACCGCGATGGAGCTTTACGAACGGCGTTGTTTATCAGCAATCAACTTATGAGTAGTGACAAAGCCTCACTGTTGCGCGTTTACAAAGACGGGCATGCATCGGTAAGCGCTTTTTTGGATGATTATGCGCTTACAGCTTCGGCCTTTATTGATCTTTACGAAATTACGTTTAATAAAGACTGGCTGGATAAAGCCCTCAGGCTGACCAACTACGTACAAACACATTTTTCAGGCGAAACGATGGATGTATTTTACTACACTCCGGATACATCCGAAGGATTGATAGCCCGAAAAACAGATTATTCTGATAATGTAATACCGGCATCGGCATCGGTATTGGCACATGTGTTTTACCGCTTAGCCGGATTTTATGTAAGAGAAGATTTTGAAACCATTGCCCGGAGCATGCTCACGGCGGTACTTGCCGAAACGGTTGAGTCCGGTCAGTATTACGCCAATTGGGCGCAATTGCTGGGGAGGTTGGTATTTGCAGCTAAAGAAATAGTGATAACCGGGACAAAAGCCCGTGAAATACTGCCAGCGCTGCAAAGCAGATATCAACCCGACTGTTTGTATGCAGGCGGTGTTACCGAAAACCTGCCTTTGCTTACCGATAGAATTGTATCAGGGAAAACCCTGATATACATCTGTGAGAATAAAGTTTGTAAAATACCTGTAGAAACTGCCGAAGAGGCTTTACAACTGCTCGAAGAGTTGCATTAGTTCATCTGTTTGATGCTTTTTATCCCTTCGCGATTGAACGCTATACGGTAACGCACCAGATGCTCTTCTTTAGCAGGCGTATACTGGAATACAATGTTCAGGTAATAAATTTTTGAGCCCATAATGCGCTTTACGTCCCGGTTTTCGCCGAGGGTGTAAAGCGGCACTTCGGGGTTATCCATTTTTTTCATAAACGATGATACATTGAAGCGTACAATTTCCACCACACCGTCGAGATTGTAATCGGAGCTGTATTCCAATAATTTACGGTCGATGCGAAGTAGTTTCTTGAACAGGATAATTTTTTCTTTTGAATGACGGTTATCTGCCTGAATAAGCGGTAGTCGATTGCGTGCAGAGAGTACCTCTACCGGTACTTTTATCTCCGGGATAAAATCAAAGCTCTCTTTGCTCCAGCCAATTTCATTATCCTTAATGCTGAAAGTGCTTTTGTGGTCGAAGTATTTTCCGGTTCTTTTGTGCGAAAAATAGTACCGCATCAGCTCTTTTATCCTGTCTTTGAGCATATAACTTACCACAAGAGCTACGAAAAACGGCATGGTCAGGTTGCCGTAGGTTTGCTGAAACGAGAAAGCTACAGCAGTGGCAAATACCATCGACAGCCCGGCAGCCATACTCAGGTAAACCTGTTCGGCTATTACTCCGTCGCGCTTTTGATTTGCGTTCAGAAACAAATCACTTTCGATATACTTTTTGAGAGCGCCAAACCGAAAAATAAGCTCCGAATTTGAGGCCGGATTTTCAGGATCTACCGTTTGATAATTCTGAGCTGTTTTATGGCATTTTTCTTTTTCTAAAAAATCGCATAGGAGCTTACTTGCCTCATTTTCAATGTCCGAAAATTCAGGAATGTTTATTTTTTCGAGAAACGAGAAGAGCTCTTTTTCGGTAAGATTAAGCATAAACTCATCGCCAAAAAGAAAGTAATTGTAATGCTCTTTACTGACGGTATGCGTTTTGATAATGTGGCTCAGATCCCGGTATCTTTTCAGAATATCTTCGGCTTCGCCAATACACTTTTTCAGCATGGCAAGCCTGTCGGTAGTGGCTCCCGCATGTCGGATATAAGCCAATTGGTCGCGAATAGAGCTTTTGTAAATAGCAGCAAACATTTTAATCTGATATTCATATTCATATACATGATTATCAGCAGGTTCAGAGGCCATGTCATTCATGGCTCGGGTGAGTTTTGCCAGTGGACTTTTCTCGCCGCTACTAATATCGCGAAGTAAATATACAGGAGTTATAAGTCTGATATTGGTGTGTATATCTTTATAAAAATCGTCGCGACTATAAGTTCTGGGACTTATATCCAGGCTATTAGGAACAAACACCCAGGTTTTCAGCCCAAAGTCGTATATCGTTTTTTGTTTTCCTGTTTTATAGCTTATTTTAAATTCGAGCGTAAACTTGTCGTGTATTTTAGTCTGGATATTGATCATGCTATTAACAAAGGTCACAATGTTTATAAAGGGAATTCTTTCAGTAGCAAATATATTGTTTTTACTTTATAAAAACAAAAAAAGAGAATTGACCTTGTAATATAAACAAGAAATCAATTCTCCCGATGATTTATCTTTGCAATGTTTTTTGTCTGCCGGTGTTCAGTGTATTGGTAGATGATGAGCGCGAAGAACCGGAGCTGTACGTGCTTCCGCTTTCATTGATTTTGCCGGCCGGTTTATTACCGGGAGCGCTTCCACTGCTACCGCCTCCTTTTCCCATTAAACTACTGGTTCCAATTTTTTCGCGGGGAGCTTTTGTATAAGTAATTAACACATCCGAGCTTTTAGTTGGTCGTTGGTTGTGAAGCCAAAAGAAGTTTTTCAGATAAAGATCGCCACCTGTCAGCTGTGGTAAGGGGTACATAATTCCCGTGCTGGAGGCAGTCATCACTATGCGTTCAACCTTCTTATTTTTGAGATGCATAACCACAAAACTGCTTTCTGTTTTATTAATACCAATAATGGTGGAGTCTTTGTCGTCGATGGGAAAGTAGATGGTTTCAGCATTTCCGTTCACATTCACTCGTTTTAGCTGTCCGCTATCGATGTAAGCAATAATTTCTTTGCCCGATAGCTGATTAAAATACAGCGAATCTACTTTTTGAGCAGCCATGGCTTCGCGCTGAATATGCACTTTTTCCACTTTTTGATTTTTGGTGAATGCCTGAATAAATTCGCCCGAAAGCTGGTTTTCTTCAGCCCAGAGTACGGGTTCACCATGCATGTTAATTACCGAGTCGCGCGCACTGTAAAGTAGCGAGTCGGCTATTCCCTGTAAGTCGTAACGGTAAAAGCGGACGTTGTTTAGCCCTTTGGCCGCATTGTATATGGAGTCTTTGAATGTACGCAGGGTGTCGGCGTGCATCCACAGGGTATCTTTCGTCGACCAGTCTATCAGCATGGCCGAGTCGGTTGCCAGTCCTGTATCGGTATCCTCGTTGTAGTATACATAATCTCCGTGTAAGGTCGATTTTTGTACCGTATCATTGAGTATAACGTTGATAAATGCTTCGCCAAAATTTTTCGCTTTATCGTAAAAAATGGTATCTCCCGTCAGTGTTTTTCCGTCTTTATGGATAACGTTGGACCGGTTGAGCAGCATCATTTGTTCGTTGGCGGTATTGTACCAGCCCAGGTTGGAATAAATGTCCGTTTCATCTTTGTAATTAACGTGCGTAGGTCCTACTATGTTGGCAATTTTTGTTGTGGTGTTGTACTTCAGGGTGTCCGAGTCCATGGTGAAGTTTTTATTCACCAATTTTACTTTGTTTTTGAACAGGGCGTCGTTGGTGGTAGTGGAGTATTGCCCCCAAATTGAAGTAAGCGTATTCTCGCTGTCGGCAATTTTTCCACCTGTAAAGTAATAGGCCAGATTTGTATTCCGGTCGTAGTTCATACTGTCGGTAGTGAGGGTTGTTTTGCGGTTTTCCATGCGCACGTTATGACGCAGGCGAGCCAGTTTCTGGTTGCCATCGTAATATAAATAGTCGCCAAACACAAAGAGCGTATCTCCCTGCACAATTTTCACATTGCTGAAAGCATCGAGCGAGTTTGCGTTTTTGTAAAAATAAGCGCTATCGCAATAAAGTAAGGCATTGTCATGCCTGAACCTTACGTTTCCTTTAAGTACTTGTATGTCGGGGTTTAGCTGTTCGTTGTAAATAAGCTCCTCGGTGTTTTCGAGCAGTACGATAGTTGCTTTCCGGTTGCTGAGCGGATTTACAATAGGCGCCAGCGGTTTGGGTGCCGGCATAGGTTTTAATGTTCGTACTTTTTTGCCATTTTTTTTAGCCGGGCTTTTCTGTACCGGATTTTGGCTTTGCAGCACCTCGTTTCGCAACTGGCGTGGTTTTATTTGCTGCGCATGGAGTATCCCGATAAATAAACAGAGCACACCGAACAATGCGATGTGCCTGAATAAAAAGATATTTTTTATAATCTGATTCATGAAATGGTTTTCGAAATATTTTTCGCTGCGGGATTATTTTTTAATCCATCCCGGGTACTGGAAGTTACAGTTTTGCCATGCCGGGTCAATACTGATATAAGTTTCTTTCTGTTTTTTTACAATCCAGTCTTTAATAAATTCTTCCTTCTTTTTGTTTTCATAATAAGATCTGAGCATCTGGAAATCATCGCTCATATTAGCCTTGTGGTTTTCTGTTTTAGATTTCAGCTTTACCACAGCCACCACTTCTTTGTTGGTAGAAGGGTTTATCATGCTGAAGGGTTTCGATATTTCGCCCACATTCATATTATAAACCACTTTGGCCACTTCCTGAGGCAGATCCTGATATTCAAATTTCGATGTACCCGTTTTTTCGTTGAGCATCAATCCGGCATTCATAGCTGAGCTTTTATCCTGCGAGAAGTAGATTACGCCCTGTTCAAAAGATATTTTACCGGAGCGAATCTGATTAGCAATAGAGTCGAGTTTTAGCTCGGCTTTGCGTTTATCTATTTGCGACACATGAGGTTTCAGCAATATATGACGGCAGTTGAGCCTGTCGCCGCGTTTTTCAATAAGCTGTATGATATGGTATCCAAACTCAGACTGAACAATGCGCGATACCTTTTTAGGATCGGTAAGGTTAAAAGCTACGGTTGCAAATTCCGGCACAAGCTGTCCGCGGCCCATAAAGCCAAGTTCGCCACCGCGTTTTGCACTTTCGGTATCTTCCGAATAAAGTCTGGCAAGTACCGAAAATTCGGTTTCGCCGGTGTTGACCCTTTCGGTGAACTGGCGCAGGCGTTCTTTGATACGGTTTGTTTCTTCAATCGGAACGGGTGGCTCAAAACTGATTATCTGCAACTCCACCTGAGCGGGTACGGTGGGTATACTATCCACTGGTAGCGCGGTAAAAAACCGGCGTACATCGGATGGAGTCGAGTTGATATCGCCCACGAATTTTTGTTGCATTTGGTGAATAATCATCTGCTCACGAAACAAGGTACGCAAATCTTCGCGAAGCTGAACGGTATTTTTACCGAAGTATTCTTCCATTTTTTCCTTAGAGCCTATCTGCGAAATGAAAAAACTTAACCGGTTTTCAACCTGACTGGTAACTGAGCTTTCGTTTACCTGAATACTATCCAGTACAGCCTGATGCAGGAAAAGCTTGTTGATAGCAATTTGCTCAGGAATTACGCAATAAGGGTCGCCTTGTATGGGCGTACCGTCATATTGCGCTCTGAGGCGTTGTTCTTCAACCTCCGACCGTAGGATGGCTTCGTCACCCACAATCCAGATTACTTCGTCAATAATGTTTTTTTGGGCTGAAAGCGAGGTTGATACAAGGCTTATAAGCGTAAAAAGGAAAAAGATATGTTTCTTCATAACGAAAAAAATGTTATTATATCTGTATTTTATTTTTTCTTTTGTTCAAAAAAATTAACCGTCTCGTTTTCTATGGCGTCGTTGTACAATTCGTCTTCAAAATTGGTAATAAACTCCGCTTTTAGCTTGTTGAGAATGAGGTTTACAATTTTGGGCCGGGCCATTTCGTAAGGTTCGGTTTGCCCGTAAGTTTTG
This sequence comes from Bacteroidota bacterium, assembly GCA_017860345.1. Classification (GTDB taxonomy): domain Bacteria; phylum Bacteroidota; class Bacteroidia; order Bacteroidales; family Paludibacteraceae; genus Paludibacter. The sequence goes on along the minus strand of JAFNAV010000007.1, from coordinate 12,461 downwards.
TAAGCCTCGATACGCAAAAAATAGTGCCGCAAACTGTCAGAACTTTCGTAAAAACGATGTCCGGCAACAAACGCCGACGCATCTTGCACCTGCAAAGGAAGTTTGCGCAGTATTTCAGAAAAAGTTGTCCATTCGTTGCCAAAGTAGTCGTAGCTAATGGCATTCTGGATGCTGTATTTTTCAATTTTTTCAAGCGCATTGGCATTGCCCGACTGTACCCAGCTACGCACATTGGCCAGTTGAGGCGCATTAGCGGGCGTTACCAGAAGTAGTCCCTTTACTACGTTTTCTTTCAGTGTCAATTGGTCTTTGTACTGATCGTAAAAGCGCCGTACATCTTCTTCGGTCGGTTCTTTCGGTACCCTCTGCTCAATCATTTTTTGCTGATACTGATGAATGATGAGCGATTTTTTATAATCTTCGAGAAGCTGGTCAATTTCCTGTTTGTTAGTAATATTGCGTTTGGCATTTTCATAAAGCAATACATCGGTAATCCATTTGCGAATAAAGTTGCCTGCAATTTCGGTACTGTCCTTGGCATTTACATTTGGAGGTATAATATCCTGAACCTGATCAAGATATAAGAACCGTCCTTCTACCTCAAGCAAGGGAACACGACCCTCTTCGGCCGTTTTCTGTGAACAGGACCACAGAACGGCAGTACTAAGTACAAGTATCAGTAAACGGCTTGTTTTCATACGAAAAGCAAAGATAATATTGGTTTTATTAATACAATGCTAAATTACGAATATTAAATCAGAATAAAGGTTTTTTAATGAGAAGTTTCAGTTTTGAACCTTTTTCATAAAAAACGGCTACGTGGAAGCAGCCGTTTTTTTACAATATTTTTATCCGATTTTTAGTTTTGCTTAATTGTTTTAAGAACAGTTTGGTCAATCACTACCGGATATTTGGCTCGTAAAGCCGCAATCCATGTTTTTTCAAGATAGTCCTGATAGTCGGCAGTAACTAATCCGCGTACATCGGTATAGTTTTCGGGGCTGTTTTTCAGGTTCTTACCTACAACAATAATATAAGGATATTCCGCCGATGGTTCGTAAACCGCATTTTTTACTTTAAATCCATATTTGTCGATGGCTTTGTTGTCGCCCTGAGCATAAAGTCCTTTTTCGATTTTTACATGCTGAATACTATCGTTCAGGCGCAGGGGCAGGTATTTTTCGATAGAATCGGTATTCAATTTTCTGATAATGGTTTTAGCCGCATTGTAGGTTGCTTTGTCTTTACAATAAATAATTTTGCCTTTATAGTGTGGCTTTTCCCAGGTGTAATCCGTTTTGTGGGTGTTGAAATAGTTTTCAAGCCCTTTGGTATCTTTAGAGGCTTTTTCCCATACTTCGTTGTTGCTTACTTCAAAAAGGAGTATGCCGTCGTGGTATTCCTGCATCAGAAAGCGAAAATCTTCGTATTTATTTTCCAACTGACTGTCTTCATAGGCAAGCAATTCCCGTTCAGCAAAAGCATTCAGCTTTTCATCAATAATTTCCTGAGCACTATTCCGGTCGGTAAGATTATTCTTGGCGAGATAATCCGAAAAATTATTTTGCAGATAAGTTTTTCCGGCAAAAGTAAATAGTGTTTTATTCAACACCGATATCTGCGAGCGGAAAGCAGAGTCGCTTAGGTTTTTAGTTCCCAGTAGTTTTACAAATTCCTGTACGCTTTCGGTATTCAGGCTGAAGTTGTATTCTTTTTTTAGTTTTTCAACAAAGACTTTCTGGCTTAAACCGGCACGCTCGTCCTGTTTTATTCGTCTTTCCAGTTCTGGTTTCAGACTTTCGTAAGTACCAATCGGTTTTCTGTCGAGCAACTTGATAATGTGCCATCCGTAGCCCGATTTAACGGGAGCTGATACATCGCCAGTGTTTTGCAGCGCAAAGGCAGCATTCTCAAATTCGGGAATCATACGGCCGGTACCAAACCAGGGTAATTCGCCATTGCGTGATGCCGAACCGCGGTCTTCAGAATATTCCGAGGCTAATTTCCCGAAATCGTCGCCGGCCTGCACCCTTTTGTAGAGCGAGTCAATTTTAATTTTAGCATCCTTGTTTTTATCGTCATTACCTTCGGTAGTGAAGCGCATGATATGTGCAACCAATATTTCGCCCAGAGAGTTGCGGCGGTTTTGCACTTTCAGAATATGATATCCAAAGGCGGTTCTGAATGGCTTTGATATGTTACCTACCGGTGTGTTGTAAGCGGTGGTTTCAAAAGGATATACGGTATGAAAGGCCGAAATCCAACCAATATATCCGCCGTTCTTTTCGGCCGACGGATCTTCAGAGGTTTCTTTGGCTACTTTTTTGAAATCTTCTTTTTCCAAACGTTTGGCTATGGATGTTATCTTTTTCCAGGCGGTAAGAGTATCGGCAGCGCTCGCGTTTTGGGCAACCCGAATAAGTATATGGCTCACTTCCACATCTTCTTGCATTCGGTTATAAGCTTCCCTAAGAATTTGTTCGTCCACGTTCTGGTCGGTCAGGTAAGGCTTTGTCAGCTGGCTTCTGTATCCACTCAGTTCGTTTACAAAAGCGCTGGTTGTGTCAAGTCCCTGTGCTTTGGCTTCCTGTACTTTCAGTTTGAAGTTTACGAATAAGTCGACATATTCGGACAGCGTTTTTTTGTCCAGCGAGTTATTTGAATTATTCTTATTGTAGATATACTCAAACTCCGATTTGGTTACCGGGTTCCCGTTAATGGTCATCAATACAGGATCTTTTGATTGCGCGGTAAGCGAAACTAAAAGAAACAGCAATACAAATGAAAAAACATGTGATCTCATAAGTTATCGGGTAAAATTTTATGTAAATTTATCAGAACACAGGCAAATAAAGTTCAACCCGTTTGGAGTTGAACTTTAGCAGTTGTTGTGTCCGTATAAAACTAACGTTCAAAAATACAATTATGTTACGTAAAACGTGCATTTTTTTTAATATTTTTTATTCAGAACGTTTACAATCGGTTGTTTTCAAAACGATTGCATGTCTACCAGTCGTTTGTAATATCCATTCAGCTCAATCAGTTCTTCGTGTCTGCCTCTTTCTACGATACGTCCTTCGTGCAGCACGCATATTTCGTCGGCCCGTTTGATGGTTGATAAACGGTGTGCCACCACCAGAGTTGTCCGGTTTTTCATCAGGTTTTCGAGAGCCTGCTGCACCAGTTTTTCCGATTCGGTATCCAGAGCCGATGTGGCTTCGTCGAGAATAAGTATGGGTGGATTTTTAAGAATAGCCCGGGCTATGCTTATACGCTGGCGTTGTCCGCCCGAAAGCTTACCACCCCGTTCGCCAATGTTGGTTTGGTAACCTTCGTCGGTAGCCATGATAAAATCGTGTGCATTCGCAATTTTTGCAGCTTCTATTACTTGTTCTTTGGTTGCGTTTTCTACCCCGAACGTGATGTTGTTGTAAAAAGTATCGTTGAAAAGAATTGCTTCCTGATTCACATTACCAAGCTGAGAGCGTATATCATGGGTTCTAAGCTGACGTATATCTACGTGATCTATTAAAATCTGTCCGGTTTCTACATCGTAGTAACGTGGTACAAGATCAACGAGAGTAGATTTTCCGGAGCCCGACTGTCCTACAAGAGCTACCGTTTTGCCTTTGGGGATAATGAGGTTGATGTTTTGAAGCACCCAATCGGTTTGATATCTGAAATATACATTGCGAAACTCAATTTGGGTTTCAAACGGTTTCATCACTTCGGGTTTTTCGGGTTCGGCAATGGTGTTTTCGCTCTTCAGTATTTTATCCACCCTATCCAGCGAGGCCAATCCTTTTTGAACACTATATGATGCTTTCGATAAATCTTTTGCAGGAGCAATAATGCTATAGAAAATAACGAGATAATAGATAAACTCTTCGGGGCCTATGGAGCTGTTGTTGCCCACTATAAGCGTACCACCAAACCAAAGCAGTACAGCAATAACAGCCGTACCGATAAGTTCGCTGATAGGATGTGCCAGGTTGTACCTCCGGTGTACCGAGCTAAATGTACGGCGAATGCGTTCGTTCAGTTCCGAAAAGCGATGTTCCACTTTAGCTTCGGCATTGAAGGCTTTTACGATGCGCAATCCTCCGAGGGTTTCTTCAAGTTGCGACAATAACTCTCCGTTTTGCTCTTGCCCTTTGGTGGATTTGGCTTTGAGTGAGCGCCCTATTTTGCCTACCAACCAGCCACTTACAGGGAGCAGCACCAGTACGAAAACAGACAGTTGCCAGCTCATGTAAAACAATACTACCAGATAAATAAGAATCATGATAGGATTTTTGAAAATCATTTCGAGTGAACTGATAATGGAATTTTCAATCTCGTTCACATCGCCCATCATGCGTGACATGATGTCGCCTTTGCGCTCTTCGCTGAAGAACCCGATAGGCAGACTTATAATCTTGTGATAAAGCGTATTGCGTAAGTCGCGTACCACGCCGGTACGTATGGGAATTACGAAATAGGCCGCCAGATACGATGTGCTTACTTTAAACGCAGTCATTATAACCAGAAAAATACCAAGATACAACAGCGAGAGGTTGGGGCCTATGGTTTTAATCATTTGCTCAACGGCAAAGAATAAATTGTTTTTAAGCGCGGAGATTATAGCCTGCATTCCATCGCTCCATACCCATGCATGATAAGTAACAGTGCTACTTTCCAGACCAAACAGAATGCGCAGCACCGGAATAATGGCCGCAAAAGAAAACAAGCTGAAAATGGTAGAAATAAGGTTGAATACCAAACTCAGCACCACATATTTTTTATAGGGCGGAACAAATCTTTTGAGTAATACAAAGAATTTAAACATGTTGATTGTTTGTAAGTTTTAAAAACGCCGGCCAATGCTTTTTGTCCGGTTTGGGGCATAAATGCACTGACAGTCAGATTATATACCGGTATAATTTCGCGGAGTGATACGTCTGAGTTCTTCTTTTACGGTATCGTCTACGTTAAGGGTTTCGATAAACTCGCGGATAGACTGTGCCGTAATGCTTTCGTTAGTACGGGTAAGCGCTTTCAGAGCTTCATAGGGCTGCGGATAGTTTTCGCGGCGCAGTATCGTTTGTATCCCCTCGGCCACTACGGCCCAGGTGTTGTCCAGGTCGCGGTAAAGAGCAGTTTCGTTAAGCAGCAGCTTGTTGAGCCCTTTTAGTATGCTTTGGGTAGCAATAAGCGTATGTGCAAACGGAACACCCGCATTGCGGAGTACGGTGCTATCGGTGAGGTCGCGTTGCAGGCGCGACACCGGTAGCTTGGCTGCCAGAAATTCGAATATAGCATTGGCCATACCCAGATTGCCTTCGGCATTTTCAAAATCGATAGGATTAACCTTGTGAGGCATGGCCGAAGAGCCTACTTCGCCCGCTTTAATTTTCTGTTTGAAATACTCCATCGAAACGTATGTCCACACATCGCGACAAAAGTCAATCAGTACGGTGTTAATCCTTTTCAGGGCATCAAACTGTGCCGCCATATTGTCGTAGTTCGATATTTGTGTGGTCCATTGTTCGCGTTCAAGTCCCAGTTTTTCAGCCACAAATTTATTCCCGAAGCTTTTCCAGTCGATAGCCGGATAAGCCACATGATGCGCATTGTAGTTACCGGTAGCACCGCCAAACTTAGCCGACACCGGTATGCTTTTCAGCAATTGCAGTTGCTGGTTCAGGCGGCTTACGTAAACCATTATTTCTTTGCCCAGTCGGGTAGGCGAGGCGGGTTGTCCGTGCGTTTTGGCCAGCATTGATACATCGCGCCATTCGTCGGCCAAGTGCGTAAGAGTGTTTACGAGCTGATCCATTTCAGGGAGATAAACCTGATGCAAAGCATCTTTTATCGACAAAGGCACAGAAGTATTGTTGATGTCCTGCGAAGTAAGTCCGAAATGAATAAATTCTTTGTAAGCCGCAAGTCCTGTGATGTCAAATTTTTCTTTCAGGAAATATTCCACCGCTTTTACATCGTGGTTGGTAACTTTCTCTATATCCTTGATTTTTTGGGCATCGGCCTCGGTAAAGTTTTTGTACACATCTCTGAGCTTGGGAAACACATCGGCAGGCACAGATGATAGTTGTTTCAAAGGAATTTCGCACAGGGCGATAAAGTATTCTACTTCCACTAATACTCTGTAACGAATGAGCGCATATTCAGAAAAATAAGCTGCGTAAGGTTCTGACTTTGTACGGTAACGGCCATCGACCGGAGAAATTGCGGTAAGTAATGACAAGCTCATAAATATGTGATAATTATAAAGAAAAAAGAATAATTGGAATTTATCTTCAGAAGATTTGAATTTAAGGTGCAAAGTTAATCATTTCCGATGGATTTAAAAAGTTTATTCACATTCCTTGCATTGCTTAAAGTTTTTATATATTTTTGCTCGGTTTATGTCCTGTTTCGATACCCGGAATTTAAGGTTTACAGAAATTAAAAAATGAGATATATAAAAATTCATAAAGAAGGCAGAATCATTCTGTTGTCGTTGTTATTTGTATTATTTGTACTGAACTTATTCATTTACTTGCGCTTTCCGCATCTGGCGCTGGCAGTTACTACAACGGTGTCGGCAGGAGTGTTGTGCTTCTTTGCTTATTTTTTCCGGAATCCTACCCGTGTAGTTGAGATTGACGATACGGGGCTGGTTATTGCACCGGCCGATGGTACTATTGTGGTAGTAGAGCCAACTGACGAGCTGGAGTACTTTGGCGATAAAAGAATACAGGTGTCTATCTTTATGTCGGTTTTCAATGTGCATGCCAACTGGTACCCTGTGGCCGGAAAGGTAATAAAAACAGTGCATCACGATGGCAGACACATAGGAGCATATCTTCCAAAATCAAGTCATGAAAATGAGCGTTCAACGGTAGTGATTGAAACGGAGGCCAAAACGCAAATACTGCTACGTCAGGTAGCTGGAGCTTTGGCACGGCGTATTGTAACTTACGCACATGCCGGCAAGTCCTGTCATCTGAACGAGCATCTGGGCTTTATAAAATTCGGTTCGCGGGTTGATTTATATCTGCCTATGGATACTGAGATATTTGTACAGGTGGGCGATAAAACCACCGGCAACGAAACTATTCTGGCACGGCTCAATGAATGACAATAAACTAACCATAGAAGATGCTCAGCGCAGGGTAGATGAGTGGATAAAAACCTACGGAGTACGGTATTTTGGTGAGCTTACCAATATGGCCATACTTACCGAAGAGGTGGGTGAACTGGCGCGGGTGATAGCACGCACTTACGGCGACCAGTCGTTCAAAAAATCGGACATGCAATACAATCTGGCGGATGAAATGGCCGATGTACTTTGGGTGTTGATGTGTCTGGCTAACCAAACTGGAGTAGACCTTACTGTGGCTTTTGAAAATAATATGCAGAAAAAAACAAGTCGCGACAAGGACAGACATCTGAATAACGAAAAACTTAAGGGCACAGAAAACACCGAAAAATAAGACAAAAACGGGAAAATGTTTGAACTTCATTTTTTTCGTGTTATAAGCCATCCGAATTAATTTTTACTAACCTGATAAAAAAACAATAATCATCGAAATGACTAAATACGACGATCTTTTCAAAAAATATAACTTTAAGCTTACCGACGAGCAGGTAAAAGCTGAAGTTGCCGCCATTGTTTCCAAAAACTTTGAATCCAACAATCACGTCGAGGTATATAAAAAATGTCTTAGCCTGATAGATCTTACATCGTTGAATGGAACTGATACGCACCGCGAAATTGAAACCATGGTAGAAAAAGTCAACGGCTTCCCGGCCGCTTTTCCGCACTTGCCCAATGTGGGAGCTATCTGCGTTTATCCGGCTTTGGTACCGGTGGTAAAGCAGTATCTCACTCAGGAAATAGGCATAGCATCGGTAGCAGCAGGCTTTCCGGCTTCGCAAACCTTTATAGAGGTAAAAGTGGCCGAAACTGCTATGGCCGTACTCGAAGGAGCTACTGAAATAGATGTGGTAATATCGGTAGGGAAATTCCTCGAAGGCAAATTTGATGAAGTATACGAGGAACTAACCGAAATAAAAGCCTCGTGCCGCGATGCTCATTTAAAGGTAATTCTGGAAACAGGAGCTTTGCAAAATGCAGCCAATATCTACAAAGCCTCGGTGTTGGCCATGGCCGCCGGAGCCGATTTTATCAAAACATCAACAGGTAAAATTCCGGTAGCTGCTACACCCGAAGCCACTTATATTATGTGTGTGGCTATTAAAGACTGGTATGACAAAACCGGCGAAAAGATAGCCTATAAACCTGCCGGAGGTATAGTAACTACCGAGGATGCTGTAAAACACTACACTCTGGTAAAAGAAATACTGGGCGAAGACTGGCTGAATAACAAGATGTTCCGTATCGGTGCAAGCCGCTTAGCCAACAACCTGCTTACTTCTATCGAAGGCAAAGACCTGAAGTATTTTTAAGCAGCAAACGAAGTAACTTGCATTTGCTGATTTGATACATAAAACCCATCCTCCGAAGCGCGTATGAGGCATCGGGGGATGGGTTTAAATATTCAGAAAGCGATGTTGGCGGATAAAGCCGGTTAGTTTTTGCGGGCAGCAGCAAATTCAGCACATTTAATCAACGCCTGCTTCGCCTCACTGTCAGCAAATCCGCTTAAAGCATCTTTGGCTTTCTGCAGAAATTCATCCATACGTTGCTGAGCATATTCCACACCACCCTTATCGCGCGCATATTTCATTACAAAGTCGATATTTTCCTGACTAAAATCCTTACTGTCAATTATCGACATGATATTTTCCTTTTCGCCATTTACTGAGTTTTGCAGGGCGTATATAAGCGGGAGCGTTACCTTGCCATCGCGGAGGTCGTTGCCTGTAGGCTTTCCAATTTCAATATCCTGAAAATAATCAAAAATATCATCTTTTATCTGGAAACAAATACCCATATACTCACCAAATTTTTGCAGGCTTTCTATTTTCTCTTTAACCGTATTTACCGACAAAGCCCCCACCTCAGTACATGTGGCAAAGAGCAGAGCCGTTTTTTTACGAATTACCTTAAAGTAATCCTCCTCAGTTATTCTGGCTCTTTGCGTGTTGGTAAGCTGTATCAGTTCACCGTCCGAGAGTTCCATCCCTATGCGCGATACCGCATAAAGAATATCAATATTCTCTGTTTTGGCGGCGCTTACTAAAGCATTCGAAAGCATGTAGTCGCCCGAGAGCACTGCAATTTTATTCGTCCAGCGTGCATTGATCGACCGTCGTCCACGTCGTTCGGGCGTATCGTCCACCACATCGTCGTGTATCAGGCTGGCGTTGTGCAGCAGTTCCAGCGAGAGCGCACCGTTGTATGTGGCCTCAGTTATCGTATCGCCGCATAACCTGGCCGACAGGATAGTAAGAATAGGCCGCAACTGTTTGCCACTACCCTGAAGTATATACTCGTTGATACTCGAAAGTAACGGGTTGTCTGTTTTTAAGGCATCAGCAAATATTCTTTTAAATATCTGCATTTCAGCTAAAATGGGCTGTCTTATTTCGTCAATTAAACTCATGGAGTTTTTTTTACCGTAAAAAATTAATTTGCAAAAGTAATCAAATTTATGATTGATATTACTTTACAGGCACATATTAATAAGTAATTTACGTTAAAACGTCCAACGGAGTTTTTTTGTTTTGGAAGCCGGATGAAAAAAAGTCCTGTCGAGGTTCCATGTCCACGCTACTATCAGATCCTGAGAACGATAAGGAATATATTTTTTTGTGTTATTCTGAGCAATAACGTATTGTAGCTGCAGGTCGAAATAGCTCGTTCTGAACCCGAAAGTAAATGCCGGTTCGGCAAACACAAAAGTATTATCATCTATCTTGTTTAAGTTGAATAGCGCCCGGAATACTTGTTTGTCATAATCGGAATATTGATTAGACTGCAAAACCGTCAGATTATAGTTTAATTTAGAAAAACGAACCGAGCCCGCCATGTAAAACGTATTCGAAAAAAAATAGCCTGCACCCGGTTGCACCGATAATCGGTTCATACTTAGTTTGTAGTAGGGGTTGCCGGTATTAAACCCACCATGAGCATAGCCCAGGTTAAGTCCGGTGTACACCCCAAAGTTAAACTGCTTGTACAGAATAATTTCGTTGTTCCAGATATAATCCTTTAGCAATTTTGTAGGCCCATAGTACGAAATATCAAACTGCGATAAACTGCTTACAAGCCCTACATGGTCGGTAAAAGCATAACCGGCCTCTATACCCATCTGCGTGCTGAACGAGCTTGCCGATACCGACACCGTGGCATCGCCTTTTTTCTCGAAAGTCATAACGTTTTGTTTAGTAGGCAGGTAGTAGTTAGACGTACATGCGGTGGTTAGCACCACCATCCCTGTCAGCACAGATTTCAGCGTTTTCATACTTAAATATTTGGTTTTTTAAAACTTGCATGTAGTTTGCCAGTTATATTTTTCTGTTCCTTAGTAAGTGTCTGATTTCATGTATATTTCACAATCAGTTTTTCTTTTATTCAAACATATTATCCGTTATTTCTAACGTATTCAAGCTATATACGAACCGGCCCAAATCTTGTTCTTCGTTTATCTGATGATTCCAGTCCTGCTTCGTGTCGTAGTATTTCGCATCCACAAACGAAGTATCGTTGGGCGCATTCACCCGGAATATCAGCAGGCGCGCAACATGGCTGTTGAACTCAGCCTCCGTAACAAACAATTCGTCGCCCGGGTCAATATAATAGTTGTACCGGTTTTCAGGCAGCACACTTATAGTTCGCATCCGGTTTGTTTCATCCGGATAGCTTATCTGTATCGTATCCTTAGTATTATTCGCAAAACAAATAATTTCCGACACCGACGGATAATACGTTTCGCCCGTACACGCAGCCATTAGCCCTGCCACCATTATTACCCCCAAAAACTTAACACTCACTTTCATATTCAATAACTTTACATATACAGCAGTTAGTACAATGGATTAAGCAGAAAAACAATCGCAGCCGACGTAATCACCCCTTTAGCTATCCACGAAGCCTTCGATTTAGGAGGTACCGCTATCAGCGAGGTACTCGTCCCCCCATTTTCAATCCTGATAAGCAACGTTTCGTTCAGTTTTTGCGTATAAGCCGGGTTATAGCTCTGAAAATTAACCTTATATTCACCATCCGGCAGGTTTTCCAGCGTCAGCGACTTCAGATACACCTTCGTAAGAATCAGCGAATCATTAAGCATTACATACGTACGTTTAGTCGGCGAAGTCGGAATAATTACAGCTTTCCCCCCGATAGAATTATCCATGCTTTGCTTGTAGTAATACCTCATAGAGCACGAGCTAAGCACAATCGAAACAGCAATCAATAACAAAAATTTTTTCATAATTCCAAGCCAAAGTATTTATTTATATTGATGCCCCATCAGAGCATTTTGTTGCATAAAGGTAGTTATTTTTTTATAATGTAAACACCCTCACCAAGCGAACCATAACCAGCCACATTCCTTCAATCCCTTCATTTCAATAACCTAATAACCCAATAACCTAATAACTCAATAACCTAATAACTATTTTGGGGGTGCCCCTCCTTCGTCGGGTCGGGCTATCCGCTCCAAGTCCACCCGCTCCGGCATGGCTCTCGCCTGCGGCTCAAGCCACACCTCCGCGTGCGTCCTTTCCGCTACTATCCCTCACCCACGCGGCGCCACAGGCGTTTTCGTAATCCACCCTACCTACAACGCATCACCCTGACAACAAACCACATACACCCCACGCAAGAATTCACAATCCAAACAAAAAAACCACTTCTACACCTTGCACAGTAAAAAAACTTTATTAACTTTACAGCATAAATTAAGAACTTTAAACCCGGAAAGCGGGGGAGCGGGAAAAGGAAGACAAGACCACCGGAAAAGATCGAAGAAATAATCAAAATACAAAGAATAATTTTGAATTAACAGGTTGGATATGTGCATTTGTAGTATTTCTTGCATCTAAAGACAAATAGTTGATTTACTGGAAATTAGATAACTCATACAAACAAATATAGGTGATATAGGTGTACATACATGGATGTTAGCGGTAAGTGAAAAAAAAGGGAAGATTGATGTTGACCGAATTTAATAACAGAATATTAGAATTCTATGATGCTAGAACAAGAAAGAACAGTCTTGGATAAATTTTATCAAGATCTTGAACAAATATCAAATATAGGGATATTCGAATCCAAAATTATTCCATTAATTAATTCTCCTTCAACAGAATTGCAATTTATTATCTCCGTTGAGTATAATGTTCGACTCAAATTTAATACAGAACATATCAACATAGTTTTTGGCTTGAATAACGAAAAAGTCAAATTGTACTTAGAAGACAGAATTAGACAAACTTCAAATATCTATTTAAAATCAAAATATCTTCATTTCTTATACTTATATACCAAAAACAATAAATACTGTAGT
>JAFNAV010000083.1 GCA_017860345.1 Bacteroidota bacterium | reverse complement strand
TCCCGGTAGCTGGTCAGAAAAATCTCACCATTACACTTGAAGAAGATGCCAAAATTCTTGGCGAAGTAGTAGCCATCGGGTATGCAACCGTTAAGAAAAATGATGCTACAGGTTCTGTTACTGCAATTAAACCAGAAAAATTAAACAAAGGTCTTACTACCAATGCCCAAGACATGATTACAGGTAAAATTGCCGGCGTTGTTGTTACATCAGGTGGTGGAACTCCTGGTGGAGGTTCGACTATCCGTATTCGTGGAGGATCATCCTTGAATGCAAGTAATGACCCCTTAATTGTTATTGATGGATTAGCTATGGACAATGAAGGTATTAAAGGTGTTGCGAACCCATTGAGCACAATCAACCCGAATGATATCGAATCATTTACAGTTTTGAAAGACGCCTCTGCTACAGCCATTTATGGTTCGCGCGGTTCAAACGGTGTAATCTTAATTACAACCAAAAAGGGTGAAAAAGGTTCCAAACCTCGTATCTCTTACGATGGTAATGTCAATATAAGTACTATCGGTAAATACGTTGATGTCATGACGGGTGATGAATACCGCGATTACGTTACCAAATTATATGGTAAAGGTTCAGATGCTTACAATAATTTAGGTGAAGCAAATACAAATACTAACTGGCAAAGTCAGATATATCAAACAGCTATTGGACATGACCATAACGTAAATATTACCGGAGGATTAAAAAATATGCCATACCGAGCTTCATTTGGATACACCAACCAAGATGGTATTTTAAAAACATCCAACTTTGAACGTTATACCGGTGCCATTGGATTGAATCCATCTTTATTTGATGACCATTTAAAGATTTCGTTGAATGCAAAAGGAATGTATGTTACGAATCGCTATGCAGATAGTGGAGCTATTGGTGCAGCAGTATCAATGGATCCAACTCATTCAGTATATTCAGATAAAGACCCATATAAATCCACATTTGGGGGCTACTGGCAATGGATGACAGGGAACACTTATAATTCCTTAGCTGTTAAAAATCCACTTTCCACATTGGAGCTAAAGAAAGATGTAGCTCATTCAAAAGATTTTATCGGAAATGCCGATTTTGACTACAAATTTCATTTCTTACCTGAACTTCGTGCTCATTTAACATTAGGTACAGAAATGGCTACCGGTAAACAAGATTTATATACTCAAAAAACAGCAGCCAGTGATGGTCAGTTAGGGAGAACCGGCTATGAAGAAATAACAAAATACAATAGATTGTTGACATATTACATGAATTATGCAAAAGAAATTGGTAGCCAAAAATTTGATTTAATGGGCGGATACGAATGGCAACAATTTCATAGAGAATTAAACAATAAATATACCGATTTAGACCTTTCAGGTCATCCATCATCTAATGTATTTAAAACTGAAAGCTTTTTGGTTTCATTCTTTGGACGTGCCAACTATTCAATTTTAGACAGATATTTATTTACAGCTACAGTACGTAGAGATGGGACTTCTACAGTAGCACCTGAAAATCGTTGGGGTCTATTCCCATCAGTTGCATTCGCTTGGAAAATTAAAGAAGAATCTTTTCTAAAAGATGTTAACAGCATTAGTGATCTTAAGCTTCGTTTGGGATATGGTGTTACAGGACAACAAAGAATTAATAGTGGCGATTATCAATATATTCCTGTCTATGTAGTAAATGTGGAAGGTGCTTTATATCCGATTGACGGAAAATATATTAATACTTACCGACCAAATCCTTATAACAAAAAACTTCGATGGGAAACGACAACCACTTATAATGCAGGTTTTGATTGGGGTATTCTTAACAATCGAATTACAGGTGCAATTGATGCGTATTACAGAGTAACTGATAATTTGATAAGCAATGTAAATGTTGCTGCAGGAACAAACTTTAGTAATATCGTTGCACAAAATATCGGATCACTCAATAATAAAGGTATAGAATTCAGCGTTACCGGAAAGTTAATCAGTCAGAAAGATTTAAGTTGGGATATCAGTTATAATGCAACTTACAACAGAAATGAAATAACCAAATTAACCGGAACGGGATCAAATGTTGCAGTAACAGATAGGGGGATATCTTCTGGTACAGGTAATTATATTGAATATCATCAAGTAGGCTTCCCTGCATTTTCATATTATGTATATGAACAAGTATATGATACAAATCATAAACCTATTGAGGGCCTGTTTGTTGACAGAAACGGAGATGGAAAAATTAATGATAACGACCGTTATTATTACCACAATCCTGCACCGGATGTAACCATGGGATTATCTTCTAAATTAATTTATAAAGAATTTGATTTTGGAGTTTCTTTGAGAGCAAGTCTTAACAATTATGTTTATAACGATGTAGATGCCAATAGAGCAAATGTAGGTCAAGGTGGTATTTGGTCAACTTCAGGTTTTCTTGTAAATAAACCGATGTCTGCTTTTCAAACAAATTTTGTTGGTAAAACTAACTACTATTTCTCCGATTATTATGTACAGAATGCTTCGTTCGTTCGTGTTGACAATATAACTGTTGGATATACATTTAAAAATCTTTTCCATGTGATTTCAAGTGGTCGATTGTCTGCAACCGTACAAAATCCATTCGTAATAACAAAATACAAAGGATTAGATCCTGAAGTTTTTGATGGAAGGGATAACAATATCTATCCACGTCCAGTTATGTCTATAATTGGATTAAGCCTTAATTTTTAATTAACCTGTTAAACAATTGTATATTATGAACGTAAAACATAATAAAATAAAATTCACGATACTGTCAATTCTTATAAGCCTCGGACTGTCATCGTGTGTAAACGACTTGAATGTTACCCCTATTGATCCAAGTACTATCCAGACTTTCGATCAAGATGCAGTTTTTGCAAAAACTTATTCCTCTTTAGCACTTACCGGACAACAAGGACCTGCTGGAAAAGGTGACTTGGCAGGTGTTGACGAAGGTACATCTTCTTTTATTCGATTAATTTGGAATTTGAATGAAATGTCAACCGATGAAGCAATTTGTTCGTGGGGTGATCCGGGAATACCTGAGTTAAATTTCAACAAATGGACATCATCTCACGATCAGGTGAATGGTATATATGCTCGCTTTTATTTCGGGGTGTCTCTTTGTAATCTATTTCTGGAACAAACAGCCAGCTTGACAGATGCAAAAACAATAAAACAGCGTGCTGAAGTACGTTTCCTTCGTGCATTAAATTATTATTATTTAATGGATTTGTTTGGAAATGTTCCTTTCACTGAAGTTGTTTCGTTGGATCCTCCAAAACAAATAAAACGTGCCGATTTATTTGCATGGTTAGAAGCTGAATTGAAAGCTATTGACGCTGATTTATCAACACCACGCAGCGGTTCATATTATCGTGTTGATCAGGCTGCTGAATGGTTGTTATTAGCTCGTATGTATCTAAATGCACAAGTTTATACTGGTACAGCTCGTTGGGCTGATGCAAAAACGTATGCTAAAAAAGTAATGGACTCCAGTTATAAATTAAATCCAAGTTATGCACAACTTTTCATGGCTGATAATGCCGGTACATTTGATGGTTCAACCAATACAGCTCCACAAGAAATTATTCTTCCGGTTGCATGTGATGGAGTTAATACAAAAAGCTGGGGTAATTCATTATTCCTCATTGCTTCAACACATACTTCCGGTATGCCTGCATGGGGATCTACCGAAGGTTGGGGAGGAAACCGTGCACGCGCTGCATTGGGTAAAAAATTCTTTCCAAACGGCATACCAGCTGGAACCGATTTAACAAAACTAACTGCGTTTGCTGGTGATAAAAGAGCTATGTTCTTTGGTTGGGATATTGCTGATAGTAAATCAACTGACCCTATGACTATCCTGAATCCTGGCATTTTCAAACAAGGATTATCTGTAGCAAAATATTCGAATGTACGGGCTGATGGTAAAGCGACTTCGGACAAACAATACACAGATACCGATGTACCTTTGTTACGTGTTGCTGAAGCTTATCTTACCTACGCTGAAGCTTCCATTCGATTAGGAGACGCTACTACAGCCCTTACGACTATCAATCTGTTAAGAGATAGAACAAGTACAAGTGCTCCGGCTTTGACTTCAATAACTTTAGAAAAAGTACTGGATGAATGGTCCCGTGAATTCTACTTCGAAGGTCGTCGTCGCATCGATTTAATCCGCTTTGGTTGTTTTGGTGGAAGCGATTACACCTGGGATTGGAAAGGTGGATCCGCAGCTGGGACAAAATTTGGAGCAATCTACAATTTGTATCCAATACCTGCTAATGATATGAATTTAAATCCAAATTTGGAACAAAACCCAGGGTTCTAATCTATGATTATTCCTTATAAAAAATCGTAAAAAAACATGAAAAAAATAAATTTATTATTTGTTGTTTTACTCAGTATTATTGGGTTTACAGCATGTGAAGATACTAAGGATCCTGTCATCAACCAAGCAGCTCTTGATGGTAGCATATCCTTTAAACTTAATGAAACTCAGTACAAGAATTTTACCTATGTTCTGACTGATGCAAATGCAACTTCGGATATGGATGCTCTTACTTGTGTTCAACCGGATTATGGCTTTACAGCTGCTGTTACTTATACTACTCAGGTGTGCGCCAATTCAACTTTTGCACCAAATACTTTTGAAAGTTTAGCAACAACTGTAAATGGCGAAAAAGTTGGTATTAACACTAAAGAATTGAATAAAGCTATTATCAAATTGTTTGATAAAACTGTAGTTGCACGAACTTTGTATTTTCGTCTGAAAGCTGTTGTAAGTGATGCAACTCCAAGCCCTTTGAACGATACGCTTACTGTAAAACCTCTTTATTCAAACGTTATTTCGCTAAAGGTAATGCCTTACGAATTCCCATTATTCCCATACAATGAAATTACACCAACTCCATATTATATAATCGGTCTAGGTGATGGGAAATGGACGAATTCTACAGCTGGTCTTGGCGTATCACTTACTCCTCTTGGTGTAGTAGCAGGTAAGAAATATGATTTGAATGGCAATGGAGAATTTGTTTATACGGGTTACTTCCAGGCTTCAAGAGGATTTAAACTTATTCGAGATATTAGCAGCTGGGCTGAACAATGGGGTATGAAAGACGGTAAATATACCCACAATACTGGTGATGACATTAAAGTTCCTGCAGATGGTTTCTATAAAATCACATTAAATTCGATTGATAACACATTAACCATTGTACCTGCAGCAATAACACCTGCATCGTTTACCAAAATAGGATTAATTGGAGCTTTCAATTCATGGGCGTCTGATGAAGTATTGACAGCAACAGAATCTGTAAAAAATCATACTTGGTACACAACGTACAAATTTACATCAGACAGTGAATGTAAATTCAGAGCGAATGGTGGATGGGATACAAACTGGGGATTCTCAACTTTCCCATTTGGAGTTGGTACACCAGGTGGTGCTAATATACCTGCTAAAGCTGGAACTTATGTCGTTGTATTTAATGATATTGATGCCACTTACACATTTATCAAAAAATAACTGAAAATGAGTTCTGTTCGCCGCTGGACAGAACTCTTTAAAACTATTCAATATGTTTCACATTTTATAAAATGACTGAAAATGAAAAAAACCATTAAATATTTTTTCGCCTTAATCATTGGTTGTATAGTATTTACATCCTGTGATGACCAGTATGCAAACCAAACTGTAGCAGAACCGGGCGGTTATAATCAACCTGCTCTGCAGGATGCTAACTTTGTAGCTGCTATCAAGACAAATCCGGTTGTAATCACCAAAGATAAATTAGCTACTTCACTTGATTTTATTACAATCACTTCTGTTCCTACGTTAGTAGATAGTGCAGCAATAGTGGAATATAAAGTGATTTTATCAAATACCGAAGATTTTGCTATTTATAAAACCATTGATACGAAATTAACAGGTTCTACCCTGTCAACTACGTATAAACAGTTGAACGACACGTTGAAAGCCTTAAATCCTTCGATCGCTGAGCACAACACTTTTGCACGAGTACTGGCTTACATTGTGAAAGACGGAACAAGAGCATTGTACACTACTGCTAATCTGCCTTTCAAGGTTACATCTTACAACTATCCACCGGTAGCTATCAATGATATCACAAGTCTTCCGATGAATGGTTCTATTACAATCTCTGTGCTGACAAATGATACCGACCCTGAAGGTGATGTATTGAAAGTTACTGCTGTAACAGCTCCTACACACGGAACGGCAACAATCTCTTCTGATGGCAAAACAGTAACTTATACTCCTACTACAGGATATTCAGGCTCTGATTATTTTAGCTATACTGTAAGTGATGGAAAAGGAAATACAAGTACAGCCAATGTGGATATAAATGTTTTAGCTATTCTTTCATATACATCTGTAACACCAAGGCCTTATTATATCATAGGTATGGCAAACGGAGCATGGAATAACTCAAAAGCAGGACTTGGCGTTTCTATATATCCAATGAGTGTTGTTTCTGGAGATAAATATAATTTAGCAGGTGACGGCGAATTTACATACACCGGTTATTTCTGGGCTTCAAGAGGTTTTAAGTTAATCCGTGATATCGGAAGTTGGGATGAACAATGGGGTGGAAGTAGTAATAATATTACCAAACCATTGCATAATGATGGTGGCTCAAGCGACTTTAAAGTCCCTACTGACGGTTACTACACCATAACACTAAACTCAATCACCAACACATTCTCGATGGTTCCTGCATCTGTATCACCTACATCTTATGCAAAAATTGGAATGATAGGTGGATTTAATAGCTGGGGCGGTGACGTGAATATGACTCCTTGTGAATCTTCAAATAATCATATGTGGTATGCTACATATACATTCCCATCAGATACAGAAGGTAAATTCCGTGCAAATGCTGACTGGGGAACAAACTGGGGAAATTCCACATTCCTTGTAGGTTTAGGAACCGGTGGAGGTCCGAATGTTCCAATTAAAGCTGGTACATATACTGTATTATTTAATGACATAAGCGGATGTTACTATTTTATTAAATAATAACTTGTTGAAATAAATTAGCAAAGACTGACTTCTTCAAGTTGGTCTTTGTTTCTTTAAGACAAAATAATAAAACCATTCATTAGGGGCGGTTGATATATTCCGACCTGTCGGAATGTCCAAACGTCATTATTCATCAGTCTAACACTGTGATTGGAATACAAAAAGGTATTTAACCGTTTCACATAATTTCCAATAAAATATTATACCAATTTATCTCTTAAATTTAATGTTGTCCGATAAAAATATTTAGTTCCTTCGCTACGCTCTGGATGACAGGGATTTATGGAGATTTATGGGGGGAGGGGGTTGGTTGGCGGCGAAG
>JAFNAV010000060.1 GCA_017860345.1 Bacteroidota bacterium | reverse complement strand
CAATATTATCAAGTAAACGAGACAATGAAAAGAAAAAAGTAGAAAGACGTGCTGAAAAGCAAAAACGTAAAGAAACCAGAAAAGCGTCCGGCACCAACAGCATGGACGATATGATAGCTTATGCCGACCACTATGGTAACATTAGCGCTACTCCTCCGGGGGCTTATGATAGCCGCCAGTCGACCAACGATAACAACTCCGGCGCGGATAACAACGACCGCCAATCGGCCCTGAAAAACATCAAAGGGCGCGTTGAACATATCAATCAGGAAAAAGGTTACGGATTTATCAAAGATATAGCCAAAACCGATAAATATTACTTCCACTTTAGCAACACTTCCGATAAACTATTGGTGAACGACATTGTACTGCTCGACCTGGAACATGGCCGCAAAGGACTTAATGCGGTGAATGTGAGAAAGCTTAATGAATAATTGATAATGAATAATGAATAATTGACAATGAATAATTATCAATTATCAATTATTCATTAAATATTCAGGTGGTTATAGCATTGGGGTTCCACCTCTTGTCATTCCGATCCGCCAGCTGGCGGATAGCCGCCGTTTTTTAAGAAGTCCTTATTACAGCAATGTAGTAAGGTTTTTTTTGTGCTTCTTTTGTCCGTCGGCTAAAGCCGACGGCAATGAACCCGCATGCAATAAATTCGACGGCCATTATGTCCTGAAAGGACTATATAGCATAGCCCAATGGCAACGCCTTGGGTTAGAATGCAAGAAAACGAACCCAGCGCCCTGAAAGGGCAGCATAATTGCTTCTGTGCTTTACGATGCCGGGTGTTTTTTTTGGACACATTTAAGCCCCTCCAACCTCCCCAAAGGGGAGGCTTTGCGACATCTGGTGGATGTTTTTTTTGTGTCTTCGGGTCTACCGATAAATCGGTATGTTCCATTTGTGTTTAAAAAATATTAAATCTTAGCGCCTTGGCGGCTTTGCGTGCTACCGACAAATCGGCATGTTCCATTTGCGTTCAAAAATCTCACCCTATTCCGGGTCTTCAACCCTTGAGGTAGGTGAGGGGGTGCTTTTTTGCTACAAAGAAATCGGGGCGATGCCCCTCGAAAGAAAATGATAAGTGATGAATGATAAATGATATACCAGATGTTTCTCGCGTTGCGCTCTTAAGACCTACGACTTTTGACCTGAGACCTATGACTTACGACTTTTAATACCTGCTACCCGCTTCTCGCTTCCGTGGAAAAGAGTGAAACGAGATTATTAATTGATAGCTGTTTCTGGTTTGAATTGTAAAATATAATGTTTAAATTTGGGGCTGAAAAAATTAATTAGAAGGTAAAATAAATAGCTCTGACAGATATTCCAAAACCTCTTGTTCTGATCCCTCAAAAAACAATAATACAATGAAACGCAAATCACTCAAAGTTGTGCTTGCTGTATGGGTTGCGGTTTTTGCAACTCAGGCGGTATATGCTGACAAAACCATGCGGGTATGGTACAATAAGCCTGCAAGTGCTGCCACCTCGGATATAAAAAACAGTTGGAACAACGACCACGAATGGCTGAATGCCTTGCCTGTGGGCAATGGTTTTTTGGGTGCTATGGTGTATGGTAATGTGAATCAGGAATTGATTCAGCTCAACGAAAAAAGTTTATGGTCGGGCAGCCCCGACGACAATAACAACCCTCAGGCTGCCGAAACATTGAGCCAGATCAGGAACTATCTGTTGGAAGGAAAATACAGAGAAGCCAATGCACTAACGGTTGCCACTCAGGTTTGTAAAGGTGTAGGCTCAGGAGGTGGAAGTGGCGCCAATGTTCCGTACGGATCGTACCAGTTACTGGGCAATCTGTTTCTCGACTTTGGGCATACGGCTCCGTACGAAAACTATGTACGGGAGCTCGACCTGAACCGGGGCTTGGTGACCGTGGCTTATACTCAGAACGGGGTGAGGTACAAACGTGAGATTTTGGCCAGTTACCCCGACCGTGCATTGATTATCCGTTTTACGGCCGATAAAAAAGGGACGCTCAGCTTTACTGCCGGACTTACCCGCCCCGAACGTTACGAGACGCATGCCGGGAACGATCATTTGCTTATGACCGGAACGCTGGCCAATGGCAAAGGAGGGGAAGGCATGCAATATGCAGCCCGGCTAAAAGCTAAAGCCAAAGGTGGAAAGGTAAATTACAGCAATGCCGAACTGAGTGTGCAGGGTGCCGATGAGGTGACTTTGATACTGACGGCCTCTACCAACTACAAACAGGAATATCCCGGCTTTGTGGGTGACAACCCGGCCATAACGACACTGAATCAGCTATCGGCGGCGGCATCGAAGTCGTATGCTGCCTTGCTCAAACATCATATTGCCGATTATACTGCTCTGTACAGTAAAGTGAGCCTTAGCTTATCGGCCGATGAGGCCGACACCATTCCTACCGATCAGCGGTTGCGCAATCAGGCCATAAATCCCGATGACCGTCATTTACAGGAGCTTTATTTCCAGTTTGGCCGGTATCTGCTCATTTCGTCATCGCGCGAAGGTTCGCTGCCCGCTAATTTGCAGGGCATTTGGTGCAACAAAATTCAGGCTCCCTGGAACTGCGACTATCATACAAACATCAATGTACAGATGAACTACTGGCCTTCGGACATTGTCAACCTCGGCGAGTGCTTCAGTCCGCTATCCCGCCTCATAGAGTCGCTGGTAAAGCCGGGCGAAATATCGGCTGCCGTTCAATACAAGGCTTCGGGCTGGTGTGTGCAGCCTATCACCAATGTTTGGGGGTATACTTCGCCGGGCGAGGGAACAAGTTGGGGACTGTATGTGGCCGCAGGGGGTTGGCTGTGCAGGCATCTTTGGGATCATTACACCTTTACACTCGACCATAGCTACCTGCAAAGGGTGTATCCCGTTATGCTGGAGGCAGCCCGGTTTTATCTCGATTGGTTGGTGACCGACCCCAAAACCGGTCGGTTAGTGTCCGGACCATCTACTTCGCCCGAAAATACCTTTATTGCGCCCGATGGTTCATGGGGTTCTATTTGTATGGGGCCTTCGCACGATCAGGAAATTCTGTATGAGCTTTTTACCAACGTGCTGGCTGCTTCTAAGGTTCTGAAAGATACAGATCCGCTATTGAGTAAAATTGACCATGCGTTGCAAAATTTGGCCACTCCCGGTATAGCTGCCGAAGGGCGACTAATGGAATGGAGCGAAGAGTTTAAAGAAACGGAAATCAACCACAGGCATATATCGCATTTGTATATGCTATATCCCGGTACTCAGATTGACCCGCATACTACCCCGGAACTGGCAGCTGCCGCCCGCAAAAGTTTAGAGGTGAGAACGGATGTTGGAACCGGCTGGTCGCTGGCATGGAAAGTGAATCTTTGGGCGCGACTGAAAGATGGTAATCGCGCATACCTGTTACTCAAAAATCTGCTGAAACCGGTAGATAACTCCGGACTAAACATGTCCAACGGAGGAGGCACATACCCCAATCTGTTTTGCGCTCATCCACCGTTTCAGATCGACGGAAACTTTGGCGGTACAGCCGGTATAGCCGAAATGCTGCTGCAAAGTCACAATGGCTATATCGAATTGCTGCCGGCACTGCCCGATATGTGGAGAAACGGAGCAGTCAAAGGTCTGGTTGCCCGGGGTGGTTTTGTGTTGGATATACAATGGAAAAACGGGAAAGTGCTGCAAGGCATAGTCAGACCCACGTCCACCAATAAATGTGTTATCCGTTCCGCATCGCCACTAAAAATCAAAGGTCTCTCGGCTGTCACCATCGAAAAAGATGGCCTGTTTATGTTGGAATTTATGGCAGAAAAAGGCCGGGTGTACGAGTTGGAGGGTGGTAAGTAGTGAGTGTAAAAAAACGCTTACCGTATTAAACGAAGTAGAATCATTGTGTAGGTTGTTTGTATTGTTAACTTTAAATATGTAGATTTGCATTTTGAATATCTTTACCGGTATATTAATATGTTTCAATAAAAGAATTAAATAGTCAATGTGAATGAGCGCTATTGCCTTCGTTGATACCGAAATAGAGCCTAAGAGCCAAAAGATATTAGATATTGGCGGTATAAGGGTTGACGGAAACACATTCCACGGGAGTTCAGTTGCAGAACTTGCTCAGTTTTTGAGCGGAGTAGAATTTGTATGCGGACATAATATCCTGAATCATGATATAAAATACATTGGAAGGGCGCTTTTTGATATTGGGGTTAAAGCCGTTGTGGATACGTTGTACCTATCTCCACTTTTGTTTCCGACCAAACCGTATCACGCACTTTTAAAAGATGATAAATTACAAACGGATGAGTTGAATAATCCGTTGAATGATGCCATTAAGTCTAAGGATTTGTTTTATGACGAGCTGGATGAATTTAATCAGATTGATCGTGATTTGCAAAATATCTTCTATGCTCTTCTTTCAGATAAACGTGAGTTCCGGGCTTTTTTCAGATATATTTCATTTGTTCCTTATAATCAGGTTTCGGTTGAAAGTATAATCCGCAGAAGATTTGAAAATGAAATTTGCGAAAACGCATTACTTTCCACCTTGATTGCAAATAACCCCATAGAACTTGCTTATTGTTTGTCACTCATAAATTCTTTATGTCATTTTAAAAACGTACGCTCCATTATACCGCGATGGGTGTTAATTAATTTTCCGGAGGTTGAGCGGATTATATTTTTGTTACGAAACAAACCCTGCACAACCGGTTGTATGTATTGCAACAAAGCGTTGGATATACATCAGGGATTACGCCGTTTTTTTGGATTTAATACATTCCGTACTTATGGTGGTGAATCTTTACAGGAAAGAGCAGTTAAGGCAGCTGTTGATAATAAATCTTTATTAGCGATTTTTCCTACAGGAGGCGGAAAATCTATCACTTTTCAGGTGCCGGCTTTGATGAGTGGTGTTAATTCTAATGGCCTGACAGTGATTATATCCCCTTTACAATCGCTGATGAAAGATCAGGTAGATAACCTCGAGAAAAATGGAATAACTGATGCTGTTACCATCAACGGATTATTAGACCCGATAGACCGGGCCAAATCATTTGAACGGGTTGAAGATGGTTCGGCTTCATTACTCTACATATCTCCGGAGTCTTTACGGTCTAAAACAATTGAACGAGTAATATCAGGCAGAACGATTACCCGTTTTGTGATTGATGAGGCTCACTGTTTTTCGGCTTGGGGACAGGATTTCAGGGTAGATTACCTCTATATTGGCGATTTTATTAAAAGTATTCAGGAAAAGAAAAATTTACCCGAGGGTATTCCCGTTTCCTGTTTTACTGCTACTGCCAAGCCAAAAGTAATCGAAGATATTCTGAATTATTTTAAGGAAAAACTGTCTGTTGACCTGGAGGTTTTCACATCAAAAGCATCAAGAACCAATCTTCAATACAAAGTTTATGAAGAGCGTGATGAGGAAGAAAAATACCAAAAACTCAGAGATTTGATTGAAAGCAGGTATTGCCCTACCATTGTATACGTTTCCAGAACCAGAAAAGCAAATTTGTTGGCCGAAAGGCTTTGCAATGATGGGTTTTCGGCCAAACCTTATCATGGAAAAATGGATGCGCAGGCAAAAACAACTAATCAAAATGCGTTTATAGCTGGTGAAGTGCAAATTATGGTGGCCACTTCCGCTTTTGGTATGGGTGTGGATAAAAAAGATGTGGGTATGGTGGTTCATTATGAAATATCCGACTCTCTTGAGAACTATATTCAGGAAGCGGGTAGAGCTGGCAGAGATGAAAATATTGTTGCCGATTGCTTTGTGTTGTTTAACGAAGAAGACCTGAGTAAACATTTTATTCTGTTGAACCAAACCAAATTATCTATAAAAGAAATTCAACAAATATGGAAAGCCATAAAAGAAATTACCCGATTTAGATTGTCCGTATCAAATTCTGCGTTAGAAATTGCACGTAAAGCGGGTTGGGATGACAATGTTGCTGATATCGAAACAAGAGTAACAACTGCTATTGCTGCTCTGGAAGACGCCGGCTACCTGAAGCGTGGACAAAATATGCCAAAAGTTTTTGCCAATAGTATACTTTGCAAGAATGCTCAGGAGGCTATCGAAAAAATAAATGCTTCAGAGAAATTTCAGGAAAAACAAAAAGAAAAAGGAGTCAGGATAATTAAAAAACTTTTATCCAGTAAAAGCAGAAAACAATCTAACGAAGAATCGGCAGAATCCAGAATTGATTATATAAGTGATCATTTGGGAATTGTAAAAGAAGAGGTTGTTGATATTGTTAACTTGCTGCGGGACGAAAACATTCTGGCCGATGCCAAAGATTTATCGGCATTTATCAAAAAGGGTGAAAATAAGAATCGTTCGCTCAATATTGTTGAAACATTTAGTAAGATAGAGCGGTATTTACTGCAAATGTTTGAAGAAAGCGAAAAAACATTTCATCTTAAAGAATTAAACGAGAAGGCCGAGTTAAGCGGCTGTCATGATGTGAATGTGAGTAAGATAAAAACGATTATCAATTTTTGGTCTATTAAAAATTGGATTAGAAGACAGAACTTAGAATATACCAAAAATCACATTGTAGTGCAGAGTTTGTATTCAAAAGAGTTACTTAAAGAAAAATTAGAAAAAAGGCATGAATTAGCTCAATTCATTGTTCAATATCTTTACGATAAAAGTAATTTGAGTGCTTCGGACGATGATACAGGAAAAGAAGATGTTTTAGTTGAATTTTCGGTTCACGAATTAAAAACTGCTTACGAAAACAGTCAGTATCTGTTTAAGTTGAGTGTTGGCATTGATGATGTTGAAGATTCATTGTTTTATCTGTCGAGAATTGAGGCTATAAAAATTGAGGGTGGATTTTTAGTGTTATATAATCGTTTAACCATTGAAAGGTTAGAACAGGATAATAAAAAAAGGTATAGAAAGGAAGATTATCAGAAGCTTGAGCAGTTTTACGAAAGCAAGGTACAGCAAATACATATTGTTGGCGAATATGCTAAGAAAATGTTAAGCGACTATAAAGATGCTTTACAGTTTGTAGAAGACTATTTTCAGTTAAATTACAGTTCGTTTCTTAATAAGTATTTCCCCGGAAGCAAAGCTGATGACCTTAAACTGAAAATGACACCAGCCAAATTCAAGCAGCTTTTTGGGGAACTATCGCCTACGCAGTTGAGAATTATTAACGATAATGAGTCCAAAAATATTGTTGTAGCAGCAGGGCCTGGAAGTGGAAAAACAAGGGTTTTAGTGCATAAGTTAGCTTCGCTGCTTTTGATGGAAGATGTTAAGCATGAACAATTACTGATGCTTACATTCTCAAGGGCTGCTGTTACAGAATTTAAAAAACGCTTGGTTAGCCTTATTGGGAATGCAGCTTATTTCATTGAAATAAAGACATTTCATGCTTATTGTTTCGACTTGCTTGGGAAAGTTGGAAATCTGGAAAAGTCTGATGCTATCATAAAGAAAACGATTGAAAAGATTAAAAATCACGAAGTTGAAATTAATCGTATTACTAAAACAGTTTTGGTGATTGACGAAGCTCAGGATATGGACGAAGATGAATTTAATCTGATCAATACATTAATGGAGCAAAATGAAGAAATGAGGGTGATAGCTGTTGGTGATGATGACCAGAATATTTTTGAATTCAGAGGAGCAAGTTCTAAATATCTTGAACAGTTTATACTGAACAACCAAGCCGTTAAACATGAACTGATAGAAAATTACAGAAGCAAAAACAATCTGGTAGATTTTACTAACCAGTTTGTAAAACAAATAAAGCATAGATTAAAATACACTCCGATAATTGCAAAACAAACAGATGATGGTTTAATTAAAATAGTCCGTTACAAGAGCGGTAGTTTGATAGTTCCTCTTGTAAATGATATACTTGCAACCGGACTTAAAGGAACTGTATGTGTGCTTGCCAAAACAAATGAAGATGCGCTGCAAATAACAGGATTGCTGACCAAAAATAGTGTGCCGGCTAAACTTATTCAAACAAACGATGGATTTAATTTATATCATGTTTTGGAAATAAGATATTTTTTAAGCCTTGTCAATACTGCCGATGATGTTTTTACAATCAATGACGATTTATGGGATAGGGCAAAACGCGAATTGAAAAATAAGTTTCAGCACAGTAATAAAATAGAAATATGTAACAACCTTATTCGCGATTTTGAAGCAACGAATATTAAAAGGAAATACAAATCCGACCTTCATGTTTTTATTCGTGAATCCAAATTAGAGGATTTCTTTAATGAAAATGGAGATGTTGTTTTTGTGTCAACAATTCATAAAGCAAAAGGGAAAGAGTTTGATCATGTTTTCCTGATGCTTGATAATTTTAATTCAGAAACCGACGAAGAAAAACGAAAATTGTATGTTGCCATGACCAGAGCAAAACAGAATCTCAATATTCATGTTAATTCTGATGTGCTTGACCATATCTCAAGCGAAAATCTTCTTAGACTGGTGGATAATAATACTTATGAACAGCCCAACGAGATAGTAAGGCATTTGACTTACAAAGATGTCTGGCTCGATTATTTTTTGAATAGGCAATCACTGGTTTCTCAATTAATGAGTGGAGATGAGTTGACTTTGAAAGGCGATGAATGTCTGAATTCAAATGGACAATCGGTTTTAAGATTTTCAAAGCAATTTATCGAAGAAATTGAAACACTTAAATTAAACAACTATGAATTGAAAAGTGCCAAAGTGAATTTTATAGTGTATTGGTTGAAAGAAGAGACTAATCAGGAAATCAAGATTGTTTTGCCCGAATTGTTTTTTGAAAAAACTGAAAGAAATTGAATTTGAGGTGCATCTAACCTGCTGTTTATATTTATTCTTCTATTTCATTCATCCGGCCCTGACCAGAAAAAGTGTCTTCTGCAAATAAAAATAAATCGGAGAATGGTTTGTTTTTCTGATAAATCGTATAACTTTGCATTCACAAACAAAAATTACAATCAGGTTTATGTATTTGAATTCACTCGTCATTGCAATTATTCTTGTCATCGGAATCCGAAGGATTTACCGAAGGTAGGACATTTTGCACTGACGCAAGATATTTCAACCCCCTTTCGGTGAATGCCGGAAGGGGTTTTTTTATTTTTATTCATCTAAAATAATAAACATTATGAACGAAACTATCGAACCACAGTTTGCCCGCCGTATGGCTGGTGTTCCCCGGTCGTTTATCCGCGAAATACTTAAAGTAGCGGTGTCGCCCGATGTTATTTCATTTGCCGGAGGCCTTCCTAACAAAAATTTGTTTCCGCTGGAGGAACTGCATGAGTGCGCGGATTTGCTGATGTCGGGCTCCGACCGCAATATTTTGCAATATGCCAATACCGAAGGTTACCTGCCTCTGCGCGAACAGATAGCGGCCAGATATGCCCGCAAGGGTCTGACTGTGAGTGCCGAAAATATCCTGATTACCAATGGCTCGCAACAGGGACTTGATTTGCTTGGGAAGATTTTTGTAAACGAGGGTGATGCGGTGTTGATAGAAGAGCCGGGCTATTTGGGAGCTATTCAGGCATTTTCAATTTTTAAACCGGAATTTGTAACGGTGCCGCTTACTGCTGATGGTATTGATATACGACTGATGAAACAAAAGATGGATGCGTTTTGCCCACGGTTGGCTTACCTGATTCCTAATTTTCAGAATCCATCGGGCATTAGCTACAGTGCCGAAACCCGGCAGGCTGTAGCGGATATTTGCCGCGGGAAAAATATGTTTGTGGTTGAGGATGACCCTTACGGCGATATACGCTTCAGTGGTGAGCACCTGCCTTCGCTGGCGCATTATCTGCCTGAGCAAACGATACTGCTGGGTACGTTTTCCAAAACAGTAGTGCCGTCTTTTCGCATGGGTTGGATAGTTGCTCCCCATGAGGTGATGGAGCGCCTGGTGATAGCCAAGCAGGCTGCCGACCTGCATACTGATTATTTTACGCAGCGCTTGCTGCATCTGTATCTGGCCGAATATGATATCGATGAACATATAGCAGTTATCAGTAAGGCTTATGGCGAACAGGCCACTGCCATGATGGATGCTATAGAGCGCTATTTCCCGAAAGAGGTTCATTATACCCGTCCGGAAGGCGGTATGTTTCTGTGGCTTACTTTACCTGAGGGTAAAAATGCGATGGAACTTTTTAACCTGGCAATACGCGAAAAAGTGGCTTTTGTTCCCGGCAATCCGTTTTATGTGGGTAAAACAGATGTGAATACCTGTAGGTTGAATTTTTCGTGTTCTACTCCGGCCGAAATAGAAGTGGGGATACGTAAACTGGCCGGCGCTATCAAGCAACTTTGATAGCGCGGAATCCTGATTGAGTTTAGCTTTCTCTTTTGTCGTTGAGCAGCAGGCTTACAGCGTCGCTAAGCGAGCCGGCTCGGGTAACGGTGCCTGAGTTGACAAAGAAAATCTCGTCGGCGTTTTCAATGGTATTTAGTCGGTGAGCAATGATAATGCGGGTAGTGCTGCGCGGAAGTTTACGCAGAATATCGTCGAGTAGCTGCTCGGTAACGGTATCGATATTGGCAGTAGCTTCGTCCAGAATCAGTAGATCGGGGCGGCGGATTACGGCGCGTATAAAAGCAATAATCTGCCGTTGGCCGAGGCTGATGTTATCGCCTGATGCATTGATGGGTGTGTCAAATCCATTTTCGAAACGCTCTATAAGTCCGTCGAGTCCCACTTCGTTCAGTTCGCGCATCAACTCTTCATCATTCAGGTTGCTAAAA
This sequence comes from Bacteroidota bacterium, assembly GCA_017860345.1. Taxonomy (GTDB): domain Bacteria; phylum Bacteroidota; class Bacteroidia; order Bacteroidales; family Paludibacteraceae; genus Paludibacter. Next base: position 25,586 of record JAFNAV010000060.1, on the reverse strand, counting down.
CACTGGTTGCCATACAGGATATTATCGCGCAAATTACCGGTAAACAATACCGGCTCTTGCAGGATGAATCCGATTTTGGCCGTGCGCTGGCTGTCGCTGATTGTGCGTATGTCGGCACCATTGAGCAATACTGTTCCGGAAGTGGGGTCGTACAGTCGGGCAATGAGCGATGCTGTGGTGGTTTTTCCTCCACCCGTAGGCCCTACAAAGGCGTAGGTTTTACCACGTTCAAGGTCAAAACTTACTTTGTTTAGAATATTTTTGCCCGGCACATAGGCAAAAGTTACATCTATGAACGAAATCAGGGCCGATTTTTTTTCGGTTTGCGTGGCAGCTTGCTGTTGCAGGTTGTTTTCGAGTACCAGTATTTGCGAAATCCTGTCCCAGCCGGCCAGCGCCACCTGAAAATTGGCCCACAGTGCAGCTATCTGCCTGAGCGGGTTATAAAACTGAGTTACGTAAGCAATAAAACTAATGAGCAGACCGATAGAAAACTCACCGGCTGCTATCAGATAAATTCCGAAACCGAGTACTACGAGTTGCCCTATGTTGGCCACCAAACTGTATACCGGCATAAAAATATTGTTGGCTATACCGGCACGTATCGCGCTGCGGTAATTGGCTGTGTTGGCTTCGTCAAATTTGCGGCGGAAATAATCGCGGCGGTTAAACGCTACAATTACTTTGAAATTGTTCAGACTCTCCTGGATCTCGGCGCTTAGTCCGCCGGTACTTTTCATATTGGCAGTATTCAGTTTTTTTACTAAAGGCGAAAAGCCCTTGGTGAAAACCCAGATAAGCAAGGCCGGAGCCAGGGTGGCTAATCCGAGTTTCAGATTGATGGATAAAAGAAAAACGGCAGCGCCAATCATGCCAAAAATACTGCTCATAAACTGTACGAGCGATTGCGAGAAAAACTGATTGATTTTATCCGTATCGTTGTTGATGCGCGAAATTAAATCGCCCGCTTTATTCTGATTGAAAAAGTCGATAGGTAAATCCTGTAGTTTGCTGAAAACCGTATTGCGGAGGTTGAACAGCATGCGCTGACCCACCCTACCCATCATTTGCGACTGTGTGTAGCCGCTGAAAAGAGCCGCAACGAAAATACCCAGCAGAATAAGTGAATATTGTATTACACCCTGATACTGATGCGTTACCACATATTTATCAACTGCTTGCCCCAGCAGGTAGGGAGCCAGCAGGTTCAGTCCTGAATTGATAAAAATAAATATCAGCGCCACAAAAAGATTTTTCCGTTCTTCGCCCATAAGCGTAAGCAGGCGCTTAATGGTATTGAAAACGCTTGATTTTGCAGGAGCAGCCTGACCTTTTTGTATGTTGAGATTATAATTTGCCATGATGTTTAGTCTTCGGTGGTTTCAATCTCGTTGGTACTTCTTTGCGAATTAAATATCTGCACGTATTCCGTGCTGTTTTCGAGCAGATATTCATGTGTTCCCACGGCCAGTATTTCGCCTTCTTCCATCACTACAATCTGATTGTAATGCTGCACCGACGCTATCTTTTGGGTAACCGAGAGTAAAGTTAAATCGGGATAATTCTGTCGTATGTTTTCCAGTATCTTTTTTTCTGTCTGGTTGTCTACTCGGGCTGTGAAGTCATCGAGCAGCAGAATTTTCGGATTCAGCGCCAGGGCACGCGCCAGCATAATGCGCTGTTTTTGTCCGCCCGAGAGGCTGTTGCCCCGCTCGCTTACAATCGTTTCGAGTCCGTCGGGGAGCGAACCGATAAAATCCTGCAATTCGGCAGTTTCTATCGCTTTGTTCATCAGCTCATCAGTTACGGTTTCATTGAAAGCAATGTTTTCTCTCAAACTCAGGTTGAAAATAACACTGTCCTGAAACACAAAACCAATCTGGTGCTGAAACCTTTCTTTGTTGAAAAGGCTCAGTTCTGTGTCGTCGAAAAAAATGTCGCCCGTGGTTGGTTTCAGCAAACCGGTCAGCAGGTAAAGCAGTTGCGTTTTACCGGCTGCAGTGGGGCCTATTATGGCCGTAAGCGTATGTGCCTGAATTTGCAACGATATATTTTTCAGTACCGGTTTATTGCCAAACTGCACATTTACGTTTTTAAATTCCATATTCCCTTTCAGCTCGTTATCTATGGTTCCTGTGTCGGCTGTTTCGGGTGCGTTCATCACTTCGCTGATGCGTCCGTAAGCTACCGAGGCTTGCGCTATAAAATTGCTGATAAAGCCAATAACCATAATAGGAAATATGAGCAGGGTAAGGTACGAGCTGAATGCCGCAAAGTCGCCCAACGACATACGTCCCTGTATTACATAATGTCCCCCTAAGGCCAGAATAATAAGCGATGCCATATTACCCACAAACACCACAATGGGGATTAGTGTAGCAAAGAAGCGCAGGATAGAAATACCAAGATTCCGGGCTTCGGTGTTTACGTCTAAAAATTTGTTGTATTCCATGGTATGGGCATTCAGCACACGTATAAGGGCTGCACCCAGAATACTCTCATTGATTACTTTATTGAGGCGGTCAATTACCTCGCGGCTGCGTTTGAAGAGTGGTTGCAGTTTTCTGAACACAATGGCAAAGGCTCCGCTGATAATCGGGATGATGGTTAAAATGGTGAGTGCCAGTTTCCAGTCGATAGTAATTAGCAGTATACTGGCCGCAATCACCACAAAAACTGACGATGCCAGCGATACCACCCCCATGGATACAAACATTTTGATGGAATCGATATCCGAAGTGAGGTTGGTAAGCAGCTTGTTGGGGTTGGCCTGTTGGATAAACGAAAAACTCTGTCGCGATATTTTAGCCGATAATTGTGTTCGTAAATCGCGTGCAACCTTCTCCGAAGTATACGTTTGAATAATGCTTTGCAGAATGGTAAAAAGAAAAATAACGATAGATGCTGCGAGAAACTCAATAATTAGTTTCCGGTACGAGAACTCACCCAGAGAAAAGTCGTCGATAGCATGCGATATAATTTGGGGAATAATCAAGTTGACTCCATTGCTGAGTAATGCAAACAGAATCAGTAGAAAAATCATAGGTTTGTACGGACTAAGCACCGAAAAAATATTGGGTTTCTTAGGGCGTTTGTCCGACGGTAGCGAGTCTTCTTTTTTATTCATCAGTAATTTATGCAGAGACGTTTATAAGCACTTTTTTTAAACGTATACGGTGGTTGTTTGGTTCAACGAAACAATCAATTTTCCAACATTCGGGGCTGATGCCCGCAGTTGCCGGATTTGCGTTAGCAAAGGTATAAAAAAACAGAGGATGAAAATAAATGAAAGCATTAAAAAGCCGAAAAGTCAGTAATGAAACTTCTTTTTTCTCCGCCCCAACCCCGTCAATCCCAGGTTCCGGACTGTCATTCAGGAAGAAGTGAAAAATATAGCTCTTAATCCATCATATTGAAGTTTATTTGACAATCAAGTGAATGAATATCGAAAATTAAAAAATATTTTACCGTGATTAAGGTTAAAGTGCGAAAAAATATTATTTTTGCATTATTCTAAAGGTCTATTAATATATTGTCTTCCATACTCCTCCACTTCATTACATAAGTAATAGCACTTCGGAGGATACGCCGGCTTGTCTGATAAGTCGGTTATATCGTTTATTATAATATTTCTTTATAAGATAAAAATGCAAATTGGTATCCTATGTCAATTGCTATTTTTTTAATAGATAAACTTATGAATAATATCAATATTTATTTACAGGCACTTCAAATGTCAAAAGGTGCTGTCGACGAAATAATGTTGGGCGAAATGTTGGGACTTGAAGAAGATGCCACCCGGCGAATTATAGCCAGTTTGCTTAACGAATACAAAATAACTTACAGCTCAGATAATAATACGTGTAATTACAAACCAATTAAAAAACAAAAAAAATATGAACATCGATGATTGTATTCGTTTTGCTAACGAGAATCCTGTTTGTCACGTAGCGACAGCTGTTGATAATCAGCCTTATGTGAGAATTCTGGGTATGTGGTTTGCAGATAAAACAGGCTTTTATTTTCAATCGGGTTCCATCAAGGAACTTCCGGGCCAGTTGGCTGTTAATCCAAAAACAGAGCTTTGTTTTTATCATCACGAAGGTATAACAGGGACTATGCTCAGGGTTCAGGGTGAAGCTGAAATTCTTGACGATCAGGTTTTTAAAAATAAGGTTGTAGAAGATAGGCCATTTCTGAAAACTTTAGGCCTTACAGCCGAAAGCCCGGATTTGTTTCTGTTTCGTATTGCGCATGGTAAGGCTCATTTCTGGACGATGGCCAATAACTTGAAAGCAAAAGCATATATAAACTTTTAGAAATAATGGAAAAAGGAAAGTTTTAAAGTGGATTTTCCCGAAAAATAAGGCTGTAAAGAGAGTGTGATGTTCTGAATGACATTGTCTCTCTTGTACAGCCTTTTATAATATCGATTTATTTAATCCAGTCGGTAGGGTGGGCTGGCGATATAATCGGAGCAAGTACTTTTTCTTTGCTGTAGGCTTTGGCCTGGCGTGCGCTGAGCTGATGACTCCATGCCACCCTACCGCCAACAGAGGCGCCTTCGCCTGTACACAGATATTCAGCGAAATAGGCTGTCTTGTCGCGCGATGTTTTGTCCCAGTTGGCCCATCCGGCCGGTGCTATATGTTTCCCGATATGGCACTGTATAAACACAACACGGGCATAGTCGCGCCATGGCCTGCCCAGTAGCGCTTTGTCGACACCCGGAGCTGACGTAAGCGTACAATGGCTGAATACAAAGCCATATTTCCTGCCCTGAGGCGTGCTGGCTGCGGTAATATATGAACTGGTTTTGCTGTGTAAGGTGCAGTTTTCGAAAAAAGCCGTAGCCGAACCGAAAATAAAATCGGTAGTTCCTTCAATATAGCAGGCAGCAAAGTAATTGCGGCTTGTCTCGCCCGACAGATAAAGCGTGTCCTGATTGCCCAGCAGCCGGCAGTTAACGAAAGCGCAACGGTCGCCTTCTACATGGAGTGCTACTGCCTGACCCACAGGACCTGCTGAGTTTTCAATGGTCAGGTTTTCGGCTCTGAAATCGTCGGCTTCTACCATCAGTGTATAGGTATAAAAGGTGCTGTTGCGCCCCCGGCTGATGCTGTTGAAATGGTCGCCGTATGTAAGAATGGTTTTTTCGGCGCTTTCGCCTATCAGCCTTAAGTGAGTATTGCATGCCGGCACTTTTACCTTTTCATGATAGGTGCCGTTTTTGATATAAATGCTAACCGGTGCATCCGGGAAAGCTTTACTGGCATCGATAGCAGCTTGTATGGTAGTGAAATTTCCTGTTCCATCGGCTGCTACAATAAAGTCGTATTGCCGGGCATTAGCTGTAACACTAAGTAAAACCAACCACAAGGGGAGCAATAGTTTTTTCATTCGTTCTTTTTTATTTTTAATTAGTTGTCGCATGGAACCCGCATCAGTGAGTTTTCGGGATGCGAGTTTCATTATAAATTAATATCTGCTGAATAGGATAAATAATATAGCAAAGGTAAAGAAATAATTTATAATTTTCCCGATGGCTATTGCCCTTACGGTTGCCATTTCAAATTATTTGGCGCGTTATTTGTTTTACAAAAGAATGTATAAATCGAAATAATTCAATAGAATTGGCTGGTTCAATATAAATAATTAGTATATTTGACGCCATATTTACTTAATATCTGTATAATAATTTAAATTTTTGTTTATTGTTATGAAAAAACTAATTTTTCTGGCAGTCCTTCTGCTGTCTGTCTCTTTTGCTAATGCTCAGTTTAATTTTGGTATCAAGGCCGGATATAATTCGTCCTTAACGTTTGATAATATATCATCGGTAAGTAATGGTGGTTATAATTTAGAAAACGTAAACTCTGAGCTTGCCAACGGGTTTCACGCCGGTATCTTTAGCCGTGTATTCATTAAGAATTTGTATATCCAGCCCGAGCTGTTGTACAATATGCAGAAAAAAGATTATCAGTTCTCCATATTGGATGGAGCTGAAAACTTAAATGTCAACAAGTATGTTACCTTTAGCACAGTGGATATTCCTTTGCTGTTGGGTTATAAGCTTTTGGATCTGAAAGTTATGAACCTGCGGGCTTTTGCTGGTCCTAAAATCAGGCTTAATGCCGGTTCGCAAATATCGTATGGTAATTTAACTGCCGGCGAAGTAGACAGGGAAGCCCTGAAAGGAGAGTTTAAAAATGCCAATATCGGTCTGGAAGCAGGTGCAGGTATCGATGTGCTTATGTTTGCTTTGGATGTAAGATTTAATCTTATTAACGATATTTATCAGGCCACCTGGCAAACCAAGCCCGACCTCAATTCCAACTTTGTGATTTCACTTGGCTGGAAATTATTCTAAACGAATTTCTCAGATTAAATAATTGATTCCACACCGGAAAGTGCCTGTAAATCGTCGCAGATTTACAGGCACTTTTTTTTAGCAAATAATGATTTGAGAAAACATTATGGCTACAATAAAAATAATATCAAAAATCTAAAGGCCTTATAGTTATGACTAATTTTTGTATCTTTGCATCCCGAATAAAAGATAAATTAGCAGCATAACAATGAATTTAGAAGAAATAATTCAGTCGGCGGTGACTCAATCGGTAAAAACGCTTTATAATGCCGATACCGAGATATCGCAAATACAGATACAGAAAACCAAAAAGGAGTTTGAAGGTGATGTTACAATAGTTGTTTTTCCGTTTGTAAAGATGGCACGTAAATCGCCCGAAGTAGTGGGACAGGAAATTGGAGAGTTCCTTTTGGCGCACTATCCTGTGGTATCGGCCTTTAATGTAATTAAGGGTTTTTTGAATGTTAGTATAAATAAAAGCCACTGGATTGAAACGCTCAATGCCATTCATAGCGATGCTTTGTATGGTACCGTGCTGCCCGATGAGGCTGCGGGTGTGATGATGATTGAATATTCTTCGCCCAATACCAATAAACCGCTTCACCTGGGGCATATCCGCAATAACTTGTTGGGACATAGTATTTCGGAAATACAAAAGGCCAATGGATGGAATGTGGTGAAAACGAATATTGTGAACGACCGCGGTATACATATTTGTAAATCGATGCTGGCCTGGAAACTTTTTGGGAATGGCGAAACGCCTCAGAGCTCCGGCCTGAAAGGCGACCATCTGGTGGGAAAGTATTATGTGATTTTTGATAAAGCGTATAAAGCTGAGATTAAAGAACTGATGGCTACCGGCATGAGCGAAGAAGAGGCCAAAAAGAATGCGCCGCTTATACTCGATGCTCAAAAAATGCTGTTAGCCTGGGAGAATAACGATAAGGAAGTACGCCAACTCTGGGAAATGATGAACGGATGGGTGTATGCCGGATTTGACGAAACTTATCAGCAAATGGGGGTAAGTTTTGATAAGATTTATTATGAATCGGAGACTTACCTCACCGGCAAGGCTGAAGTGGAACGTGGTGTGGATGAGCAGGTTTTCTATCGCAGAGATGATAGTTCGGTGTGGGCCGACCTTACTGCCGACGGGCTTGATGAGAAACTCTTGCTCCGAGCCGATGGTACATCGGTTTATATGACTCAGGATATTGGTACTGCCAAACTGCGTTACAACGATTTTGATATCCAAAAAATGGTATACGTGGTTGGTAACGAGCAAAATTACCATTTTCAGGTGTTGTCTATTCTGCTTGATAAACTTGGATTTGCATGGGGCAAAAGTCTGGTGCATTTTTCGTACGGTATGGTGGAACTGCCCGAAGGAAAGATGAAAAGCCGCGAAGGAACTGTAGTAGATGCCGACGACCTGATGGAGGAAATGATAAACACGGCACGCGAAACATCGCAGGAACTGGGTAAATTGGATAATTGTACCGAAGAGGAGAAAAATACAATTGCCCGCATGGTGGGGCTTGGTGCGCTTAAGTACTTTATTCTGAAGGTTGATCCACGAAAAAACATGACCTTCAATCCGAAGGAATCAATTGATTTTAATGGAAATACAGGTCCATTTATTCAGTATACGCATGCCCGTATTAAATCGGTGTTGCGTAAGGCTACCGAACAGGGCGTGAATTTTGGAACAATAGTTGATATGCAACTTGAAATATCGGAAAAAGAAAGTTATCTGATACAGTTACTATCGGAGTTCCCAACGGTGGTAAAGCAGGCAGGCGAGGAGTTCAGTCCTGCTCTTATTGCTAACTACGAATATGAACTTGTAAAGGAATACAACCAGTTTTATCATGATTTTTCTATCCTGAAAGAAGAAAATGAAGGTTTGAAACAATTCCGGCTTGTTCTGTCCGACTCGGTAGCTAAGGTTGTAAAATCCGGTATGCAACTTTTGGGAATTGAAGTACCTGAGAGAATGTAGGGGTTGAAAAAGCATACAAGAGAATGAATTATTAGTTTCAGTAAATATTTTGTCTTTAGTATCTAAATAATAATAAAAAAATTTCCGGGTCTATGAAAACATCTACCAAAACACTCTTTCTTGGCTTAATTATTTTGCTGACGGGAGCTTGCTCGTCGGGGTACAAGGCTTACAAACAAGGCGATTACTACAAGGCCTGTATGGAGGCTGTTGAAAAATTGCGGGACAATCCACGCAACGAAAAGGCGCAATACGTGCTTAAACAGACTTATCCGTTGGCACAACAAATGGCGTTACGCGAAATAAATATCGCCCTCCAGAGTAACCAGCCTGATAATTATGCGGCTGTAGTATATCAATACGAGCGTCTGAATGCAATGGCTTCGACCATATACCGTTGCCCAAAGGCTATCGAATTAATTCCTGCTCCGGCGGAATACCACAGCGAATTAAGCGATGCTCGTGATAAAGCGGCCGGTCAGGTTTACGAACTTGGTGTTAAAGCGCTTAATGTGGGTACTATCGATCAGGCCAGAGCTGCGTACCAGTATTTCCAGAAAGCCAATAGTTTTTCAAATGGATATAAAGATGTGCTTAATCTGATAGAAGAGGCACGTTATCAGGGTACTTTGCGCGTGGCTGTGGAGCGCCCGCGAACAAGTCCGAACTATCAGGTTTCGGCCGATTTCTTTAGCGAAAATCTGCTTGCTGATATCAATAAGTATTTTTCCGGCAGATTGATACGCTTTTATAACGCAGCTAATGCTCCCCGCAATGCAGATGAGCGTCCGCATCAATACCTTGTGCTGAATTTTGAAGATTACTCTATCGGAAATATCCGCGATTCAAGAAATACGGTAGAAGTAAAACGCGACAGTGTAAAGGTAGGTACGGCAACTTTTGAAGGTAAAAAAGTGGATGTGTACAACACAGTAACAGCTAAGCTTACTACCAATCGTCGCGAAATTCTTTCAGGAGGAGTACTCAGTGTGAGGGTTTACGACACGCGCGATGTGCTATTGCAGCAACGCAACTTTACAGGCGAATATGTATGGAGTACCTCGTGGGGAAACTTCAATGGCGATGAAAGAGCGTTAACCAATGAGCAGAAAGCGCTTTGCGGGCGTAACCCGCAGTTGCCTCCTACTAATCAGGATCTGTTTATTGAATTTACAAAACCTATTTATTCGCAGGCATTTACGTATATCAGGTCAATCTACAGTCAGTATTAAACTGCATAATACCTAATGGAAATAAAAAACCGGGCAGGATTCTTTTCAGAGTCCTGCCCGGTTTTTTATTGTTGAATACCCTTAGCTGTTTTTACGAAAACCGATAGGGTTTGTGAGTTCATTACAAAGTCTTTTTGATTTCTGTTTCTTCAAAACTTTCAACCAGGTCGCCTACGCGCAGGTCGTTGTAGTTCTTGATGTTCAAACCGCACTCATAGTTTGTACCAACTTCTTTCACATCTTCCTTGAAGCGTTTCAGCGAGTCGAGTTCGCCGGTGTACACTACGATACCATCGCGGATAATACGCACTTTGTTGTTGCGCTTAATTTTACCTTCACGAACCAAACATCCGGCCACCGTTCCTACTTTCGTGATTTTGAACGTTTCAATTACTTCGAGCGTTGCAGTAATTTCTTCCTTAATTTCAGGCGAAAGCATACCTTCCATAGCCGCTTTGATTTCCTCTATAGCATCGTAGATGATAGAGTAGAGGCGTACGTCGATTTCTTCTTTTTCGGCCATTTTTCGGGCTGTAGAAGTTGGTCGAACCTGGAAACCGCAAATAATTGCGTTGGATGCAGCTGCAAGCAGTACGTCCGAGTCGGAAATAGCACCCACCGCTTTGTGGATAACATTTACCTGAATATGCTCGGTCGACAGTTTGAGTAACGAATCCGACAAGGCTTCAACAGAACCATCCACGTCACCCTTAACGATAACGTTAAGTTCTTTAAAGTCGCCCAGTGCAATACGTCGTCCAAGCTCATCCAGCGTAAAGTGCTTTTTGGTACGTAAACTCTGTTCGCGTTGCAATTGTTCACGTTTGTTAGCAATTTCGCGGGCTTCTTGTTCTGTAGCCATTACGTTAAAGTTATCGCCGGCCTGTGGCGCTCCGTTCAATCCGAGGATCAATACCGGTTCAGCAGGTTTAGCTTCCTTAATGCGCTGGTTACGCTCGTTGAACATGGCCTTGATTTTACCGAAATGCGTACCGGCCAATACTACATCGCCCTGATGGAGCGTACCGTTTTGTACCAGTATGGTGGATATATAACCGCGACCTTTGTCGAGCGATGATTCGATAACCGAGCCAACAGCTCTTTTTTCGGGATTTGCTTTCAGTTCGAGCAATTCGGCTTCGAGCAATACTTTTTCAAGCAGTTCGGATATACCCAAACCTTGTTTGGCCGAGATGTCCTGCGATTGATATTTTCCACCCCAATCTTCTACCAGATAATTCATGCCTGCCAGCGTTTCCTTAATTTTTTCAGGGTTAGCACCGGGTTTATCTACTTTATTGATAGCAAAAATCATAGGCACGTTGGCAGCCGATGCGTGATTGATTGCCTCTATGGTTTGAGGCATCACATTATCGTCGGCAGCTACAATGATGATGGCGATATCGGTAACTTTAGCACCACGGGCACGCATAGCAGTAAATGCCTCGTGACCAGGAGTGTCTAAGAACGTAATTCTCTGACCATTGTCTAATTTTACATTATATGCACCAATGTGCTGGGTAATACCTCCGGCTTCACCGGCTATCACGTTGGTTTTACGTATATAGTCGAGCAAAGATGTTTTACCATGATCCACATGTCCCATTACGGTAACAATAGGAGCACGTGGCAACAGGTCTTCTTCGCTGTCCGGCTCTTCTTCGCCAATGGCTTCAACTACATCGGCACTTACAAACTGGGTTGTAAATCCGAATTCCTCAGCCACAATATTGATGGTTTCAGCATCTAAGCGCTGGTTGATTGATACCATCATGCCAATGCTCATACAGGTAGCAATTACCTGATTTACAGAAATGTCCATCATTACGGCAAGTTCGCTTACTGTAACAAACTCAGTAAGTTTCAGTACGCTTTCTTCTGCCTGATCGCGTTCGGCCTGTTCCTGCAAACGGGCACTGGCTATTTCACGTTTATCTTTACGGTATTTGGCTCCTTTGCCTTTTTTGTTGCCTCCGGCCAAACGAGCCAGTGTTTCCTTAATTTGTTTTTGTACAGCTTCCTCGTCAACAACTGTTTTCAGAGGTTTTTTCAGTCTGTTGTCCTTTTTCCCGGTATTAGTGGCCAGCGTGGCTTTTTTGGGTTGTCCCAAATTGTTGCCTGTACCTGCATTGCCGGGCTGCTGAACTTTGTTTATGTCTACTTTCTGGCTGGTAAAGCGTTCGCGTTTTTTCTTTTTCAGAGCTTCGCTGTTAGCATTATCAGGGCCATTAATATTCAATACTTTCTTTTCGCCCGGAAGGGTTAGCGTTTTCTTGTTTTCGGCAAGCTGACGGTTTTTTTCTTCTCTTTCCTTGCGTTTCTGTTCTTTGGTCTTGGGCTTGGGACGTGTACTCTGATTTAGTAAATTCAGGTCAATGGTACCTATAACCACAGGCTTTTTTTCAATTTTCGGACGAGACAGTGAGAAAACTTCGTTTTCGTCGCTTACTTCGGTGTCTTCCACTTCAGTGGCGTTGTCATTTTCGTTTTCGCTGGTGTAATTTACATCATCATCTTCGTCGTCGTTATCATCATCGTTAAGCTCAATATCTTTGTTATGACTGTCTGTGTTTTTTACCTCATCATTTTCAGGTTCAAACACTTCTTCTTCCTGAACAGCCACTGGCTCTGTTTTAACTTCAACAGGACTCTCTACATGAATTTCAGCTACTACCGGTTGTGTTGCTTCCGGTACGTCCTCCACTTCAATCGCAGGAATTTCAACCTTTTCAGGGATAATGTCTTCCTTTATTTGTGGTTCAATGGTTTCAACAACAACTGGCTCTTCTATCCGGGTTTCCTCAATTACTTCAGGTGCCTCATAGCTTTGAGGTGTTTCTACCGTTACTTCTTCAACCACAGGGGCTTCTGTTTGCTTTACGCCCTCAGCAGCCGGTTTGTTTATTCCATCAAGGTCTATATGACCAACGGCCTTGATATGAGGAATCTGATCTTTAGGGATGGTGGTGCGAATGATATCCGCAGGTTTTTCAACTGGTTTCTCTACCGCAGTTTTTGATTGTAAATAACCTTCCAAAGCTACTGTTCCAGCCTTTTCTTTTGAATGACGTTCCTGACTCAAACGTTCCGATTCCATTTTCAGAGCCATATCTTTATTAAATTCTTTTGCAAGTAAAAGATATAGTTCGTCCGACAGTTTGAGGTTTGGATCAACTGACAGTTTATGACCTTTTTTTGCCAAAAACTCAACGGCGGTGGTCATTCCGACATTTAAATCTTTGCAGGCTTTACTTAATCTTATGGACATATATTTTTTGAATAGTTTTTTTATAATTCTAAGAGTTTATCGGGAACTAAGCTATAAACAGAGCTTGAAAATGTTATAATACCGATTTTGTTTATTCTTCTTCCTCAAACTCTGCACGCAGAATTTCAAGTACCTCGTCGATAGTTTCTTCTTCGAGGTCGGTACGGCGAATCAGGTCGGCACGGGGTACTGCAAGTATGCTCTTGGCAGTATCGCAACCAATAGCTTTAAAGGCGTCGATAACCCACTGATCTATTTCGTCGTTAAATTCATCTAAGTAAATATCTTCTGTTTCGTCTTCAATATCGCGGAACACATCCAGTGTATATCCGGTAAGCATGCTGGCAAGCTTGATGTTAAGTCCTCCTTTTCCTATGGCTTGCGATACTTCATCGGGTTTCAGATAAATTTCGGCTTTCTTCTCTGCTTCGTTTAAACGGATGGAAGATATTTTGGCCGGGCTGAGTGAGCGCGATATGAACAGACTTATATTATTGGTGTAATTAATTACGTCAATGTTTTCGTTGCGTAGTTCGCGAACAATTCCGTGAATACGCGAACCTTTTACTCCCACACAGGCACCTACCGGGTCGATGCGGTCGTCGTACGATTCTACGGCTACTTTGGCACGTTCGCCGGGTATGCGGGCAATTTTCTTAACTATAATCAAACCTTCGTTGATTTCGGGTACTTCCAGTTCAAAAAGTCTTTCGAGAAATACCGGCGAAATACGCGACAGAATAATTTTGGGGTTGTTGTTTTTATTGTCAACCATAGCCACTACTGCACGTACGGTATCGCCCTTGCGGTAAAAGTCGGTTGGTATCTGTTCCGATTTAGGCAGGTAAAGTTCATTGCCTTCGTCGTCAATCAGCAGCATTTCTTTTTTCCATATCTGGTAAAGTTCAGCGCTTACTATCTGACCAACTTTTTCGCTGTATTTTGAAAAAACATTATCTTTTTGAAGTTCAAGAATTTTGGACGACAGAGTTTGACGAAGCGTCAGAATAGCGCGGCGGCCAAATCCGAGGAAGTCAACCGTGTCGGTAACTTCTTCGCCCACTTCATAGTCAGTGTCAATTTTCTTGGCATCGCTGATAGTAATTTCCAGATTCGGATCTTCAAGTTCATCATCTTCAACCACAGTGCGGTTACGATATATTTCAAAGTCGCCCTTATCCGGATTGATAATCACATCATAGTTTTCATCCGAACCGAACATTTTAGTTATCACGTTGCGGAAAGATTCTTCCATAACACTTATCAGGGTGCTTCTGTCTATACTTTTCAGTTCTTTAAATTCCGAAAAGGTATCGATCAAGTTGATAGTTTCTTTTTTGCTCATGGCCTTATTTGAATCTGATAATATATTTTGTGTATTTTATGTCTGAGTAATTAAATATTAAATTTTCCTGAACAGTCACCTTTCGTTTTGAACCTTCCGGCTTTTCAGTTTTTTCTACCATCAAAACAAAATGTTCTTCGTTAGCTTCCTGCAGTATGCCGCTTAATTTTTTGCCTTGTTTGGTGAGGACTTCCACTTCATTTCCAAGGTTTTTTTCGTATTGCTTTAATACTTTGAATGGTTCGGTTAGTCCGGCTGAACTAACTTCGAGCTCATAATCCTCGGTTTCCCGATCTATCTGAGATTCAATGTGTTTGTTAAGTTCTACGCAAAAATCAATTGAAACTCCATCAAAGGAATCTATTTCTATGCCGATGTGGTTGTCGTTCGATACATTCAGATCAACAAGGTAATAGCTGGTTTCTGCTAAATAGTTTGTAATGATTTGATTAACTTTATTTTTGTCGATCATTGTCAGGGTAATTTAACAATGAGGGGGACAACCTGTCCCCCTCACTTTGTTCTGAAACGGTGCAAAAGTACAAAATAATTCTTTAAACAACAAAGAATTATAAAAAAAAGTTATACAAATGCAGCTTTATTATGATACTACAGAGTGACTTAAATTAAACTTTTCAGGAAATTTGGCATTTTTGTCTTTGTAGAAATTCTGAATTTGTTCCAGATCGGCTGTTTCGTTGCCGGTGGGGTGAAAAACTTCGGTAATTCCTATTTCCTTTTTTTTGTAATCGATGTAGGCTAATTGTATAGGCACATGAGCTTGCAGAGCCATATAGTAGAAACCCATTTTCCAGGTTGGTGATAAACTTCGGGTGCCTTCAGGAGTGATGGCTAAGTGGAAGTGTTCCCGTTTTGCAAACTCTTCAACCATCTGCTGGGTGGTTGAACTGCGTTTGCTGCGGTCAATGGGTACGCCATTCATGGCGTTGAAAAACAAGTTCATCGGAAAGAAAAACCATGATTTCTTAATCAGAAATGAAGCGCTGCGCCCTAAGGCCCAATAGCCCAGTTTGCCTAAAGGAAAATCCCAGTTGCTGGTATGAGGTGCCACGCAAATAATGCTTTTCGAAGGTTCGGAAACAGTGACGATGGCTTTCCATCCGAATATTTTCAGGATTAACTTGCTGATTTTCTGCATGTTTTTTCGTTGTGTTTTTGTTGCTGTTGTTCGGAGCTTTTTCATGATAAACCCTGTGCAAAGATAGTGCTTTTCTGCCAAACTATATTGTTGATAACTCTTTTGTAGAAATACCGCTCAATTTTACTAACTTTGTATCTGGTATTTTTTCAAATAACATGCAACAGATATTTACTGTAGAGCGAGTTGTTTTTTTTATAGGCATTACTGTGATGTAAGCCGGATAGTTGTTTGTCGAACACAACAAGTTATTTTCAATTATTGTATAAAAAATCGTCGTCCTAAATCTTTCGACTCCGGAGAAAAATACGGATTACGGTTTTTTTGTAGCCGGGTATTAAAAATGGATTTTTTAAATGAACTGAATGATAGTCAGCGTCGTGCTGTGGAATATATCGATGGAGCCTCGCTGGTTATAGCGGGTGCCGGATCGGGAAAAACCCGTGTGCTGACTTACAAGATAGCTTATCTGCTTAAAATGGGACTGCCGCCATCGTCTATCCTGGCACTGACTTTTACCAACAAAGCTGCACGCGAAATGAAAGCCCGTATTGCCGGCATGGTGGGCGAACGTACGGCTCGCTACTTGTGGATGGGAACTTTTCACTCTGTTTTTTCGAGGATATTGCGCAATGAGGCTGACAGAATAGGATACTCCAAAAACTTTACCATTTACGACTCGTCCGATTCAAATAGTTTGATCAAAAGCATTGTAAAAGAGCTTAAACTCGATGATAAGCAATACAAACATGGCTTTGTTCACTCGCGTATTTCCTATGCTAAAAACAACCTGATAACTCCGGAGGCTTATCAGGCAACTCCTGACCTGATTAAAGCGGATATGACTTCGCGGGTGCCTATGATGTCGGATATTTACAAAATATATTGCAACCGCTGTAAACAGGCCGATGCCATGGATTTTGATGACCTGTTGATGCAAACCAACATCCTTTTCAGAAATCACCCGGATGTTTTGCAAAAATATCGCGATGCTTTCGGCTATATTCTGGTAGATGAGTATCAGGATACAAATTTTGCACAATATCTAATCGTTAAAAAGCTTTCGGAGCAACATGAACGAATTTGTGTGGTAGGTGATGATGCTCAGAGTATTTACTCGTTTCGGGGTGCCAATATCGACAATATACTACAGTTTAAAAATGCGTATACCAATGCTCAGATTTTTAAGCTGGAACAAAACTACCGTTCAACGCAAACCATTGTAAATGCTGCGAATAGCCTGATAGATAAAAACTCCAAACAGATACGTAAAACAGTGTTTTCGGAAAAGGAAGAGGGCAGACCTATCAAATTGCTGAGCGTATTTACCGATTTGGAGGAGGGTGCCGTGGTGGCACAAAATATTCTGGATCTGAAATATAAAGAAAGTTATGGTTTTCAGAATATTGCTATATTGTACAGAACCAACTCGCAATCGCGTGTACTCGAAGAGGCGCTCAGAAAAAAGACCATCCCTTACCGCATATATGGTGGGCTGTCTTTTTATCAACGGAAAGAAATTAAGGACGTGATTGCTTATTGCAGGCTTATTTGTAACCGCAATGACGAGGAAGCGCTCAAACGGATTATCAATTATCCGGCTCGCGGAATTGGCGATACTACCGTAACGAAACTGTTGGAATGCGCCCAGCTTCATGAAGTAAGCGCCTGGGATGTACTTACCGATATGCTTGGCTACAACCTGCCTGTAAATGCCGGTGCAGCTACAAAACTGGCGCAATTCAGGGATATGATAGGCGTGTTTGCACAGCAGGTTAATACCCAAAATGCTTACGATTTGGTGAATAGTGTAGTCAAGGTTACGGGCGTTATCAGCGAAACTTTTCTGGATCGTTCGCCCGAAAATATGAGCAAACAGGAAAACGTGCAGGAATTGCTCAAGGCTATACATGAATTTTGCGAAACCCGTCAGAATGATCAGGAATCGGCATTTTTACCTGATTTTCTGTCTGATGTGTCGTTGCAAACCGACCAGGATACTGATACCGATAGTGATGGTGAAAAAGTAACGATGATGACCGTTCACGCAGCCAAAGGGTTGGAATTCAAAGTGGTATTCATTGTTGGGATGGAAGAAGAGCTATTTCCATCGGCTTATACTACGGGCTCGGAAAGGGAGCTGGAGGAGGAGCGAAGGCTGTTTTACGTGGCTCTCACCAGGGCCGAGGAACTGTGTTTTATCAGTTTCTCCAAATCGCGTTTCCGTAACGGAAAAACAAATTTTTCGAATCCAAGCCGCTTTATAAAAGATATTGATTCTCAGTATCTTGATGAACCTAAGGAAACGGGATTTGAAGCCCGGCAAACCCGTTTTGGTAACTGGGACGACGAAATAAGTTTTGAACGTTCGCGGTTTAACCAGTCGCCCCGAACCGCTGCTGCACCTGCCGAAACTTTTGCTCCACAGCCACCTAAACGAATGACTAAACTGGGTGGAAACGGCGCCGACAAGGTGCCCACCGTAAACAGTGCTTTGCCAGTGGGAGCGTTTGTAAAACATGCCGTATTTGGTATTGGTAAAGTGATGGAAACCAGTGTGGTGAATGGTAATGAGAAAGCCGATATTGATTTTGGTGATAAAGGGATGAAATCGCTGCTGCTAAAATTTGCAAAACTTGAAGTGCTTGAATAGTAATGTTCTTTTTTAGGGTGTGGTTGCGGATAGATTTCTATTTAAATTTCAATACCAGATTTTTTCATTTGAGAAAATAATATTTATCTTTGTAAACTATTGAATTATAATAGAGTTTATACAACTTAGCCGCAAGAAAAACAATGTCGTTGTTGAACGTAAATGGAATATGCAGAAATGATTCAAAACCTAAGCATGCTGAAGTTTACAAAAACTAAATATAAATGAAGTAATTTTTTTTTACTCAATAATAAAAGACTAAGACATGACAAAAAAAGAATAGATACGCGGATATAGCGGATTTAACTGATATACACTGATTTATTGTAGTAATAAAACGGATTTTAATTCTGATTTATTTACTACGTAAATGACGGATTAGTGCTCGTAGCTGAAAATCAGCCGACTTCACTTGTGAAGTCTAAAATCTGTAATGTAATCCGTATTAGGAAAACTTTTGAGTTTACAGCGAAAATCTGTTTAATCCGCTATATCCGCGTTTCTATTCACATGAATCACTATTCACATCCATGAATTATAGGCAAAATAGAATTTTTGTGATGTACTAAAAATAAAAGATTTAATTATAACCAAATAACAGATAAAGAACCATGGCAGAAAAATCAGCCGAAGAATTAAAAAAACCTTCGTTAGAAAAACTAAAGGCATTGCAATTGGCAATGGACAAAATTGAAAAAGATCACGGCAAGGGTACCATTATGAAAATGGGCGATAATAAAGTGGAAGAAGTGGCCGTTATATCTACCGGTTCCATAGGGCTTAATGTGGCTCTGGGTGTAGGCGGATACCCACGTGGTCGTGTTATCGAAATATACGGACCTGAATCGTCGGGTAAAACGACCTTGGCTATTCACGCTATTGCCGAAGCTCAGAAAGCTGGTGGTATAGCTGCTATTATTGATGCTGAGCATGCTTTCGACCGCTTTTATGCTGAAAAACTGGGTGTGAATATTGAAGAATTGTTGATATCTCAGCCCGATAATGGTGAGCAGGCACTCGAAATTGCTGATCAGCTGATTCGCTCTTCGGCTGTTGATATTATCGTGATTGACTCGGTGGCTGCACTTACCCCCAAAGCTGAGCTTGAAGGCGATATGGGCGACTCAAAAATGGGTCTTCAGGCTCGTTTGATGTCGCAGGCTTTACGTAAACTTACTGCCAATATCAATAAAACAAATACTACTTGTATGTTTATCAATCAGTTGCGCGAAAAAATTGGCGTAATGTTTGGTAATCCTGAAACTACTACCGGTGGTAACGCTCTGAAATTCTATGCTTCGGTTCGTTTGGATATTCGCCGCATAGGACAGCTTAAAGATGGCGAAGATGCCATAGGTAACCAAACCCGCGTTAAAGTAGTGAAAAACAAAGTGGCACCGCCTTTCCGTAAGGCCGAATTTGATATTATGTTCGGCGAAGGAATTTCAAAATCGGGCGAAATTCTTGATCTGGGCGTAGAGTATGGCATTATCAAAAAAAGCGGTTCATGGTTTAGCTATGGCGATACCAAGCTGGCTCAGGGACGCGATGCTTCCAAACAGCTTATACGGGATAATCCTGAACTGGCGGCCGAACTTGAAACCAAAATAGTGGATGCCATCAAGTCAAAGTAAATCAGTGTCTTATATAAAATTACACCCCTGTTGAATTTTCTTTAACAGGGGTGTTTTTTTATGAGAAAAAAATGTTTTTTATATCAGATATCTATTCGTTTTCGTCGTACACCATCATCCACAACTACGTTTTCGGGTGGTAAAAGCAATGCACGCGGGTCGGCCAGTATTTTATTGAGCATGCGCATGGACGAGGCATAGTAGAAACCATCACAAATTCGCTCATCCATCACAAACTTCAGTAATATGCTTTTGTATACAGCCATTTCACCATGTTTGTTGATAGCGTGGCGGCGCGATTTTTTGCCCATGGCCACAAACATGCTGCAAGTGCCAAATTCGTATAAATGATGATAAATAGATTCAACACCAATGGAGCCTATGTTGGTAAGAAATACACTGCAATGCCATGGACTTGCTTTTTCGATTACACGGGGCATAAGGCCTACCTTGTCGAGCCAGAATAGTAAAAATACCACTATGCGCATCACAAAGTCGGGCAGATAACCCATAATTTTAGAAATAAGATCGGAATTGTTTTGCTGCCCCGCCTGTTGGTTATTTTCCTGCTCAGTTTTCGTTTTCCTTACAATGTCGAGTAGCGTATCTGTAGGGTTGAAATCGGGTTTTATAAGTGTTTCTTCTCCATTGTCCGACAGCGAACGCTTTACCACAATAGAAAAGTTAAGATAATTGCGGGCGAAAATTTTATTCCACATCACAAATCTGTTCAGATGCGGTCGTTGTGAGTAAAGCCTTACCAGTGCAGCCATTACTACATGCATAATGGATAAATCAGGAATATCTTCTTTGTGTTCTTTGATGAATTGTTCGATATGGTCGATGGGAACACGTTCCTCAAAGTAATTCTGAGCATCCATACGCGTACGTAAGAAGTAGGGAATAACAGAAAAAACTGCATCAACATTTTTTACTCGCCACCCGTCATACCGGTCGCCCCAACCCCGTTTATAGTAACCAAGCTTATCTCTTTTGTTTATCATACTGGTTTTAATCGAATACCGCCGCCAAAGGTAATAAATTATTGGAGTGATAAAACACCTATACTTATGTTTTACAATCAATAAAAATGTGCTTTTACCATTTTTTTGGAAAATATACTTTTACATCATTCAAAAAAGATCTCATATTTTGAATCTTTTTTCACCCGGAGATGTTGGACAATGTAAGGCGCTTCTCAAGTGGTGTGCGTCGGCTTATAATCCGGCTAAGTATTATGTGTTTATGTTCAAATTATTAAATTCAGGCCTGATTGAGAAGAACATAGACTCGACAACGCAGTAATTATTTTTTGCAAAGCATCAGTTTCAATTGCTCGTTTTCGGCAATTATACCATTGTCGGTCAGAAAACGGATTACCTGTAATCCTTTCGACTCGTTTGTATGGAGCTTGTTGAGCATAGCATTGATAGATAAAGGTTCTACGGTTAACTCCGTAATAATTTGTTCTTTAATCAGATTAAAATCATTTTCGGTAAGCCGGTTTTCTTTGTTTTTCAGGCAGATGTCGCATTTGCCGCAGGGAGCACTGTCTTTTTCACCAAAATAGGCCAGCAAAATACGGCTACGGCAGATGTTTTCTTCCTGAGCATAATCCAACACGCTTTTTATTCGATCCACATAGCGCTTACGGCGGTCGTCGTAAGCTTCTTTGCCGAGCAATATACGATTTACATCTTCACGTTCGTGAGTAAAAGTGAGAAAAGGTGTTTTTTTGCGGGGAATATATTGCACAATCCGCTCTTTGCTCATGGCTACAAGTTCGTCGTAAACCTGTTGTCGTTTCCAGTCCAGTCGTTTGGCTATCAGGTCTTCGTTGATATAGGCAGGGTCGGTAAAAAGTCCGGTGTAGGAGCGTAGCAGTATATGTACCAGTTTGTCTTGTTGCGGAGTTTGTTTCAGTTTATACAAATCGTCTCTGTCTACTGTAAAAAGTACGCGTGATGAATTATCCTGTTCTTCGGTAAGTTCAATGTATCCTGCCTGTTGAAGAATTTTCAGACTGTTGTATGTGATGAGTATCGGTAGCTTGAACGAGGCGCAAAAATCGGCAATGTCGAAGGCAAAAACGCGTTCAAGACCGGAGCCTATACCTATGCCCAGATAGTTGCATAACGATTCGTAAGTTTTTAGCACTACGTCTTTTCCCGGAAAAGTATCGGATACGCGTTTGCGTAGTTTGGTGGAGTCGCCGTTGTTGTAAAGCAATATGGCAAAGGCCTTTTGCTCGTCGCGACCAGCACGGCCGGCTTCCTGAAAATAAGCTTCGAGCGAGTCAGGCAGGTCCATGTGTACCACCGACCGCACTTCGGCTTTATCAATTCCCATCCCAAAAGCGTTGGTCGAAACAATCACCCTGGTTTCACCATTTTTCCATCTTTGTTGCCGGGCATCTTTTGTGTCGTTGCTTAGTCCGGCATGAAAATGCTCGGCGCTTATACCATTTACATTCAGGAAGTCGGCCACTTCCTTGGTTTTTTTTCGGTTACGTACATACACCACCGAGGTACCCGGTACGCTGTTTAGGATTTTAAGTAGCTGTTCATCCTTATTTTCGGTTATGCGTACAACATAAGCCAGATTGGAGCGGGAAAAACTTTTGCGAAACACATTTTTTTCTTTAAAACGCAGTTTCTCCTGAATATCTTCTACCACCTCAGGTGTGGCTGTAGCTGTAAGTGCCAATACCGGTGCGTCGGGCAATATGTCACGTATATCCGCAATTTTCAGATAGGATGGGCGAAAATCATATCCCCATTGCGAGATGCAATGCGATTCGTCAACGGCTATCATGCAAACACGGGCTTGCCGTATTTTTTCAATAAAAATAGTGGTTGATAAACGCTCAGGAGAAACGTATAAAAACTTATAAGCCTCAAAAACAGTATTTTCGAGTGTCTGACTGATTTCGTCGGAGCTCATTCCCGAATAAATGGCAGCAGCCTGAATATGTCTTTTCTTCAGGTTTTCCACCTGGTCTTTCATCAGAGCTATCAGCGGAGTTACCACAATACAAACACCATCCATGGCCAGCGCCGGCACCTGAAAGGTAAGCGATTTTCCACCACCAGTAGGCATCAGCCCAAGCGTATCTTTGCCCGAAGCTATACTCTGAATAATATCGCCCTGAAGCGGACGGAAGTTATCGTAACCCCAGTATTGTTTCAGTATAGAAAGGAATTGCTGCATGTATGGTAGTTTATTGTACAAAGTAAAACATTTCAGATGAAATAACGAAGTTTCATTTTTTGTTTTTTTGATTAAATAGTTTCAAACTTTTTCTTTGTACTTCAAATGCAGTTGGTTGTTTTTGTTAAATATTAGGAAATTATACAACACCACCCGTTAAGAGATTGATTAATTCATCTTAACGGGTGGTGGTATTTTCAATCCGTAGATTGTTATTCCGAAGGTTACTGTACCCTTACCAACTTAAATTCCATCCAGGCATAAAGTCCTTTGGCTTTAGGAATAACCTGATGAGCGGGCACCCCGTTTTTGAGGAAGGCCGTTCTCATGCTGATAGATCTGCTGAGCCCCTTTTTGATTGAGTTGGCCGGTGTGTCCGAGTTGTCGGTATGTCCCGAGAGTGTCAACCTCAAATCGGGGTTGGCAATCAGTATCTGACTCAATTCTTTGATTCCGGCATCGATTCTTTCTTTGGTTTTCAGCCATTCAGCCTGGTCGGTTTCAACCGTATTCTTAACAATATCTCTCATGATAAGAACAGATACTTCTTTGGCTTTTTCCAAAGGATCCACCACTACGGTATCCACACTTACAGGCTCGGCTTTAACCGGTTCAGCCACAGCCACCTCAACGACCTTTATCGTATCGACAGGTTGAGGCGTTGGAACCGCAACTTCCACCACTGGCGCTACATCGGCCACCTGTGCCTGCGAAGCTACCGCTGCCCCTGAGCTTAAATCCACCGCCGTGCCGGTTTTACGGCCTGCCAAGGCTGATTTCTTTCCAAGATTCCAGTAAACACCGGCTTTAAGCCCGAAAGCTACCGGTCGTACCTCGGTGGTTTGGGTAGAGGCTAAGATGCCATTGTAAGTTCCATCCTGCAGAAAGATATGTTTGGAGTCGGCATCAATTACATTGTTTAATCCATAATTGAAATATGCTCCAAAGTAAATCTCCGTATTGTACGAAGCCTTGTACAATGCACCTAATTCGGTCACTGTCATCACAGCCGGTTTAATATCCGGTTTACCCTTGTAGGTGTCATCGGTAGTATAAAAACCATGCTGAGGCAGGTCGTACAACAAAAGATTCCACTGACTGTAATATCCGGTAGTGGTAATGTCGCCCCCAACCGTTTTGAACGACCTGTATACGGGCAGCGAAACCTTGGCTCCCAAAGAGGCCATCATGCCCCATTTTGCATTGAAGTGATGGAGGTACTGGCCAAGCAGGGGAATGTCTAAAAACATAACCCGTTGCTGTTCTATCAAAGCGTTGTAATCGGTCCTTAATTCGTAGGTTTGGTTATCGGTATCTACGGCACTCTCGGTAGTAAGCATATCGAGCGTACTTTGAGAACCGAATAACTGTATGCCAATACCCGACTGGATACCCCAGTGTGCATCAAAAAAATAACTGTAGGCTGCATTCAGGGTGTATCCGGCACCCCCTTTTTGTGTTCCGTCCACAATCTGGTAATTCAGGCTCTGAGAACCGGCTCCAGCACCCAAATAAAGATAGTGGCCGGCTTGCTGAGCTTGCATCAAACCAGCCGTAAGGCAGCTTAATGCGATTATAAATTGCTTTTTCATGAGTTGCTTTTTATTTTTTTTGATATGTACACAGAGATGTTTTGAAAATCTCTGTGTACATGAGTTGCTTATTATTTTTCAACAAGTATTTTGAATGTGGTGCTTGAACCGTCGGAAAGTGTTACACGTCCGATGTAGATTCCGGCATTACCATTCAGATTGATAAGATTGGTTCTGTTTACAACCTGAGTTGTGTAAACCTGAATACCCTGAGCATTGAAAATGGAAATGCTTGCTTTTTCAAGTTCCTGATCCGAATAACCCTCTACCGTTACGGTACAGTTGCTGGTTGCCTTGAGCGGATTGGGATAGGCTGTAACCTTTCTCATCTGTGCCAGATTGAATGTTTTAGGACAGCTCAGGAAAGATGAACCAGATACGGTTTTAATCTTCACAGAATAATCGCCCGATAATCCAAGTGGATCTGCATAGAACTGTTTGGTGGCTCCGGGAATCATCACGCCATTTTTATACCACTGATATTCGGTAAACTCTTCTCTGGCATTATCGATAAATACCACATCGTCGAATTTTGAGTAAACCATGCTTGATGATACATTGATGGTAAACTGGAAAGTGTATTCCGGGGTTTCGCTACCCAACTCATTTCTCATTTGTAATGTGGCCTGGAAGGTTCCGTATGAGGTTCCCGAAGGTATAAGCAGACTGATATTGTCGCTGGTGGCAGCAGAAGGAAGATCTGTGTAATCCACATTAACCATACCTGCATTGAGTGCTGCCTGATTATAAGTAATCTTATACTGGGTTGGGGTTCCTGTCTGGATAACATAATTCAGGATGATGTCCGAACCTTCGCAACCTGCTGTTGCCGGGGCTGTCAAAGGAACTACTGCCACATAATCTGATATTTTGCAATCTTCAACCGTGTATGATACCGGTGTCAGGTAGTTGGCTGTTTTGCTTCCACTCAGGCTGTATACCACGGTAATGGTTTTGCCTGTGCCAATGTTGGCGTTGTCGTAATGTGCTACCACACTCAGATTAACTCCATCAACATCTGAAGCTACAACTCCGTTTAATGTGCCGGGCTCTGTTATTTCAACCGATGTATTGCCATCTACCATTTTGTTGTTGACTATTCCGGTATTGGTTACAGTCAA
>JAFNAV010000112.1 GCA_017860345.1 Bacteroidota bacterium | reverse complement strand
TTTATTTTTATGTTTTCACAAGAAACCCAGTAGAACCTAAATTTTAAAGTAATTATTTGATTACAAAAGAATTACGATGATTTTTCGGAAGAAAATTATTATTGTTGAATGGCGGTAAAAGAGAGATGGACGGTTGATCTTAAGAAATCACCCTTATTTTCTTCCATTTTCCGCTGTTAAATCTTTTAATAAATACTGTACAAAACAACAAATAGAAAACCACCAAAATAAACCAAGCAATGGGAACCGATAAATGTAAGACATTCAAACAAACATAAAGCACCGGAACAAATGACCAATGCGCTACAATAGAAGCAATCATTGTAAAATGCGTATCGCCTGCACCACGCAATGCCCCTACAAGCGCTACCATTACCGCTTCGGCAAGGACGTACAACGAGGCAATGCGTATCATATTCACCGCAATTGGTACGGCTTTGTTAAAAGCTTCGGTCGGCACTTCCGGCTGAAATACCAGCACCAACGCCTTCGGGATAAAAACAAACAGTATTAAAATGATGATTGAATATAAAATACCTGTTTTGATACCCGATAGTGCCGCACGGTGAGCCACTTGCGGTCTTCCGCCACCCATATATCGTCCTACAAGGCTGGTTACGCTTGTTTCAACACCAAGAAGAGGAATAAACGAAACCATATCCCAGTTAAACATTATGGTGGCTGCGGTAGAAGCAACATCTCCCTGCGACTGAAATAAAGCAACCATAAAGAAGAAAGCGATGAAGTTCAGAAAAAGCTCAAATCCTGCCGGAGAACCGAAATAAATCAGTTTTTTCATAATCTCCGCCGAGAAACGGAATGATTTACTCACTGAAAAGCGGGTGTTATTTTCCTTGCCCAAATATGCTGCAAGAAGTATAAAAGTAGCCACAACAGATCCCGTAACGGTTGCTATTGCCGCCCCTGAAATTCCCATCGGAGGCAATCCCAGCTTCCCGAAAATAAAAATATAATCCAGCACTACGTTGGTCAACATAGCGGCGATGGTTGCCACCATCACAATTTTTGTTCTGCCAATTCCAACAAAATAACAACTGAGCGTATGCCGCGCCAAAGGAAATATGCTTCCCCAAGCCAGTATTGAAATATATTGTATTTGATAGTTTATTTGCGAAGCGGGAGTGTTTAACCAAGCAAACAACGGAGCCATCAAAGGTCTTACCAATGCAATAACTGGCCAGGCTATCAACACAATGAGAATGCCTTGAAAGGTAGTGCGCGAAGAATTATGATACTCACCGGCTCCCATATATTGCGCCGTAAGAGCGGTAGTATAACCGATAAGACCAATGAAAAAGAACGTTAGCATCTGAAACACAGTGCCGCCGGCTAAAGAAGCATTCATCTGTTCCGAACCCACTTTAGCCAAAAATAGTCGGTCGGTAAAGGTCATCACACCGTCGCAGGCAGTTGAAATAATCATCGGCAAAGCTAACATCAATAATTCCTTTTGCCCACCGGGCTTGTGATAACCGGAATAGGTTTTTTTGAGATATTTTAAAGGCATAATTTTTTTTAATTGTTAATTTGTAACTACTCAGCCTTCTTCCGCACTTATCGGATTTTATAAAACGTCCTTACAGGACTTCAGTTGAGATGTTTATTAATCACCCAAGGCTACTCCGCCAGCTGGCGGATGAAATAAATTTGACTTTCAGTCAATAAATACAAAATACTAAAATACGATACATATTTGAGGTACTAGTAGGCTGAGTAGTAACGTTTATTTACAGAAAGTTTAGAGTGGGATATTTGATTTAACATCTATAACTTCTCGACTAAACGATAATCATTTTATTTTATATTCCCCATACTATTTTCAAGCGTGGGGAATATTTGTATTCACATTTGTCTCTAAATCAGAATTTTATTTCTCCTTTCGGAATAATCGTCATTAAACATACGTCATCGCCGGCTTTGATGCTCTTGAGCAACTCAACCTCCACTTCGCAGCCAAATGCTTTTTCAAATAGCACTTTGCTGTAACCGGTAGTGCATTGACACCAAGTTTTAGTCGGCAAACGTTTTACTTCGGCAAGCATCGGGCACGGACAGAACGGAAACATCAGGTAAAGTACGCCTTCGCGATACGACAAGCCTGCCACTTGGGCTTTTTCCTGCGAACCGAATTCCTCCAAATTGGAAGCGTTTGCCATCAGTTCTTTAATCAAAGCCAATTTTTCGTCCATTCCATAACCGCATTGGCAATTCATCCTGATTTTTTTTACAACTGAAGCCTCAAATTTGTCTTCTAATCGTTTCATCGTATTTTTTACCCAAAGCGGGTTGTTTTCCGAGTTGTGATTTACAATTTCATCTGCCGTATTTTCGTCGCTTTCGTTTTTTACAGCGTTGAAAATTACCTGTTCTTGAATTTTTCTTATATCGAACATAATCTTTGAATTTATTATAATTGTATAAAAATGAAACAGTTACCTCAATCATTGAGGTATCTTTTTCTGAATATTTAAAATAAAAAGTAACCTTTTCCAAAAGGGAGTATTTGGAAAAAAAATCATTAGCCTGTGGTTTTCTAAGGCTAACTATGCTGTAATTATCAATTTAAGAGTAGAATTCAAAAATTTGTAGTTTAAAATTTTCGGCTACAAAGTTAGTTAAAAAAATCATTACGGGTACAACTAAAAAACGAAAAAATGCTGAAATTAATCCGGCAGCACTTCACAGTGAAACCCCT
>JAFNAV010000029.1 GCA_017860345.1 Bacteroidota bacterium | reverse complement strand
CCGTATTATGAAAACTTTTGAGTTTACAGCGAAAATCTGTTTTATCCGCTATATCCGCGTTTCTATTCACATGAATCACTATTCACATCCATTAATTATTGGCAAAATAGAATTTTGTCATGTACTAAAAGTTTCTATATAAATAACCGATTGCGAACAGATAAAGTTTATAAGCCGGGGTATCTGATTTGTCTACATACGCATAGACCGGCCTGTGCTGCAAAAGAAGTTTACTGTCTGTTTTCTTAAACCGAAAAAAGCCTTAGTCGATAACAATACCGTATTTACCCAACAGACCCTGAAGTCCGTCTTTAGAGAACCGGGCTTTGGCAAGTTTGTTGCGCTCAGGATCCAGCGCATAGTTGAAGGCCGTACGGAAGTCGGCTTTTTGCAGTTGCGTATAACTGAATGTAGCTCCGCTTAAATCGCAGTTGTCGAAAACGGCTTCCTGCAGGTCGGCTTCGGTGAAATCAGTTTCTTTAAGTATGCAGTTTTTAAATGCGGTTTTTCGCAGTTTCATCTGGTAAAACGACGACATATTCAGTGTGCAGTCGGAGAAAGCGATGCTGAGCAGAAAGGGGTTGGTGTGTTCAAACCGGGTACCGAGGATTTTACAATTTACAAACTTGATGCCGTTGAACTGTGTGCTTATCAGTTTGGCCATACTCAGATTGCACTCCTCGAAAACACAGTCGGTAAAATTAATTTGTTTCAGGTCGGCCTCAGCAAAATTACAAAGTCTGAACCGGCAGTTCTCGTAGTTACCCTTGGGCAGAGGCTCTGCACCGAAATTTTGCTTTTCGTACGTTTGGTCGTCGTAGTACATGGTGGTGGTATTTTCCTGCAAAATTAAGACAAATACGGAATATCTCTGCCCGGAAAGATGATTTTTTATGTGTGTTTTGTGATACAGGGTTAATGCTTTGGACACATAGAAAACATAGATTTTTCTTTTTTTCTCTTAAACCGAGAACACATAGTTGTAAATGTTTTTCAAACATTTACTTGGGTGGGAGAGGTTTTTTTGTGTCTTAGTGGCCAAGCCCCCCTAAATCCCTCCGCCGCGGCGGAGACTTAAGAGAGCAGCGCTGGAGTTTGTGGGGTGTGTTTTTTCGTGTCTTAGTGGCTTTGTGTTTAAAAAATATTGAATCATAGCGGCTTAGCGGCTTGGCGACTTTGCGTTCAAAATATAATTAAATTGAGATTTAATGGGGTGTTTTTTATAAATGATAAGTGATGAATGATGAATGATATGCTAAATGCTTCTCGCGTTGCGCTCTTAAGACCTATGACTTAAGACCTACGACTTTCATTTTTCATTTTTCAATTTTTTCTCGTGTCATAGATAAAAAAAGGAGCAGATGTTTATCTGCCCCTTCGGTATGCGCCCTGATAAGGCGACGGTATTGAAAAATGAAAAGGTTCTGAAAATTATTTCTTCGATTTAATGCTGCAACCAATGGCTGCGGTAGCGTTTTGAGCTATAGGTTTTCCGGCCAGCAAGGCATCAACAGCAGCTTCTACATAGCGTTCGCTTACGTCGTTGGCATCGGCGTAGTTGTTGTCGATAGCTCCGATATAGCGCACTAAGTTTTTACCATTTTCCTTGTTAAGCACAAATACGTGTGGCGTTTTAGTGGCGCCGTACTGTGGATAAATTTTCTGACCATCGTCGAACAGGTATGGAAAAGTGAACGATTTTTCCTTAGCACGTACCTGCATGGCTTCGTAGCTATCTTTAGGTTGTGCAGCAGGGTCGTTGGGGTTAATGGCTATCACCGGATAGCCTAATGGTGCATATTTTTTATCCAGAGCAATAATCCGGTCTTCGTACGCAATGGCGTAAGGGCAATGGTTGCAGGTGAAAACCACAATGAAACCTTTGGCTTTTTTGTAATCGGCCAGCGACACAAATTTGCCATCTACATTTTTAAGTTTGAAATCGGTAGCTACATCACCGGGTTTGTAACCGGAGGTTTGCGCGGTAATTGTTTGAACTGTCAGCGCCAGTACCACAATCAGGCTGAATAATAAACTTATTTTCTTCATAAACATGGATTTTTTTTTGAAAGATTAATTAAAACTGGAAATATAAATATATAAATAGTTTTTCTAAAGATATTGATTGATAAGTTGTTCGAGTGTCGATTTGTTAATCTGATCTTCGATAAAATAAAGTTTCCTGCCATTTTTATAAAATACGGTAG
Source organism: Bacteroidota bacterium (assembly GCA_017860345.1). GTDB lineage: Bacteria > Bacteroidota > Bacteroidia > Bacteroidales > Paludibacteraceae > Paludibacter. The sequence continues at coordinate 33,514 of JAFNAV010000029.1, read as the reverse complement.
CAGGTATAGCGCCGCTCCATCCGGGGTCGATAGCGGGTATCCATACATTCATCCGCTTATTGTCGTTCAGCAGATATACGTCGGCCGTTATCTGCTTTTTAGTTAGAAACGATTTTACGGTGGTTTCAAGTCCTTTTACATGATCGAGCGATACTAATATCATTTTAAATTTTGGGTTACTGCCAAACTGCGCATTGACTTCCATAAACCCGGGCAATTCGGCCACGCAGGGCAAACACCAGGTAGCCCAGAAATTCACTACATATAATACGTCGTCATTTTTTTCGACCACCGATTTCAGCTCGTCATAATTTACGGCCTTAAGTACCTGTCCGTAACTTGTGCCGCCAGCCGTCAGCATAATACATACAACTAAGGGAATAAGAAACTGTTTCATCGTTGAAAATGATAGGGTATTATTTGTACATTGATGTGTTTTCTGAAACTCAGAGATAAGCAGCGTTTATCTATCATGTCAGAATTCTAAATCAAAACCGCTTTCGGGGTCTTTTTGTTCTCACTAATGGCCTGTATTAAGTCTTCTTTTGTTTTTTTATGAAATTGCTTTGAGGCTTTAGCGTTCTGTATAAGTAGATTAGGGGAAATCGTGAAGAGTTTCATGCCGGAACCTTATTGAGTAAGCTTGTTTTACCCTCACATACATACGTAACCTCAATGTAATAGTTTCTTCTCAGTTCTGAAATACTCGTGTCGTAATTTTGCGGTATCAAATTTTTGAAATAAAACTACCCATGAAACGAGCATTTAAACCCAAAGATTATATTGAGTGCGAGTTGCATGCGACAATTAAAAAATAAAAGACAACGCATGAAATTATTCAGTAATTTTCGCTTTTTACTTCCGGCCATGTTTGTGTTGCTGGCATATCCTGTTGTTGCGCAAACTGTTGTGCAGGGGCGTATAACCGATAAAAAATACAAAGAACCTCTTACCGGCGCTGCTATTATGGTAGAAGGTACTACCAATGGAACTACTGCCGATATTGACGGTAACTATACGCTGAATGTGGCTCCCGGAAAATATACGATTGTGGTTTCGTATGTTTCGTATACGATGCAAAAAATTCCCGGAGTGGTTGTTGTAAAAGGAAAACCAACGGTTTTAAACATTGAGCTTGAAGAGGCTGCATTGGTGCTTGAAAGTGTGCAGGTGGTGGGGCAGCGCCGTACCGATACGGAGTTGTCCATGCTCAACAGTGTGCGCACGGCGGTGCAGGTTGTCAACGGTATTTCGTCGCAGCAAATTTCCAAAACGCTGGATCGCGATGCTTCGGAAGTGGTGAAACGTGTGCCGGGTGTTACTATTCAGGACAACCGCTTTGTGGTAGTGCGCGGGCTGAATCAACGGTATAACAATGTATGGCTCAATAATGCGGCCACTCCAAGTAGCGAGACCGATGTAAAGGCTTTTTCGTTTGATGCAATTCCCAGTAGCATGATTGATAACATGATGATTTATAAAACAGGTTCGCCTGAATTATCGTCGGAGGCTACGGGTGGTTTTATTAAGATTTTTACCAAAAACATCCCCGACGAAAATTTCCTTACCGTGGAGTATGGCGCAGCGTACAATGATGTTACTACATTCAAGGACACTTACCACTTACCTTCGCATTCGCTCGACTTTTTAGGCTTGGGGAGCGCTTCCCGCAATTTGCCTTCAGGCTTTCCGGCCGATCTGAGCAGTGTGTCGCTTGCCAACCGCGATGCTTATGCACTTAAGTTATCTACCAATTGGGCAGCGCAGCGTTATACGGCATTGCCCAACCAAAAAGCTTCGGTGGCCTTTGGTAAAAAATGGAGCCTCGACGGTGGAGCTAAAATAGGAACCATTACTTCGCTCACCTACAGCAACTCGTACAGCACACGCAGCAATATGCAGAATGATATGTACGAAAAATATGATGCCGATTTGGATATACCTATTTATATGTACGATTACAATACCTCGGTTTACTCCAATGAATTTAAAGTGGGATTGATGCACAACTGGGCTTATCAGGGAACCAATGGTACCAAGATTGAATTTAAAAATATACTCAACCAGATTGGGGTCGATAAGTCGGCCGTTACCGAAGGCTGGAATAATTATCGTCAGGGCAATTTCAGATATTACAGCAATCAATACTCGTCGCGTACTACTTATTCGGGACAATTGTCAGGTAATCATAAAATTAAAAACAGCGACGACCAGAAGTTAGACTGGAATGTGGGTTATGCCTATGCCAACCGCATAGAGCCCGACCGCCAAAACTGGAGCATGAAAGAAAACAGCATCAGTGGTGTGTATGAGTATATGCTGCCCGATGTGCCCAGTATCAACGAACTTGGACGACTGTATATGACTAACCATGAACATGTGGCTACGGCAGCGCTTAACTACGAGCAAAAACTGCTTATAGGAAGCTTGCTCCCAACGCTGAAGGCTGGTGCATACGGCGAATTTAAAACCCGTAACTTTAATGAGCGCAGCATTTGTTACCGCAAGGCATATGGCCCGCTCACCGACGATGAAGTGAATGCTCTGGATTTTGAAACCTTGTTTACAGAGCCTTATCTGGGGCAGAATAAAGTGATAAGCGTAGATGAACAAACCAATGTGGCCAATACCTACGAAGCTAAGAATGTTCTTGGCGCCGGATATGTGTCGCTAAATATTCCTGTGGGAGCTTTTAATATCAATGGAGGTGTACGTGCCGAATACAACAGACTGCTGCTGGATGGATACTACAATATAAGCTCGCCGGTGCATAAGGACGATCAGACTGTCAATTTCTTCCCATCGTTAAATACATCGTTTAATATCGATAAGAAAACCTTGTTCCGACTGGCTTACGCGCATACAATTAACCGTCCGGAATTCAGGGAGGTATCGCCACTGAACTATTACGATTTTACTGAGAAAAACTCGGTGAGTGGTAATCCCGATCTTAAAGATGCCAAAATCCAGAATGTGGATTTGCGTTTTGAGCATTACCCAACACCGGGCGAAACGTTTACCCTGGCTGCATTTTACAAGCATTTTACCAACCCTATAGAAATGGTAAGTGTGGGTGTAGGCAATGAGTTTTCTTTTGAGAATGCCAAAGGCGCTGTGAACTACGGATTGGAAGTAGAAGCCAAAAAATCACTTGCATTTATCGGGCTCGAAAACTTGAGCTTAAGTCTTAATGCCTCTTATATATTCAGCGAAGTGCAATTTGACAATACCCAAACACAGCGTAGCCGCGCTTTGCAGGGACAGTCGCCCTATGTGGTGAATATGGCCTTGTTTTACCAGTCGGAAAAGCTCGGACTTTCGTCGTCGCTTATGTACAATGTAATGGGTAAACGCATTATGGTGGCAGCTCAGCTTAATCATGGCGAGGTGGTAATCCCGGATATTTACGAAATGCCGCGCCACGTGGTGGATTTTACATTGAATAAAAAAGTAGGTAAACGGTTGGAGCTAAAATTCGGAGTCAAGGACTTACTGGCGCAGGACTATGTAACGCAACAGGTATACGACTATGTTAAGGACGGTGAAACCCGCTCGGCAACGCTTAAAAACCGCGTTTATAATCTGGGACGAACCTGGTCGGTAGGAGCAAGTTATAAATTTTAATTACAAATACAAATTTAAGAATGAGGATGTGTAAAAACCAGATTAAAAATAACGAGCATGGTTTTTATTCATCCTCATTGCTGTTTATTAATACATTACGATGAGTATTACATCTTATAAAACAATTGTTCTGTCTGATATCCATCTGGGAACACCACACTCCAAAGTAACGGAGGTTTGCCGGTTTCTCGAAACGGTATCCTGTCGTAAACTCATTCTTAATGGCGATATTGTGGATGGCTGGTACCTGCAAAAAGGCAATCGCCGTAACCCATGGCAAAAGAAACATACGGCTTTTTTCAAGCAGATTATTCGCATGATGGAACGTGACGATACCAAGGTAATCTATATTCGGGGCAATCACGACGATTTTTTGAATGCTGTGGCTCCTTTTCGTTTTGCAAATATCCGGGTACTCAATTTTTATATTCATAAATCGAACGACAAAAGGTATTACGTAACTCATGGCGATGTGTTTGATAGTGTAACTACGGGGATGAAATGGCTTGCTAAGATTGGTGATGTGGGTTACAGCATTTTGCTGAGCCTGAATAAATATGTGAACCGGCGAAGAATTAAAAAAGGGCTGCCTTATTACTCGTTGTCGCAAGCTGTAAAGAAACAGGTGAAACAGGCGGTATCTTATGTGTCGGATTACGAAAACCAATTGGCTAAACTGGCGCGAGCAAAAAAAATGGATGGTGTGATTTGCGGACATATTCATCAGGCTGCCAATGAGATGATACAGGGCATACATTATCTGAACTCAGGCGACTGGGTTGAGTCGCTTACCGCTCTTACCGAGGATTTTGACGGTAACTGGCAAGTGTATAGTTACGATAAAAATCTGATTGAATCGGTGGATTGATTGTGTGTTACCGGTAATAAAGCATAACAATATAAATTTGGATTAACGGAAGGATATAATATAAGTGAGATATTTATTCATTGTACAGGGCGAGGGTAGAGGGCATCTGATGCAATCTATTGTGTTGCACGATTTGCTTGTAGCTCGCGGACATGAGGTTGTAGCGGTGATGGTTGGCAAAAGCGCACACAGAGAATTGCCTGCTTTCTATGCCGATAAAATCAAATGCCGGGTGACGACTTTTGATAGCCCTAATTTTTTACCCGCTCAGAAAGATAATAAGGTGCCGTTGCTTAAAAGCGTAATTTATAATACAAAGCGCAGCCCGGAGTTTTTGCGAAGCATCAGGGCTTTATACGCCGAAATACAGATAACCCAACCCGATGTGGTGGTGAATTTCTACGATTTTATTGCCGGCATTATGTTTGAACTCAAAAGGCCTAAGGTGAAGTTTGTTTGTATTGCACACCAATATCTTTTTCTGCATCCGCATTTTTCATTTTCCGATTTACGCTTTCATCCTGAGTTGCCTTCTCTGCTTTTGTTTACCAAACTAACCTGTCTGCGAGCCGATAAAATTCTGGCTCTGTCCTTTGGTACTCATCCTGATTATGATGCGGGCGATATTACCGTGGTGCCACCGCTGCTAAGGTCAGAGATTACCGACATTGAACCTCGTAATGGCGATTTTATACTGGGCTATATGCTTAACTCTTCGTTTAGAGAACAGGTGATGGAGTGGCATAAAAACAATATGCAGTACAAACTGGAGTTTTTTTGGGACGATAAGGATGCCGACGAGGTTACCCGGGTGGACGATACACTTACACTACATAAAATCAATGATGAAAAATTTGCAGCATATATGGCTTCGTGTATGGCTTATACTGCCACAAGTGGATTCGAGTCGGTTTGCGAGGCGCTGTATTTGCAGAAACCGGTACTGATGATTCCGGCGCATATCGAGCAGCGATGCAATGCTGTAGATGCTGAAAGAGCCGGAGCCGGAATTTCAGCAGCTACGTTCGATCTTACCAAGCTGATAAACTATATGCCGTATTACCAGCCTAATATCAGTTTTAATTTATGGGTGAAAAGTGCAGATTTGTTTTTTACTCACCATCTTACGGTGTTTTGAGTTTTTTTGCTTCTCAGGTTTTACGCAGCGAAAAAACAAAGCTTAATCCTCCCGAGGGCGATGATTTGGCCGAGATAGTTCCTTTGTGGAATAAAACGGCGTTTTTCACAATGGCCAATCCCAGTCCGGTGCCACCTAACTTGCGGCTTCGGCCTTTATCTACCCGGTAAAAACGCTCAAATATCTTACTGAGGTGTTCTTCCGAAATACCAATACCATTGTCAGAAAACGTGAAATAGTAATACTGCTCATCTTCCCGGTAGCAATTGATGTCGATGGTGAGGTTGTCGCCGGCATAAGCCAGGGCATTGTCTATCAGGTTCCTGAAAATTGAGTATAGTAACGACCGGTTTCCGCGTGCCGGTAGCCGTGGCTGAAAGTTTTTGAGTATTTTGCAGTCGCGTTGCTCTATTTGCATGTGTACATCATACAAAACCTCTTCGATAACATGAGCTATATCGCAGTCCTCTTTTTCGTACAGGCGTTTGGCTTCATCTATCTTGTTTAGTGTAGAAATATCGTGCAATAAGGCGCTCAGGCGCTGTGCCTGCTGGTACGATCGCTCTATAAACAAGCGCTGTCTGCCCTGATCCAAGTCGGGGTTATCCAGAATGCTCTCCATATAACCCAAAATGCTGCTAACCGGTGTTTTCAGTTCGTGCGATATGTTTTGGGTTAAATGTCTTTTCAGCTCATTTTCGTGTTCCTGTACGGTAATGTCGTTGATGGATATTTCAAAAGTATTGTCCTGAAATACAATACATCTTACCATAAATGCCCGGCCGTTTTTTTCTATTACAATGCGTTTGCGGGTCAGTTGGTCGTTCTGCAGGCTTTCGTGAATAAACTGGTTGATTTCGTCAAATTCAGGAAGGTCGAAAATTTCGTCGGACGATTCCGATTGTTGGTCCGAGAGTATGTTGGTATATTGTATGAAATGCGAATTGGCCAGAATTTCTTTTTTATTAGAAGAGAAAATACCAAGCCCTTCCTGCGAAATAAGCAGGTGTTTAATCAGTTTCTCGCGCTCTTTGTTAACTTCGTCTTTGGTGCGCTCCATGCGTTTGTACAGGTGTACAATATTGGAGCTTATTTCGCCCAGTTCATCGTTCGGAAACTTGATGTCGGTATCCGGAATTTCGCCTTTTTCGGCTTGTTGCGTAAATATCCTGAGCCGGTTTATAGAGTCGCTGAAGTTTTTTGAAATAAAGAATAGAGCAAATACGGCCATAACCAGCACAAAGGCCATAAAGTAAAGAAAAAACATATTGGCCTTGAGCATGCTGCTCAGGTTCAGGTTGTAAGGCAAAGCCGTACGGATGTAATAATGGTTGAATTTATGAGCCAGATAATAATAATCGATACCCATTGTGGCCGAATGCCGGATGGCTTTACCTGTTTTCTGATTGTTGGCCATCTGTATTTCGGGGCGGTGCAGGTGATTTTCCAGCACAACTCCCTTTTTTACAGAGTTGTCGTAAAGCACATTGCCCTTCAGGTCTACCAGGGTTACGCGCAGGGCAGTGTCGGGGAATACGTGTATAAGTTCGCTTAATTCCTGATACGAACGGTTTTTATTATCTACAAATTTGTCGATGGTGTAGTTGTAGGTAGTTAATAGTTGGTCTAATTGTTCGGTGCGGAATTCTTTTTCGCGTTGGTACTGAAAAAACGTAATGATGGCTATCAGAAGAAAAAACGTACTGAAAAAATATAAAAAAAGACGTCGGTTTAATGTCATGTTCGTATTCCCCGCGGTGGGGACTTTATTGTAATTAGAAAATAGAAATCAGAAAAACGGTTGATTCTGTATGCTTGTTTTATAAGGTTATTCTTTTTTTAGCTCATCCATATATTCGCATTCGCGTATAGCCCCCTTTTTTTATCCTTCAAAGCAATATCCGTAACCTAAGCGGGTAACTATATTTTTGCCATATTCGCCAATTTTTTTGCGCAGGCGGGTAATGTTTACATCGATGGTACGATCCAGTACTATCACTTCGTCGGACCATACGCGCGAGAGCATTTCTTCGCGGGTAAAAACCCGGTTTTTGTTTTCGAGGAATAATTTCAGTATTTCAAATTCCTTTTTCGTAAAAGCGACCTCCTGTCCGTTAAGAAAAACTTTTTTATTGCCAACCAGCATCTTCAAAGCTTCGTAGCTTAACTCCTGAGGGGCTGCTTCCTGCGTTTTGTTGGCATCCACCCTGCGCAATACAGCTTTAACGCGTGCCAGCACTTCTCTTATCGAGAATGGTTTTGAAATATAATCGTCGGCACCGATATTAAACCCGGTTAGTCGGTCGTTTTCAGTATCTTTAGCTGTCAGAAAAATAATAGGAATTGATGTAGTCTTAGGGTTGTCGTGCAAAATGCGGGCCATTTTGAAACCCGATATTTCGCCCATCATCACATCTAATAGCAGCAGGTTGTATACCGACAAGTCTTTTTTCAAAGCCTCTTCGGCCGAGTAAGCCACGTCTACCGTATAGCCATCAGTTTCGAGATTGAACTGAAGTATCTCGCATAAATCTTCTTCATCGTCGACTACCAAAATTCTGTAATGGTTCATATCTGATATCTGTTTTGAGTTTTAAATTTGCGTTACAAAGTAACTTAAGAGTTGTTTCGACGCTGTGTAATATCTGTTACAAAGATATTACATTTCATTAAATTGTATTCTGTCCGGTCAATAAGTTCTTAATTATTAGTATACCAATGGCGTTTGATTTGATTGCTTTATATGAAAAACACACCAATCAGCGTTCGCTGATTGGTGTGTGCGTATGAGTAGTTTTTTTGCTAAACCGGCACATTTATGAGCTGGCTTGCACGGCAACTTTGGTTTGCCGGTGGTTATTCTTTTGTCTCTGTATGTGGAAACGGTGCTAATACTGTTACTAAAAAGGAGGGAATAGTAGCCATAAGTACGAAGATGAAAAATGTTTTATATCCTACCATATCGCTCAAAAAACCGCTTATCATGGAGGGCAGCATAAACCCAAGTGCCATGATACCGTCGGCAAATGCGTAGTGGGCAGTTTTGTATTTTCCGGGTGATATTTGTTGCATGATATAAAGAATTAGTCCTACAAATCCAAATCCATATCCGAAATATTCAAGGATTACAGCTGCTGAAATAATATAAAGATTGGCCGGCTGAAACCAAGCCAATAAAGCATACATGATAAATGGAATATTGAAGGCAGCGCATAAAATAAGGATTGATTTCTTCAGACCCTGCGATGAGGTGAAATAGCCGGCAACGATTGAACCAAGTACAAACGCTGCAGCTCCGAATATACCGTATATCATTCCTATTTCCGAAGTGGACAAGCCCAGACCTCCGCTTTCGCGGGTGGCTTTGAAAAACAGCGGAGCTATCTTGATGGCGAATCCTTCGGCAAAACGATAAAAAATCACAAAAAGTATACTCAGGAAAATGCCTTTTTTTTCAAAAAAGGTAACAGCTACATCCTTGAGGGTTAGCATGCCTTCTTTAAACGATTTGACCTGGTGTGCCGAACCGCCCGACGGTAGTATGCGTAAATGATAAACTGATAACAATACCATAATTATACCGTAAATGCTCATTACTGTCGTCCATGCATTGACTATGCCGATACGTTTTTCGAGTTCGCCGGCAATATATACCAGCGCTCCTCCCGATAATATCTTGGCTATGTTGTAGAATGCGCCTTGCCAACCCACATATTTGGCTTGATCTTCGGGCGATAGTTCGTTCAGGTATATGCCTACGGTGGCAATGTCGTGGGTGGCTCCGCTAAATCCGATTATGGCCATAAAAGCGATGGCGTATGTAAAAAAATCAGGCAAATGTAACGAGAAAGCAATCAGTGCAAAGGTGATACCCGTAATTAACTGTGTGGCTACAACAAAATGTTTCTTTGTTTTAAACATTTCAAGCAGCGGACTCCAGATTGGTTTTAATGTCCACGGAATCATGATTAATGATGTCCAGAATGCGATTTTAGAATCGGAAATTCCTAAGTTTTTAAACATCAGAGCCGATGCGGTTGATAGCGCTACAAAGGGCAAGCCCATTGCGAAATAAACAGATGGCACCCATGTAGCCGGATGCCGTTTGTTCGAAGAGATTTTTTCTGTTTCCATTTTTTTTCTGTTTTTTTACAGGGGAGTGTTATATCAGCCCGAGCATTTTACTGCGGGCCAACATGCAGGCTCCGATAACTCCTGCTTTGTCTCCCAGTTTTGATAGTTTAATTGTTGTGTCTTTACTTACCAGATTTAATGAGTATTTTTTTACAGCACTTTTTATAGGTAACAATAGGTAATCGCCGGTAACAGCTACTGCTCCACCTATAATTACCAGTTCCGGATTAAACAGGTTAATCAGTCCTGCAATATGCTTTCCTAACGATGTACCTACTTCTTCAATCAATTCAATAGCCAGTATATCTTCGTGCAAGGCGGCATTCAAAATATCTTCCTGAATTATGGTTTCCCCTTTTTTTATACGGTCTTCGAGAATGGTAGAGTTGCCTTCGGCCACTTTCTCCATAAATCGCCGGTAGATGTACGAACCCGATGCGCCGGTTTCTAAACAGCCTTTTTTTCCGCAATGGCATATCACGTCGTTTTCAAAAGCAATAATATGCCCGAATTCGCCCGCAAATCCTGATTTTCCGTAATACAGCTTCCCGTCAGTAATAATGCCAAGCCCTAATCCCCAACTTACGTTTACGAACAGGATGTTTTTTTCTGCGTTAACACCTCCGTTCATAAACTCTCCATAAGCCATGGAGCGGGAGTCGTTGTCGATTGTAACATGAAACCCGAGCCTTTCCTGAAAGGTTTCGGTCAGAGGCTGCTCACTAAAGAAATAGGAGCTGTAACTGTGGCCTGTTTCGGTATTTACCCGGCCCGACATATTTATTCCGATGCTCAATATCTTGTTTTTGGGAATGGTCAGGTTGTCGATAAACTGCTTTATAATATTGCATAGGTGATTAAAACTTTCCTGAGTGTTTTCATAACTGAAAGGAATGCTTAATTTTGAATCGATTGTATCACCCTGAAAATTGATGACGGCTATGTTGATTCTGAACTTTTTAATATCCACACCGACAAAATATCCCGAGTCGGGATTGATGCCATATATATTAGGTCTGCGACCTCCGGTGGTTTCCTGTTTTCCGAAATCAATTACGTAACCTTCTTCAATTAATTCGCCTACCAACTTTGTGACTGTGGGAACACTCAAATCCATTTCTTTGCCAAGTTCGGCCAAGGTATTGGTGCCATTGTTTATGTAATACTTTATAATATTAATCTTAAGTATTGCATTTTTTGAACCGAGCTCAATTTCTTCAATAAATGTATGCTTCATATGGGTATGTTTTAAGAACTTGGTCGCAAATGTAATAAATTTTTATTAATATATATAATCTTTTGATTTTTAGCTTTATATGTATGCTTGTTGTAAAGGCATATTTAATTAAAATATAAAATAATGCAATATTTTCAAAAAATATTTCATATTTAGCTTGCTATTAATAAAATTATTTATTTATCTTTGCGAAGATATTAAATCTATTTCATTTATCAAAGAAAAAAAGAAAAAATTGCACATTATTAATGAAAATTGATGAAAAATGAGATAAATAAGGCTAAAATGGTTTCTATTTGTATATTTAAGGCGGCTAAATACGACATATGATAGGCCGGTATCCATTTTTATAACTAAAAAATTTTACAATTAAATTTAAAGCAACTTTTCTGGATGAAATAAGTCATGATATTCCTCATCAAAATTGGGGAGTAGCTGAGTGGGATCAGGATTTCGCCTATATGAAAGAGGTCGGAATAGAAATGGTGGTACTTATCCGCTCAGGTTACAAGCGTTGGCAAACGTTTTCTTCTGTAGTTCTTACCAACGAGGAGCGTTGTTTTACGCCTCCGGTTGATTTGGTCGAACTGTTTTTACAACTGAGCGACAAATACGGCATGCAGTTCTATTTCGGGCTTTACGACTCAGGTCGCTACTGGGTCGATCCTGATTTCTGGATTGATGGAAACTACGAAAAAGAGGTGAATGTCAATAAAAAGCTGATTGATGAAGTTTGGCAAAAATACGGACATTATCAATCGTTCTCGGGTTGGTATCTGTCGCAGGAATGCAGCCGGAACAATGGTAAGATTATAGAAATGTTTTCAACGCTGGGCAGGTATTGTAAACAGGTTTCGGGCGCGCTTCCGGTGTTGATATCGCCTTATATCGACGGAAAGAAAAATATCAGTCAGTATACTGCCGATACCAATAAAGCTGAAGGAATAAGTGTAACCGACCACGAAGCAGAATGGGACAATATATTCAGGGGCATACAGGGTGCTGTGGATATTGTGGCGTTTCAGGATGGTCATGTGGATTACGACGAGCTGACAGATTTTTTGAAGGTAAATAAAAGATTGTGCGATAAATATGGTATGGAGTGTTGGACAAATTCTGAAACATTTGACCGCGATATGCCCATTAAGTTTTTGCCCATCAAGTGGGAAAAGCTCAGACTTAAACTTGCGCTGGCCGCCGAAGCCGGAATAGAGCACGCGATTACATTTGAGTTTTCGCATTTTATGAGTCCGCAGTCGGCCTATTTGCAGGCCGGGCATCTTTATGATAGGTATAAAGAGTATTTAAAAACAATAAAATAATAGTTCTGATTTGCTTGCCGGCAAATTAGAAACAACACACGAGAAGAAATGGATTTTAAAGGTTTAGCTGAACAGTATAAAGAAGAATTGCTGGGAAATGTTCTCCCATTCTGGCTTGACAACTCTCAGGATCGCGATTTTGGAGGATATTTTACATGTCTTGACAGGGAAGGAAAAGTTTACGACACAGATAAATTTGTTTGGTTGCAGGGGCGCGAAGTATGGATGTTTGCCATGCTTTATAACAAAGTAGAGAAAAAGCAAGAGTGGCTCGACTGCGCTATTCAGGGTGCAGAGTTTTTGCGAAAATATGGTCATGATGGAGATTATAACTGGTATTTTTCGCTAACAAGAGATGGGGCTCCGCTGGTGGAACCCTACAATATTTTTTCGTACACTTTTGCTACCATGGCTTTTGGCCAGCTTAGTTTGGCCACCGGGAATAAGGATTACGAGTACATTGCTCAGACTACTTTCCGGAAAATATTATCGAAAACTGAAAATCCCAAGGGGAAATGGAACAAGGCTGTGCCAGGTACCCGCGATTTGAAAGGCTTTGCACTGCCAATGATACTCTGTAACCTTACTCTGGAAATAGAGCATTTGCTGGATGAAGATTTTTTGATAAACACCATTGAAGTTTGTATACACGAAGTAATGGATGTTTTCTACAAGCCTGAACTGGGAATTGTAGTTGAAAACGTGGATATGAACGGAAATTTGTCCGATAGCTTTGACGGACGACTGGTAAATCCCGGCCACTCAATTGAGGCAATGTGGTTTATGATGGATTTAGGCGTAAGGCTCAACAGGCCAAAACTGATTCAGAAAGCTACAGATATAGCTCTGAAAATGGTAGAGTATGGCTGGGATAAACAATACGGAGGAATTTTTTACTTCCTCGACAGAAATGGAAACCCGCCTCAGCAGCTCGAATGGGATCAAAAACTGTGGTGGGTGCATGTGGAAACTCTGATTACCTTGATTAAGGGTTATCAGCTTACAGGGTCGGCCGGATGTTTGGAGTGGTTTGAACGCGTTCATGAATATACATGGTCGCATTTCAAAGACCATGAACATCCCGAATGGTTTGGATACCTGAATCGTCAGGGTGAGGTGCTGCTTAATTTGAAAGGTGGCAAGTGGAAGGGTTGCTTCCATGTGCCCCGGGGCATGTATCAATGCTGGAAAATACTCGAAAAGATTTAACGGCCTGGTACTACAACAGAGGTGCACCTTATGCGGATTTTTGGTATTGGAAGAATAGAAAAATAACTGAAATAGATACAATTAAAAACTCTCTAATTAAATGTTTTATGGTTTATGGAAAAAACTAACTTATCAAAACTGCGCTTTCGGGGCTTGAAATACCTTGTTATGCTGTGGATGTTTTGCTGTGGATTTTCTGCATTTGCACAGACAAATATCCGTGGAAAGGTAAAAGACACGGAAGGTAACCCTCTTGTAGGGCTAAGTGTTGTAGTGAAAGGAACTACCATCGGAACTGTTACTGATAATAACGGTCTGTTTTCGCTGAAAGTTTCTGCAACTAATCCTGTATTAACGTTTTCGTTTTTAGGCTACAAAAAACAAACAATCACCGTGGGTGCTATCAAAGAACTTACCGTTGTTATGGAAGAAGACAACGAATTACTCAATGAAGTAATGGTGGTAGGTTATGGCATTCAGAAAAAAAGTACGCTAACAGGTTCTGTTTCTCAGATAAAAGGCGATGAGTTGCTTAAAACTCCTTCTACCAATATATCAAGTTTACTTGGAGGTAGAGTAGCCGGTATTCAGTCGGTACAGTCTTCGGGTCAGCCGGGAGCCGATCAGGCTGCATTAACCATCCGCGGCTCTATTTATGGAGTTACGTATATTGTTGATGGTATGCCGCGGTCAATCAACGATATTGATCCTAATGATATTGAATCTATTTCGGTACTAAAAGACGGGGCAGCAGCAGCTGTTTACGGGCTTAAAGGTGCCGGTGGGGTTATTATTGTTACCACTAAAAAAGGACATGTAGGCAAATCGCAGATTACATACAATGGTTCGTACGGGATTTCTCAGAACGCCAATTTCCCTAAATTTCTGGATGGTCCGAGCTACGCTTTGTATTACAATAAGGCTTTGGAAATGGATGGCAGTTCACCTGTTTTTACCAAATCGCAAATTGCCAAGATGACCAACGGAGACGATACCGACGGTTGGGGAAACACCGACTGGCTCGACCAAATATTCGGTGTTGGCCATAATCAGCAACACAGCGTAACGGTACAAGGTGGTACTGAAGATATCAAATACTTTGTATCGATGGGCTACATGGATCAGGTTGGTAATATCAAAAACTACACCTATGAACGTTATAATGTACGTGCTAATATTGATGCCAATATTGCCAAAAACTGGAAATTCAGCATTGGCTTAGCCGGACAGCTTGCAAACTCGCAAAGGCCCGGATACGAGGCTGGTACATCGGGAGCCGATGGCGACCCATGGATGACAATAGTTTATCAGGCGGTAAACAGCCGTCCTTATTTGCCGGTTACTTATAACGGTATGTATGTGGCTACTCCCAACGCCAGCAATCAGCCTAACAGCCCTGTTGCCGCTTTGAATAACTCGGGCAAGTTCAATAATTATAGTCATGACATCCAGTCTAACTTCAGCTTGCAATATGATGTTCCCGGAGTAAAAGGTTTGAATTTAAAAGCTACCGGTTCTTACGATTTCTCCACGTCGAGAAGTAAAAACTTAAGTACACCCTATTATGTAAATATGGCCAGAATACCCGATACTTCTACCTCCGATATTACTTTTGATAAGGTGATTGATGCTCGTGGAAATACATATTATTCATTGGGCGAGGGTGTGTCTGAATATACACAACTGGTTGGACAAGCCAGTGTGAATTATGCAACAACGATTGGCGAACAACACCATGTTGACGCTATGGCATTAAGTGAAGTGCGTGATTATAAAACTAATAGCTTTGCTGCTTACGGTAAAAGTACCAATCCTATTTTTGAATCGTTGCCTGAGCTTGGATTGGCTCAGCCCGACAATAATCCGATAGCCGGTGCAAGTAATCAATCGCGCAGTTTGGGATACGTTTTCAGACTGAAATATGATTATGCCGATAAATATCTGGCCGAATTTACCGGACGTTACGATGGGTCGTACAAATTCTCCGGCAATGTAAGCGGAAAGCGCTGGGGTTTCTTCCCTTCACTTTCGGTAGGATGGAGAGTTAGTGGCGAAGACTTTATGGATGGGTTGAGCTATGTTGATAATTTTAAAATCCGCGGTTCGGTAGGTATGCTGGGCAACGATGGCGTTCCGGCTTATGCTTACCTGAATACTTACGACTTCAGAGATAACTCAACAACGATTGGAGGAGAGCTGGTAAACTCGGTATACACAACAGGATATGCAAATCCTAATCTGACCTGGGAGCGTACCTTGTCGTACAATGGTGGCTTCGACCTGAATATGTGGAAAGGCCTTTTGGGTGTGGAGTTTGATGCATTCTACAGTTTTACATACGACATCCTTACTGCTATGGGCTCCAACTATGCACCTTCTATGGGTGGATATTATCCTACTTACGAAAATTACGAAAGAATGGATATTAAAGGTATAGAAGTAACACTTACCCATAAAAGCAGTTTTGGAACAGGAAAAAATAAATTTAACTTTGGTGCTGGGCTAAACCTTACGTATGCCAAAAGCCGTTGGTTACGTTATCCTGATAGCCCCAATACGCCCGATTACGCAAAAATCACTGGTAAGCCGGTTGGTACACTGTATGGTTGGGTAGCCGATGGTTTGTTCCAGTCCGAAGAGGAAATTGATAATTCGCCATGGCCGTTTGGCGAAAGACCCCGTCCGGGCGATATTAAGTACGAAGACCTGAATGGCGATGGAATTGTTGATTATCAGGACAAAGCTTTTGTCGGAAAATCAAATCGTCCGGAACTTACTGCCGGTCTTAACCTTTCGGGCGACTGGCGAGGATTCGATTTTAGCCTTCAGTTTACAGGTGCAGCTGTTTGCGAAGTATCTCTTACTGGTACTTACTATAATGGTTATGACGATAACACGATTTACACCAAAGCATTTAACGGAGGAGCTAACTCGCCTGTTTATCTGGTTGAAAACGCCTGGCGTCCGGATAATACCGATGGTACATATCCGCGATTAACCATTAACGACCCACATAACAATAATGGATTGGCTTCTACATTCTGGTTTCGGGATGCTAAATACATTCGTTTAAAATCGGCTCAGATTGGCTATAGCCTTCCGGCTTCTTTAACCCGAAAAGTGGGTATTGCCAGAACGAGGATTTTTGTACAGGGGTCTAACTTGTTCACCTTATCAGGATTGCCCGAAGGAATTGACCCTGAATCGCCACGGGTAAACAATGGCTACTATCCTCAACAAAAAACATTTATGACAGGTATTACCCTCACATTCTAATTTTGAAGATATGAAAAGTATAAATAAAAAAATACTGAGTGCACTGATAGTTTGTTGCTCATTTGGTTTTATCGGGTGTAGCGATTATCTCGATTTAACGCCGACTGACCGCGCTTCGGATAAATTAATCTGGAGTAAACCTGAATATGCCGAACTTGCTATAAATGATTTTTATAACTCAATAGGTTTATATGGTAGTTTTGACATCAAACAGTCGGTTGATGGATTAACTGAAGGTTTTACCGAAACTCTCAAATACGGTTCGAAAACCAACAGTACTCACATGGACAGATGTAATCTGTTTGTATATGCCGGAGTAATATCTTCGAGCTGGGCCTCGTACGATTTGGGTGCCTGGAGCGATTTGTATAACCGGATTCGACGCGTGAACGAGGCGCTGAGTAATATGAATAAATACAGCTCATTTGATGCTGAAACTACCGCTCAATTTGCCGGTCAGTTGCGTTTCTTCCGTGCTTTCTATTATTTTGAATTACTGAAACGCTACAAGGAAGTGATTTTGTACAACGAAGATATGACAGCTATCAATACCAACAAACCCCTTAGCACCGAAGCTCAGGGATGGGATATGGTACAGGCTGATCTTCAGTATGCTGGCGAAAATCTTCCTTTGCAATGGTCGTCGGCTAATTTAGGTCGCATTACGAGTGGTGCTGCGTACGCCTTTTTGTCGCGGGCTATGCTCTATGCCGAGCGGTGGGAAGTGGCCAAATCTGCTGCTTCAACGGTTATGAACTCAAAAATTTACGAACTGGCCGATAATTATGCTGATGCGTTTAAATCAGGCAGTGCTGGCAACAAAGAGTCGATTTTGGAATATAACTACAATTTGAGTGGAATTACGCATAATTTCGATGATTTATTTTCGCCCGGAGGCGACCCCGGAGTGCAACAGGGTGGTTTGGGAACTCCAACTCAGGAAATGGTTGAGTCTTACGAATTAGCTACTGGTGGTTTCCCCGACTGGTCGGAGTGGCACGGTACTACGAATACTAATCCGCCTTACGATCAACTCGAACCGCGTTTTCAAGCTACAGTTTTATACAATGGGGCTTCGTGGAAAGGACGTACAATTGAGCCGTTTGTAAATGGTGCCGATGGTTGGTGTCAGTATCCTGACGACCCCGCTCCTGCCGGACGTACTACTACGGGATATTATTTAAGAAAGCTTGTTGACGAAGGTCATAATCTTACTGTAAATTCAGCCAGTACACAGCCCTGGGTGGCAATTCGATACGCCGAAGTGCTACTTAACTTTGCCGAAGCTTGTTATCGTACCGGCGACAACGATAGCGCCAATATTGCGGTAAAAGCCATCAGAGCCAGAGTAGGATTGCAGCATACTACGAAATCGGGAAATGAACTGATGGCTTCTATCAGGCAGGAACGAAAAGTGGAACTGGCTTACGAAGGACATTTGTTCTGGGATATGCGCCGCTGGAAACTGGCTGCTACTCAATATACCGGGTATCGTGTACATGGGCTTAAAATTGAGAAAAACTTTGATGGAACTTTCACATATACTTATGTTGACTGTGATAAACAGGATCGTTACTTCCCTGAAAAACTATACCGTCTTCCTATCCCGCAGGATGAGTTGGTAAATAATACGGCTATTCAACAGTATCCAGAATGGAAATAACACATAAATAATTAAGGCAAAATGAAAAAGTATATATATTTAATTTTTACAGGGATTGTGGGATTTTTCATCGGGTGCCAGTCGCCCGATGACCTGGTTCCATCAACCAACAGTATGGGATTTAATAGTATTACAGCTTACTTTATTGATGGCGAATATACTAATGCTGAATTCCGAACTACTGTGACGGACATTAATGCTGATATTGTGATTAATATCCCCTATTATTTTCCGGAAGAAACGAATAATAAAACGACACTTGGGAAAATGAGGGTTATCGCTTCGATTGATGACAATTGTACCATATCGCCCAAGTTGGGAGTGCTCGATCTTACAAAGAAGAACTATTTCACATTTACTAACGGACTTGGCGAGACCAAAAAAATATGTATCACCGGAGCTGTTAAAATGCTTAGCGGATCGCAAATTACTTATTTTGCTATTCCCGCCGATGATGCTACTTCTTTTGCTGGCGTAACCGGTACTATCGATCAGGAAGATAAAGTTATCTCTTTAATTACAGTGGATGACTTATCATCGGTAAATGCCGAATTCAAATTGTCGCCTCATGCCACGATTTCGCCCGACCCAAGTACAACCAAGGTGAACCTGAATCAGGACACCCAGTTTACCGTAACAGCTCAGGATGGTACTACCACTACGTATACGGTAACCAAAGCTGCTCCCGAAAAAATTGGTTATGGATATCGTTCGGGTAGCGAAAAACTACTATGGTCATTCGATTTCACTACTTCCGGCTTTGCCTGGGGTGGCTCTAACCATGCTTCGTTAGCTGCTATAGGAAATAATCTGATAGTTAATATGGGTAATGGTACTACGCCGAAGTATTTCAACAGAATCACAGGAGTGAAAATCGGGGACATTAACCTTGGTTCGGCCAGTGCTGAAGGTTGTATTACAAACGACCTGAATGGTAACCTTCTGATATGTAACTATGCCGATAATGGTAATACATTCAGAATTTATAAAACTAAATCAGTGACAACAGCACCTACAGCCTTTATTACCTATGCTAACTCTACAGGTTATACCTTGGGTCGTAAAGTGTCGGTACAGGGTAGCATCGATGGCGACGCTATCGTTTCGGCTGAGCTTGAAAGCTGGGACGGATCAAGTAGCTTTGTACGCTGGATTGTTACAGGTGGCGTAGTAGGTACACCCGAAATTATTGCGATGAGTGGGGTGTCAAACTGGAGCGCCGGGGTTACTGTGGCCGATGTGGTTTACGCTTCTGAAAATCCTGCCGACGGATATTTTACATCGTTTTACAGTGCCGATGTATTGCACTATATGAAAGGAACAAGCAGTATGGCAAGCCTCGACCCTCAAAGCGATGGTAGCGGATGGGCATACAACAACAATTGTTTGGATGTGAAAGCCTTTAATGGAGCGAGATACCTGTTGCTGGGTTGCGTTTCGCACTTCCCGCAGTGGAGCATCAATACGCAGCTCTATCTGTACGACGTAACAAGTCTCGGACAATTTACAGGAACAGTGGATACTTCTCCAGCGCTGACCTTTAGACCATCTGTAACGTCGTTCAATGGTCTCGAAGGAGTATCAGCCTCAGGCGATGTATTATTAGTTCCCTCGTCCGATGGATATACCCTGAGCTTGTACTATATCGACAATAACTGTAAAGCACTGGGAGCTTATCAGTTCGATTGTATCAAGAAATAAATCTTAAAATTTCAGTTCCGGCACCTCTCTTGTGATAAACGAGAGATGCCGGAATCTGATTCTGAAAATTCTTCTTATTCATGTAATTGTGCATAAAAACAGGTGCCGGACATGTTAATATGAATGTTTTTTATTATTTTTTGTAATTACTTGTTTGTAAGTATTTTTATAAATTTTTTTCTTGTGTCCGGCACCTGATTTTTATAATAATCTGGCTTTTTAAATAAAATAACTAAGTTTTCTTTATAAATATTTTACTCATAGTGTACACATTCAAGACTCAAACATCGAATTTAATCATTATCTTTTGCTTTGTTTTTGTTCAGGCATTGTTCTCGTGCAGCAAAGATAATGGTAACCCTCCCGACTGGGACTGGGAAGACCCTGCTACAGATACCCTGACTACAGGATCCGACTCTGCTATAGTGGCGCATGGCTGGGTATTGCAAACGGGCTTTGGCGACTTGCCTGCGTATATCAGGGTGTATAAATCGCCCTCTGTTTTGCAAAATAAAAATACAATTGCCTATATCGCAGTAGCCGATATGAACAATAAGGCCACATTCAGCACACTGGGTGAGGCCTCGGGATATAAAACACCAACTCAGTTTTATTCCTCACAGCAAGCTTCTGTAATTTTAAATGCTGGATATTTTTGGGACGGTAGCTCGTTGAGCATGCTTTGCCGCAACGGACAGGTACTGAGCCCTAATAATCAAATAGAATATCGTTCCAATGCTACCGTGCTGTACTACCCTACCCGGGGTGTTTTCGGGTGGATGAATGATGGAACGTTTAAAGTAAACTGGATATATACCAATAATAATATAACTTATGCGTATCCGGCACCTGCACCCAATAAGTCGGGGAATACGCCTTTGCAAATGCCTTCGGCTACATTTCCGGCCGGTGCTGTGGTGTGGAAGGCAAAAACTGCCATTGGCGCAGGACCTGTACTGATTAAGGATGGGAAAATTATTAACTCATATGTCGAAGAATTGTTTGACGACGAAAGCGGGGTGCAGCCCGAAAAAAATGCGCCGCGATCGGCTATTGGAATTACCAAAGATAATCGTATGATTTTCTTTGTTTGCGAAGGTCGGAATATGACTCCGGGAGTTCCGGGTCTTTCTCTTGCCGACGAAGCTGTTATACTTCAGGACTTGGGTTGCACCGAAGCCCTGAATTTAGATGGAGGAGGTTCCTCCTGTATGCTGATTAACGGTAAGGAAACCATTAAACCAAGCGATGGAACTCAGCGAAAAGTAGTGACTGCTGTATCATTGAAATAAAAAAACTCATTTATGAAGATATTTAAATATTGCTGCTCTTTAATAATTATTTTCGTTGCACTCGTATGTGCGTCGTGCAAACAGAATAATCCCGATATACCTGATGTGGTTGCACCTGAGCCCGGCGAGGGCGTTGCCAACGAAAACCCCAATCCGGTAGTTGCCAATGTGCTGAAGAAAAATAATATTGTGGTTTGGATTGAGGGTAATGCCAATTTTGAACGTTTAAACTCGGCCGAAAAAATGGATGCCGTCATGGCCAAGGTCAAAGCCATGGGTGCTACCGGAATTATAGCCGAAATTAAGGGATTGACAGGAATGGTGCAGTACAACAGCCAAATAGCCACTCATCTGAAAGAAGTGAATGGCAAAACACAACCGGAATCGTTAGACTATCTGGCAGAAATGATTAAAGCTGCCCGTAAAAACAACTTGTATATCTACGCTGCCATGAGCGTAATGGGCGAAGGTGCCGATGGTAGGGGACTGGCTTATCAGAATGCTGAGTTCATGAATATGCAGGCTCAGATTATTCAGGTAAACAACAGCGAGGGAACCGATGTGACTGTAAAAAAGATGACAGAGATGCCTGATGCCACCGATGTGGTATTTATGAACCCGGCCTATTCTAAAGTGTACGATTACGAAGTATCGCTATTGAAAGAGGTTGTACAGAACTATGATGTGGATGGAATTATCCTGGATTATTGTCGCTATTACGATATTTGTGCCGATTTTTCAAACTACTCACTGGAACAATTTAAAACTTGGGCTGGCTTGGCTGTAGCTCCGGCTCCTTCGGATATTGTGAAGTCGTGGTACCGGAATACCTCGGCTGGTAATGTGGCTACCGGAGTTAAAGAACCCGGAGTTTATGCCAAAAAGTGGTGCGAGTGGAGGGCTACCAATATCAAAAACTTTGTTGAAAAAGTAAGAACCGACCTGAAAGCAATAAAACCTAATATCGTTTTTGGAACTTACAGCGGTGCGTGGTACGATTCTTATTACACTGTAGGTGTGAACTGGGCAAGCAGTAATTACGACGCCTCGTTAACCTACGATTGGGCAACTCCAACCTATAAAAAAACTGGTTATGCCGAACTGCTTGACCAGTTTTACACCGGAAACTATACCAGTACTATCAATGGACCGGGCTGGTGGACGGTAAACGGACAATTGTCAGGAACGGATATTATCCTGAAAAGCTCTACCGGATTGTTGGCTTCAAGATATTATGGGTCGGTAGATTTGGGAAATACAAGCTGGGCTGATAAGAACAACTTAACCACATCAATTTCTACTATTCTTAATCATACAGGAGGTATCATGTTGTTTGATTTGGTTCATATTGATGGTGCGCAGTACAATCAATTTGGGGTGCAATTGTACAACGATATCAAATCAACTATTGATGCTTATAAAAATCAATAAAAGAATTAAACGCTACATAATGAAACTTAATAAGGCTTTTTTTCTGCTGCTTTTTGTCTTTTTGATAAATAATAGCCATACCACTATCAATGCCCAACAATTTAAAAGCTTGCCCAAAGCCACTATGGAGGACAAGGTAAGAGGTGCCTGGGCAGGAAAAATGATTGGTGTCATGTATGGTAGGTCTATGGAATTCAAGGCTACCGCTACTACTTACGAGGACGAAATTCTGTGGAAACCTCAAATGGTGGAAAACGCACTGCTGGAGGACGATATATACGGCCAGCTGAGTTTTATGATGACCATGGAGCGCTATGGGCTTGATGTGTCGGCCGATAGTTTGGCCGGAAACTTTGCCCGCGCGGGTTTTCCTTTGTGCCATGCCAATCTGCAGAGTCGTAAAAACTATTTCGATGGTATTCCGGCTTCCCTCTCGGGCAAACCGGAAAATAATATGCATGCCGATGATATTGATTTTCAGATAGAATCGGATTTTATCGGATTTATAAATCCCGGTATGCCCCGGTCATCAAACAAGCTCTGCTACAAAGTGGGAAGTATTATGGCATATGGCGATGGCATGTATGGAGGCATGTACATGGCGGCGCTGCATGCTTCTGCTTACCTGAACACTAATATCTGCCAGATTGTGGGTGAAGCCCTGAAATCGATACCGGCTAAAAGTGATTATGCCAGATGTATAACAGATGTAATTCTTGCACATAAAAGTAACCCTTCAAACTGGCGTACTGCCTGGGAAAAGGTGCATAAGCAATGGGGCGATATAGATATTTGTGCTCCGTATCATACTTTTAATATAGATGCCAAACTGAATGGAGCGTTTATTACCATTGCATTGCTTTATGGCAATGGCGATTTTTACAAAACTATGGAGATAGCCGTTCGATGCGGGCAGGATACCGACTGCAATACTTCTAATGCAGCCGCGGTATTGGGCGTGATTAACGGCTATAAGGCCATTCCCGATAACTTAAAATCGCACATTCCCCAAATAGCAGATAAAAACTTTTTATATACATCCTACTCTTTCAATAAAGCTGTGAAGCAGTCCATGGCATTTATTGCCGAGAATATAAAAAACAACGGAGGTAAGGTTAACGACAGCGACTTTCTGATTAAAGTACAACGTCCTGTGGCCCCCAAACTTGAGCAGGGTTTCAAAAATATACGCATGAATTATCAGGTACAGGTAAAAGATAAAGCTAACTGGAAGTTTGATGCAAACTGGACTGACTTTGTATATGGTGACGGCGACAATGATTTGTATGCTGTGGCAAATGTGCCGGGAGCTACTATGGAGGTAGAGTTTTCGGGATCCGGAGTGGCTTTGCTTGGTAGCTGGAACAATGATGCCGGAAAAGCGCGGATATATATCGACAACCGGTTTGTAAAGGAAATTGATACATATTATCGCGAGGAAGCCGGTAAATACGACGTCAACCGTGCTTATCTTTTTCATCAGTTTGGATTAAAAAACGGGAAGCATACTTTGAAAGTTGTTGTATCTGAAGATAAAAATCAACATTCAAAAGGGAATAAACTTTATGTCGAACGCATTATTGCTTACAAATCAGTATCTAAATGAAATTTTTCTCTCGATATAGAATAAGTACGCTCGGTGTTTTTTACTTGTTGCTAACCTTAAGCTTGTCGGCGCAGCAACAGAATGTACTGCGTGGTAAAGTAACTTGTGAGGGTCGGGCAATTGCCAATGTAATGGTAAGCGACGGGTTTAACTGTGTACGTACAAATACGGATGGTAGCTATAAACTGATTTCAACCTGTCCTTCTTTTGTCTTTATCTCCACTCCAGCAGGTTATCTGACTAAAGTAGAAAACTCAATTCCTGCTTTTTACCATAGAGTGTATCCCGGAACTAAAGTGTATAACTTTGAACTCCTGAAGAACCCTAAAGACGATACGAAGCACGTGTTTCTGGCTCAAGCGGATGTGCAGCTGACTGACAATGACTGTCTGGATACCTACAAACGTATGTTGCCCGACTGTATAAACCTGATCAGACAAGAGTATGCTGCTCAGGATGTTTTTGGTGTCGATTGTGGCGATATTGTGGGGGATACTCCGGCATTGTTTCCCGATTATATCAAAGCCGTAAGCGTTTTGGATATTCCGGTTTACAGAGCTATCGGAAATCATGATATGGATTATTACGGACGCAGTTTTGAAACATCGTACAAAACCTTTGAAAAATACTTTGGTCCCACGTACTATTCTTTCAATAAAGGGAAAGCTCATTACATTGTGTTGAATAACAACTTCTTTCTGGGCAGGGAGTATTTTTACATGGGTTACATCGACGAAAAAATATTCCGTTGGCTCGAACAGGATCTTGCCGGTGTTGATAAAAACTCTCCTGTTTTTGTGATAATGCATATCCCTTCCCGGTTGCAGGAGCAACAAATGCCTTTTGAGTATAATTACAGCGTCATTGCCGACCAGATGGTCAATGCGGGTGCCTTTCATGAAATACTTAAGCCGTTTAATGCGCATATTATTTCGGGGCACATGCACTACAACCGCAATCTGGTTTATTCGCCTAAACTGATGGAGCACATCACCGGGGCAGTTTGCGGAACCTGGTGGCGTAGTGATATAGGGCTGGATGGAACTCCCCGCGGCTACGGTGTATACGAGGTAGATGGTGCGGCTGTAAAATGGTATTATAAAAGTGCGGGATTTCCCAAAGAATATCAAATGCGCGTTTACCCCGTGGGTTCTTCACCGGAATTTCCCGACGACGTAATAGCGAATGTATGGAACTGGGACAAAAACTGGAAAGTAGAATGGGTTGAAAATGGTATAACCCGAGGAGAAATGACCCACTATTCAGGTAATGATCCGCTGGCTGAACAACGTTGTGCCGACAGGCAACAAATGAAGTACGACTGGATTACAATCAATCCAACCGATCATTTATTCAGAGCGACTCCACAAAACAAAAACTCCAAAATTGAAATCAGAGTGACCGACCGTTTCGGAAAGGTATATGTAAGTACAATATAAAACATGAAAATGAACGATATGTATAAAATAAAACTGATGATAGCGGGCTTGCTAATAGCAGGTTTTGCTCAGGCCAAAATAATACTTCCTTCGATTTGGGGCGATAATATGGTAGTGCAACAGCAGTCCGAAATTCGCTTTCATGGTAAAGCAATTGCAGGTAAACCGGTAACAATTAAGGCTTCGTGGAGCGATAATACAATTCGTACCAAGAGCAATGCAACCGGACATTGGTCGGCAACCGTACCTACGCCTGCTGCCGGAGGTCCGTTTAGTATTTCTATTTCCGATGGGGAATTATTGGAATTGAAAAACATACTTGTAGGCGAAGTTTGGTTCTGCTCCGGTCAGTCTAACATGGAAATGCCGGTAAAAGGCTTTCGGGGACAACCGGTTTTTGGCTCGCAACCTTATATCGTTTCGGCCGATTCAAATCGTCCACTGAGGCTATTTACCGTAAAAAATGCTTGGAGTACAACCCCCCGGGAGGATGTAGAAGGACACTGGAGCCTGAGTTCGTCAAAAGAAGTGGCCGATTTTAGCGCCACAGCCTATTTCTTCGGAAACTTATTGCAGGCAACGCTGCGTGTGCCGGTGGGTTTGGTACATTGCTCATGGAGCGCTTCTAAAATTGAAGCCTGGATGGACAAAGAAACTCTTTCGCGTTTTGATGAAGTTGATCTATCTGTGCTTGGCAACAAAGAGTTTGGCTACCCCAACGGAACTCCAACCCTGCTACACAACGCGATGGTGAAACCATTGGAAGGATTTCCTGTAAAAGGTGTAATCTGGTATCAGGGCGAAGCTAATAGTAACAATCCGGCATTGTACAAAAAACTATTTCCGGCATTGGTGGAGCAATGGCGAGCTTTTTTTCGTTCGCCGGATATGCCTTTTTATTATGTGCAAATAGCTCCCTGGCAATCGGGAGGAAAAAACGAACTGGACTGGGCATGGTTCAGGCAGGCGCAGCTCGAACTGATGAAGGAAGTGCCGCACGTAGGCATGGTAACAACTACCGATGCCGGGAGCGAGATTTTTATTCATCCTCCCTACAAAATTAAGGTAGGTGAGCGCCTGGCATACTGGGCCTTGGCTAAAACTTATGGCAGAGATGGAATTCCGTATAGCGGGCCAATTTACAGTTCATACAAACTGAATGGAAAAACGGTTGAAGTTCAGTTTGAATATGGCGAAGATGGCATGACTCCTGAGAACGAAGCGCTTAAAGGATTTGAAATTGCTGGCGCCGATGGCAAATTTCTCCATGCGCATGCCGAAATTATCGGTGGCTCAAATATAGTTAAAGTTTGGAACGATAGTATAGCATCGCCTCATGAGCTAAGATATTGCTTCCGAAATTATATGGAAGGCAATCTGTATAACAACACCGGGATTCCCGCATCGCCTTTTCGTATTGTAATAAAATAAAACAATTTTAATAGATAACACACAAATAATAAAACAAATATGAAGAAGATTATATTTTTAATGGTCATGATATTGGCCGTATCGGTAAGCGTTCAAGCGGCTAAAAAAAAGATAGCGACCGAGCCTAAAAGAGCAGTAATGTGGATTGATGGTGAAGCAAATTTTGCTCGCTTCAGTAATACCGATAGTATTGATTTCTATGTAACTAAACTTAAATCATTAGGTTTTACCGATTTGGTAGTGGATATTCGTCCCATAACGGGTGAGGTGTTTTATAAAAGCGCCTATGCTCCCGAAATGCTCGAATGGCATGGCGCTAACCGCAGTAGCGATCTTGACTATCTGGGTTATTTTATAAAAAAAGGCCATGAATTGGGTTTGAAAGTTCAGGCTAACCTGAATGTGTTTGTGGCGGGTCATAATTATTTTGATAGAGGACAAATTTACCGGGGGTATCCTGAATGGGCTACCATGGTATATACTCCGGAAAAAGGAATAATTCCCATTACCGAGGAAAAACATAAGTATGGAGCCATGGTAAACCCGATTAATCCTGAGTTTCGCGAACATATCCTGAATGTACTGAAAGAAGTGGTTCGCAAATATCCAAAATTAGACGGAATTATACTGGACAGAGCCAGATACGATGGGATTACGGCAGATTTCTCGAACCTGTCGAAAACAAAATTTGAAGAATATATTGGTGAAAAAGTGACTAACTTCCCTGCTGATATTTTTTCGTGGAAAAAAAATAATGATGGTAAATATTCGGTCGAACGTGGCAAGTATTTCCTGAAATGGGTGGAGTGGCGTACCAAAAATATTTATGATTTCTTCGTGCAGGCTCGTAACGAAATAAAATCGGTAAATCAAAACATCTCTTTCGGAACGTATACAGGTGCCTGGTATCCTTCGTATTACGAGGTGGGGGTAAACTTTGCCAGCAATAAATACGATCCAAGTAAGGATTTTGACTGGGCAACTCCCGGTTATAAGAATTATGCTTACGGCGATTTGCTCGATTTTTATATGACCGGAAACTACTATACCGATATAACTATTGAGGAATATCGTAAAAACAACAACAGTATCTGGAACGAAACCGACAGCGAAGCTCAATCGGGTACATGGTATTGTGTCGAAGGCTCGTGTAAACATCTGAGAACGATTTTAAAAGATAATAAATTTCTGGGTGGAATTCTGGTAGATCAGTTTTATTCAAACCCTGCAAAATTATCTAAAACAATTGCAATGAATCTGAAAGAATCTGATGGATTGATGGTGTTCGATATTGTGCATATCATCACTAAAAATCTTTGGAAAGAGGTAGAAAAAGGAATGATAGACGGTGGAGCGCTTAAACCGGCTAAGAAATGTGCGAAAAAAAATAAATAAAAAGTAATGCTCAATGCTCTGATTGGCGACGTCTTGTTTTTAGAGAGCGCCATGTTTTGGGCATAAACAGGGCAAAAAACTGCTAACATGGGAAAACAGATAATTAATCAGCGGGCTTATGCGCTGGATGCTTTGCGTGGTTACGCCATTATTACGATGGTACTGTCGGCTACTGTGGTGCCGGATATTCTACCGGGCTGGATGTATCACACCCAAACGCCACCTCCGGGACATGCCTACAATGCAGCGCTTTCAGGGCTTACCTGGGTCGATCTGGTTTTCCCGTTTTTCCTTTTTGCCATGGGGGCTGCATTCCCGTTTTCAATAGGGAAAAGAATGGACAAAGGCGAAAGTAAGTATCGCTTGATTTGGGATTCGCTGCTCAGGGGTTTGCAACTCACTTTTTTTGCCATTTTCATACAGCATTTTTATCCTTATGTGCTTAGTTCACCGCAGGATGCCCGCTCATGGGGATTGGCTTTGTTGGCTTTTGCCTTGCTTTTTCTCATGTTTATGCGCATTCCGCTAAAGTTGCCTGCATGGATTCACACTGCAATTAAGTTGCTGGCGTACGGATTTGCATTTTGGCTGATGACTCATGTAGATTATGCCGGAGGGGCTTCATGGAGTTTGTATTCGAGCAATATCATTATTTTGTTGTTGGCCAATATGGCCGTTTTCGGGTCGGTATTGTATATCTTCACAAAAAACAATCCACTGGCTCGTATAGCGGTTCTTTTCTGTTTAATGGGCTTGTTGCTTTCGTCATCAGTTGATGGCTCGTGGGCTCAAACTTTGTTAAACTTCTCGCCATTTCCATGGATGTATCAGTTCTCTTATCTTAAATATCTGTTTATTGTAATTCCGGGAAGTTTTGCCGGTGAATACCTTGCTTCATGGATGAACAAAAGAAATACTGCTCAGTCCGAAGGCCGGGATGGTGACCGGAAATTGTCCGTATTTTTATTGATATTGTCAGTTACCGTTATTGTGCTAAATCTGTATTTTCTCTACACCCGTTTGCTCGTTGCCAATTTGCTTATTACGGCAGTGCTGTTGCTTGCTGGTTATTTCCTGCTTCGTAAGGGGGCTGGGTTCAACCGTAAACTTTGGCGTAATCTTTTTTATACAGGGGCTTATTTACTCTTTCTGGGCTTATGTTTTGAAGCTTACGAAGGAGGTATCAAGAAAGATCCGCCCAGCTATAGCTATTACTTTGTAACATCGGGGCTTGCCTTTCTGGCTTTACTGGCTTTCAATATCATTTGCGATTTTTATGGCTATGTACGCGCCACAAAATTTCTAGTCATGTCGGGTCAAAACCCTATGATTGCTTACGTGGCCGGCGATTTATTTATCATGCCTGTATTTGGATTGCTCGGTATTACGCCATGGCTTCATTTTTTTAGCTTAAATCCTTGTCTGGGAGTTTTACAGGGGGTTGTACTTACTGCTGTAGCGGTTTTAGTTACCATGTTTTTCACCCGCATCAGGTGGTTTTGGCGTACGTAATATCAATCCGAAATCAGAGGCTTTCCATGTTAGGTTTCCCTGCTGATAAGTCTCTTCAAAATAATTTATACATGTTTGTGAAATTCTTTTTTAAATACTAAATAAAATGCGATTAATTATACAGCCTGATTTTTCAGGTGCTTCAAACTGGGCGGCTAATTATATAGCAAGCCGGATAAACAATGCTACTCCTACCGCTTCGCACCCTTTTGTACTTGGCTTGCCCACTGGTTCTACGCCTTTGGGTACTTACAAAAAGCTGATTGAGTTATATAAGCAGGGGCGGGTTTCTTTTAGATATGTGGTGACTTTTAATATGGATGAATATGTGGGAATACCTGAAGATCACCCACAAAGCTATCATACTTTTATGTGGGAAAATTTTTTCTCGCATATAGATATTTTGCCCGAAAATGTAAATATACTTAATGGTAATGCGCCTGATTTGCAACAAGAATGTTCGGCTTACGAAGAAAAAATAAAAGCTTGCGGAGGAATAGACTTGTTTCTGGGTGGAGTGGGAGCCGATGGTCATATCGCTTTCAATGAGCCGGGCTCATCTCTCCGGTCTACTACAAGGGTGAAAACGCTTACCGAAGATACAATTATTGCCAATTCACGCTTCTTTGGTAACCGCACCGACGAGGTGCCCCGACAGGCGCTCACGGTGGGTGTGGAAACGGTTATGAATTCGCGCGAGGTGCTTGTACTGGCTACGGGATATAATAAGGCACGCGCGCTTCAGCAAGCTGTGGAAGGCTCAGTCAACCATTTATGGACCATTACGGCTTTACAATTGCATCCGAAAGGAATTATTGTATGCGACGAAGAGGCTACTGCCGAATTAAAGGTTGGTACATACCGGTACTTTAAAGATATTGAGAAATCTGAAATTTAAATTTGTTTATTTATTACCCAAAGATATGAGATACGATTTAAGCTCAGCGATTACGCTGGAAATGATACACGAAAGATATTATCGCTCATCGGATATGATTGAGGGATTACGGCAGAAGAGATTTGAAAAACTGCGAACTAATATATACAAAGATTCGACCGAAGGTTCGGTTTTCGTTGCAAATAAAATTGCAACATTAATTCGCGAAAAAGAGAATTTGGGCGAGCCTTGTGTGCTTGGTTTGTCAGGAGGTTCTTCGCCTCTGGCTGTTTACGAAGAGCTGGTGCGAATGCATAAGGAAGAGGATCTGAACTTTTCGGAAGTAATTGTTTTTAATGTATCTGAATTTTTTCCTATTTACGATGATGAGAGACATTCCAATGGCAAGCTGTTGAGGAAACATCTGATTGATAAAATAAATATCAAACCTGAGAATTTTATAACGCCCGATTCTTCCGTAAATCGTAGCAATGTATATGAATATTGTCATAAATACGAAGAGTTGATAGACAAAAATGACGGGTTGGATCTGGTTTTGTTAAGCGTAGGATTGGTGGGCAATATAGCTTATAATGAGCCGGGTTCGCAAATAAGTACGCTTACGAGATTGATGTTGCTCGATCACGAATCGCGCCGCGACTTAAGACGTTTTTATTCTTCGTTTTCCGAAGTGCCTGATAGCGCCATAACCATCGGACTTTCTACTATTAATAATGCCAGCGAGGTGGTTCTTCTGGCTTGGGGCGAGAATAAATCGGCAGTAATCAAAGAGGTGGTTCAGGGAAAAACGGACGACAATGTTCCGGCTTCATTCCTCCAGCTGCACAAAAATGCCACAGCTGTGATTGACCTCGGGGCTGCCGAACAGTTAACGCGTATTAGTCAGCCCTGGCTTGTGGGTCCGTGCGAATGGACTAACAAGTTGATACGTCGTGCTATTGTATGGCTATGTGCCGAAACAGGGAAGCCTATTTTAAAACTGACCAACAAGGATTACAACCAGCATGGATTGGATGAGCTGTTGTCGCTTTATGGCTCGGCTTATGACGTGAATATAAGAATATTTAATGATTTGCAACACACCATTACCGGTTGGCCCGGTGGAAAGCCTGATGCCGATGATACAAACCGTCCGGAGCGGGCATTGCCTTATCCTAAACGTGTTTTGGTATTCAGTCCGCATCCCGACGATGATGTTATTTCTATGGGTGGCACACTCCAACGCCTGGTTGATCAGAAGCATGATGTTCATGTAGCTTATCAGACGTCGGGCAATATTGCTGTGGGCGACGAGGAAGTTATTCGTACAGTTTCGCTGATTCAGCATTTGAATGAGGCTTTAAACAACAATGATAAAAAATTGGAAGATAAATGCGAAGAAACATTGAAATTTTTGACGGTAGATAAAAGAACAGGCGATTTGGATACTGCGGATGTGCTGTTTGTTAAGGGGCAAATCAGAAAAGAAGAAGCTCGCACAGCATGTCGTTACATAGGTATAAAAAGTGAAAATGTTCATTTTCTCGAACTTCCTTTTTACGAAACGGGCAGAATTCAAAAGGATAATCTTTCTGACAGGGATATTGTGAAAATAATAGCTTTGCTGCAGGAGATTAAACCTCACCAGATATATTTGGCCGGCGACTTGGCCGATCCGCACGGAACGCATAAGGTCTGTCTGGATGCTGCTTTGGCTGCCATTTATGAATTGCGTAAAGAGGACTGGCTTAAGGATTGTCGTATATGGATGTATAGGGGTGCATGGGCAGAGTGGGAGATAGATCATATAGAAATGGCAGTTCCTATTAGTCCAGAAGAACTAAGAAAGAAGCGAAACTCCATACTTAAGCATCAATCGCAAATGGAAGCTGCACCGTTTTTAGGTAATGATGAGCGTTTGTTCTGGCAACGTTCCGAAGAAAGGAATAAAGCTACGGCTGGTCTGTACAGAGATTTAGGTCTGGCTTCGTACGAAGCTATAGAAGCTTTTGTAGAATGCCGGTTGAAAGAGTTTGATTTGGGTTGATTGGTTAACAAAAAAAGGCAGTTCGTTTTTTTCGAACTGCCTTTTTGATTAGATTTTATTATTGCGTATTACAACTGACTGAGTTTGATTTGCACGCTTTTGTCTTTCTGAGTGTCGATTACGAGCGTTTGAGCTTCGTACGAAATCAGATTAACTTTGATAGTGCATTGTCCTTCGCATACATTGTTGATTACAAAATTACCATCGAGGTCTGAATAAACTTTTTGTCCGTTCACTGTTATTACAGCACCGGCAAGGTTTTCGTTGGTTGTTTTGTCTGATACAATTCCTTTGATAACAAGGTTCGATACG
>JAFNAV010000082.1 GCA_017860345.1 Bacteroidota bacterium | reverse complement strand
ACCATCACAATGAAACAACTGCCGAAGAAGATGATGAACATGCAGAAGAACATCACCATGATGACGAAGAGCACGAAAAAGAAATAACATCTTTGCTTGTATTTTATAAAAATCCGATGGCAGCATTACAGTTACCACGTCATATCAATCAGGAAACCAACATGCAGGCAGCTTCGCCTGCTATAGAAATAAACCGACTATATTCGCTAATGGGTATTGGAATACAGTCAGTGCATTTAATTGCTTATCTGATTATTCTGATTTCGGCTTTTAGCATTTTCATCTCGCTATACAGTTCAATGAAAGAACGCAAATACGAAATTGCCCTGATTCGTGTATTGGGAGGAAGAAAAAGGACTATTTTCAGCATGATGTTACTCGAAGGATTACTTATATCGTTTGGTGGATTTGTTGTAAGCACGATTCTTAGTCGTGGATTACTTTATGTAATTTCTATATACACTGAAAATAATTTTCATTATGGATTCGGTTCTTATTTTAGTCTGGCAGATGATATTCTATTGCTTTGTATCAGCTTAATACTGGGATTTACTGCATCCATAATTCCGTCTATTAAAGCCACTCACACCAATCTTTCAACAACTTTAGCCGAATGAAAAAATGGTTGTTTATAACTGCGTTAACTTTTTGCGGTTTAGCTAATGCGCAACAAGTAGTAAACTGGCAGCAGTTAGCTAAAGTAAGCTGGTATTCAGCATATATTCCGTCTATGGGTGGGACATATAAGTTACCTAAATTCAGCAAAGAAGTAATAGCGTTAGATGGAAAATCTATAGTAATCAGAGGTTTTTATGTGCCAATAGATATAGATGCAAAAATGTTTGCCTTATCGGCAAATCCATCGAATATGTGTTTCTTTTGCAACGGTGCCGGACCCGAAACGGTAATGGAAATATGGACAAAATCGGGTGAAACGTACTTCAAATACCTGCGAACGGACAAATACATTGAGCTGAAAGGGACACTAAAGGTGAATAAAGCCGACCCCAATCACATGATGTATATTTTAAGAAATGCCGAGCTATTAAAAAAAATCAAGTAATAACTGAAACACATTGGAGATTATATAAGTTAGATACTTATTGAATAATATTTTGTACATAGATTTGTTTTTAGAAGTGCCTGGTGGTCAGGCTACTTGTTTTTTACTGCTTACAGATAAATGTTTTGCTTTTTGTTTCCACTGCAGGTATCTGATACATTGTTGTATCCTATCGTAACCCAGCATGGTTCCGAGAATAAAATCTTCTTCGGGCGATAGTTCGTTAAGTTTCTTAGTAATTATTTCGCGAACTACATTTACGCAGTTTTTATCTCCAAAAAAGAGATTTATTTTAGAAGATGTAACCTCCTGAATAAAATAATCGATATGCTGTGCTTTTAATTTATTTTCTGCTTCATCGCGGTATACAGCATTCAAGGTATGCAGCACCAAATGCCGTAACCCTTTTTTATATTCATAAATATGATGAACCAGAACCTTCATAAACTTTTATTAAAAAAACACTTAAAGGAACATATAACTATTTTTATAATCCGGCACATGCCTATATCCGATTATTTTACAGGAGGTTAAGTTTTGCTTTACTGAAATTTTAACAAAATATCTTTTGTCCAGTCGGCAATACGGCTGTCGGTAAGGTTATATTCATTATCCTCGTCGATAGCCAAACCTACGAAACCTGCACCGTTATCGGCTCTCGAAGCATCGTAAGTATATCCTTCGGACGATACCGAACCTATAATATTGCATCCCTTATCTTTAATTGCTTCGTAGATAATTCCCATACCGTCGACAAAAGTATCGGAGTACGACGATGAATCGCCAAGTCCGAACAATGCAATCGTTTTGCCTTCGAGATTTAATTTTTTAAGCTCAGGCAAAAAACCTTCCCAGTCGTCCTGTAAATCGCCCAATCCCCAGGTAGAAGTACCTAAAATCAGGTTGTCGTACGACTCTATTTCGTTTGTTTTTGCAGAAGCAGCATCGTATAAAACTGCACCTTCAATCTGTCCGGCTATTTTTTTGGCAACTCCTTTGGTGTTGTCGCCTGTCGAACCATAAATTATTGCTACTGGTTTCATTTTCTGATTATTATTTTAATGAATTATATTAATTATTACAAAACTCGTAATGTATGTCGTTCAATTTTACAAAACTGGGCTTTGTTACATTTTTGTTTAAGAGATATTTCATTTCATTTAGTTCGTTGGTGTTCAGACAAAAATGAAATCCTTTGAGTCTGGTTGGAAGCAAAATTT
This sequence comes from Bacteroidota bacterium, assembly GCA_017860345.1. GTDB lineage: Bacteria > Bacteroidota > Bacteroidia > Bacteroidales > Paludibacteraceae > Paludibacter. The sequence continues at coordinate 5,447 of JAFNAV010000082.1, read as the reverse complement.
TGCGCCTGTTGGTTGTATGTTTGTTCACATGGTTATAGTAATCTCCTTGTATAGAGTTGATATAAGTGGTGAATGTTACTAATTCTTCTTCTGTAAAATTGAAATTCAGGTTTCCGAATTCAAAATGATATAAACCGCATTTTTCGCAGTATACCAGTTGTCCGTATGATGTTTTATTGATTACCGGCATTTTATATGATTGTTTTTTAGGGTTATGCAAAGCTATGAGTTTCAGGTAAGCAAAAACATCCCAACAAATGGTGGTTTTTGAAGCCAAAACGTTCCGATTAGGTATTTTGCTTTGAATTAGTAAAATACCTACATGTAGGTAAGCGGATGTCTGCTTTTGAATTTGTTTCTGACTTTTTTAATTAAACAGAATTAATGAAATCCTCAGCATTTTAATGCTTCCTGAGAGATTTAATGGTAGTTAATTTGAGATAAAATGAGTACTTTGGGGTAAACAATTTAATTATTTACCGATATTTTTAATAATCGGCTTAATTTATACTCTAAATTTGCGTTATTAGTACAATAAAACATATTACATTCGCGCATTGATTTTATTACGTTTCTATTAAATTCAAATTACAAAAATATTTCATATTGAATATTATGAATGATTTTAACGCTATATTGTCGCAATTTAACAAAATTACTTTAAACGAAATGAATAAAGTAAAACTGCTCGACAGGTTGGACAAAAAATATATGTTTCAGTCCGACATGCTTCCCGGTATACTGGATAAAGCAATGCAGAGTTATTTTGTACTGGATATAGAGGGGAAGCGTTTTGCATCTTACGAAACTACGTATTTTGATACTCCCGATTACGAGATGTATACCAAACACCACGATGGTAAACTGAACCGCTATAAAGTCAGATTCCGTACTTATACAGATTCGGGAATACATTTTTTTGAGATAAAATTTAAAACCAACAAGGGGCGAACCAAAAAGAACCGGTTGCAGCTGCAAGAAGATAGTTTGCTGATAGATGGCGATAAAGCAGCGTTGCTCGAAAGGAAAACTTTGTACAAACCGGAGTCGTTACTGCCGGCAATTACTGTAAATTACAACCGCATAACGCTGGTTAATAAAAATCTGACTGAGCGACTTACCATCGACTTCGGACTTGCTTACCACAACGGAGTGGCCAATACTTCTTTGCCCGGACTTATTATTGCTGAAGTAAAACAGGACCGTTCCAGAGTTTCGCCATTTATTGATATAATGAACGAAAAACGAATTAAACCGGAGTCGATGAGTAAATATTGCCTCGGTATAGCATTGCTTATAAACAAAGTAAAACATAATAATTTCAAACCCAAAATCAGATATGTTAATCAATTATTGTCTAAAAGCGCATAAGCTGTTCATTGCCTTTCTTTTTTTGTTGCTGCTAACTCCTGAGCAGGCGTCGGCCACAGTAAGTAACGTGGATTTATCGCTGGCGCAAGTCGAAAGTGTAGGTCAGACCGGAACAGAACAGGAACAAATAGCAGCCAAAGAAAAGAAAAAAGATAAAATTAAGCTAAACAAATACTTCTTCGTCAGCTTGTTAATTGATCTTGCTGCTGTGGCTCTTATCATCCTGTTTGTATATTATCCCAACTACAAGAAGATAGATACCGTATTTACATTTCTGATGTTTAATGTGGTTATTTTTATTCTTACTTATGTGCTTAATGAGGTTAAAATATCGATGGGAGCGGCCTTTGGTCTCTTTGCCGTATTCTCAATGCTTCGGTATCGCACCGCAGGTATTGGTATGAAAGATATGACATACTTGTTCATATTCATTGCTTTAGGACTGATAAGCGCTATTCAGCTCGAATTTTACGAACTGGCCGTACTGGTTGCTGTAGTTTTTGTTACTACCTTATTGCTCGATACCAGAATAATTCTGAAAAAAGAAAACTCAAACATACTCCGTTACGAAAAAATAGAAATGATTAAGCCTGAAAAACGTGATGAACTTATAGCTGAACTTCGTGAGCGCACCGGGCTGAATATCCATCGCGTGTCGGTCAACGAAATTGATTTTCTGAAAGATACTGCCATGATTTCTTATTATTACTACGATTAATTTTTTGCACCCAAAAAACTTTATTGATTTATGATAAAAAGAAAATTTCTGACGATACTGCTCCTTTGTCTGGTTGCTGTATCTGCATTTTCGCAATCCGAAAATTATGGTACCTGGATAGGTATCTCGGGTGAAAAGAAGTTGAATAAATGGGAAGTCTCGGCCGAAACGGAATTGCGTACCATTTATTTTCTCCGCCTGATTGATCGTTGGAGTATAGGAGCTGCTCTGGACTACAGCATTCTGAAACAACTTAAAATTGGTGTAGGGTATCAATTGATGAATTCGCTCGATTATGATGCAGATTATGTGAAGGATTATTTTATACGTAACCGACTCAACGCATCGGCTACAGGAAAGCTTAAATGGAACGATTTTTCGTTTAGCTTAAGGCAACGTATACAGGTTACTTTTAAAGAAGAACGCATGCAAACCGATGGTACTATAGATGATTACAAAATGAACCCGGCATGGGCGTGGCGAAATCGCCTTCAGGTGGAATATAACATACCTAACTGCAAAATTACCCCATCGGCCTCAGTCGAAACTTTTTATGATTTGAATAACCCGGATGGTAATTCTTTTGAGAATATTCGTTCGGTGTTGTCTTTGGATTACAAACTGAATAAAAAGAATCATGTTGAATTATACGGAGTTATCAACAGCGAATTGCATTCTGACGATGCCGACGGGAAATATATTCTTGGTTTGAGCTATAAGCATACATTCTGAAAATAATATCTTAATAGAATTCACTTTTCAAGCTACAAAAACTGTTTTATCTGAATTTAATTATTGAACAGATGAAAAAATCTGCTTTCATTCACCAACACATTTAAAACCAATAAAAAATGAATTCTAAATTTAAAATTTTAATCGGAATAATGATATTGACACTGTCATGCGATCCCGATAATGTAATTGAAACTGATAGCGACGCTAAAAACTCAATTACAGCTACTGAAGATGCTGCTGACTATGTTTGGATAAGTAATAACGAAATAAGTATAACGCTCTCGGATTCTGGTATTGAAGAAAGTTCGGATGCTGTGTCGGTGGCGGGCTCGGTGGTTACTATTTCCAAGGGCGGATATTACAAAATCAGCGGTACTCTTACCAACGGGCAGATTGTAGTAGATGCCGATACTGCTTTGGTGAAAATAAAGCTGAACGGAGCTACTGTTACCAATAAGTCCGGTTCGCCTTTTTATATCAAACAATCGGGAAAAACCATTCTGTTTCTGAACGAAAATACCGCAAATTCGTTTACCGATGCTGCGTCGTATTCCAATAGTGGCGAACCTAATGCTACTATTTTCAGCAATAGCTATCTGGCTTTTGCAGGTGCAGGATCGCTTACTGTTAAGGCTAATTACAATGATGGTATATCGAGCGATGATGAAGTGATTATAAACAGCGGAACGTTCACGGTAGCAGCTAAAGATGATGCTATCAGAGGTAAAAATTATCTGAAAATTGATGGTGGTATTATTACGGCTACTGCAACCACAGGCCATGCGCTTAAATCTGACAATGAGGACAAAGCTGGATATGGTTACGTAGTAGTAAATGGTGGTACTCTGAACCTGACTTCTACATCGAAAGATGGTATTCACGCTGTAAAACGGGTTATTGTGAATGGAGGAACTACTTCTATTACTGCTTCTAAAAGTCAGGGCTTGAAATCGGACTCTCTGGTGGTTGTAAATGGCGGTACCACTACCATAACTGCTTCTCACGAGGGTGTTGAAAGTCCGTATATCAAAGTTAATGATGGCAACCTGTACATCACGGCTACCGATGATGGTTTCAATGCCAGTTTCGGAAACGGTGGTGAAAGCAACGATGGCAGCATGCTTACACTGGCAGGAGGATATATTTATGTAAGCGCTTCTACCGGCGATGGATTAGATAGCAATGGAAGTATTACTATGACTGGTGGAACTGTAATAGTTCATGGGCCATCTCAACAACCTGAAGTGGCTGTAGACTACAATGGGACATTTTCACTTTCGGGTGGATTTCTTATTGCCACAGGTTCAAATTCTAACATGACTCAGGGTGCAAGCAGTTCATCTTCGCAGTGTTCGTTGAAAATCACAACAAATTCATCGGTATCTGCATCTACATTGTTTCACATACAGGACGCATCGGGAAACGATATAGCTACATTCAAACCGGCCAGAGCTTATTCCTCGGTTATATTTTCTTCGTCGTTGCTTACCAAAGGCTCGTCTTATTCTATCTATACAGGGGGGGCATCCACCGGTACTCTGAAAGACGGGTTATATAATGGTGGTACATACAGTGGAGGCACATTAAAGAAAACATTTACTATTTCGGGCAGCGTTACGGCAGTTACTTTCTAAAAAAACACATAATACAGAAAAAATCACTTATGAAATTACATCCATGGCTATTTTTATTTTTAATCTTTGCTGGTTTCGGGTTTGTCTCCTGCGATCCTGAAAACGTTATTCCTGATAATAAAAAAACGGATGCCGATACGCTTGATTATGTTTGGGATACTACAAAAGTAGTTACCATCAGCTTGCAGTCCACAGGAATTAAAGCTTCCGACACGAAGAAAGTAACCGTGACTGGTAACATAGCTACCATAAATTCTAAGGGTACTTATGAGTTAAGCGGTACTCTGAGTCAGGGTCAGATTGTTGTAAATACGGATGGAATAGTGCGCCTGATATTCAATAATGTGTCAATTAGCAATGCTACTTCATCGCCTGTGTTTGTAAAAAATGCAAAACGAACAATCATTATCCTGCCGGAAAATTCGGTAAATACAATTACTGATGGTAATGCCTATACGGTTACTGCCGATAGTCTCAATGCCACAATTTACAGCAAGGATTATCTGGCTATTTATGGCGAAGGGCAACTTAACGTAAATGCAAACTACAACACCGGAATTTCGTCGCGCGATGAGCTTGTTGTGCAGAGTGGGCAGTTACAAATCAGGTCGGTTGGCGCTGGCTTAAGAGCCAAGGATTATTTGAAAATACATGATGGCGAAATCAACATTACCAGCGGTGGCGATGCTATAAAAGCTGAGAACGACACCGTTACGAAAGGATTTATTGAGATATACGACGGAAATTTCACTCTTAACTCATCCTCCGACGGTGTGTCGGCCTCTGATTACCTGCTTATCAATGGTGGTACTTTTAATGTTACAACCGGCGGAGGCAGTTCGGTAGCATCAGGAACAGAATCTACCAAGGGGCTAAAAGGTTTGAATATAGCCATAAATGGCGGCGAGTTCACGGTCAACTCGTCGGACAATGGGATTGACGGTGAAAAAAATATAACTATCGACGGAGGTGTTTTCACGCTGACATCA
>JAFNAV010000028.1 GCA_017860345.1 Bacteroidota bacterium | reverse complement strand
GTAAATAACCTATATTTGTCATGATTCACAAATAATTAATCTAAAAAAATATAACCTTTTTTTTTGAAATATGATGAAAAAATCTACTTTAACTCTTTTGGCATTGATGTTCTGCACTTTGGCTTGGTCGCAAATTATTACTACCAATCCTACCTTTATTACCAAAGATTATGCAGGCGAAATTGAAATTATCTACGATGCTACTCAAGGTACTGCCGGTCTTAAAAATTACACAGGTACCGATGGAATTTATGCTCATACCGGTGTTATAACTTCGGCCAGTACCAGTACCAGCGATTGGAAACATGCTCCAACCTGGGGCGATAATGCTGCCAAATACAAACTGACATCGTTGGGCAACAATAAGTATAAATTGCTTATTACTCCAAGCATGTCAGGTTATTATGGACTTAATCCCGGCGAAGTAGTTCAGAAAATTGCTTTTGTTTTTCGTAATGGCGATAAAACCAAAGAGGGTAAAGATACGGGTGGAGCGGATATTTTTGTTCCGGTATATGATGCAGGTCTGAATGTTGCTTTTACAAACCCATCAGCCAACATGGCTGTAACCGCCGGCTCGAATCTTAGTTTTACCGTTGCTTCGTCGCTTGCTGCCAGTTTGGAGCTAAAACTGAACGATGTGTCAGTGAAAACCGCTTCAGCAGCTACTTCGTTAACGTATAGTCATACATTTGCTACGGCAGGCGATTATAAGTTGGTAGCATCGGCCACTCTTTCGGGAGCTACAGTGTACGATACACTGAAAATTTGTGTACCCGAGGCTGTGGTAAGTCAGGCACGCCCGTCGGGTACCATTCCCGGAATTAATTATGTGGATAATACCACTGTTACTTTGGTACTACATGCTCCGGGCAAAACCAATGTTTTTCTTATTGGAGAGTTCAATGATTGGAGTCAGCTAAATGCTTATCAGCTGAAAAAAGACGGCGACTATTGGTGGATTACATTAACCGGACTTACAGCAGGTAGAGTGTATGGTTATCAGTATTTGGTGGACAATACCCTGAAAATAAGTGATCCTTATACCGAAATGGTGCTTGACCCGTGGAATGATAAATGGATAAACGAAAACTATAACATTTACCCGAATGTAAAGGATTATCCTGTAGGTAAAACCGAAGGGGTAGTGGCCACTTTCCAAACGGCTAAACCGGCATATACCTGGGAAATTCCGACCTTCACAATGCCTTCGCGCGAAAATATGGTGATTTATGAGTTGTTGCTACGTGACTTTACGCCCGAAAAATCGTTGGAAGCTGCCATCGCAAAGCTTGATTATCTGAAAAACTTAGGCATTACTGCTATTGAACTGATGCCTGTGCAGGAATTTGACGGAAACAACAGCTGGGGCTACAACCCAAGTCATTATTTTGCGCCCGATAAAGCTTATGGAAACGCCGATATGTATAGAAAATTTGTGGACGAATGTCATAAGCGGGGTATCGCTGTTATTCTTGATATTGTGCTTAATCACGCTACGGGTAATTCGCCTTTTGCTGCCCTGTTTTGGGATAGTACAAACGGACGGCCTGCAAGTAATAATCCATGGATGAATGTAACTGCCCCTCACCCATATGGTGTTTACAACGACTTTAATCATAGCTATGCACCAACCCGCGACTATTTTAAACGGATGATTAAATTTTGGCTGACTGAATATAAAGTAGACGGATACCGACTTGATTTGACTAAAGGATTAACGCAAACTTCGAGCACTGAGTCTACGGCTTCTAATTACGATCAGTCGCGCATCGACATCCTGACCGAATATTACAATGCAGCCAAAGAAGCAAAAAGTGATGTCATGTTTATATTGGAACATTTCTGTAGTAATACTGAGGAAACTGCATTGGCAAGTAAAGGAATGTATTTGTGGCGAAATGTAAATAATGCTTACTCTCAGGCAGCTATGGGCTACCAGAGTTCCAGCGAATTTAGTAGTATGGTAACTAACCCGCGCAATTGGGTGGGCTATGCCGAAAGTCATGACGAAGAGCGAAACTTTTTTAAAGCTAAAACTTACGGTTTGGGGACAATGAAGACCGACTCGACAGTTCTATTTGGACGTGTACCATTGAATATCGCATTTAATGTACTGCTGCCCGGCCCTAAAATGATTTGGCAGTTTGGCGAGTTGGGATACGATTCTTCTATCGATTCCAATGGTGGACGTACAAACCCTAAATCGCCGGCCTGGCCACTGCTTTCGTTCACACACAGAAAAGATGCAGTGGATAAAAGTGCTAAAATCATTTCTTTGAGAAAAGCCTACCCTACAGCGTTTACGCAGGGAACTTTTTCTACTCAGGTTGCTTATTCCGATTGGGCTCAGGGCAGGCGTATTGCTCTTACCCACACCGACCTGAATATGGTGGCGCTTGGCAATTTTCAAGCCTCAGCTACAATTACAGCATCGCCGTCGTTCCAGAAAACGGGCACCTGGTACGAACTGATAACCGGCGAAACCCTGCAAGTGACCGACGTGAACATGACCATAAACATGCAACCCGGACAATTGCTGATTTATACCGACAGACTTGTAAATCTGACTAACGCGGTAGATGAACCCGAAACATGGTCGGATACAAACGTTTTTCCTTCGGTTACTAAAGGAATGGTGCAAATAAGCTCCACCAACCTTGTTCGTAACGTAAAGGTATATAATGTGCAGGGCACACTTTTGAAGACTCAAAATACTGAAAGCGAAATTGATCTATCAGCGTTGAATAACGGCTTGTACTTCATTGAACTAATCACCGACGCCGGAAAATCGGTACACAAAGTAATTAAGCAATAAGGATTAAGTAATTAATTGCTTTAAACCAAAAATTTCCGAAAATCAGCTTGAAGATGTTGAGTTGATTTTCGGAAATTTATTTTTTTGTCATATAGTTGTTTTTAATATCGGTAAGATTTTAGAAAAAACTATCGGGCATACTTTCTTTTTCGTACAATATGATAAGTAATGCCGCCAAGCAATAAAAGCAGGAGCGGAAGCCCGATATTCAGAACTTGCCATAACAAAAGCTCGTCGGCAATTAAGCGCTTGTTGAGCAAACGCAATTTAAAAGTACGCGAACGAAGATTGAGCCAACCCTGATCGTCGGTCATGTAAAGAACTGCATTTTGAACAAAATCGCGGTTGCCAAATTGCTGATTCATATAACGGTCAAATCCCAGCGGGAGGGTGGTGCTATCGCTGGCTATTCCGTTGGTTTCGTTTCTGATAATGTCTCCGCTGGCCACCACTATTTGCTTGGTGTCAATGCTTTTTGCCATAAAGGGAAAGGCTGCAACAATTTCTTTAGGACGCATCCTATTCTCAAAGTTTGAACTGAACTTGCCTTCTACCAGTACAGCTACGGGCAAGTATCCCCGGTTAAAATAATTTTTGTCATTGGGCTTTGGGCTCTCGCTCAGGTCGATGGTACCCGGCACAGGCACTATGTGCGTATTGTCCGACGTAGCCAACAACAGTGAGGCATTAGTGCTTTGGTTGCCACCCGTAGTTTCGAGCGACGATGCAAACTCACTACGCACCTCGGTGATGTTTTTAGTGATTGGATGCTGATACGAGGCAAGCAGTATGGGGGCAAAATACCAGGGCGTAGGCTCAAACTGAGGCTCGGCTCCGGCAGGCGCAATATTCACCGGGATAGAGGCACATTGTACATCCTGAAGCAAGCCGGGGTTAATACGCACACCGTATTTGAATAATTGATCCGAAAGGTTGAGGTCCAGTTCAATAGCCGGCGATAAACCGTTTTTCGACAGATTTTCTTTGGATACCCGCACACCATCCAAAAACCAAAGCACCCTACCGCCATTCATTATATACTGGTCGATGATGTATTTGTCCGATTCGCTGAAAGGCCGTTGCGGTTTGGCAATAATTACCGCTTTGTACTCGTTCAGTATGGTGGCATCAGTGCCCAGTACACCACGGTCTATCTGGAAATAGCGGCTTAAAGCCTTGCTTATGTCGTAGGTTTCGGCTTCGGATAGTTCGCCATGTCCTTCAATAAAAGCTACCTTGGATGTCTTTACGTTGGTGAGCCTGCGCATGCCATCTGTTATTTCAAACTCCAGATTTTCAATAGAAATATTCAGATTTTCGTCGCCCGAATTACCTCTGATGTTTTTCAGCAGATTTACAACAATGTCCTTGTTTTTATAACTTAATTTTACCCATGGATAAACTATTTTCTGGATAGTTTTTCCGTCATTGTCTCTTTCGTAAATGGCTGTGGCGGTCATGCCTTGCTTTTCAAGTTCGGCATATCTTTTTTCGCGTTCGGCAGTCGACTCCGCTTTCGATGGATTTTCGAACCGAATGCTCAAACCTTTACCTGCATACACAGACATTTCTTCAAGCATATCGGCTGTTGAGCGTTTCAAACGCCTGAATCCCGGATTCAAATCTCCTTCCAGATATATGGTGGCCTGAATCGGCGCATCGGCGCTTTTCATGAGCTGCTTGGTAAGCGGCGATATACTGTAACGTTTTTCAGACGTAAGATCTAATCTGAAAGAAAAAACAGTAGACAAAATAATGATAACCAAAGCTGTCATTATTAATAAGATATTTTGTTTTCCGGGAAATTTCATATTTAAAAAAGAAATTATTTTTTACTATACAGGCAGTCGGTGAAGCCTGCAGTTGCCTCATGCAACGGGCTTATCGGTTATCCTTATTTTTGCAAAGAGCATGTCTGCTCATATAGATGCTGGTAAATGTAATAAACCAAACGCTTTTTTATAACACGTTTATTTATACGATGATATTTAAAAAAACTCATACGAACTCCGCAGCCTGTATCACGGAAGCCTGCGGAGTATACTCCCGGGCGAACCATGCTGATTGTGTTTGCTACGTTGTGCTAAAATCATGTTACAAAGATAATGATTTTAAGCTGAATGTTATATGTGGATTTAAGGAATAAAACAAAGCATTTATGAATGTGTTTTCAAACATCAGACTTAAAAAATCTTATTTATACTTTCATAATAATGTCTGGCTTTAAAGCATCAATTTATTTTATTATCTTTGTCATCCGGTAAAGTGCAAAGTGTAAAAAATGTATGTAAAAATGCGTGTTTGCATGTTAGCCGGAAGAGATTTCGATATTAAAGTTTTGCCAGTCAATATAATGTAACTTGAGTAAACCTGGCCTGACTTTTTTTGTAATCTTATTTGTTGGAACATTTTTTTTAATAAAAATACAAGTTACTAAATCCAACTATTTTAGTCTCAAATCGTATGGGAAAAATTATTTCGCTAGCTAACCAAAAAGGAGGTGTTGGCAAAACCACAACAGCCATTAATCTGGCTGCGTCACTTGCTTCGCTGGGTAAAAAAGTGCTATTGGTGGATGCCGATCCTCAGGCTAATGCTTCGTCGGGACTGGGTATTGATATTCGTACGCTTCAGTTTACTATTTACGAGTGTCTGATTGATGGTGTTTCGCCCCGTCAGGCTATTCATAGTACTGAGGTGGACAACCTGTTTGTGCTTCCGTCTCATATCGACCTGGTGGGAGCCGAAATTGAAATGCTCAACATGGATACCCGCGAGCGGGTTATGCAAAACCTGTTGCAGCCTTTGAAGCCTGACTATGATTATATCCTGGTAGACTGCTCGCCTTCTTTGGGACTCATTACAGTAAATGCCCTTACCGCATCCGATTCTGTAATTATACCTGTTCAATGCGAGTATTTTGCACTTGAAGGTATCAGTAAACTACTGAATACCATTAAGATAATTAAGAGTAAGCTTAATCCGGCTCTCGAAATTGAAGGTTTCTTGCTGACCATGTACGATAACCGTCTGCGTTTGGCCAATCAGGTATATACCGAGGTGAAGAAACACTTTGAAGGAATGGTGTTCGAGTCGGTGATTACCCGCAATGTAAGGCTAAGTGAAGCTCCAAGTCATGGTAAACCGGTACTGTTGTATGATGCCGAGTCCAAGGGGTCGACCAATTATATTGACCTTGCTAATGAGCTGATAGCAAAAGGATAAAACTAAAACCGAATGAAATTTTAAGCCAAATAAAAAAATATAATCTGATTATGGCAAAAAACATAACCGGTCTGGGACGTGGACTGGGTGCGCTGATTGATACCGAAAACATAAGTACTGCTGGTTCTTCTTCTATCAATGAAGTGGAAATAGACCTTATTGTGGCCAACCCCAATCAGCCGCGTACCTATTTTGATGAAGAGGCGCTTACTGAACTTGCGGCCTCGATACGTGAGCTTGGAGTAATATCGCCTATTACGCTAAAGAAAAATGATAATGGCACTTACCTGATTATAGCTGGTGAGCGCAGATACAGAGCATCGAAACTTGTTGGGTTTAAAACAATACCCGCATATGTGAAAACAGCGGCTGATGAACAGGTGATGGAGATGGCGCTGATTGAAAATATTCAACGCGAGGACTTAAATGCTATTGAGATAGCGCTTACTTTTTACCGGCTTATGGAAGAGTATAAGCTTACTCAGGAACGCCTGAGCGAAAGGGTAGGAAAAAAACGTACCACCATTGCCAATTACCTGCGCTTGCTGCGTTTGCCGGCGGAAATTCAGATGGGTATCAAGGATAAAAAAATTGATATGGGACATGCCCGTACTATCCTGAGTATCAATAATCCTGCTGCGCAATTACATCTTTACGAAGAAATTCTTAAAAATGATTATTCGGTACGTAAGGTAGAGGAACTGGCGCGTCTTTACGCCGAAACCGGCAGCTTCGAAACTGCTAAACCAGATGCCGGTCAGGCGGCTAAAACCAATCCGGTTAAAAATCTGAAAGAGTATGATGAATTGAAAAACCGCCTCAGCCAGCTTTTGGGAGCTAAAGTACAGATAAATATCAATGCTGAAGGAAAAGGTAAAATATCAATACCATTTGGAGGCGACGAAGAGCTTACCCGAATTATGGATTTATTCGATAATATTTGAAAGTGCACTCTCGTTTGAAAATTCATATCAAAATATTATTTCTATTGTTTTTGTTTCCAGTCCTTGCATTTAGTCAGGGTAGTGTGACGGACTCTCTTACTGTTAAACCAGACTCGGTTCTCAGCAAGACGATTCCTGATATATCGGATCACAAGGTTATAAAAATAAAAAAACAGAAATTCACTGTCGATTCCGTTAAACCATTTAAACCTGATCCGGTCAAAGTGGTCTGGATGGGTGCCATTATTCCCGGTTACGGGCAAATTCTGAATCGTAGCTACTGGAAGCTCCCCATCGTTTACGCAGGTTTTTTGGGCTGTGCATATGCCATAAGCTGGAACTCCTCGCAATACGAGGCCTATCGGTTGGGATACCGGGATTTGACTGATACAAGTGATAAAACTGATAGTTATCTGGATCTTTTGCCCAAAGGCAGAACTTTGAGTGACTATCCTAATTTTAGCACAAACCTTAAAACGGCTTATGAACAGTATCGTCGTTACCGCGACTTGAGTGTTATTGTGTCGGTAGCATACTACGCGTTGGTGATTGTTGAAGCTTATGTGGATGCTCAGTTGTTTGATTTTGACATAAGTCCGGATTTGTCCATGCGCTGGAGTCCGGCGGTATTAAAGGGCGGGTCAGGGTATTCCGGCTCGCCGGGGTTTAACGTTAGTCTGACCCTTAGGTAAAACTTAATTATTTATATCTTCAATTTTTTTGTATAATGAAATTTAAAGCCAGCATAATTACCGGTTTATTATTAATAATGTCTTCTTTTATCTATGGTCAGATACCCGGGGCTTTGCCCGCGGATACAACTGATACGGAAGTAGAGGTCGATTCTACGTCGGTAATTATTCCTGATGACTTTGATAGCTCGCTGGACTATTTGCTTCGTAACTGGCTTATTCAGCGGTCCGATTCTCCTGATTGTCAGTCGAAAGATACACCCGATAGTATTTCTGATGCTACATACAGATTGAGGCTCTCCAAAATGCCTTGTTTGATGGAAATGCCTTTTAATAACACAGTTCGTTCATTTATTGAGCTTTATACTGTGCGTAAACGCAGGCAAGTAGAGTACATGCTCGGAATGAGCGATTATTACTTCCCTATTTTTGAACAGGTACTTGGTGCCAATAATCTTCCGCTTGAACTTAAATATCTGCCTATTATTGAATCGGCGCTGAATACAACCATCGTTTCGCGAATGGGAGCTGCGGGCTTATGGCAGTTTATGATTCCTACCGGTAGAATGTATGGCTTGGAAGTAAACTCATTGGTGGACGAAAGATTAGATCCCGTGAAAGCCACTTATGCGGCTGCTAAATATCTGAAAGATTTGTTCTCTATCTATGGCGACTGGCATTTGGTTATTGCAGCTTATAACTGCGGTCCCGGAAACGTAAATAAAGCTATCCGACGTGCCGGTGGCAAGCGCGATTATTGGGCTATTTATCCTTTTCTGCCTGCCGAAACAAGAGGTTATGTTCCTATTTTTATTGCTGCCAATTACTCCATGTATTATGCCACAGAGCATAATATATGTAAAGCTACTGTAAAAATGCCGGTAATTACCGACACCATTATGGTGCATGAGAGGATACACCTCGAACAAATAGCCTCGGTGCTTAATTTACCTATCGAGCAGGTACGACTGCTTAATCCTCAATACCGAAAAGATATTATCCCCGGCAATATTAAGCCTTACTCGCTGTGCCTGCCTCTGAATTATGCCAACGATTTTATTGATAACTACGACAATATAATTGCTTATAAGGCTGATTCCCTTATTAATAACCGACGCGCTGAAATTGAAATTTTACAACGTCCGCAGGTAACTCCGGCTTCGTACGGTAGGGTAACCTATCACAAAGTAAAGAGCGGACAAACCTTAAGCCATATTGCTGATAAATATGGTGTTTCTGTTAGCAAAATTAAAAAGTGGAATAATCTGCGAAATTCAATGATCAGACCTGGACAAAGATTGAAGATTATCAAATAATATCTTTCTTTAAAAATTTAATTCAGTATTATGGATAAAATCTATTTCTCAATATCGGAAGTGGCTGATATGTTTCATATCAATCAGTCGAACCTGCGCTTTTGGGAAAAGGAATTTAAACAACTGAAACCCAGGCGTAATGATAAGGGTACCAGATTTTATACCCATGAAGATATTGCTACAATTAAGAAAATAATTTTTTTGATTGAAGAACAAAAACTAACTTTGGCAGGAGCTAAACGTAAGCTGTCGCAGCGCAAAGAACTTGTTGACAAACAACAGGAAATAGCCGAGCGATTGAGGGCTATACGTGACGAGCTCAAAGGAATTGCTAATGCATTGTAATGTTTTAATATTCAATCCATGAAAAAAATTATAATAATCTCTTTGGCTGTTGCCATGCTTACCGGCATGGTACAAGCTCAGAAAAATCCCCGCAATGTTATTTTCCTGATTGGCGATGGTATGGGGCTGGCTCAGGTATATGCCGGTATGGTGAGTAATGGCAATAAACTCCAGCTTGAACGATTCAAGAATATAGGTTTCTCCAAAACATATTCGGCCAGTAACTTTACAACCGACTCCGGGGCTGGTGGTACTGCGCTGGCTTGTGGGGTGAAAACTAAAAATGGAATGATAGGCATGACTCCTGATTCGGTATCAGTACCTTCTATCCTTGAACTGGCAAGCCGCAACGGACTTTCTACCGGCATAGTGGTGGCTTGTGCCCTTACTCACGCCACGCCGGCTTCGTACATAGCTCATCAGCCCAACAGAGGCATGTACGAGGCTATAGCAACCGATTATCTGAATACAAATATTGATGTGATGATAGGAGGGGGGCGTAAGCACTTTGAACGGAGAAGCGATGAACGTAACCTGACCTCGGAACTTAGAGCTAAAAATTATCAGGTTGCTTATACCATCGATGAAGTGAAAAACACCAAAGCCGGAAAGCTGGTGGGACTGCTTTACGAAGAGCAGAACCCATCTGTGCCCGAAAGAGGTGATATGCTGCCCGATGCCACCATGGCTGCTATCAATATTCTGGATAACAACAAAAAAGGTTTTTTCTTAATGGTTGAAGGTTCGCAGATTGACTGGGCCTGCCATGATAACAATACAGAGCAAACAGTACGCGAGGTGCTGGATTTTGATAAAGTTCTGGGACGTGTGCTTGATTATGCTGAGAAAAACGGAAACACGCTTGTAATTGTTACTGCCGATCATGAAACCGGTGGCATGACTTTTCCCGATGGTGATATACGGAATAAAACGTTGAAAGCCGAGTTTTCTACCAAAGGGCATACAGGTACTCCGGTTCCGGTATATGCTTTTGGTCCCGGAGCTGATAAGTTTACCGGTTTTATGGAAAATACAAGCTTTAAAGAAAAAATTGAAAAACTTCTGAAGATAAAGAAATAAGCTGTTGCTTCTGCTTATCGAAATTGTATTTTGCTTACGTAAAGGGCAATCTGTAAGTACAGCCATTTTTCCACTCGCTACATCCGTAAGCCATTTTCCCTTTCAGCAATATGCCTTTGCCGCAAAGCGGGCATCTGGAACCTTCGGGCGACGGGGTGTTGTCATGGTGTTGCCGGTTGTCGCTTTTTACGTTGAAAACAACTTGTCTCACCATTTCTTTTAATTCATCTAAAAAGTCTTTAGCCTGATATTCACCTTTTTCTACCTGGCGCAGCTTTTTTTCCCACAGTCCGGTTAGCTCAGCCGATTTTAGCAATTCCTCCTGTATGGTGCGTATCAGGTCTATACCTGTATTGGTAGCAATCAGGTTTTTACGTTCTTTGCGGATATAGTCGCGTTTGAACAGCGTTTCTATGATGGCAGCCCGCGTTGATGGACGTCCTATGCCGTTTTCTTTCAAAGCATCTCTTAATTCGTCGTTATCTACCAGCTTGCCGGCGGTTTCCATAGCTCTGAGCAGAGTTGCTTCGGTATAGGGCTTGGGTGGCGAAGTCCATTTTTCGGCCAAAGTAGGTTCGTGACTTCCCGATTCGCCTTTCACAAATGCAGGCAGAGTGTTTTCTTCATCATCAACGTCTTTTTCGTCTTCCTGTCGGTTTTTTTCAAATACTGTACGCCATCCCGGATCGAGTATCTGTTTACCGGTAACCTTAAATTCAACTCCGGCCACTTCGCCAAGTACGGTAGTGGTTGAAATTTTACACTCGGGGTAAAAGTTTGCTATAAAACGCCTTACTACCAAATCGAACACACGCTTCTCATTTTCGCTGAGCGCTGCGGAATACACTCCTGTAGGAATAATGGCATGGTGATCGGTTACTTTGGTGTTGTCAAATACTTTTTTTGATTTTGGAATTTTTGCTGCAAGCACCGGCGCTGTCAGCGTCGAGTAATCCTTCAGTCCCTTCATAATATCCCCAATTTTCGGATACATATCGTCGCTCAGATAAGTGGTGTCGACACGGGGATATGTGGTTACTTTTTTCTCGTAAAGGCTTTGAATGGTTTTTAGCGTATCATCGGCCGAAAAAGCAAATTTCTTGTTGCACTCTACCTGTAGCGAGGTCAGGTCGAACAGTCGCGGTGCCGACTCAGTGCCTTTTTTAGTACCAACTTCGGTTACTACAAAGTCGCTGCTTTTTACCGTTTCCAAAAACTGAGTACCTTCTTCCACACTCTGGAAACGTCCTTTGGTGGCGGAGAATATCGTGTCCCTGTAAATGGTTTTCAGTTCCCAATAAGCTTCCGGTTTGAAGTTCTCAATCTCAAGTTGCCTGTTTACTATTAGTGCCAGCGTAGGAGTTTGTACTCTTCCGATAGACAATACCTGTCGGTTTTTGGCATATTTAAGGGTATAAGCCCGGGTGGCATTCATGCCCAGCAGCCAGTCGCCTATAGCACGGGACAGACCGGCTTCGTACAAACGCTGATATTCGCTTTGGTCTTTCAGATTTTTGAATCCCTCGCGGATAGCATCTTCGGTAAGCGATGAAATCCACAAGCGCTTTACCGGGCATTTGCACAGGGCTTTCTGCATTACCCAGCGTTGTATCAGTTCACCTTCCTGCCCGGCATCACCGCAGTTTATAATCTGATCGGCCGAAGCCATCAGTGTTTCAATAACCTTGAATTGTTTGAGTATACCGCTGTCGTTCATTACTTTTATACCAAAGCGTTGCGGTATCATGGGCAATTGGCTCAAAGCCCAGGCTTTCCATTCAGGCGCATATTCGTGCGGTTCAAGCAGTCCGCACAAATGCCCGAATGTCCAGGTAACCTGATATCCGTTTCCTTCTATATAGCCATCTTTGCGGGTTTTTGCTCCCAGTATTTCGGCTATGTCGCGGGCAACACTTGGTTTTTCGGCAATGCAAACAATCATTTTTTTTACAGCACTAAGTTTAATGTTCTTTTTAGAAGCAATTTTTTTTTTTGTGGGCACAAAGATAAATGAATAAATTGAAACAGGAGAAGCCCTGTTGGAAGATACTCAAAAGTATGTGACACTTATTTTGTCGGTCGGGCCGATACTACATATGAAACGGGCATTCCTATAGCTATCGAGAAGCGAGTTTTATGCAACAACTAATTGAAAAATAAAGAAGATTGCATAAAAGTCAAAAGGCCATAAGAGGAGCCGTATTTACACTTCGCTCAATTCCAGCCACCGCATTGTTTTTTCATCAATCAAATCATCCAGCTGCTTGAAACGCTCCGATAAGCGAAGAATTTCATCATTGGACAAAGTTCCCGAGGCCAGCTTGTTTTCTATATCCGATTTTTCCTGCTCTAATTTTGGTATCTCAGCATCCAGAGTTTCCAGTTCTTTTTGTTCCTTATAGCTTAACTTTCGTTTGTCAGCTTTCTCTTTACTGTCGGGTAGCGGCAGGTTGTCATCTTTTGCTCTGACTTTTACATCCTGATTTCTGGCTTTTTCTTCTTTTTCCTGCTCCTCCATTAGTTCGTTCCATTCCCGGAAATCGGTATAGTTGCCCGGGAAATCTTTCAACTCGGCATTACCTTTGAAAACCAGCAGGTGATCCACCACTTTATCCATAAAATAGCGGTCGTGGCTTACTACTATTACGCAGCCTTTGAACGATTGCAGGTATTCTTCGAGTATGTTCAGGGTGACAATATCCAGGTCGTTGGTAGGTTCGTCCAGAACCAGAAAATTGGGGTTGCGCATCAGTACGGTGCAAAGGTGCAAGCGGCGTTTTTCGCCTCCGCTCAGTTTGTATACGTAGTTGTATTGCGTTTCAGGAGCAAAAAGAAAATGCTGAAGAAACTGCGATGCCGACATTTTACGTCCGTTGCCCAGATGCACTTCTTCGGCTATGTCGCGCACCACATCAATTACCTTCATTTCCTCGTCAAATACCAGTCCGTCCTGACTGTAGTAGCCAAACACAACGGTTTCGCCAACGTCGAAAGAGCCACTGTCGGGTTTTACTTCCCCCAGTAGCATTTTCAAAAAAGTAGATTTACCGGTTCCGTTTTTACCCACAATCCCCATTTTTTCGTAGCGGGCAAAGTTGTAATAATAATTGTCGAGTATTTTCAGGTCGCCGTAAGCTTTGGATACGTATTTAGCTTCAAAAATCTTAGAACCGAGGTAACTTGCCTTTACTTCGAGTTGTACCTTGTCGTTGTTGCGGCGTTGTTTGGCACGTTCTTCAATTTCGTAAAATTTCTCCTGTCGCGATTTGGCTTTGTGAGCACGTGCCTGAGGTTGACGCCGCATCCATTCCAGTTCTTTTTTATATAGATTAACTGTTCTGTCGCTTTCGGCATTCCAGTTCTCGATGCGTTCCTGTCGTTTTTCCAAATAATAAGAATAGTTGCCATGATACTGAAACATGCTCTGGTGGTCAATTTCGAGGATAGTAGTACAAACGCGGTCGAGGAAATAGCGATCGTGAGTAACCATAAGCAAAGCCATGCCGGAGTTTTTCAGAAAATCTTCGAGCCACTCCACCATTTCAAGGTCGAGGTGGTTTGTAGGCTCATCCAGAATCAACAAATCTGGCTCAGAAATCAGCACATTGGCAAGCGCCACACGCTTTAACTGTCCGCCCGAAAGTTCGCCTATTAATTGTTCAAAATTTACGATTTTAAGTTTCCCCAGAATCTGTTTCACACGTGTTTCGTAATCCCACGCTTTAAGCAAATCCATCTGAGCCAGAATCTCGTCCAGTCCATCATGTTTGCCGCTGGCCATGCAATGTTCGTATGCGGCAATGGTTCGTACAGTTTCGTTGTCGGAGCGCAGGCAGGCATCAATTACCGATAAGCTTTTCGGAAAATCAGGGTTCTGATCCAGATAACCTACACGCAAATCACGTTTAAAAGAAATGGTTCCTCCCTGATAATCTTCGTTTCCGGCTATAATATTGAGTAAAGTGGTTTTTCCGGTTCCGTTTTTGGCTATAAGCGCCACACGCTGATTGTCGGAAATACCGAACGAAATTTTATCGAAAAGTAACTTGTCGCCAAAAGATTTGGTAAGATTTTCAACCTGTAGATAACTAATCATTTTTAAGAATTAAATGAAAAAACAATGTAGACGCAAATATACGGAAATAAAAACACAGGAACAATTCTTTGAAACTTTACAAAAATTAAATGAAATTATTTTAATTTTGAGTATTAAATTTATAACTTTGAAAAACGTTTTGAACGCAGGACGATAATTTAATGAAATAAACATTCATCAATACAAACAACATCATGAAAAGTATTAAAGGAACACAGACAGAAAAGAATCTGCTAATATCATTTGCAGGTGAAAGCCAGGCTCGTATGCGTTATACCATGTTTGCCAGCAAAGCCAAAAAAGAAGGTTTTGAGCAAATTTCGGCCATTTTCCTCGAAACTGCAGAACAGGAAAAAGAACACGCCAAGAAATTTTTCAGTTATCTGGAGGGTGGTATGGTTGAGATTAATGCTTCGTATCCTGCCGGAGTGGTAGGTACAACTGCCGAAAATCTGAAAGCTGCTGCTGCCGGCGAAAACGAAGAGTGGACAGAAGCTTATCCGCACTTTGCCGATATTGCTGAAGCTGAAGGTTTCCCTGTGATTGCAGCTACTTTCCGCAAAATTGCAGCTGTAGAAGCTGAACACGAAAAACGCTATCTGCGTTTGCTCGAAAAAGTGGAAGCCGGTAATGTGTTTGCCCGCGAAGAAGAAATCAGCTGGCAATGTCGTAATTGCGGTCATGTACATGTAGGCAAAGAAGCTCCTAAAGCTTGTCCGGTTTGCGCACATCCACAGGCCTATTTCGAAGAAGAAAAACAAAATTATTAATCACCAAACCGATAGCAGACAATGAGTAGTTGACTGCTTGGGGCTTAATTACAACCGCTGTTCTGTCAGGAATAGCGGTTGTGTTGCTTTATGCTTTTCAGTATATTTGCCTTATCAAAAAAAAACTATAAAATGAAGCTTACAGAAATCAGCGGTTCGGGTGCAGAAAAACAAGTAGCCCCCGACTTTACGGTTGTGGAACTAAAGCTTACCGAAGATGGATCGCATACCTTGTATGCGGCTGGTATCGACGAAACTTACCATTCCACACATGGCGCCGTGCAGGAGTCGGAGCATATTTTTATGGATGCGGCATTGAGAATTTGCAATCAAAGTAATCTCACTGTTTTTGAAGTGGGTTTTGGTACCGGACTCAACGCTTTTCTTACTTTGGTCGAATCGATAAATCATTCGTTGAAAGTTCATTATATAACATTAGAAAAATTTCCTGTTGCAATGGCCGACGTGGAGGCGCTGAACTATCCCGACCGAGTAGCGCCGGATAAAAAGTTTTTATTCGAGGCGCTCCACCGTAGCGAGTGGAACGTGCCTGTGCTGATTACGCCCGATTTTATACTGGAAAAGCGGCAGACGGACTTTACTGAGTTTAAGCATACCGGAAGCAGATATGATTTGGTGTTTTTTGATGCCTTTTCGCCCGAGAAGCAGCCTGAAATGTGGACACAAGCGTGCTTTGAAAAAATATACGAACACTGCCATTCCGGGGCTATACTTACGACCTACTGTGCTAAGGGGCAGGTAAGGAGAAACTTGCAGGCAGCAGGATTTGAAGTAGAGCGTCTTCCGGGGCCTCCCGGAAAGCGGGAGATGCTTAGGGCACGAAAACAGGCTTAACTCATTGCTAAGATGCTAAAGCCGAAGAAAAGGTGGGGGATTTTGATGAATAATTAAAATAAAATATATATCTTTGCACACTCAAAATCAAACATATAGTTTTACGATGTGTGTAAGGCTATGTTTGTATTTTAAAAACTCTTATTTTATAAGTATTTATCATGTATTTAACAGCTGAGAAAAAGCAGGAAATCTTCGGTAAATACGGAAAGTCTAACACTGATACCGGCTCTTCTGAAGCCCAGATAGCATTGTTTTCGTTCCGTATCAACCATTTGACTCAACACCTGAAGTCAAACAAAAAAGATTATAGTACAGAACGCGCTCTTGTTATGTTGGTAGGAAAACGCCGTCGTTTGCTCGATTATTTGAAAGCAAAAGACATTATGCGTTACCGTGCAATTATCAAAGAGCTGGGAATCAGAAAGTAATTTCTGTTTTTCAAAAGTATTTTAAAAAGGGCGTTTCAAAATCATTTGAAATGCCTTTTTTTATAACGGATAAGTGATTTTATAAAACTACTGACGCTTTGCTTGCTGTTTTTTACTGTTTCGCAATAAATGTGTAACTTTGTTGGAGAAATGTGTGGTATGTATAAAACTGAATTTGAGGCAATATTGCTATTGAAAATTGAAGATTTTATTTCATTTCTTATCGAAAACAAAGGTATGAGTTTCGATAAGGCTGTTCAGTGTTTGTACCAATCAAAGGTTTACGAAGCTTTGTCGGACGAGGAAACCAAGCTTTGGCACTTAAGCACTCCAGCCTTGTACGAGATGTTGGAAATAGAGAAAAAAGAAGGAAAAATTATTTATCCCGATTTTGTATGATCTCGTTAAATAAAGTACAGCAATTTCAGATAGCTTGTCTCGAAGGCTACAAGATATTTAAAAAGAAATCAGGAAAGAAAGCTCTTAATGATTTTCAGACTTATGGCGTTTTTGAGTTTATCGAAACCGGTTATGAAGTATTGCATACCCAAAGCATTGATTATGTGGTGGCTGAAATAGATGATTTTATAAAACATAGAAAATGAAACTTTATCATGGCAGCACTGAAATAATTGATAAGCCTGTACTTTTGAGCAATCAGCGCTTATGGTACCAGATTTCTTTCTATACAAATAAAGCAATTAGTAAACTCAGGTATGCTGAGTATTATCAAATAATAATTTAAAATATACAATTCAGAGGAGTTGAATTTATGTCACAAAAACCCTCCATCCCCAAAGGAACACGCGATTTTACGCCACAGGAAATGGCTAACCGCAATTATATTTTCAATACCATAAAAGATGTATTTCGTTTGTACGGATTTCAGCAAATTGAAACTCCGGCCATGGAAAACCTGTCGACTCTGATGGGTAAATATGGCGATGAAGGCGATAAACTTTTGTTTAAAATACTGAACTCGGGCGATTTCGTTGCCGGAACTACTGATGATGAGTTGTTGGGTCGCAACAGTGTAAAGCTGACCAATAAATTTTCGGAAAAAGGATTACGCTACGACCTTACGGTGCCTTTTGCCCGCTTTGTGGTACAAAACCGGGAGAAAATTTCGTTTCCGTTTAAACGTTATCAGATACAGCCGGTATGGCGCGCCGACCGTCCGCAGAAAGGGCGCTATCGCGAGTTTTATCAGTGCGATGTGGATGTGGTGGGGAGCGACTCTTTGCTCAACGAACTGGAACTGATTCAGATTGTGGATGAGGTATATCGCCGGTTGAAAATTAATGTGGCGCTTAAAATCAACAACCGCAAGATTCTTTCGGGAATTGCCGAAATAATTGGCGAGGCTGAAAAAATTACGGATATTACCGTGGCCATAGATAAGATGGACAAAATAGGCCTGGAAAAAGTGAACGAGGAAATTGCCTCTAAAGGTATTTCGCCGCAGGCTATTGAAAAACTGCAACCCATATTGAAACTTAGCGGAACCAATGCCGAAAAGCTGGAGCAACTGAAGGTGGTGCTGGCTACATCGGAAGTGGGGCTGAAAGGGGTGACGGAACTGGAAACTATTTTCGGACTGTGCGAGGCAATGAGGGTTGAAACACCTGTTGAGCTCGACCTTACCCTGGCACGCGGACTGAATTATTATACAGGAGCTATTTTTGAAGTAAAGGCTTTGGATGTGGAGATGGGAAGTATTACCGGTGGCGGCCGATACGATAACCTGACGGGAGTTTTCGGGATGGAAGGTGTATCGGGTGTTGGTATCTCGTTTGGAGCCGACCGCATATACGATGTGCTGAACCAGTTGAATTTATATCCTGAGACATCGGCTGAGCAAACCCGGATTTTATTTGTAAGTTTTGGGCAAAACGAGTTGATGTATTGCTTGCCGTGGTTAAGCGCTTTGCGCTGCAAGGGTGTAAATGCCGAGATTTATCCGGAGCCCGCCAAAATGAAAAAGCAAATGAGCTATGCCGACAACAAGAGAATACCATTTGTGGCTATCGTGGGCGAAACGGAGATGAACCAAAACAAGGTGATGCTTAAAGATATGAAAACCGGTGAACAAAAACTGGCTTCGCTGGACGAAATAATTGAAATCCTCACGGCTTTCTGAAATGGAAATACCAATAAAACAACAAGGCACAAATGAGTTTGTGCCTTGTTGTTTTATTAGCTGCGAGCTACTTGTTATACTTATTTCATAGGCACTTCAATAACCAAAAATTCGCAGTCGGACTGAGCCGTAAAATGTACCTCGGCCAGTTCCCAAAGACCGTAACCATCGCGCGGATTGAGTAATTGTTCGTTGGCTTCAAGCTGCCCATCGATAACAAATACGTAAACTCCGTTTTTTACCTGATTCTTCAAAAAATAATCCAGTCCTGCACCGGCTTTTGCTTTGCCTTTGTACATCCATATATCCTGATATATCCAAAGGTGATTGTCATCTAAGTCGGGCGATAATATCTCGGTAAGTTCGTTTTCCTTAGTTTCGTAAAATTGTTGTTCGTACCGGGGCTTTACTTTCTGAGCTTTAGGCACTACCCACAGCTGAAGAAATTTTACCGTACAGTCTTTACTTTTGTTCATCTCGCTGTGAAAAATTCCTGTTCCGGCGCTCAGCACATGAATTTCACCTTTGCTAACCACCGACGTATTGTTCTGGTCGTCCTTGTATTCAAGTTCACCTTCCAGAGGCAGGGTGATGATTTCCATATTGCTGTGAGGGTGCATGCCCAGCCCTTTGCCGGGTGCCAGCATATTATCGTTAATCACCCTGAGTTCACCAAAATGGATGTGTTCAGGATTATAATAGTCGCCAAAGCTAAAGGTGTGCCTGCTCAGAAAACTACCTGTATTGGTGCTTCCTCTCGATTGCGAAGTATGTAAAACAGTTTTTGCCATATTTTTACTTTATATTTATAACAAATTCTATCGTCTTTGGTTGAAACGGATATGAACTTAACCCGATTTTTTATGACATTTTACTAAGAATTTTATCGTTTTGTGCGTAAATTTGTGTTTTAAATCAAACATAAATTCTATGAATCAGCAATTTGAGCAACATGTAGATTCCCTCATACAACAGTACAAACAGCGTAAACATCCGCTGGACTATAAGAGCCGCTATCAGTTGGTGGTGATGGTGATACTTTCAGCGCAGGATTCGGATAAGCATATTAATGAACTTGCACCGGGTTTCTTCAGCCTTTACCCGGATATGGCAAGCTTAGCTACGGCTACGCCCGAAGAGCTTCATCGGCATCTTAGTTCGGTACGCAACTTTGGCAATAAGTGCAGCTGGCTTGTGCAACTGGCGCAAACCGTAAAGCGTGACGAAAACATACCGGTAACGATGGACGAACTGACTAAACTACCCGGAGTAGGACGTAAGTCGGCCAATGTTATTATTCGCGAGTCGGGTGCTGAGGCCGAAGGAGTTATTGTGGATTTGCACGTGCTACGCGTTGCGCCGCGGCTGGGAATTGCCACCGGCACGCAGCCCGTGAAAATTGAAAAACAACTGATGGCAGCCTTCCCCCGTAACCAATGGAATGCTCTGGGTATGGCTATTTCCTTTCTGGGACGGGAAATATGCCGGCCTACAAATCCCAAATGCGAAATGTGCGTGATGAACGCCGTTTGCAGTTTTTATACAGGAAATCCTGCCGTTGAGTCAAACAACAATGAACTTCAATTGTTTTAAAAGTAAATCCATGTGGAGCAATAATTTATATAATGAGTTTATCAATTAAAGAAAAATCTGTCCGGATTAATATCAATTCCGGCTTTTACGGTACAATAGCCGAAATTGGAGGCGGACAGGAAACTGCCCGTCACTTGTTTCAAGCGGGTGGAGCATCTAATACGGTGGCCAAGTCGGTATCGGCCTATGATAAATCTTTCAGCGACCATTTTTATAACGAAGGAAAGCCGGCCAGGTATGTGGCCGAAGAAAGATTGGTGAAGATGATTGATTATGAATATGATGAACTGATAAAAATCCTGGATGATAAAACCGACAGAAGATTTTTTGCATTTGCCAATACGGTAGAAACGCTGAACTATGCTAAAACCAATCAGGGAAATGGCTGGTTGGGCATAGCTTTGCAGGGGTCGGACAGGCTGAAACCCAACAAAATACTGATACACGTAAAGTTACACGAAAACGATACTTTGCTACAGCAGTATTCGCTCGGGGCGCTGGGGATAAATCTCATTCATGGAGGCTTGTTCGCCGGCGACGATCCGCGCAAAGTGCTACTCTCGCTCACGGATAATCTTGGAACCGACCGTGTGGAGATTGACTATATCTATGCCGATGGTCCTGATTATAAATGGGTGGACAACAGATTATTGAACCTGATGTTGGTAAGCAAGGGCATGACGCCGGCCATTATGTTCGACGAAACCGGGCGGGTGCGCCAGCCCGGCGAAATGCTCTATAAGAAAAACGTACTGCTTATGCGCGGGTATTTTCGCCCTATCAATAATCTTACCCTGGATTTTCTGAAAGACAGCCTTGCTATATTCAAGCGCGATGAGGACTATAAGCCGGATAATACCATTGCTTTTTGCGAAATATCGCTAAAAAACCTCCTGCAGGATGACGAGCAATTAGACGAGAAAGATTTTTTGAACCGTGTAAATTTGCTTAACCTTGCAGGCCAGAGTGTGATGGTTTCTAATTTTTACCGATACTTTAAATTAGTGGATTACTTTGCGCAGTTCAAAATGATTAAGCTCAGGATAGCGCTGGGCATGCCTACGTTTGATAAGATCTTCCACAGCTCGCAATATACCGACTTGCGTGGAGGCCTGCTCGAAGCAATGGGGATACTTTTTCAGGAAAACGTTAAACTATATCTTTATCCATATACCGATATGAATACCGGTGAAATTATCTATCCGGCCGACGACCATTTTAAAGATGAATATAAACTCCTGTGGCAATACCTGATAGCTACCCGTAAAATACTTCTTTTACAGGGCATTACATCGAGTCAGTTGAAAATAACCGCCTCGTACATCAGTAAGCTGATTGAAGCGGCGGATGAGAACCTGAGTGCTTATCTGCCCCGGGAAGTGGCTGAGGCCATTGTGAATGAGAAACTGTTTGGCTACGGAAAAAGTATGCAACAATAACCAAACATACAGAAAAACAGAAAGCAGAGCCGGGATGTAATTACCAGCTCTGCTTTTGTGTTTTTGCCGTGAAAAAACTAATCTTTAGTAAATTCAGCGTCTGCTATAATGTTGATAGCCTCACCCACTATCTGTGTGGGAAAGTTAGGGGCAATGCCATAATCGCTACGTTTTAGTGAGCCCGTAATGTGGAAACCAAACACCTCTTTTTTGCTCATCGGGTTTACTATCGAACCGTTATAGTCTACGTCAAGCGTTATTGGCCGGGTTACTCCATGTATTGTAAGATTGCCTGTGAGTGTAAACTTCTTGTCGGAAATCTTTTTGGCCGATGTACTTACAAAAGTCAGTTCAGGGTATTTTTCAGCATCGAAAAAATCGGCCGAACGCAGGTGGTTATCGCGTCTTTCAACACCGGTGTTGATACTTGCCGTTTTGGCGGTAACCGTCACCTGCATATCGCTGTAATCGGCTTTGGTAGTCAGTACTTTTACCGAAAAATCGCTAAACTGTCCACTGATATTTGAAATGGTAAGGTGCTTTACTGTAAATCCAAGGCGCGAATGAGCCGGATCGCTTGTCCAGGATTGCTGAGCCGAAACTGCTAATGATAATGAAAGAACGAGAAGGCTTAAAAAAATCTTTTTCATACAATTTATTTTTTAAAAAGTTATACTTTGATATTTCTTTATTTTGATGATGTAAAAGTACAACCACATAAGCCTTAGTAAAGTATAAAAATCAAGACAAAAAGTGCAAAAATCCGTTATTAATAACCTAAGCAGAACTATACAGATTACCTGTGCGGAGTATTAACCCATATGAGAAAAAAATATAACTTTGTAGAAAAGTATACGATTCAATGGAAACTAATCCCCTCTATTACGGATTGCCGGCAAGGGTTCGGCTCGATAAAATAGCTGATAACCAGTTGGCTATACGCAAAGTAATTAAAAGCCGCCTGATACGTAAAGATGCCGAAAAGATTGTGTCCATGGCCAATCAAATCCGTAGCATATCGCCAAAACTGGAAATAGCGCTTATTTGTACGCGGAATATTTGTTCCAAATCAATTGCCCTGCTCAGCAGTAACAATATAAACACGGTGTATGTGGATGAATAGTGTGTACGTCTGCTGTTGCATATAAGCAACTGTCTGTTCACCTTAACAGGTACCTGTTAAGGTGACTGTTGAACGTTATTCAGCCAGCAGAAGATGAGAGTAAGTCAACACACAGGGTTGAGCTAAGGGTGTAGCGTTGCCTGTGTATTGTGTGCAAACTTGTAACTGGTAACTCCCCGCTGGTATGTCGGGTACAAAAAAGCGGATTGTAGTGTGACTGTTTTGATAAAGCAATGTATCCGAAAGGCGTATTTCAGCATTATTTTCGGTATTTACCAGATAAAGGCCTACATCGGGATGAGTACCCGTAATTTTTATCTTATTTCCTCTGACAACCAGTAGCTTGTTCGGGATTAATTTGGGGGGAAATAGTCCGGTTTGCGCGTCTGTAACCGATTCAATATATCGTGTTACTGCTTTTGAATGCAAAATTTCACCTTTAAGTATTGCAGCCCTCCGACGTATCAAACTTCCGGCACTGAATGCAATCTCTACTCTGTGCCTGCTGTCGTCAAAATTATCGTTCATCGAATTAAAAGACCCTTTGATACAGGCTTGTGCGTTGAAATAACCGGTGTTTATTTTATGTCCGTCGGCTAACAAATCGGCCACTGTATTCAAAAAAAGATTTACATGATACTCCAGTTCATCTGCATTGGTATTAGTGCCGGGCTTATCGCATACCTGTTCGCATATTTCACGAATATCTAATGTTGCATTTTGGGCTGAACGTGCTAAATACAGGCTTTTGGCATTCTTCATTGGGTTGGGATAAAGAATAGCTTTGATAGTGTGGTTAAGTGTTGACATAATTCACAGGATTTTAAAGGTTAAAAAACATATATGTAAAATATTGAAAATACAATAAAGCTGTTGACTAAAGCGATAGCTTTGTGTCAGTTTAGCGGAGCAATAATTCTTCTGTTTTTTCTACAGCAAACTTCACGTATTTAGTGCAACGTGTACGAAACATATCTTCTTTGTTGATGGCAGCAGCTCCTTCTTCAGTATCCATGCAGTTATTATCAAGCAGATGCAAACAAACGATACTTCCGAACTGCGCTTCAAAGTCTTGTATAAAATCCTGTGCCACCGCGAAAGCCCGTTTTTTATCTTCGTCGGTACCGTTTTCGCCCTTGCCGTATTTTAATCCGAGTGCCAGTAGCGCTCCCGTTACAGCGCCACAGGTTTCCTGCCTGCGGGCAATACCTGCTCCCAGCGGCCCTGCCAACCGCAGGCTCAAATCCCGACTGATACCAAAATCGGGGGCAAATACGCTAAATACCGACTGCGAACAGTTATAACTGCTGGCAAAGGTTTGAACTGCAAAAGTGGATTTCTGACTCGACATCTGAATAGTTTTTAATTGTGATAAATTGCTGAATTAATGAATTACTGATGGTTGATACTTAGTTGTTTGGCAAAGCACCGACTGTTTTCCACACCCTAGTACTGGCCGTAGTTTGGCACAGGAGTATAACCGTTTTTGGTATACAAGCGAATTGCATCGGGTTGGCGGATACCTGTTTCAAGCACACAGGATGCGTAGTTCAGTTCATTAGCCCAGTTTTCGAGCTCAGCCAAAACCTGCGACGCAATTCCTTTTCCTCTGAAAGCTTTTACCGTATACATACGCTTCACTTCCATTGAGTTGTCATCCATTTTTTTTATCGCCCCGCAAGCTATTGGCGCAGTACCATCGTAAGCCACAATTACATGATTTATTTTATCAATTTTGTTGTATTGGGCGTAAAATGAATGCTCGGCGCCATCTATTTCGGTCAGCTCGGCATCAAGCAAACTAACCAGCGTTATAAAATCGGCATCAGAGGAATTTGTGCGGTTCAATGTAAGCATATTTAATTAATTCTTGCTGTTCAATAAATAATAATAATGTAACACAAAGATAATTTTTTATTTTAAAAAAGTAAGCGGAAAATAATTAGCTGCACTGTTTGTGTTGTGGGCTTGTGACTCCAAAGAGGAACTTGATATAGGTTTTGGTGTCGAGGGCTATATCGACCAGAATGATAACAGCTAACAGGTTTTGTATACCTGTTAGCTGTCTGCGGATTTACAGTTTGTTTTTTTCTTTCAAAACACACTTTCAATAGTCTAAACGAGTAAAAAAAACAATGTAAAGTGACCACTTTTTAATATGCCAGCCAGAGGCCTGCTTGCCAGGGACGAAGCGAAAGAGATCTCGCTCAGCAATAGATGGAATACGGTACGGCGAGCGGGGGAAAGATGAAATAAACTACAGCGAACTGAGGACTTTTCTTATTTGTTGTTTTCCTGACAATAATGATTTAAAATCATTGTTACAATATCCTCCTCCATGGCATATTACAGGTATTTGTAAAGTAATCACTTACGTTCGATTGAGGCCTAAAGAGCAAGCTGCAAATCTACCGCTTCTTATGAACCTTACTAAATTCGTTCTTGGTAAACCTCCCTTATGTTGTCCAAGATTTTGAAAAACTTGTCCAAACCCCGTTGAATATAACTGTAAGAATATAATAAGTTCCTCTCTGAAGGATAGGAATTTAGCGAGAGATATGAATTTGTTGATATATAGTTGCATAACATTCAAAGTTACATAAACTCTATTGATTTATACTATAATTTTTTTTACGATAGGGGTAAAATCCAATCTGCTTGTTTTAGGTATAAACAAGCAACGGACATTAAAAATGAATAACAAAATTTTCTCTCAAATGGGTTATTGTGTCGCATTAACACCTCTCTATGTTCTTAGTGTTATTCCTATGAGAATTCTTTACAAGATATCTGATTTTATCTGTTTCATTATTTATGGGATTGTACGTTATCGGAGGCAGGTAGTCGTACAGAATATTGCAAGAGCTTTCCCTGATAAAAAATATGACGAGATTCGGATAATTGAACAGAACTTCTATCGGAATTTTGCAGATCTGTTTGTTGAGGTCATAAAAAGCATCTCTATATCACCTCTTCAGCAGAACAAAAAACTTGAAGTCAGGGGCTTTGAATTAGTCAAGAATCAAATCGAACAGGGCAATAATGTCGTAGCTTGTCTCGGACATTGTGCCAATTGGGAAATGTTGAATTGTTTGCCTTCCAAGATAGGTGTGGATGTTTACACGGCTTACAAACCCTTAAAAGCATCAATCTTCAATCAACTGATGCTTCGCATAAGAAGTCGTTTCGGAATGCACCTGATAACTTCGGCTTCGATAGCCAAACACATACTGTCGAACAAAGGAAAATCATCTCTTTTTTTGCTGATTGCAGATCAATGTCCACCGCAACAAAACAGTGGATTAAAGATGGATTTTTTGCATCAACAAACAGCGATATATTCCGGACCCGAAAAATTGGCAAAGGCGACAGGTTCAGCTGTTGTTTACATTAAATTGACAAAAACGCAGAGAGGTCATTTTGTGGCTGAATGTTTGCCTATTTGCGAAAATGCGAAAGATGTACAATCATTAGAAATCACAAGACGATATGTCGAATTATTGGAACAGAACATTCAGCAAGACGCAAGCTGTTGGTTGTGGTCTCATAAACGTTGGAAAAAATAAGAAAAATTTATTCAGCCCGAATAGGGGTAATCCGTAACACAAATGTCTTATCAATAGAATCAGATAAATTACACAACAAAAAATGAAAAAGATGAAAATTTTAAGTGTTTTGTTTCTTACTATGCTCGTAGGAATAAACACAAATGCACAGGAAAAGCAAGCAGCTCAAGTAACATTTATTTATCCAGTTGGTACAGCCGGCACCAGGTCGGTAGATTATGCGAACAATTTTTCGCTCAACATTATTGGTGGATTAAATGGTGGAGTGAATGGATTTGAGTTGGGTTCGGTGGCAAATATCAATAAAGGGAATGTTAGCGGCTGCCAAATTTCGGGAGTATGCAATGTAGCGTCAGGCGATAGCAAGGGGCTTATTCTTTCGGGGGTAGCAAACATAAGCAAAAACCAGTCGAAAGGTGTAGAAATTTCAGGCGTTGCAAATATTTCCGGAATGCACAATGGATTGCAGCTTTCTACCATTAATTTTGTCAAAGACGATCTGGCAGGCGCCCAAATTGGCGTAGTGAATTATGCTAAAAAAGGGAAGGGCTTTCAATTTGGCGTGGTAAACGTTTGTGGCAACGACGATGGCATTCTGCCGATTGGTATTATCAGTGTGGTTAAGAACGGGTATTACGCCTTCGAAGTATCAAGCAACGAAGTTTTCCTCACAAGTTTGTCCTATAAAATGGGAAAAGAACAATTTCACACTATATTCAGAACCGGTATTGGCGAACACAACAAAAAGTCGGTGTTTAGTACGGGCCTTGGTTTTGGTTCTATTCTCCCGATAAAAGTCAATCATAAATTAAATCTGGAACTGATTTGCGATAATATTTATTACGATTGGAAATGGGAAGATGACAATCTGAATTTGCTGAACCAATTCAATTTGAGTTATCACTATCAAGCAACAAAGCATCTTGCCATAAAAGCTGGACCAAGTTTAAAAACATTTGTATCCAATCAAAAAGAAAATGGTGAATTTATTGATGTGATCAAAATGCCGTATACCTTGTTTGAGCATACGGGGGAAAAATACAAAGTTGCTGGCTGGGTTGGATTTAATGTTGGAATCGTCCTGTCTCTTTAAAAAGAAGTGAATAAACACGGAGTTTGATGCGAGTTCTGTTTTATAAGATAGATGTTTAACTCCAACCGGGATCGCATGTTTGTAGAAAATAATGTTTTATACTGACGTTAGAACTTTCAGTGAGTTCAACAAAATATAATTGAGAGACAATGTGCTAAAACTGTAATCCCTACATTGAGATTAGAATAACAGAAATGTTGTATTTTTGTAGAAACTAAGCATCCGACTTGATAGAAACTCTTGCAAATAACTGGCAAACAAAGGAGGGATTCGAAATATTGTTTAAACAACATTATGAATCCCTTTGTGGCTTTGTGTTCGGTATGGTCAAAGATTTCGATGCAAGTGAAGAAATCGTTCAGGAACTTTTTGTCAGATTGTGGGAAAAGCGAAACGATATTCCCGATGATATTTCAATGAAAGCGTATCTGTATCGCGCAGCGCGAAATAGAACGTTGAACCAGATAAAACATCTCGAAATAAGAGAAGACTTCAAATTATTTAATCGCAATGAAATGGCGGATGCGGAACAGAACAATGGCAATCCGGCTGAAATGAGCGAGTTGCAAAGAATGATAACTCAGGCGATAAACAAATTACCAACAGAACGTAAAAAAATATTTTTGATGAGCCGCGAAGAAGGACTGAAATACAAAGAAATTGCTGAAAAATTAGACATCTCCATCAAAACGGTTGAAAACCAAATGGGGAAAGCGTTGTTCACCTTACGTACCGAGTTATCTGATTATTTACCGGCGGTCATTATCGCCATCTGTATAGGAATACATTAAGCGGAATGAAATCTATCAAGAACTGAATTCTAAATGAAAGACCAACGTCCACATATTAACGAAAATGCCATCGCGAAATACCTTTCGGGCGAAGCCAATGCGACCGAAATAAACGAGCTGATGGATTGGCTGGATGTTTCCGAAGAAAATTTGGAAGAATTTCTTCGATATGAAAAACTGTGGTCTGCCTCATCGGTTCGCAAACCTTTTAATACTCAAAAAGCGTGGAAAAAAGTTAGCCAGCGCATTTCGAAGGGGAAACGTCATTTTAATCCATTTTATCTTAGTACTGCTGCCGCGGCTGCCATTATTCTTGTTGTCATTGCTGTTCAATTTTTCAACACTAAAACTTCTGTTTCCTCTCCTCAGTTTGCCGTTACAAGTACAGGCAATACATTAAGCACTACCTTGCCGGATGGCTCTTTAGTTTTGCTTTCGGAACACTCGAAAATTGAATATGAGTATAAAAAAAATATCCGCATAGCACAACTCTCGGGAAAAGCATTTTTTAATGTAAAAAGAGATACGAAACACCAGTTTGTTGTTAAAGTTAATCGCGCTGGCGTAGAAGTTTTAGGGACGAAATTCTCGGTGAATGAGATGAAAAACAAAGACGTTATGGTCGATGTTTTGTCGGGTAAGGTCAAGGTCTTTTTGGTACGTGCGTCTAAAGATACATTATCGATGATAATTACCAACGGTGAAACGGCTCTCATTATGGCCAGCAATGACACCATTATCAAACAAACGCAGGAAGCCTCGGCTTTTTATACCATTAATAAAACAATTACATTTCGGAATGTGGAATTGCCGACTGTAATGGATGAATTAGCAAAATGTTATTCGGTAAACATAAAAATTAATGATGGAGTGGATAGGAAACTTCGTTTTTCGTCTTCGTTCAAAGGCAATTCGTTGAATGAGATATTGACCATCGTCACACAAACCCTAAACCTCGATTTTGTGAAAAAAGGAAACACGTATTACATAATCAAAGGTAGCGATGAACAATAAAATTAAATATTTCTTGTGGATTATGACGGTGATTCTTGCCATGCAAAACGCATCTTCACAAGTCGATTTGCATCGTAAAATATCTATCAATGTGCAAAACTTGTTTATCCCGCAAACCTTACACTTTATAGAGCAAAACAATGACTTCTTTTTTGCGTACAATCCTAAACAAATTCCGGCGAATGACAGGGTATCCATTAATAAACGGAATGTAGCGCTAAATAAAGTATTGGACGAAATTTTGTCAAACCGCTTTGCTTACACAACAATTGGAAATCATGTTATTTTGCGCCTGAAAGGGGTGAATAGTGAAACCGAAGATTTTATCGTTTTGGGAGTAATAGAAAGTTCGGATGGTTTTCCGTTGGATTCTGTTGTTGTTTATGCCGTGAAAGAAAACAAAGCAGTAATTACAGATATAAACGGCACATTTCGTCTCAAACTGAATGAGCCATCGCAATACATCCATGTAAGTTGCCCCAATTATAAAGATACGCTTTTGATTGCTAAAAGCCTGAATGGTGAGAAAACAATAAAATTGAATAGAGAGTTTGTAGATAACAGAACAACTGTTTTACCTTTAACGGTTCCCGGATTGGATATTATGTCTGCTCAGGCACAATTTGAAAAATCTCCCTTTGTCAGGAATTTAGTTCCACAATCGGCACTTTACCTTCAGCGGCAAGTCAAGACAAATCGTATGATACCTTTTCAGATTTCTTTTTTGCCGGGTATGGGCTCACAACAGTTAACCAAAGGTTTGAATATTAATTATTTTTCGTTGAATATTTTAGCTGGTTATTCAAAAGGAGTATCTGGCTTTGAAATAGGAAGCCTTGCCAATATTACTCAGGAGAACATCAACGGCGGACAAGTGGGAGGAATTGCCAATATCGTAAACGGGCACATCAGCGGTATGCAAGTTGCCGGTGTCTTCAACTACACCTTCGGTAAAATCAGGGGAGCGCAAATCTCAGGAGTAGAAAATATTAGCAACAACAACATCGTAGGGTTGCAAATTGCCGGCGTTTCCAATAACAACAAGGGAACGGTCAACGGAGCCCAAGTCAGCGGTGTGTTGAATACCAATTTGCAAAAAATAATCGGACTGCAATTAGCCGGTGTTGCCAATATCCAAACCAATGAACTAAACGGATGTCAGATTTCCGGTATTTACGGAATCGCATCAAACATTAAAGGGGTGCAGCTTGCAGGAGTGATGAGCCACACTACTCGCAATGTTTCAGGGCTGCAAGTCAGCTCGATATTAAACAAAACCAAGACGTTGAATGGTTTGCAAATAGGAATTATCAACATAGCCGATTCTATTGATAATGGTCTGCAAATCGGTTTATTCAACATTGTCAGGAATGGATACCGTGCTTTCGAATTCACTAAAGACGAAACCTTTTACTGCAATTTTATGTATAAAACTGGCGGAAAAAGACTATATTCTATTCTGAATGCCGGGATAGGAGAAAACATTGTGAGCACCGGATACGGTGTCGGATACATACAGCCCATTTACAAACAGTTCTCTGTCAATCTTGATGCTGTTTATAGCACGTTGCTCGCAACAAACACCTCATCCATCTATTTCGGTAACTTGCTCAACGTTCGATTGGCTGCTAATTATCGTCTTCATAAACATTTGGTACTGACAAGCGGTTTGTCACTTAATTTCTACGACCCGAACAAGGAAGACCTGAAAAGCGGCTCCGCTGACGGAATTTCTTTCTCATGGAACAGCAGTAATACTATTTCACAAGCCTTTCAAAACAACCGGAAAGCAGTTTGGGTGGGTGGATTTTTCGGGATAAAATTCTAAAAGTCACATAAAAAGTCGTTATTGATTTTATTGCAACACCGCATGAGCGCTGCGGGAGGTGGTTAGTATGGGACATTTACCCGGTACGAAAAGCGCTTTAATCGACAAGGAAAACACAATAAATCAGATTGCCCACATGAGATTATACATCTACATTCTCAACCATTTGGTAATGCAAACCTCATGGGAGCAGCCAAAGCGAATATTAGTTTTTCGCATTTTTTTTCATATTTAAGAAGTTTATTGTTTCCGCAATGCCTTTAATGTATGATATGGGGTTGTAATCAAATTCATTTCTTTATATGGAGGATACATTTTTACATCCTTCATTGCCTCGGTAGGTGGATAGTCAATACGCCAATTCAACTTTTTCAAATCACTGTGACTTAAATCATAACGTACTAATATTTTATATTCTTCCTGAATGATTCGCCAATCATATTTTACTAATGTGTCTGGATCGAAAAAGAAAATAGATAACGTATCAGTAGGAAACATTGCGAAAAGTTGATTTTCATTCGGTCCAGGAGAACCAAAATTCACACTCCATTGTTTATTAAACAGATAAGGTTTGTAAAGTGTTGGAGTGATTTCAGGTAAAATCGTATCGGGATAAAAAACACTATCTTCCCAAGGCAAATAATAACTTATGGGGCTGCCTGAATTATTGTATAAATCAATATAACGTGCTAAATCATCATTTTTACATTGAAACAACAATAACAAACTGCTAAATAAAAAAAATCTTTTCATATTCATATTATTTAATAATAGGTTGGATTTTGTTTTTCATTCCATACTACTACATCCAGATTCCCCGCAGTGTAATAAATCAGTGCCACCTGGAGACTCGCCAAACGAAATGCCGGCAGACTACACTTAACGAGGGGCTAACTGTTATTGGCGTTTTGCGGGAGCTCCCTGTTTCTATCGGGACTGCTAAGTGCACAGCTTGTCCCGATTTGTCGGGGGGAAGCCAGCCAATGTGCGTGTGTTAAATGGTCATAGTTTTTGTTTGTTTTCTGATCAGTATTTTAAAAGAAATTAGTATATAGGTTGTGATTTGGAGTCAAATATATAAAACCTCGTTTGAGATTAATAACCACATTAAATCTTTTTAATAAATTATTTCCCAAGAATCCTATTTTATCTGTTGCCGCATCGACTCCCTCTGTCGACATGGATAAATCTGCAGGTATTCTGTAAAACGATTTCAATCCAATGCTAACTTCTGGCAGCAGAACAAGAGGATTTTCATATTCGGTACCATCCGAACCCTGCGATACTGAAGCTCCAATTTTTATTGTTTTATTGACTAATTCATTCCTTGTTACAAATGGAGATGAAAGAGTAAGAACATTGTCAGCTCCGGTATCCAATCCAAATAATCCACTGTATCTTTTGCCTTTTACTGTAATACTACCTTTTATCGACATATAATTCCCCGGTAAATATATTTTGAGCGCATCATAGTCACTCAAGTCCTTGTTGTATGTTACAGGTTCATAAAAACGTAATTCATTTTTACTATAATCAATTTCAATTACATACTCTGTCATTAAGTTTGTACCAAAAACCCCATCGAAAGTGGTAGTTCCATACGGAATTATTGTAAAATCTATATTAGTTTTAGTTATGTTTCCAAATGTTATCGCGTTATCAGAGCTTTGACTAACCAAATTAGTTCCATTTGAACCAACATTAAGTGATTGATTGTTGATTTTTAATGGAATTTTCTGTTTTGCCTGTTCATTTATAACCGAACCATTTGCACCTGTGTCAAATAAAAATTTTAAACTATCTGAACTGTTTACTTTGCAGTAAAAATATATAGAATTGTTCTCTAATGTAAATGGAATTGTGGTAATAGGGTTTATTTGCGCCCAAATAGAAGTGCAAAAAAATATTAAGGTGATTGGAATTATTTTCTTCATTATTTGATGTTATTTTATGTTTTGTTAGAGTTGAGTTTTAATCATTCAATTTATTTCATTCAATGTCAAGTCTTTTTTTACTATGCTGCCTAACAACCGATACTATGAGCATTTGTGCGCCAGCCAATGCACATAAGTGGGTGTTAGTCGGTTGTGCATTAGAGTTTCAAAATTTCAACTAATTCTATGTTTATGTATAAAGTTTCACGTCCGATTTTCTGCGATTTCAAAACACCAATTCGTTCAAGTTCTCGCAAATAACGCGACGCAGCCTTTCGTTCAACCTGAAGTTGATTCACTACAAAGTCAATTTTTGCGTATGGTTGTTCGAATAGCAGTTCAACCAATTCTTTACGATAGATTTTAGGCGCATTCTGTTGAACTTTCGCTATCGTTGAGTCCAACGATTTTCTGATTGTGCTTATTTTGTCAATTGTTCTAATCGCAGTCTTTTCAATTGCATTCAATATGAAAAGAATCCATTCTTCCCATTCTCCAGTCGTGTTTGTCTGATTTAGTAATCTGTAGTATTCGGCTTTGTTTTCTATAATATACGAACTCAGATAAAGAATTGGTATGTCAATCAACTTATTCATAATCAAATAAAGTATATTGAGAATTCTTCCTGTTCTTCCGTTTCCGTCATAAAACGGGTGAATGCTTTCAAACTGATAATGATATACTGCTAAATTGATTAGTGGTGATAAACTTTGTTCTGTGTCGTTAAAGTGATTAATGAAATTTGTCAATAGGTCAAGAATTTCAATTTCGTCTTGTGGAGGTGTGTACACAACTTCTCCGGTATTGCTATTTTTCAAGACTGTTCCGGGCACATTTCTTATTCCTGCTGAATTTCCAACAAGTACTTGTTGAATGTTTTTTATGTCGTTTACACTCAAAAATCCCTGGTGCTCAATTAAGTCAAAACCAAGAAAAATTGCTTTTCGATAATTCACAACTTCCTTTGTTGCAGCAGAAACGTTTGATCTGTCAATTGCAATTGCTTTATACAACTCATCTTGAGTGGTAATGATATTCTCAATTTCCGAACTGTCTTTGGCTTCCTGAAGTACGATTGCATTTATGAGCATTAGTTGGTTCGGAATAGTTTTCGCAATTCCTTTTAATTCAGCCAGGGCTGTTGCAGCCTTGGTAGTCTGTCTAAGAACCCTAATCGTTTCAATCTTTTCTGTCTGTGGCGGTAACTTTTCAAGCTTATAATCTGGTGTCATTTGTCCCACATCTATTTAATTTGTCCCAAAAGTACAAAAAATGGTACATGTTGCAATCTTTTTTTCTTTTTTTATGCATGCCACCTAAAAACCGAGGTTATGGGCATTTGTCCGCCGCTGCTGATAAAGTGAATCGAAAATCGGCGTAGCTAATGCGGGAGCTCCCGATCTCTATCGGGACAGCTAAGTGCACAGCTTATCCCGATTTATCGGGGTCAGCCAGTTTGCGAACATACGTGTGTTAGGCATAGTTTTTTTTCTAATTTTCAGTAAATATCTTCAATTTTTAAGTCTGTCAATTTCAATAAGTCTAAACAAATCTCTCTAATCTCCATTCCACTCCATCTGTCAACAACATGATATTTCCCAAATTCATTTCCTTCTAATATCCATTGAGCACCATCAAGTCCCATCATTCTCCGATTTGGGATTAAGTTCCAGAAATTGATTGAGTTTATTTCATTAGAAATAATTTTCCATTCGTTTGTTGTTAGTTTTTTCTTTTCATTTATGATTATTTTCCCAGGATCATAACCTCCTTCTCCGTCACAGACTTTCCAAAATAATGTAATTTGATTTTTATCATTTTCCAATCTAATTACAATTGGATTATCAAATGTCCGTAACCATGTAAATCTAAAAACTTGTTTTGGAATTGAGTCTCTTAATACAGGCTCTTGCATTGCTTTAAGATGCCTTGAATACCAACTGAACTGTGATTTATCTAATATCTCCATCAAATTTGTCATATAATCCGTTGCCCAATCCGACGGTAAGTTTACAAATAGTGCTAATGGAAAATAAGATGATTTGTTAATGTATTTGTCATAAATATTTATATTGACAGTGTCGCCAAGATAATTACAAAGTTGTATAAATGGAAACTTTAATATTTCACTATAGTGTTTATCAATGGAGCAAGTTTTATTTAAGAAATATATAGTTTTTCTTGCATAAATATTACTTTGTGTTGTTTTTTTCCAATTCGATAACTGGTCATTATTGAAAAGTTTGTAATAAGTTTTAGTCAAATAATAATTTACTTGTACATTCGATGAATCTATCGAAAAAGCTGTCTTTAGATAATCTAGTGTTTCGTTATCTTTTAATGATTCAAACCGAGAAAATTTGACTCTTAGTATGTATGGTACAACAGAATTTTTATTAGATTCTATTAAATTGTTGAAAAAGTATCTAATTGAATCTTTCTGATTTAAACGATCATATAAAATTAATTTTAGCTCTATCGCAGTCGAGTTATATTTATCGACAGCTAAAAGTTCTGAGATCTTAGTCAAAGGATTCCCGACCTGTTCTCCGGATAAAACAGCTTTTAAGTCACGTTCACGTTCTTCAATTGTCTGCGAAAATGAACTTAGTAACAAAAATGATAAAATTATTGTCAGAGTTACTCTCATTTTTTTCATTTTTATAA
>JAFNAV010000081.1 GCA_017860345.1 Bacteroidota bacterium | reverse complement strand
AATTATGTAGGCCCGATGATTACCAACAACAACGATAAACTGCTCTATGCTATCGACCACCTGGAAGATGGCGAATGGTGGCTGGTAAAACCCGAATTTGCCGACGACAAACGATATATGCTGAAACCTTGTGTAAAATGGGGTGTAAAACCCAACAGCTACTCGTTCAGAAATGAGCTGTTTGCACCAATGCTCTCCGTTGTTTGTGCCGATAGTTTTGAACATGCCATTGAGCTGGCCAATAGTTCCGAATACGGACTTACCGCCGGTTTGCAGAGCTTAGACGAAAGCGAACAAAAACACTGGAAAGACAGCATTGAAGCAGGCAATCTTTACATCAACCGGGGCATTACCGGCGCTATTGTTAGCCGTCAGCCTTTTGGAGGTATGAAACGCTCAGCCTTTGGTGGAGGCATCAAAGCCGGCGGACCGAATTATGTTTCGTGTTTTGTAGACATAACTAACGACAGCAATCATAACCCAACCACCGAGCAGGCAGTTCCGCAAAACTACAAAAGCTGGGCAGGCGTATTGCGCAACAACGATAAAACGAAATTTGAGCAAGCGGCAGTAAGTTACGATAAGAATTACAGAGAAGTATTTTCGGTAGAAAAAGACATTCATCAACTTATGGGTGAACAGAACATATTCAGATATCTTCCATTAAAGAAAATACTTTTCAGGGTACTGCCCACCGACGAACTGTGCGACACACTACAGGTAATAGCAGCTGCGCAGATTGTAAAAACACCTTTATTTATAAGTATTGAAAGTGCCGACAACAAACTGGCAACTCTGCAAACTTTGGTAAACAAAGATAAAATATTGGTGCAAGACGAAGCGACATTTATAAATTCGATGGATAAGTACGAACGAGTACGTACCTGTACTGCGGCGCTATCAGCAGACATTTACAAAAAAGCGGC
The DNA here is from genome assembly GCA_017860345.1 of Bacteroidota bacterium. GTDB lineage: Bacteria > Bacteroidota > Bacteroidia > Bacteroidales > Paludibacteraceae > Paludibacter. The sequence continues at coordinate 6,814 of JAFNAV010000081.1, read as the reverse complement.
AGAACTCGGTTTATACATCGCTACCCAAAAACCATTGGCCGAAGGGCGTATTGAGCTTTTGCATTACCTGAAAGAACAAAGTATCTCGTTTGAATATCACCGTTACGGTAGTTTCTCGGAAATACCGGTTTTGTAAATCAACAGTTTAATTATAATAAAAGAGCATACCTGAAACCAATCCGGTTACAGGCATGTTCTTTTGGGGATAACAACTAAGTTTCTGTGAAATGACTTCCTTACAATCATCAACAAAAAAAGGAAATTTGTTTATTCCAAAATAATTAACGAATTTTGCAATAGATTTATAAAACAATAATTATCGTATGAAAAAAATAAAACTGTATATCCCTTTTATATTCGTTGCAATATTTTTGTTGTCGTGCAATAAAAAGAATAATGAGCAGCAAACCAATAACGATTCTATCGGCTATCATTTTAACGACACTATTGTAAAATTTGGTGAATCGCCTGAGATAATTGCCTACCGCAACTTTTTACACCAGATTGACAGCACCGATGCCACATCGCTACAAATAGCCATAACAAAATTCAAAGCATTATTTGCCGGTAAAGCAACATCTACTTGCGATTCGTCGTTTATTATTTATCAAAACTTTGTTGATACAATTGAGTCGAAGTTAAATGAAAAACTAATCAACGACACTACCGACTACAGCGCGCTCTTTTCAGGAGAAACGGCTCCCGACAATATTGTAAAGTACCAGAAAACTTTAAATAAAAATGGCTTTAAAATTTCGAGTTCAGAGGGCATGGCTTACATTGAGCAGGACAGAGATTTACCAGTGCGCGAATTGTCGCACCTGCTATCGGCTGCCATGAAAGAATACCTGACAGAGATAGCCACGGAAAACAAAGAAGGCTTTGCCGAAGATGCATCTATCACAATCAGCCCGCAAAAATACATCGACCGACTTATTTGGTACGAAAAATTTATGGCTGCCAATCCCGGTTTTGTGATGATTGAAAATTGCAAAAATTACAAAAAAGCCTACCTGACCTACCTGATTACCGGAATTGACAACACACCACTTTTTGATGATCAGGACAAGTTTAAACTATCGGCCTATCATGCAAAAGCATACAGCTATCTTGCTAACAAATATCCCGACAGTGAAACCCTTAAGGCAATTAAACCTTATTGGAATGCTATCAAACAAAAACAAAAAGAAGAAATAAAAAAAATCAAGAAGGATTATATAACAAAAGGTTTAATCTACGATTTATAATTTTGGGGAGAAACACACGTTGATGACAATTATTATCGGCAAAAAAGTATTTGATAAACCCCACAAACTTATAATTATACATAATAAATTCAATTTTTAGAATTGTTGATAAAAATATAAATTCTTTGATCGAAATATTGGGTTAGCAACTTGTACAGTAGTCAAAAAAGCAGTACTTTTGCAAAAATTTGCCCCCACGACTCCTAAAAGGGGGATTCCATTACATCAATATTCTCTAAAAAAACTCCCCTTCAGGGGTCGGGGGTGTATCAATAGTTATGCAAAAGTACAAGCCCTTTCATTTAGTTTTGGAAGACGGCACTGTTTTCGAAGGGAAATCCTTCGGTTACGAAAAAGCAGTGGCCGGTGAAGTAGTTTTTAATACGGCCATGGTCGGGTATCCCGAAAGTCTTACCGACCCTTCATATGCGGGACAGCTGTTGGCGATAACGTTCCCGTTGGTTGGCAATTACGGCGTTCCGAACGACACCTTTCAAAACGGACTTTCTACTTTTTATGAATCGGAAAAAATTCAGGTAACAGGCTTGATTATTTCCGATTTTTCTTTTGAATACAGTCATTGGAACGCAGTAAAGAGCCTGAGCGACTGGCTCAAAGAAAACGAAGTTCCGGGCATATTCGGGATTGACACCCGCGAGCTCACCAAATTAGTTCGCGAAAAAGGAACCATGAAAGGGAAGTTCGTTTTTCCCGATGGAGAAGACATTGAATTTATCAACCCTGATGATGAAAACCAAATTGCCAAAGTGAGTTGCGACGAAGTAATAACTTATGGCAAGGGAAGCAAAAAAATTGTGTTGGTGGATTGCGGAGTAAAGCATAACATTATCCGCTGCCTGACAAAACGCGACACCACTGTGATTCGGGTGCCCTGGGATTACGATTTTAATCAGCTGGAATTTGACGGTCTTTTTATCTCCAATGGACCCGGCGATCCGGCTTATGCTACATCAACGGTAGAAAACGTTCAAAAATTTATGCAAACCGGAAAACCGATTTTCGGTATTTGTATGGGTAACCAATTACTTTCGATTGCCGGTGGAGCCAAAACATACAAACTGAAATATGGTCACCGGAGTCACAACCAACCGGTGCAGTTGGCCGGTACGCAGCGGGCTTTTATCACCTCACAGAACCATGGTTTTGCAGTGGATAATGCCACTTTGAGTTCCGATTGGGAGTCATTGTTTATCAATATGAACGATGGAACCAACGAAGGTATTCGTCATAAAACCAAACCCTGGTTTTCGGCTCAGTTCCACCCCGAAGCATCTTCAGGACCTACCGACACTGAATTTTTGTTTGATGTGTTCCTAAAAACCCTTGAAAGCCCCCTAAATCCCCCACAAGGGAACTTAAAGGCATCGGGTTTCGATGTGGTTTCAATGATTGAAGATGAGCTCGATGCTCGTTTAGTAACCAAACAACTTTATCAGGGAGCTGAAAAGGGAACAATTAAAAAAGTATTGGTACTCGGCTCGGGTGCACTAAAAATCGGAGAAGCCGGCGAGTTCGACTATTCAGGTTCACAGGCTTTGAAAGCATTGAAAGAAGAAGGAATTGAAACCATACTGATAAATCCGAACATAGCTACAGTACAAACCTCAGAAGGAATTGCCGATAAAGTATATTTTCTGCCTGTAACTCCCGATTTTGTAGAGCGGGTTATTGAAAAAGAACGTCCAGATGGCGTATTCCTGTCGTTTGGCGGACAAACAGCACTGAACTGTGGTGTGGCACTTTACAAAGGCAAAGTATTTGAAAAATATGGCGTTCGTGTACTTGGAACGCCTGTACAGTCGATTATTGATACCGAAGACCGCGAGATTTTCAACCGGAAACTATCCGAAATCGGAGTTAAATACATTAAAAGCGAAGCTGTTACCAATTTTGAAGATGCAAAACGCGCAGCCAACGAACTGGGTTATCCGGTAATTGTACGTGCTGCCTATGCGCTGGGAGGATTAGGTTCAGGCTTCTGCGACAACGACGAGGAGCTGAAAGTAATTGTAGATAAAGCTTTTGCTTATTCAAATCAGGTATTGGTAGAAAAATCGCTCAAAGGCTGGAAAGAAATAGAATACGAAGTAGTGCGCGACCGTTACGATAACTGCATCACAGTTTGTAATATGGAAAACTTCGATCCGCTCGGCATACATACCGGCGAGAGTATCGTTGTTGCTCCTTCGCAGACCCTCACCAACAGCGAATACCACAAACTTCGCGAGCTGGCCATCCGCATTATCCGCCACATCGGTATTGTGGGCGAATGTAACGTACAATATGCTTTCGACACCGAATCGGAAGATTACCGCGTGATTGAGGTAAATGCCCGTTTGAGCCGCTCGTCGGCACTGGCATCCAAAGCCACCGGCTATCCGCTGGCATTCGTAGCTGCCAAACTGGGTTTAGGTTACGGACTTCCCGAATTGAAAAACTCAGTAACCAAAGACACGTCAGCCTTCTTTGAGCCTGCGCTGGATTATATTGTATGTAAAATTCCGCGTTGGGATTTAGGCAAGTTCCAGGGAGTAAGCCGCCAGTTGGGCTCCAGCATGAAATCTGTAGGCGAAATTATGGCCATCGGACGCACCTTTGAAGAAGTTATTCAGAAAGGTATCCGTATGATTGGCCTTGGAATGCATGGATTTGTAGCCAACAAAGCCCTATACGTCGAAGATCTTGACAAAGCGCTGAATGAACCAACCGACCGCCGCATTTTTTATCTGGCACAAGCGCTTGAAGCCGGATACTCGGTTGACAGACTGCATGAGCTGACCAAAATAGACCGTTGGTTCCTTCACAAGCTGGAACGCATCAAAAAAATAGAAAAAGAACTGGCTGCAGTAAATACCTTAGATACATTGCCGGATGCTTTATTAAAAGAATCTAAAACAGCAGGGTTTTCAGACTTTCAGATTACACGCCTCGTTACCAAATGTAGTAATGAGGAAATGGATGATCAGATAAAACTGACACGTGCTTACCGTAAAAGTCGCGGAATAGTGCCGTTTGTAAAGCAAATTGACACGCTGGCTGCCGAATATCCGGCACAAACCAACTACCTGTATCTCACTTACAGCGCTGTAGCTAACGACATGAAATACCTCGGCGACCATCGGTCGGTAGTAGTTTTAGGATCGGGCGCTTACCGCATAGGTTCGTCGGTAGAGTTCGATTGGTGTGGAGTAAATGCGCTGATGACCATCCGTAAGGAAGGTTTACGCTCGGTAATGATTAACTACAACCCCGAAACAGTTTCGACAGACTATGACATGTGCGACCGGCTGTATTTCGACGAATTAAGCTACGAACGGGTAATGGACATTATTGAACTGGAAAACCCTATGGGAACTATTGTGTCGACAGGTGGCCAGATTCCTAATAACTTAGCCATGAAACTGGCTGATGCAAACGTGCGTATTCTGGGTACTCAGGCTATAGATATTGACCGCGCCGAAGACCGTCATAAGTTCTCGTCGATGCTCGATGATTTGAAAATTGACCAGCCACGCTGGAAAGAGTTAACCACTTTTGAAGATGTAAACGATTTTGTAAAAGAAGTAGGATTTCCGGTTCTGGTACGTCCGTCATACGTGCTTTCGGGCGCCGCTATGAACGTTTGTCACGACGCATCGCAACTGGAGAACTTCTTAAAACTGGCTACCGAAGTTTCTAAAAAACATCCTGTAGTAGTATCAGAATTTCTTGAAAGATGCAAGGAAATTGAAATTGATGCAGTAGCTGAAAAAGGCGAAGTTTTGGTTTATGCCATCTCTGAGCACGTGGAGTTTGCCGGAGTACACTCTGGCGACGCAACTACTCAGTTTCCTCCGCAAAAAACTTATGTGGAAACCATACGTCGTATTAAAAAGATAGCGGGCGAAATTGCCAAGTCGCTAAACATCTCCGGTCCGTTCAATATACAGTTTCTGGCTAAAGATAACTACATCAAGGTTATTGAATGTAATCTTCGCTCATCACGTTCGTTCCCATTCGTTTCTAAAGTGCTTAAACTGAACTTTATCGAACTGGCAACCAAAGTGATGCTTGGTTTACCGGTTGAAAAGCCAGAGAAATCAGCTTTTGATCTCGACTATGTAGGTATCAAGGCATCGCAATTCTCATTCCACCGTCTGCAACAAGCAGACCCTGTGCTGGGCGTTGATATGGCTTCGACTGGCGAAGTTGGCTGTATAGGTGATGACTTTTCGGAAGCTATTCTAAAGTCATTGCTTTCGGTAGGCTTCCGCATTCCAAAGAAACGCATTCTGATTTCTTCTGGCGAAACAAAATCGAAAGTTGAATTGCTCGATGCCTGCCATTTATTGCAGAAGAAAGGATATGAGCTATTCGCTACCCGTGGTAGTCAGCACTTCCTCGAAGAACATGGAATCAGCGCGACATCGGTGCTCTGGCCCGACGAAGAAGGTGATCTGAACGTCAAGAACATGCTGTCCAACAAAGGATTTGATTTGGTAATTAACATACCCAAAAACACGACAGAACGCGAGCTACGCAATGACTATGCCATTCGTCGTGGCGCTATCGATTTTAATATCCCGCTGCTCACCAATGCCCGTTTGGCATCGGCATTTATCACTGCTTTTTGTACCAAAAGCATTGAGGATATTAAAATAAAAAGTTGGGATGAATATTGATTTATAATCTGATAAAAAAGATAAAACAGCCGATAGCAAAAGCATGCTACCGGCTGTTTTCTTAGTACGACACACACAACAAAAAATATTTACCACCAACAGTTATGGCAAATTGGTTGCCTCCGGAGATTAAAAGTTAGCATAATCTCGTTGGTTCCGTAAGAACCCCGGCTCAGACTTCCAAAATGATAATCGTAGCTGTACGAAATATGAAAATCGTCGCCCAAACTCAATCCCAGAATAATTCCGGCCTGACTACCAGTTCTGTAGAACACACCAATATCAAATAAATCCGGAATATTGGTGAGACCAGAACTCCATTTGTTTTTGAAATAACCAGACACATTAAACTCAAGCTGGTAAATATCGGCATACTGTATAGCAGCCACTCCTGCTCCGTAATTAAATACACTTTCACTGTATTCCCTGAATCTGGCATAAAGTAAATTGGTGTTTTGCTGCAATTTACCGGATGAATCAAAAGCATCCATCACATTCTGACTTGCCAGTCCGATTTTAAGGCTCTGACTCGAAAACTCAAGCCCCAAATCAGCATCAAAGTCATTGGCTTTACGCAGTTTCTCTATCAATACCGGATCTACAGCCTCATCGGCCGTAGTGACCTGTCCCAAATCGTACGAAATGGCTTGAAAGTTACCTGCAATACCAAGATGCAATTGCCATGTATAATTAAGATTCAGCACATAGGCATAGGACAAGTTCACATTGGTTTGATAGGTATATCCCACTTTATCCTGAATTACCGACAAGCCAAGTTGCGTACGTAAATCCTCTAAATATGTGGTGCCTGATGCAAACAAGGTAGCAGGAGCGCCTTGTATTCCAAACCATTGTTTTTTGGCAGCTATATTGAATACAGCCAGA
>JAFNAV010000027.1 GCA_017860345.1 Bacteroidota bacterium | reverse complement strand
TACCAGTGAAGGTATTCATGTTTCTAATATGATAATAAGTGATTTAATGTATGTTGATTAGTTGATAATCAATAGCTTAAATAAATAAATTTTATTTAGGAGATTCAAAAATTAAGTCGAAAAAAAATTGTATTTTTGTACTTTATCGTAAAACTTAGCATTTGTATGGCAAAAACTGTTCAAAGTAATGATTTCCGAAGAAAATTTTCGAGATGGTTTTGGAGATTATTTGTTCTTGGAATTTTCTCTATCATATTAATATTTGTATTTATTACCATTGGCTGGATAGGTTACTTACCACCAATTGATGAGTTGCAGAATCCAATTAATAAATATGCAACCGAAATATATTCGTCTGATCTTCAATTATTAGGGCGTTTTTCTAAAAGTGATGAAAATCGTGTTAAAGTTGAATACAATCAGATATCCAAGCATGTAATTGACGCTTTGGTAGCTACCGAAGATGTGCGTTACTACGACCATTCGGGAATCGATGGAATTGCTCTTACGAGAGCTTTGGTACTTCGTGGTATTTTTCAGAAAAAAAGTGCCGGAGGTGGTAGTACACTCACTCAGCAGTTGGCCAAGCAGTTATACTCTCCTGAAGCTGAAAATTTCATAAGTCGTATCTTTCAAAAGCCTATTGAGTGGGTTATATCCGTAAAACTGGAACGGCTATACACAAAAGAAGAAATTATAACTCTTTATCTGAATCAATTCAGCTTTTTGTACAATGCCGAAGGAATTAAGTCGGCCTCGCAAGTATACTTTAACACAACACCATCTAAACTCAAAATTGAAGAAGCAGCCACTCTGGTAGGCATGTGTAAAAATCCCTGGTACTATAATCCTTACCGGTTTAATGAACGCTCGCGCGAACGTCGGAACGTGGTACTAAATCAAATGCGTAAAGCAGGGTATATTACCCGACAGGAATTTGATTCAATCAAAGCGCTGCCTTTAGACGTAAAATTTCAAAGAGCTGATCACAAACAAGGACCTGCTCCCTATTTCAGGGAGTATCTGAGATCCATACTCACAGCCAAAGAGCCAAAAAAGAGTGATTATGCAAGTTGGCAGGAGCAAAAATACAAAGATGATGTTTGGCAATGGGAAAACAATCCGCTCTACGGTTTTTGCAACAAAAACCACAAGCCTGATGGATCTCCGTACAATATTTACACAGATGGTTTGAAAATATACACAACCATCGACTCACGCATGCAAAAGTATGCAGAAGAGGCTGTAAAAGAACATATTGAATCGTTACAAAAATCATTCTTTAAAGAAAAGAAAGGACGAAAAACAGCTCCGTTTTCAAGACTGGTTAATCAGGACGAAATCAATAAAATTATCAATGCTGCCATGAAGCAGAGCGACCGCTACAGGCATTCCAAAGAACAAAATTTAAGCGAGTCTGAAATTCAAAAAGCTTTCAGCAAGCCTGTTGATATGCAGGTTTTTTCATATAACGGGATGATTGATACGGTATTATCTCCTATTGACTCGATTCGTTATTACAAACACTTTCTGCGATGTGGTTTCATGTCAATCGATGCCCGGAGCGGTCATGTAAAAGCTTATGTTGGAGGTCCTAATTTTTCGCAATTTCAGTACGACATGGTGAATACCGGTCGCAGACAGGTAGGATCTACGGTTAAGCCATATTTGTACACATTAGCCATGGAAGAAGGCATGTCGCCATGCGATAAAACCTCCTGGCGCCCTATTTCGTTCCCTAACGGAACAGGCGGAACCTGGACACCAAAAACCACCACCAAGGGTAAAAACGTAGGTGATATTGTATCATTAAAATGGGGTTTGTCCAACTCCGACAACTGGATTTCAGCCTATCTGATGAGTTTGTTTACTCCCGATGCTTTGGTAAAACTCATGCGCTCCTTTGGTGTTCGCGGCCCGTTAGATGCAGTGCCGTCGTTATGTCTGGGTCCATGCGAAATTTCGGTATCCGAAATGGTAGATGCTTACACAGCCTATCCTAATAAAGGTATCAGGGTTGAGCCATTGTATGTAACACGTATTGAAGACTCTAACGGAAATGTTATAGCAAACTTTGCCCCGAAAATGCACGAAATTTTCAGTGAAACCACTGCCTACAAAATGATATATATGATGCGTGCAGTAGTTGATGGAGGTACAGGTGGGCGTATCCGTTCGGTATACGGTCTCAACATGCAAATGGGCGGTAAAACAGGTACTACACAGAATAATTCCGATGGATGGTTTATGGGTTATACCCCATCTTTGGTTTCGGGAGTATGGGTAGGCGGCGAAGACAGGTCTATTCATTTCGACAATATACGCGAAGGACAAGGCGCCAGTATGGCTTTGCCAATATGGGCATTATATATGAAAAAAGTACTGAACGATTCAAGTCTCGGTTACTCAGCATCCGAAAAGTTTGATATCCCAACCACTTTTGATGTAGACGAAGCCTGCAACGCTAATATGTACAGCAGTGAAGAGTAAATTCGGAAAAAATTAGTATAAATCCCAAATAAAGCTAAAGATAAGCCTTCTTTGGGATTTATTTAAAACATATTTCCGTATTTTGCACTCATCATTTAATCAAAATATAAAAATTACGATTTGAAGAAACTCATATTCATAATTATTTTCGGTAGTTTACATATATTCGGATTTGCCCAGTGGAACACCGACCGTATTCTGACCATAGGTCGGAATGCTTTATATTTTGAGGATTATGTACTTTCGATACAATATTTTAATCAGGTAATAAAAATTAAGCCTTATATGGCCGAACCCTATATGTACAGGGCAATGGCAAAAATTCAGCTGGGCGATGACAAAGGAGCCGAGTTGGACGCTACTGAATCTATTGAGCGCAATCCTTTTGTACCACAGGCTTATTATATCAGAGGATTCGCCCGTCGTAACCTGAAGTTGTATGATGAGGCTGTAAAGGACTTTTCGAAAGCATATGAATTTAGTCCTGACAATATGAATTTGCTGCTGAATCGCATGGATGCTAACATGCGGCTCGAAAACTACAAAGATGCCATGACCGATTTGGATACTTACATGAGACTGAATCCAAAGTCAAACCTTTATTACGAGAAGGGTTTTATTCAATTGGCAACGAAAGATACTCTGGCTGCCGAAATATCGTTCAACGAATACATTAAAAGAGATAGTACAAGCAGCAACGGATGGAGTGCAAGGGCATTGCTACACATGCAAAAAAATGAGACCGAGAAAGCCTATAATGATTATTCACAGGCAATTAAGTACAACTCAAAATTTTCAGGCGATTACATTAACCGGGGTATATTAAACGTACAGCGTAAAAATTTCAGACAGGCACTCAGCGATTACGATAATGCGATAAAGCTTGATAAAAAAGGCGATTTGGCCTATTATAACAGAGCTTTACTAAGAGCTAATCTGGGAGATAACAACAATGCGCTATCCGACCTTAATATGGTATTAACTCTTGATAGTGCAAATTACGATGCACTTTACAGGAGGGCTATGCTTAACAATACCTTGCGTTTGTACAGAAATGCTATAGCCGATTTCAATAAAATTATTGGTAAATATCCGTATTTTATACCAGCTTACTGGGGAATTGCCGAAGCGCAGGATGGTTTGGGAAATAGTAAAGAATCGTTCAGATACAGGCAGCAGGCTTATGAAATTGAGAAAAATAAAGATAACATTAAAAAGAAGGCTCAGATAGCCGGTGATAACAAGATAGCCGCCAACGCTCCAAAATCTGCAGCATCGCGTAAAACCGAAATTTTCAACAGATTTGTAAATCAGGATATTGACGATAGCCAATCCGATACAAAATATCAGGATGGAAGACGCGGAAATATTCAGAATATCTACACCGATGTGGTGAATGAAAAAAACTTTGTTCTCAGCTATTATTCTAAACCCGACGAGATACGCAGAACAAACCTGTACGAACCTATTGTAGAAGATTATAACAAAAGAAAAGTACTCAGTACTGTGCTGAAAATAACCAACAATGAGCTGGCTTTGACCTCAGAGCTTGTAAACCAGCACTTTGATGAAATTAATAATATATCAAAACGCATAGCTGCTGATAATGCGAATGCCGATTTATATTTTTACCGAGCATTGGAATTCGCACTTGTGCAGGATTTCAACAGCTCCATCGAAGATTTAAATAAGGCTTTATCAATACGCTCGGATTTTGTTTTGGCATATTTTTGCAGAGCTAATATCAGATATAAATATATAGAATATAAACGTAGTACGTTGCAGGATAATAACGAAGTTTTGCTTGAAAAATCGACCGAAAAATCAAAACGGTTGGCCGATGAAACCCAAGCCAAGTTTGATGCCGAAATGATTATGCGTGACTATGACAAGGTGATAGGTCTTGCTCCTGATTTCTCCTTTGCATATTTCAATAAGGCCAATGTACTTTGCACACAGAGCGATTTTAAAACTGCGATTACAAACTATAACAAAGCCATCGAGAGTGATCCTGATTTTGCAGAGGCGTATTTTAATCGCGGACTTACCTACCTTTTTATTGGTGAAGATAGTAAGGGACTTAACGACCTGAGTAAAGCCGGGGAATTAGGTATTTACAAATCATATAATTTACTGCAACGTTTTAGTGATAAATAGATAATTTTCAGTCGGTTGTGCTGATTTAAAAAAAAGGCAGGAGAAAGTTTTTCAACCTCTCTCCTGCCCTTTTTATACAATCTAAAACTATAATACTACTTGTCTGCTTCTCAAGCCTTTTTATTCAGTTTAAATATTTTTCCTTTCCAGGGTGGCAATGTTGTTTTAAAAACCTGACCCGAACTTAGTGTTGCATCATCTTCGTAAATGCCGGTAAGCAAGTCCAAGCAGGTATACGTATTCCCTTCATCAATATTCAGGTATTGAAATGCTTCTAAAGGAATACGAACTTCGGTGTATAAGTTTCTATCATGAAAATTCAACACAATAAGCAGTAATTCGTCGTTATACTTACGGAAATAAGCAAACTGCTCATGCGAATTAAAATGAGGATTATCAAAGTTTGCAAACTCAAGGTCGTACATCACACCCTCAGTAATTGCTTTTTCATTGATGGTTGTGTTTAATAGCTTGCTATAAAATGCTCTTAACTCACGTTGTTCTGTAGTTAAATGTTCACCATCAAATTTACCGTTGTTGGCCCAGGCCTGAACAGATTTTACGCCCCAGTAATCGAAAATAGTAGTACGCCCGTCGTATCCGCTAAAGCCTTCGTTATCCATACCCGATTCGCCCAATTCCTGACCACTGTAAATCATAACAGGCGCTTTGCCAAGCGTAGCAGCAACTATCATAGCCGGTTCGGCATACATACCATTGCCGGCAAAAAATCCAGAACCAATGCGTTGTTCATCATGATTTTCGAGGAAATTGAGCATCTGGTCGGCAATTCCATTTAACGACTGCCAACAATTAGTGATATCGCGAACCGGAAAATTTTTCGACGTAATAGCTCTGAGTTTGTCATAAAGCCCTACTTTATCATACAAATAGTCGAATTTACCATTGGCCAGATAATTACGATATTCGGCAGGATTGTAAATTTCGGCCAAAAAAATCACTTCCGGAAAGCTTAGTTTAACTTGAGGTATAACCCATCCCCAAAACTCAACAGGTACCATCTCGGCCATATCGCATCTGAATCCATCCACTTTTTTTTCAGCCCAAAATAGCAATATATCCCTCATTTTAAACCATGTATCCGGAATTGGCGAAAACTGTTTCTGCATTCCTTCAGTATAGTTTACACCATAATTCAGTTTAACGGTTTCGTACCAGTCATCCATATTGGGCGATGGAGTAAAGCGGTCGTTACCTGTAGCTTTTGCCGGAAATTCAGAATAGCCGGCAACATCAAATCCCGGTTTGAATGCCTGATCAGGGAAATAATAAAAGTTATTTAAAGGCGAAAAATGCCATTCTGAATGGTCGTTTTCTCCAAGGTCGGCAACACCTTCAGGTCTTGCATCCGAAAAATATTGTCGCGCAACGTGATTGGGTACAAAATCAATAATTACTTTTAAATTATTTTTATGAGTTCTTTTAACGAGAGCTTCAAACTCCTTCATCCTGTCTGGAACATGTTCCGCCAAATCCGGATCAACATCATAATAGTCCTTGATAGCATAAGCCGAACCAGCTTGCCCCTTCACTATACCGGGATGATCGTTGCGAATACCATAAGCAGTGTAGTCAGTTTTAGTTGCATGCTCAATGATACCAGTGTACCAAATATGCGTTATGCCGAGCTGTTTAATCTCTTTTAAAGCTTTGTCTGTAAAGCTATTGAACTTGCCGCATCCGTTTTCTTCAATGGTTTCGTTATGTTTACGGGTGGTATTATAATTACCAAAAAGCCTCGGCAATACCTGGTATATTGTAAATTTTGACATTAAAAATTAAGTTCGTTTCAATCAATAAATAAGTTACTACAAGATTTAGTTTTTAACTTTTCCTAAGTTCTCTACAGGTACTAATCTTGTTTCAAAATCAGAAAACTGTATCGCTCCAATTTTAGACCGGTCAGTACCTTTAGTTTTGACTCTAAAATTGTTGAGCCATAAAACTCCACGGGCCGGCACAATAAAACCAAACTGACTACCAGCTGTATTTAACTCAGATTCAGAGCAATACACATACACATCATTTACAAAATAATAGAGCATACCATTTTTTTTCATAACAGTAAGCTTGTTTTCAGTATTTTCCTTTATTGCACTGATGTTAAGTTCGGTAAAAAAGCTGTACCAACGTCGGTTGCCCATGTACATTTTTTTCGTATTAGCTATGGAAAAAAAATCAACATCATTCCCGCTATCGTCGCTACTCCCAAAAACAATACCATACTGATCACCGGTATTTACAGGTTGACATTCCAGGCTAATTTCGTACATAAAGTCTGACAAAACGTCCACACTGGTATTAGCGAGTATCAGATATGACAGGTTAATGCCGGATACAAACTTCATTCTTTTATTATCAATACTAATAGAATAGCTATCTGTATTTGCTACATTCCAGCCCATGTCTTCTTTCTTCTCAGAATCAAAACTAAGAAAAACTTTGCTTTGAAAGCCAGTGGTATCCTCAGTAAAAGTAAGACTTGTAAGCTCGGGAGCAGGAGTGCTTTCTTTGAATAATTCGTTGATATAATACTCGCGCCTGAAACCTCTGTAATTGATATTCCAGGGTCTGTTATCCACCTTGGTACCTCCACACATCATCGATTTCCAGTCGCCGTTTGCAAGCGTTGTATTGATATGTTTCCGGCCAAGTATACCATGTCCGAGTTCATGAAAAATCAGGTCTTCGCGCATAAAATCAGTACTGGCACGTCCGCTGGTATTTTTCCAGTACTCGCGGTCAATTTCAATTCGTATGGGGTTTTCATAATGACATAAGCCGGCTTTATCATCATCTAAATCAGCAAATTCCATAATCAATCCTGAACTCTTAAGGTTTAAATTCATACCACGTTTCAGCGCTTCCTCTTCGAACCGGGCGACGTACAGTGCAAACTCATCATCAACACGATATTCGTCGCCATCCTTGCACGAAAATGAGTTAACAAGAACAAATGGCAATAAGATGTATATGATTTTCTTACTTTTCATTAAAAATAATTTCCCAAAAAATTCAATACAAATATAAACAAAAAGAACCTTTGCGCGTTACTTATATAAACAAAGTCAACATTAAATAACAATAATAAAGCAACTAAAAAATGGCAACTGTAACATTTAAAGGAACTGAAGTAAAAACTAACGGCAGTTTACCTGCTGTAGGTACACAAGCACCTGATTTTAAGCTTGTAGGTGCAGGATTGAATGAAATATCTCTTTCCGATTTCAAAGGTAAAAGAGTTATTCTGAATATTTTCCCAAGCATCGACACAGGAGTTTGTGCTGCTTCGGTACGTAATTTCAATAAAATAGCTGCATCTAACGACAATGTAATTGTAATCTGTGTGTCGAAAGACTTACCTTTTGCCGCCAGTCGTTTTTGTGGTGCCGAAGGATTAGATAAAGTAATTACAGCATCTGATTTCCGATACAATAATTTTGCTACCGATTATGGAGTGTTGATGAACGATGGCCCATTGGCAGGATTGATGGCTCGTTCGGTAGTAGCCATTGACGAAACCGGTAAAGTGGTTTACAATCAGCTTGTTCCTGAAATAGTAGAAGAACCAAGCTACGAAGTAAAATTTTAAATATAAGTATGCCGATAAATTTTGGCATATTTATTTACGTGTGAAAATATCCTCCTCTTGCTTTATGAGTAACGGGAGGATATTGTTTTTTATTTATCTAATCTTTTTATTTTCAGTACTTTTTGTTCAACATCGCTGAGATGTCTGATACCTAATTCTTCAAAAGCCCTGAGTGTAATAATAGCGCAAGCTCTGGCATCGTCGCCAGCCCGGTGATGCCGAAAACGAATGTTGTGAAACTCGCAGAGCGTACCAAGCGAGTGACTCGGCAAATTTTTCCATGCACGACGGGAAAGGCTTACACTACAAAAATACTCAACCCAGGGCACGGCCAAATCGTAGTATTGGAGCGCAGACCTGAGTACCTTCATATCAAAGGCGGCATTGTGCGCCACCATATAACTGTCATCAATCCAGAGCTTTAATTCAGGCCATATTTCATCGAAACCTGGCGCATCAGCTAAATCAGCCGACGATATGCCATGTACCCGCTCATTCCATGGATTCATATAAGGAAAACAAGCCGGCTTAATGAGCCATGATTTTGATTCGCCTATCACACCATCGGTTACGCGCGTAAGCCCGATTTCGCAAGGAAAATCGGCATGGGCAGTTTCAAAATCTATCGCTACAAAATTCATAAGTGTTTGTTTATGTGCATGTAAAGTATAAAAAAAACTTTTCCATAGTATTTTAACTACAGAAAAGTTTTTAGAAAATAATTTCAAAAGTACAAAATCAGTTTATAATAAGCAACTATAAAAACTTTAAATAGAAAATCTATTGCCGGTTAGTTTTTGTTGAAATATTGAAAAATATCTGATTTACAAGTCTATAGATTGTATTTCAATCAGCAGCTCATCCTTCATTACTGACTGTCCGGCCTGTACTTTTATTTTTTGAATTATGCCATTGCAGTTAGCCGTAATTTCATTTTGCATTTTCATGGCCTCCAGCGTAAGAATCGGTTCACCAGCATTCACCAAATCACCTTCCGACAAGAATATATCAACAATTTTACCCGGCATGGGTGCAATGATATTATTTTCGTCAATTTTATTGGCATCGCTGTTAATCATACCCCTACGAATATACGAAAACAAAGACTCCAGACTATATTTGTATTCAACGCCATTAACTTTAATCACAGCTTTGTTCTGGTCACGCGACACCAATTCGCATTGAAAACGCTTTCCATTCCAGTCGAAAATATATTGCGAGTCTCCCTGTTCAATAAAATCAATGTCGTATTCCTTACCATCAATTACCGGCTTTGACTCTTTAGGAATATAGAGTTTATATCGCTTACCATTATCTCTTACGGCAATAAACAACCGGGAAGCATCCCGCTTATAAATATATGAAGTTCCCATTTTTTATGGATTTATTTAATTTAAATACTGATAATTACAGATTAATAATTCAATCTTTTGTTTAATACCCATACATTTAACCGGTCGTATTTATAAGTAGGTAAATCCGATGATAACTGTAGATATTCCGAAGCATACATAATAGTGGCAGCCAGTGCACCGATAATTTCATCGTCCTCGTTTTCGAGCATTTCAGGAGTGAATACCTGATCCACCCAACGGGTTGTATATGTTGCATTTACAAAATCAGGATGGTTTAATACAGTCCGGCAGAATGGAATTGTTGTTTTCAGTCCAATCAGATTAAACTCGTTTAAAGCATCCAGTGTTTTTTGTATAACATCCTGTCTGTCATTACCTTTTACGATTATTTTGGCAATCATGGAGTCGAAATACGGTGTTACTACCGAACCACTTTGTACACCGGTTTCGATACGGATATAATCTTTTTGCGGAAAGTATACTTTATCGATAAAGCCGGTTTGCGGACTAAATCTGTTTTGCGGATCCTCGGTATTTACGCGGCATTCAATAGCCCAACCTTGAATATGAATATCGCTTTGTTTCAGAGTCAGTTCTTCGCCCAGTGCCACTCTTATTTGCCAATCAACAAGATCCACCCCGGTAACAATTTCGGTAACAGGATGTTCTACCTGAATACGTGTATTCATTTCCATGAAATAGTATGAGCCATCTTCGTCCATAATAAACTCGATAGTACCTGCCGAAAAATATCCGATGGACTTAGCAAACCTAACAGCCATCTCGCCCATTTCGGCACGCATTTTTTCGGTCACACTTGCCGATGGAGCTTCTTCCACAATTTTCTGATGCTTGCGCTGGAGCGAGCATTCACGTTCGCCCAAATGCACTACATTACCATGCTTATCGCCAAGAATCTGAAATTCAAGATGTTTTGGGTTTTGCAGATATTTTTCGATAAACATATCACCATTGCTAAAGGCAGCCAATGCTTCGTCCGATGCCGATTTGAAATTACGCTCAATGGTTTCGGGTTTTTCTACAATACGCATACCACGTCCACCACCGCCAGCCGAAGCTTTAAGTATCACCGGATAGCCTATTTTATTAGCATAAGCAGTAGCGGCTTCAGCATCTTTTACAGGGCCATCGCTTCCGGGTACAAGCGGTAGTCCCGCTTTGATAGCCATACTTTTAGCCACAGTTTTGAGTCCCATATCCCTAATTAATTCAGGAGAAGGACCTATGAAATTAATTCCATTATCAACACACAGTGCTGCAAAATCCGGATTTTCGGATAAAAAACCGTATCCCGGATGAATCAAATCAATCTTATACTCAAGAGCAAACTTAACAATACGTTCAGCATCCAGAAAAATCGCTTTTTCGTTGCTTGCGTCTTTAGCCGGAATAATTTCATCGGCGTATTTAAGATAAAGAGCATCCGGCTCTCTGTCGCTTTGAAAAACGACAGCTGTCATGCCCAGTTTGTGAGCAGAGCGTATAATGCGGATAGCTATTTCGCTCCTGTTAGCTATTAATAGTCTTTTTTTCATTATAATTTTAAGTTATAATCCAATGATTTTCAGTAAAAAATATCGGAGAATGAAAATGTCTTAATTTATCGCGTTTATTTACAAAAGAAAGTTCTGTCAGAACATTCTTTGTAGGTTAGAGCGGTATACTACCATGCTTACGTGCTGGTTTACGGTACTGTTTATTAGATAAAATTTCGAAAGCAGTAATCAAAATCTGTCTTGTTTTAGACGGAACAATCACCTCGTCAATAAGCCCAAGTTCTTCGGCTTTATAGGGGTTAGCTACTTCTTCTTTATACTTTTCGATAAGCATTTTCTCGAGTGCAGCTCTATCATCGGATTTAGATAATTCATGCTTATTCACAATTTTGATAGCACCACCGGGGCCCATCACAGCAATTTCGGCAGTAGGCCATGCAAAGTTGAAATCGCCACCTGTATTTTTACTGCTCATTACAATATAAGCACCACCGTAAGCTTTACGGGTGATAATTGTAATTTTGGGCACAGTAGCTTCGCAAAAAGCATAAAGCAGTTTGGCTCCGTTGCGAATGATACCATTGTGCTCCTGTTCAACGCCGGGTAAAAAGCCAGGTACATCTTCCAAAACGAGTAACGGGATATTGAAGGCATCACAGAAGCGCACAAAGCGGGCGCCTTTTACACTGGCATTAATATCGAGGGTACCAGCCATTACTTTAGGTTGATTGGCTACAATGCCAATGGTTTTACCATTGAGCCGGGCAAACCCAACGAGGATGTTTTGAGCAAATTTCTCATGTACTTCAAAGAAAGTATCTTTATCAACAATGATATTGATAATTTCTTTCATGTCGTACGGGCGGTTGGGGTCGTCCGGAATAATTTTGTCCAAATATTCCTGCCGCGATTGATATACGCTAATCAGGTTGGAAACAGGTAGAGTTTCGTAGTTATTTGAAGGAATATACGACAATAACTTACGGATGAGCATGATGGTATGTTCTTCATCGTCGGAAACAAAATGTGCTACTCCACTTTTGCCTGCGTGTACATTTCCACCTCCAAGTGCCTCCATATCAATATCTTCATTGAGCACCTCCTTAACCACATCAGGACCAGTTACAAACATATAAGATGTTTGATTGGTCATAAAAATAAAATCGGTAAGAGCCGGCGAATAAACAGCGCCTCCGGCAGCCGGACCTAAAATAGCCGAAATCTGAGGGATAATGCCGGACGATTTCACGTTGTTGCGAAAAATAGTAGCATAAGCAGAAAGGCTTTTAACACCTTCCTGTATTCGGGCACCTCCCGAATCCATTAAACCTACTATAGGAGCACCAAGCTTTAGAGCCATTTCCTGAACTTTGGCTATTTTCATCCCATGAGCATATCCGAGCGAGCCTCCCAGTACCGTAAAGTCCTGCGCATAAGCAAAAACGCTTCGCCCCTGAACCAGACCACGACCCACTACTACGCCATCACCAAAATTAGATTGTTTACTACTGACCGGAGTTTGCGATGGAGCTACAAAAGCATCAAGTTCAAAAAAGGTATCTTCGTCGAAGAGAACATTAATACGCTCACGAGCAGTGAGTTTTCCTTTCAGGTGCTGCCGGTGTGCAGCATTGTCTTCCATCTCTTGCAACGCTTTAAGGCGTTGCTCAAATACTTTACTTTTATTCATTATACTTTTAAAAAAGTTTCTTAAACTTTATACTAACAATTTATTTAAATAAATCGTTCAAATAAAATCCTGCACAAAATTAATAATAATGTGCATACTTCTAAGCAAAATGAATAATAAATTTGTAATTATTATAAATAACTACCTATAATAAGTTGATTTTTAATTGTTTTGAAAAATTACATTCAAAACAGGACTTCAAAGGTACTCAAAAATTTCTGAAATTTAGTTTTCCAGACTTTTTTTGTATTCGCTTGGAGTCATTCCATATACTTTTTTGAAACATTTACTGAAATATCTGGAATCGCTCATGCCAACCATATAGGTAATTTGTGAAATATTATACTCGCTGGTTTTGAGCAACTGAGCTGCCCGTTTAATACGTAATTCGCGGATAAATTCAATTGGAGCAAGTCCCGTAAGACCTTTTAATTTATTAAAGAACACCGTGCGACCATAAGCCATTTCCGAAACCATATCTTCGACAGTAAGTTCACTGTTATCAATATTTTTTTCCATGAAGTTAAGCAATCTGGCCAGAAATATTTCATCCTGCGATGCCATTTCGACCTTGGCCGGCTCCAGATCAAGAAGACTTCTGCGATATCGCTCCTGCAAGCGTTTGCGTTGTTCCAGTATATTTTCAATTCGGGCTTCGAGTAGAACCGGACTGAATGGCTTTGTAATATAATCATCGGCACCGGTTTTCAACGCTTGCAACCTGCTTTCGATGGCCGATTTGGCAGTAAGCAGTATAACCGGGATATGACTTGTATGTTCGTTATTTTTCACCATATCAGTCAATTGCAAACCATCCATATTAGGCATCATTAAGTCGGTAACTATCAGGTCGGGTACGAGCTTTCTGATAATTTCCAAGCCGTTTTCGCCATCATATGCCGTTTCTACCCTATAGGTTTTGCTAAGCACCTTGTGCAGGAAATTACGCATATCATCATTGTCCTCGATTACTAAAATAAGTGGTGCTTCTTTTACCGAAATATAATTTTCAACCTCATCAATCAAGATTTTACTATCAACATCATTCACCTTATCTTCTTCATCTTCAATTACAAAGTCTACATCATCGCCAAAATGGCTTTTTCCGCTACGGAAAGTAACAGTAAAGGTAGTACCCGCGCCAGGCTCGCTCTCTACCTCTATCACCCCTTTATGCAGATCTACAAGTTCTTTTACAAGGCTTAATCCAATTCCGGTACCTTTTTGGTTTCCAAGGCTTTGTATTTCATTGTTCGACGTAAATCGCTCGAAAAGGAAAAGTCGTTTTTCTCGGGGAATGCCAACTCCTTCATCGACAACTTTAACCATAACTCCACTGTTATTGCTTGCATTTTCGATAATAACTTCAATACTTTTACCATTAGGTGTGTATTTAAACGCATTAGAAAGCAGGTTGTAAATAATTATATCAGTTTTGTCTCTGTCAATCCAGAGTTTTACACTACCGGCATTATTTATAATTCTGAAATTCAGATTTTTATCCACAGCCTCCTTACTGAAGTTAGCACAAATATCTTTTATCAGTCTATCAAAATAAGTTAACTGAACTTTCAGTCTCATTTTTTTATTTTGAATTTTTCTGAAGTCAAGTATCTGATTAATAAGGCGAAGCATTCTGTTAGCATTGTTTTGCACAACAAGCAACTGCTCTTTAGCACTTTCATTCAACCTTTCTGTTTTAAGAATATTCTCAACAGGCGCGAGTATTAAAGTGAGTGGCGTTCGGAGTTCGTGCGATATGTTGGTGAAAAACCGTAGTTTTATATCGGTAACCTTTTGCTCTATAACTACCTCGTTTTTAAGTTTTGAATAGGTAGTAGTAAGATAGTAAACTGCGTACATTAGCAACGCAAACAGAATGAAATAGAGAATATAAGCAAAAGGAGTTTCCCAGAATGAAGGTAAGATCTTAATTTTTATAACCTTTTCGTTATCAACCCATACGCCTTCGCTGTTGGTCGAGCGGACTTTAAAGTAATAAGTACCCTTAGGCAGGTTGGTGTAGGTGGCCTTACGCTGATTTCTGACATAGTTCCACTGAGTTTCAAAGTTTTCGAGCATAAATGCATAGCTTATCTCATCGGCATTCGACGAAAAGTCGATGGCCACATATTCAATGCTGAAAACCGACTGCTTATGAGTAAGCTCAATTATATCAGAATAGCCAATGCTATGTTTGAGCGGCATTCCCTTTTCACCTACAGCAACATCTTTATTGAAAAGCTGAAACTTAGTAAACTCAATAGGAGGTACTTCTGAGTTTTGACTTATTTTGCCGGGTATAAAATAATAGTAACCCTTGTTGCTGCCAAAAAGCATTTCGCCCGACTTAGTAAATAAACTGGCAGCTTCGGAGAAATGTGCATCATTGATTCCGTCGAGTACATTGTAGTTCTGAAAGAAACCTTTATCGGGATCAAAGCGTGAGATATTATTTTCGGAACTCAGCCACAACGATCCTTTTTTATCTTCCTGAATACTTAACACAATATCGTTAGCCATGCCATTTTTTGTTGTAAATTGCTCAAAAACAGCAGGTTTATTAGCTTTAGCCTTCGATATAAGTTTATTTAATCCACCTCCAAAAGTACCAATCCACAGTTGATTTTTTTTATCGATATGAAAGTAATGCACATCATTATTACTCAGGCTATTGCTTGTATTTGGCAACTTCTCGATATAATACTCCTTCATTTTGGGAGTCATGAAATTATCAATCTGAAGTATGCCATCGGTAGTGGCTATCCATACGGTATTCGATTTATCCTGAATAAGATGCCTTATTTTAGAGCATTTGCTGATAGGATAAGTGGAGAGTTTGTTTTTATAATTCAAAAAAGTAGTTTTTCCGTTAGCTTCGTTCACAATATTCAGTCCGCCTCCAAATGTCCCTACAAGTATTCTTCCAGCCGAATCCTCGATGATACTATAGATATTATCATTTGATAAACTATTGTTATCCATAGGGTTGTTGGTAAATTGCTGCAAGGTGTAAACCGGTTTTTCAGAGTTGACAGATTTTGGAATAAGCTTAATTATCCCGGCTCCTTTCGTACCAATCCAGATATTTTTCTTTCGGTCTTCGTGTATGCAATAAGCCATGTCAGATAACCTGCCGTTAGATCCAACAGTACCATTTTCCGACAATAAGCCAATGGTTTTCAGGTTTTTATCAAAGAATCGGATACTTCCATCTTTGGTTGCAATGATAATATTTCCGTTTGATATTTGTTGTATTGCACGTATCTCATTGGAAGTCAATGTATTTATCGATGTATTTACTTTGCCCACTCTGAATTGAGGAGTATGAAAGCTAATTTTTTCCAATCCTTTATTATAAGTACACAGCCAAAGATTACCACTCCTGTCAGAGTAAACCGAGTGAATTACATTCGAGAATTTACAGTCATGGCTTTCAGGTTCGTTATAAAAATAGTCGAGCGCATCTATAGTCCGGTTGTAGCGGGCAAATCCCCCACCCTGCAAATTAATCCACAATCTTTTTTTCACATCTTCGTAAACAATAAAATTGGGCAATACCGACATTCTGTTCACGGCATCAATCTTTAAATGAAAGTATTTCAGCGAGTTGTCGCTAAGCCGGTATCTGAAAACTCCGGTTTGGTCAGCTTCGAGCCATGCCACACCATAACTATCAACTGCCACCGAAATAAAATTATTGGTTTGCAGAACAAGTGTCGACATTTTATTAAAGTTCTTCAAAGACTTTTGAGAAATTGTATAAATATAAAATCCTGAATTATTCGTAGTAATAATTACATGATCGTTGTCAATCGATTTTATATCAGTTACTTTTGCCTTTTCATTCAATCTAAGTAGTTCAAAACCATTATTTTTAACCGAAAAAATCCAGATATTACCATTTTTATCTCCAAACCAAAGATTGTTTTTCATTTTCATAAATGAATAAAAAGCATTGATTTGCATTCCCGGATTTGGCAGAAAATTTTTAATTTGGTTGGTAACCGTATTTACGCAAAACAAACCACCATTTGTACCCAGCCACATATTACCCTGTTCATCTTCCTGAACAAAGTTGATGGTATTGTTAGAAATAGGCTGGTCGGAGAAAGTTGAATACTCGTAAGTCTTTACATTGCCCGTTTTGGGGTCGGTAATTATACGAATAGCACCAATTTCATTGGTTGCTACCCATAATTCGCCTTTGGAAGACTCAATAAATCTCCTGCTCCGTTCTACAGTGTAAATAAACCTGTTAGTGGCATAAGGTAAGCTGTAAAAATGCTCTGTTTTAGGGTCGAAACGATGAATGCGTCCGTCGTAAGTCTGGAACCAGATATATCCGAATTTATCTTCATGAATATAATCAATTCTGTTGGTGGTAATGTTGCTATGGTCGCCCGGTTTCGACTTATAAATGGTAAATTCATAACCATCGAACTTATTCAGGCCATCCCAGGTACCAAACCACATAAATCCCTTTTTATCCTGAATAATAGCCATGACGGTGTTTTGCGACAGACCGTCGTCGACTGAGAAATGCTGAAATCGGACATTTTCGTGCACATTTCCCCAAATCTGAAAGGATACATTCAGAGCAAAAAATAAAATCAGGATTTTTTTCATGGTATAAAAACAACTAAAAAATACGAATTACAAATATATGAAATATATAATTCTTAAATGTGTAATGTTTTAAATAAAAAGGTGTATTAATTGACAGCTGTTTATGTGTTGAAATAGAAAATATAAATAAAACAGGCTGATTAAACTCAATTAATCAGCCTGTAAAATAAAAAACATATTCCGTGTTTACTATTCAGGCAATGCGGTTGTAGGTTTTACAATTCTCGCTTTTATTTCCTGATTATCAGTTGCCAACTCCATCAAAATAGTATCGCCGGCTTCTAACTCGCCCGAAAGAACAATGTCGGCAAGCTGATCTTCCAGATATCGCTGGATAGAGCGTTTCAGCGGGCGGGCTCCAAACTGAACATCATATCCACGTTCGGCAATAAAGTTTT
This sequence comes from Bacteroidota bacterium, assembly GCA_017860345.1. Classification (GTDB taxonomy): domain Bacteria; phylum Bacteroidota; class Bacteroidia; order Bacteroidales; family Paludibacteraceae; genus Paludibacter. The sequence continues at coordinate 35,783 of JAFNAV010000027.1, read as the reverse complement.
TGGCCTCGTCAGATAATTCAAGCTTATATCCCATTCCGGTTACCCGTCCGAATAATCCTTTAAGTTCCAAATCAATAATTTGTTTGATAGAATCTTTACTTAATTGATCAAACATAATAATATCATCTACCCTATTGAGAAACTCTGGGGCAAAAGTTCTGTTCAAAGCTTTTTGAATTACCCCTCTTGAAAATTCAGAGTCTAATGAAACATCAGTTGGAGTATTGAAACCTACTCCTTTACCAAAATCTTTCAATTGACGCGTTCCCACATTGGATGTCATGATAATAATCGTGTTTTTGAAATCTATTCTACGACCCAGACTATCAGTCAGTCGGCCTTCGTCCATCACCTGTAGCAACAGATTAAATACATCAGGATGCGCCTTTTCAATCTCGTCGAGTAGCACAATAGAATATGGTTTGCGGCGAACCTTTTCGGTCAATTGTCCGCCTTCTTCGTAACCCACATACCCCGGAGGTGCTCCAATTAAGCGCGACACGCTGAATTTTTCCATATATTCGCTCATATCAACCCTGATAAGAGCATCGGCACTATCAAACATAAACTCAGCTAAAATTTTGGCTAAGTGAGTTTTACCAACACCGGTAGGACCAATAAAAATAAACGACCCAATGGGTTTACTTGGATCTTTCAGTCCAATTCTGTTACGTTGTATCGCCTTAACTATTTTATTTACAGCTTCATCCTGACCAATAACCTTACCTTGCAGCGTTTCTTTCATTTGTCGGAGTTTGAAACCTTCGGCCTGAGCAATACGTTGTACCGGTATGCCCGACATCATAGCCACCACCTCGGCCACTTGTTCTTCATCCACAGTCTCAGGATGTTTCTGAGCATCTTCTTCCCAGCGTTTTATGGCATCTTCCAGTTGATATTGTGCTTGTTTTTCCTGATCGCGAATAGGTCCGGCCAGTTCATACTTCTGCTCATTAAGCACCTTAAGCTTTTCTGCTTTAAGCTCTTCCATTCTTTTTTCGAGTTCCTCAATTTCAGCCGGAACCGATACAGTACCAATGTGAACACGCGAGCCGGCTTCGTCCAAAGCATCTATTGCCTTGTCGGGGAAACAGCGTTCAGTGATATATCTGTCGGTAAGGCGCACACAAGCCTCAATAGCTTCAGGCGTATACCTTACATTGTGATGATATTCATATCTGTCCTGGATATTTTGCAAAATCTGCAACGTTTCTTCAGCCGTAGTAGGATCAACCATCACTTTCTGGAATCGGCGCTCCAAAGCCCCGTCCTTTTCAATACTCTGGCGGTATTCATCAAGCGTGGTAGCACCCACACATTGAATTTCGCCACGAGCCAAAGCCGGTTTCAGCATATTAGCAGCATCCAGCGAGCCCGGAGCACCTCCTGCACCTACAATGGTATGTATTTCGTCGATAAAAAGAATTACATCCGGATTTTTCTGTAACTCATTCAGGATGGCTTTAATACGTTCTTCAAACTGTCCACGGTATTTGGTGCCCGCCACAATTGATGCCATATCGAGCGATACCACTCTTTTGTCGAACAGTACGCGGGATACACGGCGCTGTATAATTCTGAGTGCCAATCCTTCTACAATGGCCGATTTACCTACACCCGGGTCGCCAATAAGTACAGGATTGTTCTTTTTACGCCGGCTCAGAATTTGTGCCAAACGTTCAATTTCCTTTTCGCGTCCCACAATGGGATCAAGTCGGTTTTCCTGCGCAGCTTTGGTAATATCCACCCCGAAAGTATCCAGCGCAGGCGTATCACTTTGTTTTGAAGCACTTTGCGAGCGTTGTTTGCGCCGTATATCGTCATCTTCCTCATCATCTTCCTGAAAAGCAGAGTCGGTCACCGACGAATTGTCAGGATCTTCAATGAATGATTTAGCCATCTCATACGTCAGGTGTTCATCCGATAAAGCCTCTACGGCAAGGTTGTTTTTTTCCTTTAAAATTGCCAATAAAAGATGTTCTGTATCAGCAGTTTCAGCAGACATGGAACGCGTTTCAAGCTCCATAATTTTTTTGATACGTTCAGTACTTTTAAGTACCGGAATTTCACCCCCTTCGGGTTCACGGTCGGTACGTATCTTACTTTCAATAGTTTGTTTAACCTTAATGATATTGACATGCGAACGATTCAGAATATCGATAGCTTTACCGGTTCCGTTTCTGAGCATTCCCAATAATAAGTGTTCCGGACCAACATAATTGTTGCCCAGTCTCTCAGCCTCTTGAGTGCTGTAGTTTAACACGTTATGTAGTTGTTCTGAATAATTTATGGTCATATAATACAATCCTTTACTATAGTTTACAAATATACTAAAAAAACAATACCCATATCTCAGCACAGATGTTTTTATACAGGTGCATTGATATCAGGTCAAAAATAATACCGAAAAAAAAGTACAAGATTATCAGGTAATTTTGTCAGTTTAATTGATAGGATGAATTTTTTCAGTAGCTTTGCGTGATTTTTTTAAAACAAAAACCACAAAAAATTTTAAAGAATAAACAATTTAGAGAAAACAAAAGTTTATGACAGAAAAAATTTCGACTTCGCTCAGGGAGTCAAAATCGGCCAGATGGTTTGTGCTGATACTGGTTTCGTTCACCATGCTGTGTTCTTATTATCTAACCGATGCCATGGCACCTTTACAGCAAAAGCTTCAGGGAAATCTGCATTGGACAGCAACCGAATATGGATTATTTACCAGTGGATACGGTTGGTTCAATGTATTTTTATTTATGCTTATCATAAGCGGTATTATTCTCGATAAAATGGGAACCCGTTTTACAGGAATACTGGCTATTTCTACCATGTTGGTAGGTGCATTTATTAAGTATTGGGCCATTTCAGGACACATTGGTGGGGGTACTTACGAGTTGGTAATTTTCGGACATCAACTGATAAGCCCCACAGCAAAATCGGCTGTGATAGCAGGCTTAGGTTTTGGTATTTTCGGCGTTGGAGCCGAGATGTTTGGCATCACGGCCAACAAAGCCGTAGTAAGATGGTTTAAAGGTAAAGAAATGGCGCTGGCCATAGGATTGAATACCTCAACAGGACGTATTGGCACAGCGCTGGCCATGTTTACCCCGCTACCGCTCTTCAACCTGACAAAGAACATAAGTGCCCCGGTAATCGTGGCTTTGCTTCTGCTTTGTATCGGTTTAATTGTTTTTATCTTTTTCGTATTTATCGATAAAAAATTAGATAAAGAAGAAACAGAAGCCGGCATTGCCAAAGAAGAAGAGTTTAAATTTTCGGACGTGGCTACCATCGCCAAAAACCGCGCTTTCTGGTATATTGCCATTCTTTGCGTTTTGTTTTATTCGGCAGTTTTCCCATTTATTAAATATGCAACCAACCTGATTGTACAAAAATTTGAAGTATCAGATACTTTTGCAGGTTATATCCCCGCATTATTGCCTGCCAGTGCGCTGCTTCTTACCCCTTTGTTTGGTGGTATTTCCGACAAAAAAGGCCGAGCTGCATCAATCATGGTTTTAGGTTCTATTCTGTTGGTTATTGTACATTTACTGTTTTCAATACCATCGCTCAACAGTCTTCCGGTGGCTATTGGTTTGGTATTGCTTTTAGGAGTTGCATTTGCATTGGTTCCTTCGGCCATGTGGCCGGCAGTTGCCAAAATTATCCCGCACAGCAAGCTCGGAACAGCCTACGCCATGATATTTTGGGTACAAAACTGGGGGCTGATGGGTGTGCCTTTACTTATAGGGAGTGTATTGGATAAATATTGTATAACAGGCACTGTAACCAAAGTTGTAGATGGCTCGGTACAGCATCTGACACAGTACAATTACATGCTCCCTATGCTTATTTTTGCATGTTTTGGGTTTGTGGGTATTTTATTTGCTTTTCTGCTCAAAAAAGAAGACAAGCGTATGGGTTACGGATTAGAATTACCCAATGTAAAGGACTAAAAATGGCAATATAAAAGTGTAACTTTTGAGCGAAAAATTTCAAATTGCAGGTTCGGGAGCAGATGCTCTGATACCTCATTCGTAATCAGAATTTGTAGAGATTTATACTTAGCTACTGTAGCTATTGTTCTGTTTTACTGATAGTTTTTGTATCGCAAAGCTTTAAAAGTCAAACAAAAAACAATGACAGGAAGTACAAATAATCAGTTACACTTAAATAACACTTAATCAGATATATAAGAGACATCTTTTCCGGATGTCTCTTTTTCTTTTTCAGATGCTTTTCATTCAGAAATTATTAGTATCTTAGCATTTCAAAAACCGATTAAAATAAGACAAATTAAAAATAATATGGAAAATAATTCTTTATTGAACGATGTAATAGCGAGAGCTCAGGTTTGGCTTAATGGCAATTACAATGAAGAAACCAAGTCTGAAGTACGCCGGATGCTTGATGCGGAAGACAAAACAGAGTTAATAGAATCGTTTTATCGCGATCTTGAGTTCGGAACAGGTGGACTGCGCGGTATTATGGGTGCAGGTAGCAACCGTATGAATATTTACACCGTAGGAGCTGCTACTCAGGGTTTGAGCAACTACTTAAAATCGCAGTTTGCTCATTTAGATCAAATCAGCGTTGTGATTGGTCACGATTGCCGTAACAACAGCCGACTGTTTGCCGAAATATCGGCCAATATTTTCTCAGCCAACAACATCAAAGTATATCTGTTCGAAGACCTCCGTCCTACCCCCGAGGCATCGTTTGCCATTCGTCATTTAGGCTGCCAGAGTGGTATTATCCTTACAGCTTCGCATAATCCTAAGGAATATAACGGTTACAAAGCGTACTGGGACGATGGTGCTCAGATGATAGCCCCGCACGATGAGAATGTAATAGCCGAAGTACTTAAAATTACAAACGTTGATGACATTAAATTCAGCGGAAACCCTGAACTTATTCAAATTATTGGCGAAGAAATTGACAAAAAATTTATTGACGCCATAAAAACGCTTTCGCTTTCGCCGGAAGCCATACAACGCAATAACGACCTGAAAATAGTATACACACCTATCCATGGAACTGGCGTGAAGCTTATACCCAGGGCCTTGCGCGAGTATGGCTTTACCAACATTATAGCCGTACCCGAACAAAATGTTGTAAGCGGTAATTTCCCAACTGTAGTGTCGCCTAACCCGGAAGAACCAGCTGCCTTGGATATGGCCGTAAAAAAAGCGATTGAAACTGATGCTGATATTGTGATGGCTTCGGATCCGGATGCCGACAGACTGGGCATAGCCGTGAAAAATGACAAAGGGGAATGGATACTTGTAAATGGCAACCAAACTGCTCTTATTTTTGTATATTATCTGATACGTCGCTGGAAAGAGCTTGGCCGGATTAAAGGCCATGAGTTTGTGGTAAAAACGATAGTAACCACCGAGATTATAAAACAGATAGCCGAACAAAATGGTGTAGAATGTTACGACTGCTTTACCGGATTCAAGTGGATAGCGGCTGTAATGCGTGAAAATGAGGGAATTAAACAATATATTGGCGGTGGCGAAGAGAGCTATGGCTTTTTGCCCGAAACCTTTGTTCGCGACAAAGATGCGGTGTCGTCATGTACGCTAATGGCCGAAATTACTGCCTGGGCTAAGGACAATGGTAAAACATTGTATCAATTGCTTCAGGATATTTATCTGGAATACGGCTATGGTAAAGAAAAAGGAATTTCGGTAGTTCGCAAAGGAAAATCCGGAGCCGAAGAAATTGCAAAAATGATGAGTGATTTCCGCGCTAACCCTCCAAAAGCAATTGCCGGCTCTAAAGTAATTCTGATTAAAGACTACAAAACGCTGAAAGCTCTGAATGTTGAAACAGGTGAACAATCGGTTCTTGACATGCCTGCTACATCTAACGTATTGCAATATTTTACTGCTGATGGTACTAAAATTTCGGTTCGTCCTTCAGGTACTGAGCCTAAAATTAAGTTCTATATTGAAGTACGCGGTGAAATGAAATCGCGCGAAGAGTACAATGCTGCTGACGCCGCTGCCAACGCCAAGATAGATGCAGTGAGAGCTTCGCTCGGAGTTTAATCTTTGATATACAGAGTTTAAAAATATAAAATGCAAAGTATTTATTGAAGAATACTTTGCATTTTTTTTGATTCTGGAGGTCAAAGGTCATCAAAAATCTGTAACTTTATCTTTTTTATAATCGATATTGGTGATTAGTCTGAGCGAAGTATCTTTGGTCAGATAGCTCCATGCCCAATTAAAGAATATTACCAGTTTATTACGTACACTCAATATCAGCATCAGGTGCAGAAACATCCATACATACCAGGCTACCGGCCCTTTGAATTTTAAAAATGGAAATTCCACCACCGCCTTATGTTTGCCTATGGTGGCCATCATTCCCAAATCATTATACTCGTACTCGCTAAGCTTGCTGGGTTTACCATTTAAAACATGTAAAATATTATTTGCCAGATTTTTAGCCTGATTTATAGCCACATTGGCCACTTGTGGATGCCCGTGAGGATATTTAGGAGTTTCCATATAAGCAATGTCGCCCAGGGCGTAAATATTTTCATAGCCAACGAGCTTGTTAAACCTGTCGACCACATAACGGTTTCGGACTATGTGTTCCGGGTTCAGCCCTTCAATAATGTTACCGGTAACCCCGGCTGCCCAAATTACATTTTTAGTAGGAATTTTTTCACCATTGTTTAACGTAGCTACATTGCCGTCGTACGATGTAAGGATTGTTTCGGTACGTACGATAACCCCAAGATCCTCAAGATATTTACGCGAAGCCATATGTGACTCTTCACTCATATTATTCAGTGTATTTTTACTTCCTTCGAGCAAAATAATCTGAAATTTGGAGAAATCAATATTGTGATAATCCTTTGGTAATACATTGTTTTTAAGCTCTGCAAAAGCACCTGAAAGCTCTACGCCTGTAGGACCACCGCCAACAATGATGATATTCATCCAGGCTTGCTTGTCTTCAGGACGAGCAAAAATTTCTTTTTCAAAACTAAAAAGAATTTTATTTCTTATATCAATAGATTCCTGAGTGGTTTTCATGGAAAAAGCATTCTCACTAATTTCTTTATTTCCAAAAAAATTAGTTCGGCATCCGGTGGCAATAACCAAATGATCATAGGCGATGCTCCTATCGTAGGCCGTCATCAGCTTATTTTGTTCAGGAATAATTTTTACAATATCAGCCATCCTGAAATCCACATTTTTACTTTTCTGAAATATTTTTCTAAAAGGAAAAGAAATGCTCGAAGGCTCAAGTCGTCCGCTGGCCACCTGATAGAAAAGTGGTTGGAACTGATGATGATTTTGTTTATCCACTAATATTACCTTAGCATCAGCCTTTCGTAGCTGTTTGGCTAATTGCAGTCCGGCAAACCCACCGCCAATAATTACAATTTTATCCCCTTTTTTAATACCTGACAAATCCATTTTTTAAAATATTTTTTTGTTATTGTATTCATTTAAACAATTTAATTGATCATAAAGTTGAGTATTTAAAGAAATTTTTCTTTAATTGTCTCCTGAGATATTTAAGAAAAAACCAAAAATAACTAAAAAACATTGTCAGAACATATTGTAAGTCAATTGCAACGATTATTGATTAAAATACGAAAGCTTTTTTACAAAACGTAGAAAAATCCGTATATTTGCATCAATAATAGTAAGCCGGTTTGTCGCTCAGTCTTTGGCTGTGAGGAAAGTCCGGGCAACACAGAGCACCATATTTCCTAACGGGAAGCTGTTTGTGAGAGCAGAGTAGTGTAACAGAAAATAACCGTCGAGCCTCTTGATGAGGTGCGATAAGGGTGAAAAGGTGAGGTAAGAGCTCACCGGTATTGCTGGCAACAGCAGTAGCCGTACACCTTATGGGTTGCAAGATCATGTATACCGGCGCATGTAGGATGGCTCGTCCGATGCCGGGGGGTAGATTGCTGGAGGCGACGGGTGACCGCCGTCCAAGATAAATGACAAACACCTTATTCTCAGGGATAAGGCACAGAACCCGGCTTACAGGCTTACTATTATTTTTATTTCATAAGCCTACAAAATCAATTTATATATATTGCCAAATTTATAGTAAAGCATGTCTAAAATCATCGATTTTATAGTAAAGATATATTGTTTTGTAAGAACGGATATATGGCGCCTTACCGAGCATGAGCTTTCGCGCACCAGAAACATGTTATTTACGCTTGTAAAAATCATATTTTTGGCCATTAGAGGTTATATTCAGGAAAGGCTGAATCTAAAGGCATCGGCTCTCACCTACTCTATCTTATTTGCCGTAGTTCCCATGTTTGCGCTTATTATTGCTATCGGGCGTGGTTTTGGGGTTGAAGTCATGATAGAAAAATGGTTGCTGGATTCATTCATTGCGCAATCGGATATGCTTCCAACGGTTATGGAATTTGTAAAAAAGTATCTTGAGACCACGCAAGGAGGCCTGTTTATAGGCATTGGCATAGCTATTTTGTTGTTTTCTGTAATGAATTTTTTCATACAGGTTGAGCTTGCATTTAACGGTATTTGGCAAGTGAAAAAACCCCGTTCTATCGTTCGCCAGTTTTCGATCTATTTTTCGGCCATGCTTGTTATACCGGTATTTATTGTGTTGTCCAGCGGTATATCCATCTATATCAATACAGTATTATCAAAATCTTTAGTTTACGAGCTATTCAGTCCGTTGTTAAGAATTGCTGTATATTTTACGCCTTATTTTATCAACTGGCTTATTTTCACCATCATGTATCTGGTGATACCCAATACCAGAGTAAAGTTTATAAACGCCCTTGTAGCAGGCATTATTGCCGGTTCGGCTTTCCAGTTGTTTCAGTTGCTTTATATCAATGGACAGGTATATTTATCGAGGTATAATGTGGTATACGGTAGCTTTGCTGCCATTCCGCTGTTGCTCTTGTGGTTGCAGATTTCGTGTCTGATTGTGTTGCTTGGAGCCGAAATATCTTATGTATCGCAAAATATCCGGAATTTTGATTTTGAGGCCGATTCCAAAAACATAAGCAATCGATATAAGAATTTCCTTACATTATTTGTAACCTATATTATAGTGAAACAATTTGAAGCTCAGAAGCCTCCGTTATCTTCCGACGAAATAAGTCGTGATTACAGATTGCCAATGAGGATAACAAACGAAATACTCAACAACCTGGTTGATGCAGAGGTTTTAAATGAGATTTATAATCAAAATAACCGCCATAAAAGCTATCAACCGGCAATAGATATTAATCAATTGACTGTAGAATTAGTTTATGATAAGCTTGATAGCTACGGTACAGAACAGTTTTTGAAAAACAAAAGCAAGGATATGGACGATTTTTGGCAGAGAATTACAGCTTTGAAAGATAAATCGGAATTTTTGGCAGATAAAATATTGGTTAAAGATATTTGAATTTAGATCTGTTTGTATTTCAAAAATCTGATAATCAAAAAATTAAAATAATTATATTTTATGATGCCATAAGTTTTTAACGCTCCGGATTATTACGGAGCGTTTTTTGTAAAAAGTAACAAGTCTTTTATTAACTTGCACATTTCATTTCTACCAAAAAATAGTATCTTTGTAAGCTTTATAAAGGATTCGGACTGAAATAAAAACTAAATATCAATAACATGGGATTTAACGACATTCTAAAAAAACTTTTCGGCAACAAAGCACTGCGTGACCTGAAAGAAATCGAGCCGTATGTTGAGAGAATTAAAGCAGCGTACGAAAAGATAAAAGACATGAGCAATGATGAACTTCGTGCTCACACCGAGGCTCTTAAAGCTCGTATTCAGGAGTTTGTAGCACCAGAGCAAAGCCGGATAGCTGAACTTAGAGCTTCCATTGAAGAAACTGAGATTGACCAGCGCGAAAAAATCTATAATGAAATAGATAAACTCGAAAAAGAAGTAACAGAAAAATATGAAAAAGTACTTGAGGAAATCTTGCCTGATGCTTTTTCAATTGTAAAGGATACTGCCCGTCGCTTGTCTGAAAATAGTGAATTGGTTTTTACGGCTAACGAGTTCGACCGGAATTTAGCTGCCAAATACGATTTTGTTAGTATTGAAGGTGATAAAGCTCATTTTAAAAATGAATGGACAGCTGGCGGCAACCTCGTAAAATGGGAAATGGTACATTACGATGTACAGCTTTTCGGGGGTGTGGTTTTGCACAAAGGTAAAATTGCCGAAATGGGAACAGGAGAAGGAAAAACGCTTGTAGCTACTCTGCCTGTTTTTCTTAATGCGCTTACACACAACGGAGTACATGTTGTAACGGTGAACGACTATCTGTCGAAACGTGACTCAGAATGGATGGGACCTTTGTATATGATTCATGGTTTGTCGGTCGATTGTATTGATAAACATCGTCCAAATTCAGAAGAAAGACGTCAGGCTTATCTGGCCGATATAACTTTCGGTACTAATAATGAATTTGGTTTCGACTATCTGCGCGACAATATGGCCACCAGCCCTGAAGACCTGGTACAACGCAAGCATAACTACGCCATTGTGGATGAGGTTGACTCGGTGCTTATTGACGATGCCCGTACACCTCTTATTATCTCTGGGCCTGTACCTAAAGGCGAAGATCAGTTATTTGACGAGTTGCGCTCTAAGGTCGAAAAGTTAGTAAATGCCCAAAAAACATTGGCCACCAAATACTTGGCCGATGCCCGTACCCTTTTAAAATCGGAAGATAAAAAAGCTCAGGAAGATGGAGCTTTAGCTTTATTTCGTTCCTTCAAAGGTATGCCAAGAAACAAACCTTTAATTAAATTCCTGAGTGAGCAGGGTATTAAAGGACAGTTACTCAAAACTGAAGAGTTTTATATGCAGGAAAACAACCGTAATATGCATATAGCTACCGATCCGCTCTATTTTGTTATCGACGAAAAGAATAAAACAATCGAACTTACCGACAAAGGTATCGATTTGATTACGGATAATAGTGAAGACCCGCTTTTCTTCGTATTGCCTGATGTAGGAAGTGAAATTGCCGAAATAGAAAAAGACAAATCGCTCAGTGCCGATGAAAAACGTAACCGTAAGGATGAACTGAACCAAAATTACGCAGTAAAATCGGAACGTGTACATACCATCAATCAATTACTGAAAGCTTACTCGCTGTTTGAACGCGATGTGGAGTATGTAGTAATTGATAATAAGGTAAAGATTGTAGATGAGCAAACCGGTCGTATTATGGAAGGCCGTCGTTACTCCGACGGGTTACATCAGGCCATCGAAGCCAAAGAGCGTGTTACTGTAGAGGCAGCCACTCAAACATTTGCTACCATAACGTTACAGAATTACTTTCGCATGTATCACAAGCTGTCGGGGATGACGGGTACAGCCGAAACCGAGGCCGGTGAGTTGTGGGACATCTACAAACTGGATGTTGTGGTAATTCCGACCAACAGACCTATTGCGCGAATAGACATGGAAGATCGCGTTTACAAAACAAAACGTGAAAAGTATATTGCCGTAATTGATGAAATCGTAAGATTGGTCGAAGCAGGACGTCCGGTACTGGTAGGTACTACTTCGGTAGAAATTTCAGAATTACTGAGCCGCATGCTTACCGGTCGTAAAATAAAACATAATGTACTGAATGCCAAGCTACACCAGCGCGAAGCAGATATTGTAGCCGAAGCCGGTCGAACCGGTACGGTAACCATTGCCACCAATATGGCCGGTCGTGGTACCGATATTAAGCTTACTCAGGAAGTAAAAGATGCAGGAGGTTTGGCTATCATGGGTACAGAGCGTCACGAGAGCCGCCGTGTCGATCGCCAGTTGCGTGGTCGTGCCGGTCGTCAGGGCGACCCGGGATCATCCATATTCTATGTTTCTCTCGAAGATGATTTGATGCGTCTGTTTGGTTCCGAACGTATATCGGGAATCATGGACCGTCTTGGATTTGAAGAAGGTGAAATGATTGAGCACTCGATGATTTCAAAATCAATAGAACGTGCGCAAAAGAAAGTAGAAGAAAACAACTTTGGTATACGAAAACGCTTACTTGAGTACGACGATGTGATGAACTCGCAACGCGAAGTTGTGTACGGCAAACGCCGTCATGCTTTGATGGGCGAACGCATAGGTGTTGACATCACCAATATGATTTACGATGCAGCAGAGGCAATAACCGAAAATGCTAAGAATAGTGGTGATTATGAGTTTCTAAACGAAGAACTGATTAAAGTTTTTGCCATGGAAGCTCCATTTACTGAGGACGCTTATAATTCGACAAAACCCTCAGAGCTTGGTCAGCAAATAGCAGAAGCCGCCATTGCCACCTTTAAACGTAAGATGGACAAACTATCGGCGGTAGCATATCCGGTTATCAAGCAGGTTTACGAAAAACAAGGTCAGCAGTACACCAACATTCTTGTACCGGTAACCGATGGCAAACGCGTATTTAACGTAGCCACCCATCTTGAAACAGCCTATAAAACCGAAGGACGCGAAGTTGTAAAATCTTTCGAAAAACAATCGTTGCTGTATGTAATTGACGATGAGTGGAAAGAACACCTTCGCCAGCTCGACGAGTTGCGAAGCTCTGTACAGAACGCCAGTTACGAGCAAAAAGATCCATTGTTGATCTATAAGCTTGAATCATTCGGATTATTCAAAGAAATGATTGACTCGATGAACCGTAAGGTGATATCCATACTGATGCGAGGACAAATACCAGTGCGTGAGCCCGAAGAAGTGCGTGAAGCCCGTCCGGTACAACGAATGGATTTGAGCCGCTACAAAACTCAAAAAGCAGAATTGAGTTCCGGTTCGGGAGATGACGCCACCCGACAGGATACCCGCGAGCAGCAAAAACCTGAACCAATCCGGGTTGAGAAAAAAGTTGGCCGAAACGACCCTTGCCCTTGCGGTAGCGGTAAAAAATACAAAAATTGCCACGGGGCATAAATATAAAATTCACAAGGAGTATGGATATGTTTTTATATATTCATACTCTTGTTTTTATTTTCAAATACAATATTTTTTATGATACTGGATTATATTACCTGGGCCGTAGAGCCTGAGCTTTTTAAACTTGGACCATTGTCAGTCCGTTGGTATGGTTTATTGTGGGCAGTAGGTATTTGGTTAGCGTTGATGATAGTTCAGAAGCTATATAAAAACGAAAATCTGCCCGAAAACTGGCTTGATAAACTATTTGTATACGCAGTGCTTGGTACTATAATCGGTGCTCGTATAGGCCATTGTTTGTTCTACGATCCTGAATACTATTTGGCTAATCCGATAGAAATACTTTATATCTGGCATGGAGGTTTGGCAAGTCATGGAGGTGCATTTGGAATTATGGCGGCTATGTATTTGTACAATAAAAATGTCACCAAAAAAGGTTATATCTGGACATTCGACCGCTTGGTTATAGGTGTTGCCATTGCAGGTGCCAGTATCCGTTTGGGAAATCTTATGAATTCAGAGATTTATGGAGACGTAACCACTATGCCATGGGGATTTATATTTGTAAATGACCCACATGGCGACGGCTTACCGCATCATCCTACTCAGATTTACGAAATACTTTATTGCTTAGTGGCTTTTGCGCTAACCTGGTGGTTGTACTGGAAAAAACAAGCTTACAAAAGAACAGGTTTAATTTTTGGCACATTTTTAATTATTGTATTTCTCACGCGTTTTCTTCTGGAATTTATAAAACTGAATCAGGAAGAATTTGAAGCCAGTATGATATTAAATATGGGGCAAATACTCAGTCTTCCATTTATTATCTGGGGAATATGGCTTGTGTACAGGAGTTTTAAAAGCAAACCCGTTTCAGAGCTTAAATAAACAACGGGAAACTACTCTCATTATATACTGGCAGGCAAGTATAGACAGAATAGATATTTAAGAAAGAGATTATGCAATATTTACGCAGATTTCTTCCATATTTTATGCTTTCGGGCGCTTTAGCTGCTTTTTTGTACCTCTATCATGTGGTAGCGGGCGGGCTGTTATGGCCGGGTTACAGTCATTTAATGGAGCCTATAAGCAACCTTACAGCTGCCGGAGCTCCCGATAGAGATTTTCTTTTGCTCATCACGAATGCCTATAGCGCGTTTGCCTTATTTTTTTCGTTATTATTTTTCGCTTTTTATGCTTATAACTACGGCAAGCTCGTGTTTTTGGGTGCTTTATGCTTGCTTATTCTCGAAACAATTTCGTTGGCATATGGTTTTTTCCCTGAAGATTTACCGGGAGCGGTAGCTACTTTCAACGGAAAAATGCATATTATCGTAACGATGCTGATAGTTCCTTTCACAATTATTTCGCCTTTATTGCTGGGTTTAGGTTTCCGGAAATTTGAAATATGGAAAAAATTTGCAGGATATTCAGTAATAACATCAGTTCTAATTGTGATTTTCGGTTCTCTATCTGCCATTTTTTATATCGGCAACCTACCTTTTTTTGGGTTAGTTGAACGCTTAAACATTGGCAGTTTACAATTGTGGCTTACCATTTTTTCATTAAAAATATATAAAACGGTATAAGAGTTCATGTGGTTTAAAACCCTATAACTATCGGAATTGTAAGCCCAAGATTGATGCTATAGCATCAATAACTATTTGTTAGTATGTGTCTTATATATTTAATTGAAAAAATGCCTATAATTCACAATCAATTTAAAATTTAAAAACCAATTTACCTCAAACATTGATTTTTTCATGGATAATACTCAATATAAAGAATATACGAAAGAAAAACCTTATAACGAAACGGAGGCTAAAACGGAACAACTATCCAGAATGTTCAATACCATTTCGGACAAATATGATAAGTTCAACGATATTATGTCGTGGGGCATGGCTCGTATCTGGCGGAAAAAAGCGTTATTATCGCTTAAAGCCTATCCTCACAAAGAAATACTGGATATAGCAACCGGTACAGGCGATGTATGTATCAAAGCCTTTAAATATCTTTCACCCGATCATGTTACAGGTGTTGATATTTCAAACCAAATGATGGTGGTGGGAAGTAAAAAAGTAAACGATGCCGGACTAAGCGATAAGATACACTTTGAAGTTCAGGATTGTGCTACACTCTCCTATCATGATGCTTCGTTTGACGTTGCAACCATTGCTTTTGGAATAAGAAACTTCGAGAAACTATCCGAAAGTCTGACACAGATACACCGGGTACTCAGACCCTCAGGACACTTATTGATACTTGAAATGAATGAACCCACTAAAGGCATCTTATTAAAAGGCTACAGGCTTTACACTCAAATATTTGTGCGAACAACATCGAAGCTTCTTTCATCAGATAGCAGAGCGTACGATTATCTTACAAAATCGATGCATACTTTTGCAAGTGGCGAAAAACTAATCAGTATACTTGCTGAAAACGGTTTTAAAATTATCAAGTATAAAAACTTTACATTTGGCGTATGCAGCATGTATCTGGTTGAAAAAATATCCGACCGATAAATTGGAATAATTTCAAATTTCACTAATGAATTGGAATATCTGCTAAAAAATGTAATAATTATGACTTAAATAATTATTTTCAGCACAAAAATTGCTATCATTGTTCAGAAATTTACTTTATAAATAAAAACTAAAACTCAAAAAATGAAAACAAGAATTTTTATTCTGTCGCTGATTGCAGTTTTCGCAACAGCAACCGTAGCCATAGGACAAACTCCTAAAGTTGACAAACCAAAAACAGAAGCTAAATGCGAAAAAAAAGCTGAAGATAAAGCTTGTTGTAAAGAAAAAAAGGCTGATGACAAAGCATGCTGCAAAGACAAAAAAGCTGAGGGTAAAGCTTGTTGTAAAGACAAAAAAGCTGAAGGCAAGGAATGCAATAAAGCTGATGGTCAGAAAAAAGAATGCTGTAAAGAAAAAAAAGCTGAAGCTGCTAAGAAATAGTCTTATATAGATTCTTAAAATAAAAAAAGCATATCATTTACATTGAATGATATGCTTTTTTTTATGGATTTATATTTTGGGCTTATTAATGTTTAGTAGTTAACGATTTAGCACTACCCTTCCAGGAACACCCTAAGCAGTACAATACGTCCAGATTATAGCCTTCGAGCGAAACCCCGGGATGCAGGGGAAAAATTTCGTAATCAGCGCTTACGGTTACAACTACATATTCATCCCTGTCGTTTTTTACCCTGAATCTATTTATCTTACACTGAGGGCAATTGAGTTTTTTCATACTATAAGCGTTTTTGCAAATATCTCATAAATAAGAAAATTTAACCTCTGATATTCTCATCTTCTTCTACAATCACAGTTTGTTCGATAACCTGATCGTTGTCGGCAATAAGTTGCATTTTCACAACCTCAATTTTTTCAACATCATCTATTTCATGTATTTCTTCGTTATCAAAACGCAGTATCCGACCAGGAAACTGCTTCAACCATTGTAAATTATGCGTAGCCATAATCACCGTTGTACCAGAGTTTCGGATATTGTAAAGCAGGTCTACCAATTGCTCACCCGTTTCGGGGTCAAGATTGCCCGTAGGTTCATCGGCCAAAATTATTTCCGGTGAGTTCAACAGGGCACGGGCTATCACAACACGTTGCTGCTCCCCACCCGAAAGTTGATGAGGCATTTTGTAACCCTTATTGGACATGCCGACCTGTTTCAGCACATTTTCGGTTTGCTCAGCTACGGCATTTTTATCTTTCCAACCAGTGGCATAAAGTACAAACTCCAGATTTTTTTGTATGCTGCGATCAGACAACAGCTGAAAATCCTGAAAAACAATGCCTATTTTTCTTCGTAGTAAGGGTATTTCCGAATCCTTAATCGCGTTCAGGTCATATCCAAGCACACCAGCAGTACCAGCATCAACAGGTAATTCAGCGTAAAAAGTCTTGAGTAACGAGCTTTTGCCGCTACCTACCTTACCAAGCAAATAGATGAACTCTCCGGTATGCACTTCGAGATTTACATTGCGAAGAACCTGTACTTCCTGCTGATACACATCTACACCAGAATATTTTATTAAGAGTTTATTGCTCATATTTTTATATGTATTGGCTTTAGCTAATTTTTATTTATGTCTTTTTTTAAGCTCACGACCCAAATCATCCAGCGAATATCCTTTGGATGTTAACAGTACAATCAGGTGATAAACTAAATCTGACGCTTCGTACAAAAAACCCTCCTCAGTACCATTTGTGGCCTCAATCACAGTTTCCACCGCCTCTTCGCCAACTTTCTGAGCCATTCTGTTAATACCCTTTTGGAATAGCGATGTTGTGTACGATCCTTCGGGCATTTCCTGATATCGCTTTTGAATAAATTTCTGCAAAAAGTTCAGAAAAGCAAAATCACCTTCATTTTTTTCATTCCAGCATGTATCGGCACCGGTGTGGCATACCGGACCTACCGGATGAACCTTAATCAGGAGCGTATCCATGTCGCAGTCCGGCACAATAGATACAACATTCAGAAAATTACCACTCTCCTCCCCTTTGGTCCAAAGTCGGTTTTTGGTTCTGCTAAAAAACGTAACCTGTCCGGTTTCCTGAGTTTTTGCCAAAGCCTCTTCATTCATAAATCCAAGCATCAGCACTTTAGATGTAAGCTCATCCTGTATTATGGCAGGAACGAGTCCACCCGATTTTTGAAAGTCTATATTCATTATAAAATTTTTTCTTTGATAAACAGATACAAAATTATAAAAATCCTATCAGCATATCAATTTCGTTTTAAATTTAAAAATCCATTAAGCACCGGATTAGCAAATAATCAGGAGCTTTATACTATAAAAAAATAGTTTTGCTATTAAATTAAGTGAATGTTCAGTTTTCTGCACTGCTCCTTCATGTCATCGGGCCAAATACTTGCCTGAATTTCACCAACATGAGCTTTGCGTAGTAAAAACATGCAAAGACGCGACTGCCCGATGCCACCACCAACCGACAGAGGCAGCGTGTCGGTCATCAATCTTTTATGGAAGTACATTTCAAGCCTTTCCTCCTTACCTTATCGCCGTTAAGGCCGGCTAATCCATTTTCACCAATCGTTGACCAATCATCATAGTCGGGTGCCCGGCCATCATGTTTTTCACCATTGCCAAGCAGCCCCCCTATGCCAATAATAAATATGGCCTTATGTTTTTTTGCAAATTCAGTTTCACGCTCTTTAGGAGTCAGGTCAGGATAAAGCTGCCTGAGTTCCTCAGCATGAATAAATGTAATTTCCTGGGGTAAAATTGGTTTTATCTCAGGAAATGTTTCCGAAACCAGATATTCAGTACGCAGGAGCGTAGCATAAATTTTCCTAACTATGGTTTTAAGAAAATCTATATTGCGTTCATTGGCTGTCATTACACGTTCCCAATCCCATTGATCCACGTATAGCGAATGAAGATTACCTAATTCTTCGTCGGCACGAATGGCATTCATGTCGGTATATATTCCGTAACCATTTTCAATATTGTAATCGGCCAGCGTAACCCGTTTCCATTTGGCTAAAGAATGTACCACCTCAGCTCTGACTTCATTCATGTCCTTGATAGGAAAATTAACAGCTCTTTCAGTTCCATTCAAATCGTCGTTGATACCAGTGCCTCTCAACACAAATAAAGGAGCAGTAACGCGTCGCAGTCTGAGTTCGGCAGAAAGATTGGACTGAAAAAACTCTTTAATCCGGGTTATTCCAAGTTCAGTTTGCTGCAGGTTTAGTAAGGGTTTGTAATCTTTGGGTTTTATAAGATAGCTCATGTTTTTTGAATTATTGTTTTTTTACCAAACAAAGATAATTCATTTTAGTATTATAAGCAAAATTGTACTTTTAATAATGATTTATCAGACATAAATAAAAAACGCTGTCTCGTAAATAAATTAAGAAACAGCGCTTTAAAGAGTATTTTTGTACGTTTTACGAACTTACTTTTTCTTCTCGTAATATGAGAATGTGTAAGAATACGGATTTTTTTCATCGGCGGGATGGTCTTCTCTCGAAACTTCGTTCCACTTAGAAAAATCCACTTCCGGGAAATAAGCATCGGCTACAAACTCGCTATGTACCCAGGTGATGTACATGGCGTCAGCTTTGTCGATGCTCTGTTTATAAACAGTACTTCCACCGATGATAAATATTTCGTTTTCATGTTCGCAAAGTTCTATAGCATCTTCGAGCGAATCAGCCTCGAAATATTCTTTGGTAACACCTTCGGAAGGAATGGAGGTAAGTACAATGTTTTTACGGTTGGGTAACGGACCGTTTGGCAGACTCTCAAAAGTTCTTTTTCCCATTACTACAGCGTGGCCTGTAGTCAATTGTTTGAAATGTTTAAGATCGGCAGGTAAATGCCACAGTAGTTTGTTTGATTTGCCAATAGCGTAATTTTCTGCAACAGCAACGATAATCGAAATCTTTGACATAATATTTAAATTTACGATTTTATATTTACAATTACTTTACTGAACTTATCTGCACGTGATATAAAAAAATGGCAGATTATTAAGTAGTTTGCTTGGGTTAACCCGAAAAGTAATCATCAATCGTAAACAGACAGCATTACAAAAATACAAAAAAGAAACGGATAATTTACAAATTATCCGTTAAAGTAAGTAAATAACTGCACATAAAATAAGCAAGTGTGTATTATACAGACACTTCACCTTTGATATGCGGATGAGGGTCGTATTCAACAAGCTCAAAATCGGAAAATTTAAAATCGAAAATACTTTTTACCTCCGGATTCATTTTCATGATTGGCAGTTTTCTTGGCTCACGACTCATCTGTAGTTTAACCTGCTCAATATGATTGGTATAAATATGAGCATCACCAAGCGTATGTACAAAATCGCCCGCTTGTAGTCCGGTAACCTGAGCCATCATTTGCAGCAGTAGCGCGTACGAGGCTATATTGAAAGGTACTCCGATAAAAATATCGGCACTTCGCTGATAAAGCTGTAAGCTCAAACGACCATTAGCTACATAAAATTGAAAAAAAGCATGGCATGGAGGCAAATTCATATTAGGCAAATCACCTACATTCCAAGCACTTACAATAATGCGGCGAGAGTCGGGATTATTCTTTATTGTATTGACGGCTTCGGTAATCTGATCAATATATCCACCGTTGTAGTTGGGCCATGAGCGCCATTGATATCCGTAAATATGTCCTAAGTTTCCATCAGCGTCGGCCCATTCATTCCAGATACGTACCCCGTTTTCCTGAAGATACTTAACGTTGGTATCGCCATTCAGAAACCAAAGCAATTCGTGAATTATCGATTTAAGATGAAGTTTTTTTGTGGTAAGACAAGGGAATCCCTCATCAAGATTAAAGCGCATCTGATGCCCGAACACACTAATTGTTCCTGTCCCGGTACGGTCGTCTTTCCGTACGCCTTCATCCATCACTCTCTGGAGCAAATCAAGATATTGTTTCATAAAAATATAATCAAGTTCAAATAAAAGCCCTGAATCTTATTTGTAAGTTGTTTTCAAAACCCGGAATTCGGTGCGCCGGTTAATCTGATTAGCCGTTTCCTGATTTTCGGGCGATAGTTTTTTTATAAAATCCTCATTCAGAATGTCATTTTCTTTCAGAAAAGGATATTTCTGTGCGCTTGTGGCATCTACAACAAAAGGTTTTTCTTCGCCATATCCTACCGACGTGAGTCTGTCGGCTTTTATACCGGCAGCTATCAGATAATCGACCACCGATTTAGCTCTACGCTCCGACAGTGTTTTGTTCGACTCATTATTACCCACATAATCGGTATGAGCGCTTATTTCCATGGTTATATTCGGATTATCATTCAAAGTTTTTACAAGCTCTTTGAGTCCGGCTTCGGAAGCTGGTGTTAAAGTCCATTTCCCAAAATCATAGAAAATATTGTTCAGCTGAACGGGTTTGTAAATGGTAGAAAGTCTGAAATCAAGATTGAATATTTTACTTTCCTTAGCCCCCACAGTAGACAAAGAACCTTCTTTATTGAGGTATCCACGTGCCGAAGCCATAAGCACACAGTTCAAATCTTTATCAATTTTCATCCTGTAGGTACCATCTTTTTTGGTCTGTACCCTAACAATCATACCCGAATTGCTTACCATACGCACCACAGCATCCGGTATCGGGTTAGCCGACTCGTCAAGCACTTTTCCTTCGAGAATAAATTCGTATACAGGCAATTCAAATTTCCAGATAGCATCATAACCACGAACTTCACCGCGATTAGAACTAAAAAATCCGCGCTCATTGTTGCCTTCAAAGGTGATTCCAAAATCGTCGGCATTGGAGTTAATAGGAATTCCTACATTCTCAACACTCCATTTTTGGTCTTTTCCGGCAACAGCCTTAAAAATATCAAGTCCGCCCAAACCTCCTTTACCATTCGACGAAAAATAAAGCGTTCCATCTCTTTTAACGGTAGGAAACATTTCGTCGCCCGGCGTGTTTATATCTGCACCAAGATTTCTGATAGCAGTACACTCACCATTACTTACTTTTGCAGTCCAGATATCCTTACCCCCAAACCCGTTTGGCGCATCCGAAACGAAGTAAATCGTTTCACCATCGGGCGATACGGCCGGATGAGCCACAGAAATAGTGCTATCTTTAAATATCGTCAGTTTCTTGGCATCGCTCCAGGCACCTCCGGCTCGGTTCGAATAATAAATTTCGGTTCCGAGTTCACTATCCTGTAGCTGTCGTGCCCGGGTAAAGTACATAACCGTACCCTCACTATTGAAAGCGCAAGCGCCATCGTCGGTCGGTAAGGTATTTAAATCGGAACTGGTTATCAACGGTTTTTCCCATTTTCCTTCAGCATTTTTTCGCACGCTGAATATTTTATTATTAGGTAATCCGGTAATCAGCGAATTTTTTTGTACAATTTTTTTATTAAACGATCTGTTGGATGTAAAAAAAAGCACATCGCCATCGGCGTTCAGAAAAGAAGGACTGAAACTATAAGACCGACGAGCATTAAAAGCAGGCACTTTAGACACCTTATAAAGTGTTGGTTTCGCTTTAAGAGCTTCCACTTCGGCTACAAGCTTTGAGCCGTTGATTGCCATTTTGTTGGTCGGGTCTTTTTGCAGGTAAATGTTGTAATTCTGAGCTGCATCAGCATATTTTCCGTTTCGTTGCAAAACCTGAGCACGCCTCAGATACACAAGACTATCAGGGTATCCGAAACGCACCGAAAGATTATAAATCTGCTCAGCATTATTATAATTCAGGATTCGGTAACATTCAGCCTGATTAAAAGCGATACGCGCCCGCAAAGCTTTGTTTTTGGCCGGTATACGCGACAAAACCTTCTTGTATCTGTCGGCAGCACCATAATATTCACCTATGGCATACTGTTTATCTGCCTTTTTAATACGCGAACTTAAACTACAGCTATGAAAACTAAAAGCCATAGTGCCGATAAATACTACATAAGAAAGTTTTTTCAACATACCGGTAAGATTTTTTTTCTATCAATGAATCATTAAAACCAAATTCATTTCATTGGCTTAACGAATAATATCGAATGATATTAGATTATCAAAAATGATCAAACAAGCTCGTGTATAACTAATCCTGAACGAAGTTTTGGCTCGAACCAGGTAGTTTTTGGCGGCATAATATTGCCCGTATCAGCAATATCTATCAGCTGTTTCATCGAAACAGGATAAAGTGCCAGAGCCACACGCATTTCACCTGAGTCCACACGTTTTTTCAACTCGCCAAGGCCGCGTATACCTCCCACAAAATCAATTCGCTTATCGCTTCTAAGGTCTTTTATCCCGAGTATTTCGTCCAGTATCAGGTTCGACGAGATTGTAACATCAAGTACGCCGATAGGATCATTGTCGTTGTAAGTACCTTCTTTAGCTGTAAGCGAATACCACTCGCCCGACAAATACAACGAAAAATTATGTAATTTATTGGGTTTGTAGGTGTCAGTTCCTGTTTTTTCTACCACAAAACTTTTTTCAAGTTTACTCAGAAACTCTTCGTCAGTCAGATTATTAAGGTCTTTAACCACCCGATTGTAGTCAATAATATTCAATTGATTATCAGGAAAACATACAGCCATGAAATAATTGTACTCTTCATTGCCTGTATGGTGAGGGTTTTGACGGCGCTTTTCGTCGCCTACGAGCGCAGCAGCAGCACTACGGTGATGGCCGTCGGCAATATATAAAGATGGAATTCCGGCAAAAATTTCTGTAATACGAGCTATGGTCGTATCGTCGTTGATTACCCAAAAATGATGACCAAAACCATCGCCCGGCGCTACAAAATTGTATTCAGGCTCATTTTTGATGATAGCAGCCACTATTTCGTCCAATTCATTATTGTGGGAATATGCAAAAAAAACAGGTTCTATATTAGCATTATTTATCCTCACATGTTTCATGCGGTCCTCTTCTTTGTCGCGGCGCGTCAGTTCGTGTTTTTTGATACGGCCTTCCATATAGTCGTCCACATGAGCACACACCACGAGTCCGTACTGAGTTTTCCCATTCATTGTTTGAGCATAAACGTAGTATTTCTCCTTTTCATCCTGCACAAGCCAGCCATCGTTTTTAAATTTTGTAAAATTCTCAACAGCCTTATTATAAACCTTTTCGTCATGTTCGTCTGTTCCGGGTTCAAAATCTATTTCCGGTTTTATTATATGATATAACGACATGGGGTTTCCGGCAGCTTCGGTGCGAGCCTCTTCAGAATTTAATACATCGTAAGGACGCGAAGCAACCTTTTCAACTAAGTTTTTAGGAGGACGAATGCCCTTAAATGGTTTAATAACAGCCATAGAAACAATTTTTTGTTAATGAAATAAATGTTTGTTTTTACAGCTTACAAAGGTAAGAAAAATATCCGAAAGCAGTATTTGTACAGCTATCATCAGCCCATTAACTTATGAACAAGTTGAGCTCCGGTTGAATCAGGTTATTTTTTAATGCTTCTATCAACAGAAAGACATCCGACAATAGCAATAAAACTTGCTTTTTATCAATAATTTACTGAGGTTTCACTGATTCAATACCCTCTACAGGAATCGTATATTTCATTTTTATTTGGGATGGTTTTACAAGATATTTATTCAAAGGCTTTATCCTAAGTTGCCTGATACCGTTGGCAGCTAACGCAGCCATTTCCATAGCACCGGCATCAACCAGATGGGTATCATCTTTTTTACCTTCGGGTACAGCCTTCCATATGCCCGGTTCTATGTTCATAAATAATCTTGCAGAAGCTTCCACTCCATATTTTTTCAACACTTTGTCGCTTTCGGCTTTCATGTCAATAAGCGGAACATTTAGTTCGGATGCTACCTTTTTCATTATTTCAGGATATACAGGGTGTGTGTCGACCGTATTGCCAATCGAATCGAATTTTCGGCGGGCTATAGAAGTACACAGCACCGGATTTGCGCCTTTTGCTTTAACATCAATCACCATTTTTCGTAGATTTTTATCGAACTCTTCGGGA
Organism: Bacteroidota bacterium; assembly: GCA_017860345.1. Taxonomy (GTDB): domain Bacteria; phylum Bacteroidota; class Bacteroidia; order Bacteroidales; family Paludibacteraceae; genus Paludibacter. The sequence goes on along the minus strand of JAFNAV010000027.1, from coordinate 11,318 downwards.
GTGGCGTAAGCCTTTTTGGTACTCACTTCATCGTTGTGACCGAACTGAATAAAAACGTAATCACCCTTCCCTACTCTGTTTATCAAAAAATCCCAGCGACCTTCCGAGATAAATGTTTTAGTGCTTCTACCATTCCGGGCATGATTCTCAATAATCACATTATCATTAAAGAACGAAGGAAACACCATCCCCCAGCCACGTTCGGGAGTTTCGTCTATCGGAGCTTTATCGGCCATAGTAGAGTCGCCAACCAGAAACACCTTTACCGGTTTAGGTTTGGCAGCTACAAGCAGAAGAAGCAAAACAGCTGTAGCCGTAAAAATTTTGTACAATCTTGTACGATAACCATTGTTTTTCGTTGCTCGTTTCATATCATTTTGATTTAATAGTCTGATTTATACCGTTCAATTGAGGATTCCAACCATCATCTCCCTTTAAAACATGCTCTACCGTCCAGCGTTCAGCTTGTATTTTATACAGTTGATGTGCCCACTTTACACGTTGCGAAGTACCTGCTCCGGAACCAGAATTGAGATATTCGGCATAAAAGGAAGTTTTTTCGGCTTCAGCTTTACCCCAATTGTGCCATCCTTCGGGAAGTATATGGTTACCAAGCTCACATTCACGAAAAACCGTTTTAGCATAAATGCGCCAGGGACGTCCTAAATATACTTTAGTTACTGTTGGTGCTGCCGTAAGTTTACATCGATAAAAAAGGTAACCAAATTCAGAATTTTGAGATGTAGAAGCCGCAGTAATATATGAATCGGCTAAACTATGTATCTCGCATTGGTCAAAAACCGCAGTTGACCACCCGAAAATAAAGTCGGTAGTACCTTCGATATAGCAATTTTTGTAATACTGTCTGCTATTTTCTGCATAAGTATATAATGTATCCTGAAAACCCAAAAAACGACAATGGAAAAACACAGACCTATCGGCACTAACATGTGCCGCCACAGCCTGCCCGATAGGGCCAGCTGAATTTTTGAAAGTGATATTGACCGCGCAAAAGTCTTTGGCAAAAACATAAAAAGTAGCCGAGCCCGAAGTGCCGGTATCTTCGCCCAGAATTGTTTTTTTCTGCGCCCAGTCGCCGTACGAAATAATTGTTTTTTCAGCATCCTCGCCAATTATCGTCAATAACTGCTTGGACTCCGGAACAATTATTTTTTCAACATAAGTTCCGTTTTTGATTAATATAACTGTTCGCTTCTTTCTATAATCAGGCACAGCATTGATAGCCGCCTGTATGCTGGTGAAGTTACCGCTACCATCTTTAGCCACGGTAAAAGTAACCGAGTCATTCAGCAGAGAATTACGTAATGTTACGGACGAATTGGCGGTTTGCGATACTGCAATCTGAAATACGGTGATAAACGCTATTAGCGAAATTAAACTTCTGTTCATGGACATCATACAAAGAAATCAAGAAAAAATAATGCGTGCCACTGAAAATATGACTTTTCGGGGCACGCTGTAATTTTTTGAAAATATAAAGATATTCGACTATTTCATTTTAACGAGTTCAAGAGCGGCCATAATAAATGGACCAATAACCTTGGGATCGTCACTTCTGACCGGCTCATTGATATAATACTCAAAAGAGCCATCGCGATAAGGCGTACCTCCTAACCCAGCCACGCTACAAGCTTTGGTAATAGAGTAAGTGCCATCAGCATTTTGCACGGTACTGTTTTTTACAAGTCCGTCAAAGGCGCTTACAGCATATTTCTTATATTTTGCAGGTAAAAAACCGTTGTTAACGCCTTTGGCAAAAGCGTAGGCAAACATAGCCGTACCGGTAGATTCAAGATAGTTTCCAGAGCGTTTCGGCAAATTAGTTACCTGATACCACATACCCGTTTTTTTGTCCTGATATTTAACTAATGAAGCAGATAACCGATTCAGTATTTTCAAAAGTTTAGCTCTGTCAGGATGGTCAAGAGGCAGATATTCAAGGACATCAACCAGCGCCATCATATACCATCCCATACTGCGACTCCAGAAGTTAGGCGATTGTCCGGTTACGGGATTAGCCCATTTCTGAGTTTTACTTTCGTCCCAGCCGTGGTAATTCAAACCCGTCTTAGGATCGAGCGTATGTTTATCGGCCACAATAAATTGTTTGGTTACATCGCTAAATATTTCGGGGACATCAAAAATAACCCCGTAACGGATGTAGAAAGGCGACCCCATGTACAAACCATCAAGCCATACCTGATGCGGATATATCTTTTTGTGCCAGAAAGCGCCTTCGCTTACACGAGGGTGCGTATAAAGTTGTTCGCGCAAAATATTGAGGGCATTCAGATACTTACGATCTTTGGTCCTGGCAAACAAGTCATACAGAAAAAGTCCACCATTGAGTTTATCAATATTATAGTCTGATTTTTTGTACGTTAATATCTCACCGTTTTCCTGAATAAAGAAATCAGCAAAAGTTTTTACATATTTATAATAAACCGAATCATTTGTAGCATTGAAAACCTGTAACATAGCATTAGCCACTAAACCCTGAGTGTAATCCCATTTGGGAGTTTTTACAAAATCGGCCATCCATAATTCCGGATTATGCTTCATCTCCGAGTCGGCTATTTTCACAGCCCATCCCATATAATCGGTAGTTTGCACCGTTTTGGCACTTACTGAAGCACCCAAAAACGAAAGGATAATGAATAAATGTGTTTTTTTCATGTTATATTAATGTTTGATATTACGGTATGCAAAAATCGTATTTTTTTATGAATTTCAGTGTGTATATATTGGTTTAATTAGTAAAATAATTGATATTCGTTTTTTTTGAGTTTTATCGGAGTTTAAACAATCAATATATACGAATTGCCTTTAACCTAATTTTAATAATTATACAATCATTGTATCAAAAAATTATTACATTTTATTTAAAAATTATAAGTATAAATCAAAAAAACATTACTTTTGTTGCTGCATTTTGAGTTAGGTATAAAAAACATCCACTAATTTTAATGAAGTCAATTATAGCACCAGTCGACAGAGGATTGATTAAGAAAGAGCTGAGCGCTGATAAATTTTTACGTCCAACCAACAAGGCTCACAACGAAATATACATTGTAGATGCGCATAATGCACCCAATGTGATGATTGAAATAGGTAGGCTGCGTGAGCTCTCTTTTCGTTCGGGTGGTGGTGGTACCGGTGAGGAGATAGATACAGATGAATACGATTATCTTGAAAAACCCTACAAACAGCTGATAGTTTGGGATCCTCATTCCGAAGAAATTGTAGGTGGTTACAGATATTTATCGGGCAACGATGTAGAGATAGATGAAAATGGACAGCCCAGATTTGTGATGTCGCACTTATTTACTTTTAGCCAGAAGTTTGTAACCGACTATTTGCCTTATACCATTGAATTAGGACGTGCATTTGTTCAGCCCGATTATCAATCGTCGAAAATGGGTACCAAAAGTCTTTTTGCGCTCGATAATCTTTGGGATGGTTTGGGTGCGTTGATTCATTCGATAAAAAATGCTCGGTATTTCATAGGAAAAGTAACCATATATAAAGATTATCCGACTACAGCACGTGAGCTTATTCATGAATATATGTTTAAGCACTTCCCGGATAAGGACGAATTAATAAGGCCTAAAAAGCCTCTTGAAATAAGTAAAAGCAGTAAGAAAATTGCGGCCAATCTTTTTGCCGACAATAGTATTTCCGGCGATTACAAAGCGCTGCAAAAGTCAATTCGCAACGAAGGCGAAACTATCCCACCACTTATCAATGCTTACATCGGGCTTACCGACACGATGCGTATGTTTGGCGTAATTCAGGATCATGACTTTGGTTCGGTGTACGAATCGGGCATTATGGTAACCATGGCCGACTTACTTGAAACCAAGCGCAAAAGATATATTGAACCGTATATTGAATATCTTAAAATAGTACTTGAAGAGCGTAAGAAAGCGAAAAAAATTGCCCGTGAGATTAAACAAAAAGAAAAGGCTGAGAAGAAAAAGCTGAAAGAAGAAAAACACTCGGATAAGAAAGAAGCCAGAAAAAAACAAACCGTGAAAGAACTTAAATAAAAAAGAGCCGTGAATTTTTTTCGCGGCTCTTTCTGTATTTATTCTACCATGTTGTGAAAAACGTTCTGAACATCTTCATCATCTTCAATCTTATCAAGCAACTTGGTTACCTGCGCTTTTTGCTCCTCGTTAAGTTCTTTCATGTCATTGGGGATACGCTCAAATTCGGCACTGAAAATTTCGAAACCATTTTCTTCAAGGTGTTTTTGAATAGATGAATATGATTGAAATTCACCATAAAGAATTATGGCATCTTCATCTTCGACCAACTCATCCACTCCAAAATCAATTAGTTCCAATTCCAAATCGTCAAGCGATACACCTTCTTTGGCAGCTATTTTGAATACGCATTTATGGTCAAAAAGAAACTGCAAAGAGCCAGTAGTGCCCAATGAACCGCCGTAACGATTAAAATAACTGCGTATATTGGCAACGGTGCGGGTAGGATTATCGGTAGCTGTTTCTACAACAATGGCTATACCATTAGGTCCGTATCCTTCGTACACCATTTCTTTGTAATCAGCTTCGTCTTTGGATGTAGCTTTTTTAATGGCGCGTTCCACATTTTCTTTTGGCATGTTTTCTTTCTTCGACTGCTGAACAAGCACCCTTAGACGCGGGTTGGTATCAGGATCAGATCCACCTTCGCGCACAGCAATAGTAATTTGTTTACCCAGTTTAGTGAACACGCGGGCCATATTACCCCAACGTTTTAGTTTGGTAGCTTTTCTATATTCAAACGCTCTTCCCATATAATTTTATTTTACTGTAAAAATTAACGCACCAGATTATTATAGCGGTTTTTTAAAAAATTTGTTTTTAAGTTCCGGAGCGCAAAAGTATTAAAATACAAGCAAAAAACCATAAATTTTGGCAGTTTTTTTATACAAAAAAAGGAACTCTTAAATAAAAGTTCCTTTTTTTTGAAATGTATAAGCTTATTCGTATTTAATTTCTTCGAAAGACAAAACAAACTCTACCCGTCGGTTTTTTGCTCTGTTAGCAGGCGTATCGTTCTTCGCCACGGGCAATGTATCGCCAAATCCTTTTGCTGTAATTCTGGTTGATGACACTCCCTTATTTATCAGGTATTTTTGAACGGCTATCGCCCTTTTTTCGGACAAAGTTTTATTTAAATCCGCTTTTCCCACATTATCGGTATGTCCTTGAACTTCTATCAAATAAGTAGGGTTTGACAAAAGCACCTTGGCTATCTGATTAAGAATTGGGTACGACGAAACTTTGATAAGATCTTTACCTGTTTCAAACTGAATGCCCTGAAGCGCTTTCTGAAACAGCGTGCGAACTTCTTTTTTCACCTCGGGGCAACCCTGATTTGCAGCCACACCAGCTATTTTCGGACAGTTGTCTAAATAATCCGGTATTCCATCGTTATCAGTATCGCGCGGACACCCTTTTTCGTTCACCATACCACGGGCAGCAGCCGGAGTGTCGGGGCACTGATCCATATAGTCGGGCACGCTATCGTTATCAGTATCCAGCAGGCAACCATTTTTATCTATCATTCCTTTGGCGGCTTTGGGTGTACCAGGGCAAAGGTCAAGAAAATCGCTTACCCCATCGCCATCTTCATCAAACGGGCATCCATTTTCATCTACTTTAACGCCCTCGGGTGTACCCGGACAATGATCTTCAAAGTCGCTAACTCCGTCTTTATCTTCATCTATAGGGCAACCATTGGCATCAACTTTACCTGCCTGACCCAGGGGGGTATCCGGGCATTTATCCAAATAATCCGGTACACCATCTTTGTCGGTATCCAGCGGACAGCCTTGTTTATCAACACTATGAATAGCCTCAGCCGGGGTATCCGGACATTTATCTAAATAATCCGGTACGTTATCACCATCCGCGTCTACCGGACAGCCGTTTTTTTTTACTTTCACATTCAAAGGCGTACCCGGACATATATCACATCTATTGCTTACCCCGTCTTTGTCTTCGTCTTGTTTGTTTCCAAACACGAGATTAAATCCAATTGCAAGATTAACCCGGTTGGTTCTATAAGGCACTGTAATCTGGTCGGATGAGCCTGATTCGGAATTATCCAATCCCAAATCACTCAATCTGATTTTCGTATACGTAGTGGGGAGATAATCAGCAGCAACAAAAGCATTGAGCATCAACACTCTGAACCCTAACCCAAAACCAAAATTGCTGGCTTTTCCATTGAGCAGCGAATAGCTGAACGACATATTCATCCAGTTGGCAGGACGAAGATTTAACGAAGTAGTAATTTCTTCGTAAATAGCTTTTCGTTTGATTAATGTACGCGATAAAAGACCGAAAGTAATGGCATTTTTCAGAATGCCGTATTCAGCGCTCAGGTTTAACTTAGGACTGAGATAAGATGTATAGGCCTTGGTGCTTTGATTCGTAATTACTGCGTTTTGGAAAGCATCCAACAACGAATCGCCAATTTGTTCCATATCAACATTGTCGAAAAGGGAACCATCAAAACTACCCATTCCCGTAAAGGCATAATCGGTATTGTAGCCAATATTGTTTACATTTCTCGACCATCTTATCATTCCCAAATCAATTACAGAAGCAGCCAGAGTAAGCGCTTCAGTTGGTTTAAAGGTGGCTCCCAAATCAAAAGCACCTCCTAAACCGGCCGGATGTGTATACACACTTGTATCTTCCGGGTCAAACTCAGCGTCGACCGACCCGAGATCGTCACCAACAGTCACTTTGGCCAGCGACGAGCCATTTAAAGTACCATTAGCTTTAATAGTCCAGGAATCGATACCGGCATTCAGGGTAAAGTTATCAAAAGTACCCGACACATTAGCCATGCCGTATAAGAATTTTGCTTTAGCTCCGATGGTCCATTTATCATTAAGTATTCGGGAATATCCCAGAGCAGCCTCAGTATAAGCGTTAGCACCAACCGTTAGCGACCCCAGATTATAAATATTATTTTCCATTTCGGGAGTGCCAAACAGCAATAATTTAAACAAATCTTTAGGCATACTAACCTGTGCATCAACTTTTTGCGTCAGGGCAAAAGTCCAGTACGCATCTTTTACTCTAAAACCAAAATCAAGTAAGTTCACCTGCAGATCAGTATTGAGCATGGTATTTAGTCTGAGCGAGCTGTACAATTTGTTTTTATCAGCCGATAAAGAGCTGATGGTAAAGCTATTGTTTCCAACACCAAACTGCGAATATCCTAAAGCAGGTAGTCCTAAATAAAAATTACTCAAAGGCTGAAAAGCCGGATTCAGATAGTGACGCACAGGCGCATTTTCAATAAAATACAGGGTGTTGACCTGCTGAGCGCGAAGCTCATACAAAGACAACAAACTTAAACCAGATGCAATCAATAGTGAAGCAATAAATTTTTTCATTTTTCAATCAGTTAGTTTAGTTATTCGACTTAAGATTTAATGTATAATCCCCTTTCACCCATATGCCAAGTTTAAACTGAATGCTATTGGATTTTTCAAAGAATATTTTTTCACCATTATCGCCTTTAAGCAACACATGAAGATAAAGGTGTTTGGCTTTTTTAAATTCGGTAAACTGATCTTTTTCGATTTCTATTTGTACATTCTGGGCTTCAATATTATCCTTTATCACTGCCCCCTGACTTGTAACCGGTGCCGGACTTACCTGCACCGAATCGGGCTGAAGGCTATCATCCAAAGGAGTATAGTCCTCTGCCAGAAAAACCGGTTTTACCTGCACTCCGATAGGAAGCCCGTTGGTAACTTTTAGCACAATAATTGCTTTTTCAAGATAATCTTCTTTAAGAAGGCTGTCAAGGTCAATATTTTTGATAGTATCTGAAAATGCTACATAGCTGCCCGCATTAAACTTCAGAGGTACTCTGACATCAAAATCCAGTTTCAACTTTCCTTTAGGTGTTATAAAGTCCTGAGCCCCCACTGAGTCTTTTCTGAGGTTTACGGAATTAAACTGATACGAAAGCATATCGTAAATAGGATTGTTGTCGAATAGTGCGTCCAGTTTACCATTAGCATTATTTATTGTATACAAAGTGGTTACAGTTTCGCCTATTTTACGGGCCGGGCTAATACTTATCTGAGTATCCCGCCTGCCATTGCCAAAGTCGGCATAAACTTCGCCAAGGGAATTATCGCTGTGGTAAGCTTTAAAATAATCAACATTAAGACCTATTTTGATACCGAGACTATTCCTGATACTGAAATTAATAGCAGGTTCCGAAAGTCTGAACAGCCCTTCCGGTAAAGATTTCATAAAATCGGTAAGATCAATGTTTTCTATCTGATTATCGTTTGTAAGTGTAGGACTAAACAGACCTCTGGCATACTTGAAAGCTAAATCCGTGACCTTCATACTGATAGAAACCGACGATTGTGTAAGAGTAGCAACCGAAGAACTGGGTTTTATGGCGATATTTACATGAACAGGCAATGTGGATAAATTCACTCCTGACTTGCGCAATGCCAAAGCGAAAGAAGGTAAAGTAACATTACCGGGTACCCCAAAAGCTGTTGGTTGGTAAACAATACCAGCATTATCGCTACTATTGGTAAATTTTAAATCGCCTTGAGAAGCATTTCCGGAGGGGAATGTAAAGGTAATCTTAACATCCGAAGGATTTATATTGAGTTGATTTTTGTTTAAAGTGAAACTTAGCTGAGCCGAATAGGCAATAATACTATCAATTCTTTGGTCTTCAAGATTATCGTTTATACCTAAATCTATGACATCATCCATCTCTACATTATACGTATTTCCGGCAGGTATAGTATATGGATAAGGCAAAGTATGAGATTTGGTAATGGTATTGGTAAGCCCCATCATCGGTATGTCTCTTAAACTCCAAACCAGAGAATCGGTGTAGGAAAAAAATATTGAATCCTGATTGGTAGAGATATAGTCTTTAACAGAATCCAAACGATTCAGAATATCCTCAATACTGAGTTCGGCATCACCGATAGGCACGGCCAGCGACTGGTCAAATTTCAGTTCGTCGTCCAAATTGTTATCTACCATACAAGATAACATTAAAAAGCTGATAATGACCATCAGCACAATTTTGAAGTCAAATAATTTTTTCATGATTCGTTTATGAATAAGTTTCTTTATGCAAATATATATATTTATTTTTGTATTATTTCACACATTTTAATAAAACGATTGAATTTTCTTTTGATAATACCCTGAACGAAAGAAAATTAAGATAAATTTGAAATAAATGAACAAGAAATGAGCATAAACACAGTAGTTCGGTAAATTGAATGTTCTGAAGTTTTGAGGTTATTGTATACAAATTTTATATAATAAAAAGAACTATTAAAATACTATTGACCAGCTATATAAATAGCTTTCACACTCATGAATATGCGGTGTCAGGTATCAGGAAAATTGACGAGAAATACGGTATCGGTGGCACGAGTAAGAGCTGTATACATCCAACGATAAAAATCACTGTTCACTTGTTCGTCCGAAATCTGCCCCGGGTCAACAAACACTTTTTTCCACTGTCCGCCCTGCGCTTTATGGCAAGTAACTGCGTAAGCAAATTTTACCTGTAAAGCGTTAAAAAATTCACTTTCGTATATTGTTTTGATAAGAAATTTTCGGTTTGTAATTTCAGGATAATCCTCAGCAATAGCTTCAAACAGCTTTTGATGCAGAGCATTAGAGCTTTTAGGCGAATCGCTTTGCAGCAAATCCAGCCAGATAAGAGCATCAATTTCCCAATCATAATCAAGCGAACGAAGTGTAAGATCAGCAAACCTGAAACCATACATGGTTTTATATTTTCTGACGCGTACTACTTCCAGAATATCGCCATTAGCAATAAAATCAATCTCTTTGTAGGGCTTGTTCCAGTAATAATTATTTTTCGTAACCATCAGTAAATCACCATTAGTGAGTTCCTCTTCTTTAAGCATTACTCTGGATCTGATACCATTGTTGTAGATATTTGCACGTTTATTTGAACGGGTAATTACAATAGTATCCTCCACCCCTACACCATCGTATGCCCGCTGGATTTCATCAATCAAATCCATGCCATTGAGGTGACTTATATCTTTATATCCGGCTACATCAAATTTAGGGAAATCAGATGTTTTTTCTTCAACAATCATTTTACGCAGACGTGTGGCATTGTACAGAATACCGCTCTCAAGAGCCTGACGCACTACGTGTGTAAGAACAAAGTCGTAAACCCGAAGTCCGTAACCGGCAAGTTTATCTTTTTCGAGTGCCGGGCTGTGTGGTTGCATTACCGGAGGCAACTGAGCTGTATCGCCTAAGAGAATAAGGCTACAACCTTCGCCGCTGTATACAAACTCTATTAAATCGTCGAGCAACCGCCCCGACCCAAATTCGGCATCGCCGCCTGTATTCGATATCATCGACGCTTCATCAACAATAAAAAGGGTGTGATTAAAAAGATTATCAGCCAGTTGAAACCGATAATCGCCCATTGCTTTTTGTCTGTAAATGCGCTTGTGGATGGTAAATGCAGGAAATCCTGAGTAACCCGAAATAACTTTAGCCGCACGTCCGGTAGGCGCCAGTAGCATGGTTTTTTGTTTCAGGGCATTAAGCGCTCTTACCAGGGCGCTTACTACCGATGTTTTTCCGGTTCCGGCATATCCGCGAAGCAGAAAAATTTTTTCAGGATTGTCAGCCATCAGAAATTCGCCCAAAAAATCAATAAGTTGAGCCTGCTGTTCGGTAGGTTCAAAAGGTAATTCGGCACGTATACCTGACGATATATAATTCTGTAACATGAAAACAAAGATACAGAAATAGCCCTGAAAAATATAAAAAAATACCGGATAAAATTTTATGCAAATGATAATCCGGTATTTTTCTGAAATCAAAAACAATAAATTTAGAAAGCTACACTTGTAATCGAATTACTGATTGTAAAACTGCCCCTCAGTGTTCCCGGAGTGTAAATTCCATTGTTGTAATAACCGTTTTGCTCATTACCAGCTACACTACCACCGGTATAAACGTAGTAGGTTTCGGCAGCCAAGGCCTGTAACGACACCAGAACGGCATACGCATATTTAGCAGTTTTATATGAAATTACGGATTTGCCGGAGGCATCCTGAATATTGATAACAGTAGAAGCAGCCAGCGGAGTGCTAAAGCGTATATATACCGTTTTTTGAGTGGAAGCAGCTTGCGGAACAGCAGTAGCACCTCCTGAAGCAACCAGACTCCCTCCCGATATGATGAAAGCGCTTTTGTATGTCACGGCATCGT
>JAFNAV010000080.1 GCA_017860345.1 Bacteroidota bacterium | reverse complement strand
TAAAACGGATTTTAATTCTGATTTATTTACTACGTAAATGACGGATTAGTGCTCGCAGCTGAAAATCAGCTGACTTCACTTGTGAAGTCTAAAATCTGTAATGTAATCCGTATCAGGAAAACTTTTGGGTTTACAGCGAAAAGCTGTTTAATCCGCTATATCCGCGTTTCTATTCACATGAATTATAGGCAAAATAGGATTTTTGTCATATACTAAAACAATTTCGTTCTGTTTAAATGCCGATAGGCATTTGCCTATTGTGTTCTATATTATATAATTTGTACATTAATTTTCTTTCTATTGTGCCTATTGTGGTTTAATAGATTTTTACCCTGATAGCAGGGCACAAAAGTTTTGAAACGAATATGTATATTACCTGACTAATGTGGATAAGCAATCTGATTTATTTACTACGTAAACGGCGGATTTGTGTTCGCAGCCGAAAATCAACTGACATCACTTGTGAAATCGAAAAATCTGTCATGTAATCCGCATTAAGAAAACTTTTTGGGTTTACAGCGAAAATCTGTTTAATCCGCTATATTCGCGTTTCTATTCACATCCATGAATTATAGGTAAAATAGAATTTTTGTCATATACAAAAATGTATTTTATAAATTAAAGCCTGAGTTGATGTTAAATTGCTTGTTTTGATAACAATAACATGCTATATTCGTCCATGTAGATATGTTTATAGCAAATGTTGTTTTGAGTACATATACTTTGCTATCCCGTCATTATTTTTGATTTTACTTTTTTGATTAAAACATAAATTTAGGTTAAATGAATAAGAAAACATTTTCAGGAATTCTGGCTGCTATTCTGCTTGTTCCGGCAGTAGCTTTTGCTCAGTATCCCGACGTGCCTTCGGACGTGAAGGCGGTTGCTACCAAAATGATTAATGAAGAAACCAAGGCGGCTAATGATGTAATGGTGCGCGGGGCTGCTATCTTGAAGCAAAATGCTATCGATGGCAAACCGTATATTCCGTGGGCTGCAAGGCCTACCGACCTTCCGCAGGCTAAAATACCGGCTTTCCCGGGTGCCGAAGGGGGAGGAAAATACTCTTTTGGTGGTCGTGGAGGTAAGGTTATCGTGGTAACGAGTTTGGCCGACCGCGGTCCCGGTACTTTGCGCGAGGCTTGTCAGGAAACTGTGGGTCCACGTATCGTGGTGTTTAACGTGGCTGGTATTATTCAGTTAAAATCTCCGATTATTATCGAAGCTCCATATATTACTATTGCCGGACAAACTGCTCCGGGCGATGGTGTTTGTGTGGCCGGCGAATCTTTCTGGGTGAATACGCACGATGTGGTGGTGCGACATATGCGCTTTCGTCGTGGTGAAACTAAGGTGGAACGCCGCGATGACGCCTTTGGTGGAAACCCTGTAGGAAATATCATGATTGACCACTGCTCCTGCACCTGGGGACTTGATGAGAATATTTCGTTCTACCGTCATATGTTCGATCCCAAAGATGGCAGCAAAGAGCTAAAACTTCCTACGGTAAATGTAACTATTCAGAATACTATTTCGGCTCAGGCGCTGGATACTTATAACCATGCCTTTGGTAGCACACTTGGTGGCGAAAACTGCTCGTTTATGCGTAACCTCTGGGCCGATAATGCCGGACGTAATCCGTCTATCGGTTGGAATGGGGTGTTCAATTTTGTGAACAATGTATTGTACAACTGGGTACATCGCTCGGTAGATGGCGGCGATTATACTGCTTTGTATAATATCATCAATAATTATTATAAACCGGGACCTCTGACTCCTAAAGAAAGTCCGGTGGGTTACAGAATGGTTAAACCGGAATCGGGTCGCAGTAAATTGGGATATCTGGTTTTTGGTCGCGTGTATTGCGATGGTAACATCATGGAAGGAAACGAAAGAGTAAGCAAAAACAACTGGGACGGTGGCGTGCAGGTTGAGGATTTGCCCAATACCGGACAGTATACCGATTCTATGAAATGGAGCACTCCGTTTCCTATGCCCGAGTTAACTATAATGAAGGCTAAAGATGCTTATAATTTTGTGATGGAAAACGTGGGTGCCAATATCCCTAAACGCGACATCGTGGATCAACGTGTTATCGACCATGTGCGTACCGGTAAAGCCTATTACGATACTGCCGCTGATACGATAGATTTCTATCAGTTTAAACACCGTCGTTTGCCTAAGGATTCGTACAAAAAGGGTATCATCACCGATATTCGTCAGGTAGGCGGTTACCCTGAGTACAAAGGTGAACCTTATCTGGATTCGGATAATGATGGTATGCCCGATGAGTGGGAAAAGAAATACGGACTGAATCCAAACGATCCTTCGGATGCCTTGAAAGATTGTAATGGTGATGGTTATACCAATATCGAGAAATATATCAATGGTATTAATCCTAAGAAAAAGGTAGACTGGACTAATCCGAAAAACAACCATGATACATTGGCTAAAAAAGGTAAATTGATCTGATTTTCTTGTTGAGAGAGTAATTTTTTATTGATTGATGATGAAAAAAAGATTTCAAATAGTATTGGTTGTTATGCTGTTGGTTACAGCATCGGTGAGCGCTGTTGAACCCGATTCGAAAAATCGTGATCCGAAGTATGTAAGCAGTATTCTGGAACGTTCAAAAAAAATAGTCGACAAGCTTGAACTGAAAGATACGGTAGTTGCCCGCCAGGTGATTAATATCGTTTCGAACAGGTATTTTAAACTGAACGACATATACGCCCGGCGCGACAGTTTGGTGAAAGCTGCAAAAGCCTCGGAGAAGCTCTCTGCTGATGCTAAAAATGCAGCTGTAACTGCTGCTCAGAACGAGAAGGATGCGGCTTTATATCGCACGCATTTTGCTTTCCCAGCCGATTTGTCGCTTTATCTGAACGATGCGCAGATAGAGGCCATCAAGGACGGAATGACTTACGGAGTGGTAAAGGTAACTTATGACTCTACGCTGGATATGATTCCTTCGCTTAAAAAGGATGAAAAGGCACAGATACTGGCGTGGCTCAAAGAAGCGCGTGAATTTGCGCTCGATGCCGAAAATTCAAATAAAAAGCACGAAGCCTTTGGAAAATACAAAGGTCGAATTAATAACTATCTTTCTAAAAGAGGCTATGATTTGGTCAGGGAAAGGGAAGAATGGTATAAGCGCATCAAAGCCCGTGAAGAGGCTCAAAAGAATAAAAAACAGGATGTTTAGTTTTAAGGTATAAAAAGATTAGTTTTTTTAGTGTACGCATTGTAATAGTTTGGTAAGAACTCCTGTGGCCGTGGTAGGTTACAGGAGTTTCTTTTTTTAAGCTCCAATGATATCAGGCACTCAAAATCTGTAGAGTGGATGTTATTGGTATAAAAAAAGCCCTTTACGGACTGGAATGCCGAAAAGAGCTTGTTTCTTTATGTTGATGCTTGTTTATACTATCTTGGCCAGGATGTTCCCTTTTATTTTTTCGTATTCAGACTGTTGCAACGGGTTGTTTGTAATATCGGCGCCACAGAGTATTGAGCGCGCTTCGGTAGCGGCTGATTGTAGTTGCGGGTTTGAGCCAAAAAACTGATCCCATTGCTTTTCGAGCGCAGGAGAAGGGTTGATTACATAGTTAATGAAGTCGTCGTTAACTAAGAACTCATAAATATGTTTGTCAGTAAAGGTACTCACGTTCTTATGCATTCTTTTTTTTAATAAAACGCATAAAAATTTTTTTTGTACTCAAAATACGAAAAGTTTTTTTACAAATTAGCAGGCCACGCTTCGCAGCTTAATCATACCCCGGTGTATCAGGTTGCGTACCGACTGATAATTCATTTCCATAATGGAGCAGATGTCTTCGTATTTACGCTCTTCGATGTAATAAAGTTCGATGGCTTTGCGCTGACGCGGAGAGAGAATGTTGAGCAGCCTGGATACAAACGCATTGTTGATATGTTGTTTTTCGAGGGCGATATAATCGTTCTCAACATGGTCGGAGGATACGGTGTCTAATTCTTCCACCGCTACATCGGATAGGTGTATACGTTTGCGGCTTTCGTCGCAGAGCTTGTTTTTAAGCGAAATCAGCAAATAAGATTTGAAGTTTAGCACACTGTCAAGCTCGTTACGTTTATTGTATATTTTGATAAATACATCCTGAATACAGTCTTTCAGCAACTCAGAGTCGGTGGTTAATCTGTAGCCATAGTTGTATAGCATATTTACATGCAAATCGTATAGGGCAGAGAAGGCAGCCACGTTTCCGTTTTTGAAATCATTAAAAAGCTGGGCTGATTTAATGTCCGATTCAGTTTGTGTTGTTTTCTTTGCGTTTTGTTCCATCACAGTAATTAAATTCTTGTAAATTCTTGTTTGTTTTTCGGAAGCAAAAATACAGCAAGCCTTATCAAATGGTTCGTAATTTCTGGTTTGGTTATGGTAAAAACAGGTAACATGTTGTACAACATATTTTTTGAATCGAGCATTTGTAGCATAAAAAACAGCCGTTGCCAGTAGGTTGGCAACGGCTGTTTGCAGGCTGTCAAAGCTGTGTGTCAGAGTTTGTGAAACCAATAAACTCCTGTACCTTTTGTGTTGGGAGTAAATGTGTAATTTTTGCCGGCTCTGATTGTTTTTTGGTAAATGCTGATTTTCCCACTCGTAGGGTCTATCTGTTTTATTTCGTATCTACCTGCCTCGTTATCAATGGATATATCCTTATTGTTTGTAGTGTAGATGATGAAGTCTGTATCCTTGTTTTTCAATATTTTATGTGTATCAGAATTTACCACCACTACACTTGCACCCGCTGCAATTTTCAGAAAGTTTACATCCTTTACGGGCAGCTGTGGGCATGAACCTCCGGCCATAAAAACGGCCCAGGCCATTTCCGGAAAATTCTGAGCGTAGTAAGTTACTGCCTTGTCAGGATATTTTGTGCGGTACTCGTTTACGGCTTTGTAAGCTTCGGTAAAAGTTACTTTACCTACTTTTTGCAATCGGGCATGTTGGCGCGGCGCCAAATTTTGTCCGCCGTGTGGTTCGTAAGTTGTGCCGTCGTTCTTATAATGCCAGTATCTGATGTCGATAATATCAACTACTGCAGCGCGCTTTGCATCTGCAAGAATGGCATCCTGCACATCTTTGGTACAGCTGAGCGCTACCTGAGCGTTGTTGCCCGTTTCGCGTTGCCATTCGTCAATCACATCGAGCCAGAACTGAACAAAGTGCAAGGGGCCCGTATACTCGGCGCTTATGAGGTGCACTACATTATTATTGCCGGCGAAGGCATTCAGGCTTTGTCTGATATAATTTCGATACGCATTTCTCCGGTTTTCGTTACTAAGGTCGTAAAATATATCCGCCATAAATAAGCGTTTATCTCCGGCAAAGTTTACCGGTTCCGGGAAGCCGGGGTTGTTGATATTATTGGCCGTTCGCCAGGGCGAATCTACCCAATGCGCACCTGCTTCGATGATGTTGTGCTGAAAAAAGTTTTCGTAAAACAGGAGTATACCTTCTCTTTGCGCCTGATTGGCAAATTCCTTCAGGCGCATCCAGTACCATTCGTTAGGGCGGTTCAAATCATATTTCGACAGGCCATCCCAGGCTATTCCTTCACCGCTTCTGCCAAATGGCTGTTCGTACAGTGGCGCCCACACATCGCCGTCGCGCCGGCGTATGCGCTGATGATCGTCGCGCCTACGGTCGTACCAAAGCCCATAGTTATGATCTAGCACTGCTATGTTGTTTGCTTTCAGGAAGCTCACCACAGAATCAATCCTGTCGGTCAGACCGTAGCCTTCGCGTCCCGGAACAAAACGTGTAACGTGCGGTTTCATTTTAGGGAGATAATTAAATTTTGTTTTGCCGCTCCACCATTGTATGTCTAATTTTCCACCCGCAATCAGAGCTTTATCCGCAGTAATTTTACCGTTTTCAACAGAAATAACCGGTACATAGGCTTTCATTTTCATCGGTTTCGAGGGCAGTTTATCGGCGCTGAGAAGGTTGATGTTTTCTACCGATGGTGCAAAGGCCTGCTGATTAATCCATTTCTCTAATGTAAGCAATGGAATACGGGCTTCTTTTGTCAGACTTAGCGCTGTTTCTACCGTAGGGCTGCTCGATGCTTCGGTGCCTTTAGGTAAAATTAAAGCCTGGGCAGCAATGTCTTTTTTGAGTCGGTCCTGTAGTTGGGCGTAAAACAGGCTGCGAGGCTGCACATGGTTGTCCGACTCGTCCCACTCACCATTACCCGAATATTGCGACCAGCATCCGTAAGCGCGGTTTTTGGCGTCGGTTGCCGGCGAGTAACATTCAATTTCGGCAGCAGTACATTGCCAGAATATGCTGTTGGCAGTATTCCAACCGGCTCCGTTTTTTGCCTGACCCAGATTTTTGAAACTGAGATTATGCCCGTCAATATTCACATTGTCGTAAATCAGTCCACATGCCCATGCATCAATAGATCCGCTAAACCCGAGTGCGTTTTTGGCTTCACATTGAACAAAGGCATTTGGCCCAGGCGCACCAAAACCTACAGCAAAATCATGTATGCCATTTTCGGAATAGCATCGCTGAAAGAGGTTAAGCTGTCCCATGTTGAAGAAAGTAGTTCTGCGATATCCTCCAATTTCGGAAACCGGTTCTTTTGAAATACAATCTTCTACAGTAACTCTGGAAGCTGTGGGTTGCAGAAAAACAGCATTGCCTGCAAAATGAAGAAAATTGACATTGCGCACCCAGCAGTTCTCCGCATTTTCGATACTGATACCTGTCCAGCAGTGGTCTTCGTCTTTCGGGTATCGGGTGTTGTAGGCCGATTGTAGCGTGAGGTTTTCAATGCCCGATTCGCTGATACGTCCTGTCCAGCGATAGGTAATTACTTGGCCTCCTCCGTATTTTGAGTCAATAGCTGTGGTAAGCGGTGCATCTATTGTAATGGTATTATGGTCGACCGCCGTGGCTGTTCTGTCCCAGTATATGTCAGTGTCGCCCGGTTTCCAGCCCAATGCGCTTATGCCGCCTCCAAATATATCACAGCCTATGGAGCTAATCCATTCTTTGGTGGACGGGCGCCATATAGTTAGCCGGTCGCCTGTTTTTATTTTTAAGGCTGATGAGGTAGTCAATTTTCTTTCATTCACCGGTAAATACTTCTCCGCTATGTTTGCAGAATCGATATTTTGTCGGTTGTTGATGCCTTCAATTTTAATCAGAGCGCTTCGGTCAACACCCTGTTTTACCAATATGGTTTCGGTTTTTCCACTACCCCTTAGTACAATGCCTGAGGTGGCAATCATCAGATTTTTACTAAGCAGGAATGTGCCTTTGTCCAGAAGTACTGCCCCTCGTATACCGTGTATATCGGGCTTCAGGCCTGCCACATAATCAATGGCGCGCTGGATAATACCCGATGCATCGCCATCGCGCCATGATACAAAAACTACGTTTTGAGCATTCGGTATGGGGGTTTCGGAGTTCCGGTATCCACAGTACGAGTAATCGGGTATGCGGTTGCCATTGGCATCGGGGGTGTAAATAAGCTGGTTGTTTTTTACCTCTAAGCCAAAGTTCTGAGCGGCCATTTCTGTAGTTGCCAAAAGACCTGTCAGAATTGTAAGAAGGAAATAAATTTTTTTGGAAGTCATGATAATTCAATACGTTTTATTTTAGTACATGACAAAAATTCTATTTTGCCTATAATTCATGGATGCGAATAGTGATTCATGTGAATAGAAACGCGGATATAGCGGATAAAACAGATTTTCGCTGTAAACTCAAAAGTTTTCATAATACGGATTACATTACAGATT
>JAFNAV010000111.1 GCA_017860345.1 Bacteroidota bacterium | reverse complement strand
AGGGGCATCGCCCCGATTTCTTTGTAGCGAAAAAGAAGACCCCACCCACACATAGTATTTTAAACGCAAATGGAACATGCCGACTTGTCGGTAGCCACAAAAACACGAATGAAAATTGAAAAACTATGTTGACTATGATTATATTGAGAAATTTGTATCTTTGTAGTTGTAATTTTTAAAAAGCAAGTAATTATGAACCATTTTATTATAACACCCAGAGATATACATCAGGAGGTTACTATAAAAAAGATTTTGCAGGCATTAGATATTCCTTTTGAGAAAACCAAACCTTGTTATGATGCTGAATTTGTAAAGAAAATAAAACAATCGGAACAGGAAATTGAGCAAGGCAAAATAACGCAAATTGAAAACAAAAACGACCTTGCAAACTTTTTAGGAGTAAAAAAATGAGATCTGACATTGTGTTTTCTGACCTTGCAAAAAAGGATATCGAATTTCATCAGAAAGCAGGAAACCTAACAGTATTACGAAAAATCAACACCTTAATTCTTGAAATCATTGAAAATCCCTTTAGTGGAACAGGGAAACCTGAAGCATTAAAATATGAGTTAACAGGGAAATGGTCGAGGAGAATTAATCGGGAGCACCGTTTAATATACAGTGTAACCGAGTCGACCATTTACATCTACTCTGCAAAAGGTCACTATTTCGACTAATAGTTTGTTATAAGTTAAGCCGCTAAGGTTTAAGAATTTAAGATCTGGTATATCATTCATCATTTATCATTTATAAAAAAAACACCCCTTTAAATCTCAATTTAGTTATATTTTGCACGCAAAGGCGCCAAGCCGCTAAGTCGCTATGATTTAGGGGCATCGCCCCGATTTCTTTGTAGCAAAAAAGTATCCACGCAGTGTATCAAAGCGCGCTTGTTTTCTTAAACAGACTCCCGGTTAGCGGCAGGTAATTTAACCCAACAAACCGCTTAAAACGGCTTGCCGGGCTTTTTACCTGGTACATTCCCCACTACATCTAAAATTTTAAATGTAACGTAATAACGTTGGAAGCCAGGCCAGTGGTTTGCTTATAGTATCCGTAGCGCAACTCCACGGATTTGACAAAACCATCTTCTTTGGGTAACCAGCGAACGCCCAAACCACCAAAATGAGCATTGAATGCGGAATAGCTATAGTTGGATGTATAGAATTCCTCGGAAGTGGTGTGCTGAGCAAAAGGGGCAAAATACTTGGAGCCCGTTTGGGTATAATACCTGTAGAATGGCGAAACGGAGAAGAACGGCGATATTTTTATCGGCGTTTCGATATAAGCCGTATGGGCATTGATACCCCAACTATCGGTATAGTAGCGGTAGTAAGTTCTGAAAATAACCCTATCGCCCATGAAATAATTCAATCTGACGGCTAATGGTAATTTGAGTCGGTTATCGGGCAAAGTTTCAAGTTTACTGGTTTCGGCATCGGCCATAAACACCCGGTGGAAAGGTAAACCCAGATAACCGAACTGACCTGTAAAGTCGGCAAGGAAAGCTACCTGCATTCTCTGATTAATAATCTGATTATACGAAAGCGCTGCGGTAAGCGTGGTGCGTGGCTTGCTTGAAAAGTTTTCTTCGTCGTCGTCAGAGCTGCTGACGTGGCTGCCCGAATTCCCGCTGCTTCCACTGGCCGCAGTAGTTACTTTGTACAAGGGGGAGTCGGATAAAGCAGCATCGGAGGCTGATACCAACTGATATCCACTTAAAACCGATGCGCTTTTGTCCATGGTTTCGGCATAAATCATTTTTACACGGTCGAAAGAACCATTCAGTTTGAACCCGAATTCGCCATTGGTTTTATTGGTTTTGGAGTATCCGGTATTAAGCGTGAGCGACTGGTAGTTGAATTCATTGGAATATTGAAGCCCGAGCGAGTACTCTGTTTTACGGCTCAGGTTCTGCACCGACCAGTCGAGCGAAGGGTATATCCTCGTACCCTCTTTGCGCGAAGCACCGGTTTTGGATACCCATGCCGCCGAGGCCGCCGTATGATAGGCAAAGCCCAGCCCGGCAGTAAGGGAGTGAATGTAATTGGGGTTGCTATAACCAACAAATTTCAGGTCGATGGCCGATGATATTTCCTGCACTTTTTCGTCGCCTGCACCACCGAGGGTAGTGGCATGGTCGCCGGTTTGGGAGTAATAACCGGTCACTAAATTCACTTCGTCGAGTTTCAGACTTTTGGCGCTGTACGACGCGGAATCTTTTTTTAAATACTGCGCAAAGGCACTATAAACCACGCACGATAAGAAGAAAATAATAAAAAGGTACTTCTTCATTTTAAAATCTCTTTAAATTTCATTTTTTACACCTGATTAATTACATCCGCAACCTCCGCCCGATTTTCCTGAGTTGGCTCCAGCGGCACCCTCTTTAATGACCTGAAAATTGAGCTCTTCTTTTTCAACCTTACGATTGGTCAGTGCCATTTCCGAATCATTTAATCGGGATTTCTGATATTCCTTTACAGCGACACACGAAGTAAATGCTAAAGTCGCAAGTAAAAAGAGCATGATTTGTTTAAACTTTTTCATCTATAAACTATTGAGTTAAATAATTATTTATACGAATCAGGAGTTGAAAAATTTGCTTTCACCTGATCAGATTGAAGTTTTTTGATGTGAACAGCTTATCATCGTCGGTAACGATGATGGCTTCGATATTTTTTATCTGATTAATCATGTGCAGCCCTGCTTTAACCCCCATTATGGTTACAGGGGTAGCCATAGCATCGGCCACTTCGGCGTTGGACGATATGATGGTAACACTCTTGATACCGCTCACGGGCAAACCCGTTTTAGGGTCGATGGTGTGCGAGTATCGTTTGCCGTCAATCATAACATATTTCTCGTAATTACCCGATGTTGCCACCGCCATATCGGTAATATTCATATACGAAAAAATCTCCCGTGCCAGGTTTGGGTTAGCTATACCAATTGTCCACGGGATACCGTTGGGCTGTGTACCCCAGGCTGTTAAATCGCCCGAGGCATTGACCACACCACTCTCCACACCCATACGTTTCATAACCAATTTGGCCATCTCGGCGGCATAACCTTTTCCTATTCCGCCAAAACCTATACGCATTCCTTTTTCTTTAAGTAACACAGTATGGTTAGCCGAATCGACTTCAATGTTTTTATAATTGATGAGCCTTACGCTTTTTTTGGCTGTTTTCTTATCCGGAAGCGCGGTCATGTGTGTATCGAAGTTCCATAAGCTTTTGTCCACCGACCCGTAACTAATATCAAAAGCACCCTGAGTTACGTCTGATATTTTTTTAGCCCGCATAATGAGGTCGATAATTTCCTGACTTACAACCACTGGCCGTATACCCGCATTTTCGTTGATTTTATTGGTTTCGCTCTGGTCGCTGAAAGTTGTCAGAAGAGCTTCAATCCTCCTGATTTCTTTTACGCCGGCTTCTATCCGTTGTCGCGCCCAAAAAGCATCGGCCGCCACAACCGATATTTCAAAATGGTTGCCCATCAGCTTAAGTTCCCGTTTATGAATGTTTAGTTTGGCCATTGGATATGCTCTAAAATAAATCGCTTGTACGAAACATCGTCATAAAGAAATTAATTAATTTTT